>JBHJGV010000001.1:0-4321 GCA_050331455.1 Alphaproteobacteria bacterium
CCCCACCCCCCCGGCCCACCCGCCCCTGGCCCCGCCGCTCCGGGGGGGGGGGCCGGGGCCGGGCCCCCCCGGGCGGGGGGGGGGGGGCCAGCGCCCGTCCCTTGGCGAGGAAGGCCCTGGCCTGTTCCGCAGCCTCGCCACTGGTGAAGGTGATGCCGTGTGCGCCAAGTGCGTCCTCAGGCGATTGAAGGAGGGTTTCATAGCGCACGGTCCCGGTTTCTTCGGGAACGGTCTGGATCGCGTGCCACCAGTAATCCGTGATGAGCGCGGCGACGGCGGCGAAATCCAGGCCATTGCGCCGGGTCAGGGAGGCCATGATCGCCCGGGGCTCCCGGTGAATGCATAAGACGCTGGCGGCAAAGCCCTTGGCCCGGGCCACCTGAAGCCAAAGGGGCAGGGTGAGGCAGAGGCGGGGATCCTTGCAAACCAGGCGCCGACCCTCGGCCTCCGGCTGCGGGTCACCCTTGGGATGGGACCGTGTGCTGACACCTCCGGACCCATCCTTAAGCGAATCATCAGTCAAGGGATTGTTTCCAGCCGGGCCGGTCCCGAAGGCCCGGTCCCAAGCATCGGCCGCCACATCGGCGAAACTGTCCGTCATCCAGGCGCCTGCATCCGCCGGCGTCTGGTCCGGCCAGGTCAGCCAGGCCGGCACGCGGTGCCAGGACGCGCCCATGGCGGCCAGAACCCGATCATTGACCTCCATGACGGGACCCGGCTCCCAGAACCCGGTCGGATTGTCCTGGGCCGGATCGAGCAGTCGGCGCCCATGCTCATAACCGCAAAAGCGCATCATGCCCGAAAGGGCCGACGTGCCCGACCGGTGCATGCCGACAATGAAGAGGACGGAATTCATGGTGGGATCCGGATGCACAGGCAACGGTCAGGCCGCAGCCGTGAAAATATCGGCGGCTTCGAACACGGCACGCATCTGGGTCCGTCCCTTTTCGAAGGAGTAATTGCTCTGGGCGAAGGCGCGGGCATTCTCGGAAATGCGGCGCCACAGGGCCGCATCGTCATACACGCTTCGGATGGCGCTTACCCATTCCGCCGGCGTGGCGGCGATGAGGCAGTCATGGCCGTCGCGCAGGCCCACGCCCTCGGCGGCGATGGGGCTGAGAACGCTGGGCACACCATGGGCCAGGGCGGACAGGACCTTGCCCTTGATCCCGGCGCCCGACAGCAGCGGGGCAATGAAGACACGGTGCCGGTGATAGGCATCCGAAGCATTCTCGATAAACCCTTCCGTATAGACCGTTTCATTGGCCAGGCTCCGCACGGTGTCGTCCATGCCGGAGCCGTAAATGGACAGGGTGATCGGCGGTGTCCGGCGGGACGCGGACGCGTTCAATAGGGGCATCACCTCCTGGACGAACCAGGTCATGGCCTCCAGATTGGGGTGGTGACCGAAACTGCCCAGAAAGGACAGGCCCGTGCGGTGCTTCATGCCGGGCCCGGCTTCCGTCGGGTCGATCACCCAGGGGCATTTGGCGACCTTCACCGCGCCATCCGTGTGGGACTGAATGACCGTGTGCTCCACCTCGTTGTAGGACAGCACCACATCGGACTTGCGCATGACGGACAGTTCCTGGTCTCGAACGGTCTTGACCTCGGCGATGCGAGCCGGATCATTCAGGGCAAGGCCCGCTCTCAACTGGCGCAGAAAATGGAGATCCGCATTGTTTAAGATGACCTTGGCGCCCGGTGCCAGCCGTCGGATCTGGTCGATGGTTTCCGCACCCACATAATAGCGGGTGATATAGAACACGTCGAACTCGCTGGCGCGGTGCTCCAGAAAGTCGCTCACCGAAAGATAAAATGGGGCGTGGATGACCTCCACACCCGACTCCCGCAACCGTTCCGTAGCCTGTCCGAAATAGGCGAGGTTCTGGGGCAGAAACGTGATCTTGTAGCCGAGGGACTGCACGAGCCGGATTTCCTGGACGGCGGCGTAGCCGCCGGCGTCCTTGTCCGGGCATGGCGTGGCATAGTCGATGAACAGCACACGGCCGGAAATGCCCCGGTCCTTTTCCAGGTCCGGACGGTGCCCCTCGGGCCCGAAACCCGTGAAAGCCTTGGCCCAGTGGCGTTTGAATTTCGGGCGGTTGACTTCCTGGAAGCGTTTGAAGCCCTGGGCGGTGTCCGTCCCGCTGGTCATGCCTTCAAAATGGTAGACGATCGAAGAGGGAACGAACCATGTGGTATAGCCCGCTTCCCGGATCTTGAAGGCCAGATCGGTGTCCTCGAAATACATCGGCGCCAGATAGTCCGAAAGGCCGCCCACATCGTTCCAGATCTTGCGTGTGGTCATCAGGGCGGCGCCGGAGAGATAATCGGCCTGGCGGGCATAGCAAAAGCGTGGTTCCCACGGGTTTTGACGGTTGCCGTAGTTCCACGGATTGCCCGAGGCCCAGATCAGTCCGCCGGCATCCTGAAGCGTGCCGTCGGGATAGAGCAGTTTCGAGCCCACCAGGCCGACTCGGGGAAAACGATCGAACGCGTCCATAAGGGCGTCGAGCCAACCCGCCGTCGGCTCGGTGTCGTTGTTCAGCAGAACGACGAACCGTCCCGCAGCCTCCGCAATGCCGCGATTGCACGCCCGGATGAAGCGCTGGGGCTCCGTGTTGTGCAGCACGCGGATCCCGGTGACGATGCTTTCAAGTTGGGTCGTTTCGTCGGTGGACCCATCATCCACCACGATGACCTCGAAGGCGGTCTTGTTATGGGCAAGCAGGAGCGCGCACAGGGCATAATAGGTGACGGCCACCTTGTTGTGGGCCGGTATGATCACCGACACGTCCGGCTGCTCCACCTTGGGAAAGGCGAGGGGCGCCAGGGTCACGGCGTCATGGCCGCCCTCAAGCACCGAGACGACATGCGCAAGCTGGCTCAGAACGCTCATGGGGGACCCGTGGGTGAGATGCGCTTTCAGGCCCGCATATCGGTGGGCGGCCTGGGCAAACAACGCACCGGGGAACGGGGGGCGGGTGTCCCGCTGCAGAACCTCGAGGGGTGTCACTTGATAGGGGGGCTGAATATAGGTTTCCAGAAAGACCTGGGTGCCGGACCGGTCCCGGACGCCGAGATGCAAGGCGGCCCCGCGCAGGGCCGCAACGGGCAGTCGCACGGCGGTGTCCTCATGGCCCACAAAGGCCTGGAAGGTGGGCACGCCGTTGAAGAAGAAACTGAAGATCTGCGCCCGGGTCGCGCGCATCACGAGGCTATGGCCTTTGTCCCGAACCAGCATCACCTGGCTGTCATCGGGCATGAAGAGGGGCACCTCGCCCTCCGCGGTGATCAGACGTATCGGCTCTCCGGCGCCGGCCCGGCGCGCCGGCAGATCCGCCGTCACCCAATGAGCACCGGACACGGACGGTCCGGACAGGGCGACGGGCTCGATGGCCCGGTCCACGGCTGCGCGCGTCGTCAATCGCGGCGCCGCCACGAACAGATAGGGCTGGATGTCCACTTCCGGAATAAAGCGATGGAACCGGATCGAAAAGGAAATATCCGTGGGCCGCGTGACCATCGGAAGGTCGACGGCGAGGATTTGATAGCCCACTAAGGTCCGCCCACCGGCCTTGGCCGGATCGAAGGGAACGGTCAGGGTCTGCGTGCCGCCGTCCTCGCCGGTCAGATGGATCTGGAGATCCGCCTCGGCCCTGTGCACGGCGATGGCGGCCCGGAAAATGAGGTCGCCGCGATGGTCCGGCATGATGAGATGGCTGTCGAATGCGATCGTAAGAGGATCGTCGTAGCAGTCCACGCGCGCCTGGAGCGTTGGCGCGTTTTCGAGCGTCCAGTCTTCGAGCCCGTTCACTGTGACGTCGCAAAGACCCTCGCCGGGCGGCATCACAGCCTGGACCAGATGGCGCGGGTCCAGGGGGAAGGGACGCACCCAGGCCTCGTCCTGTGTTTCGGGCGCCGCCTCGGGGGTTTGATGTGGAGCAAGGGTTGAAAAGGGAAGTTCCCGAGCGCCGGCCTTAAGCACGATGTCACGGGACAAGGCCTCTGGGCATGCCTTGAGGGCAACGCGGCCATTCATGACGTGTACGGCTTCGACTCCGGCGGGCAGCCACGGTGCAATTGCGGGTTCCAAGGGGAGGGCTCCATGGATTGGCGCGGCAGACAAGGGAAGGGAGCTGACCATCCGCATAGGGACGGGATCGATGGCCGGTCCCTGGGACCGGATGCTCCGAATCACCCTTGCCCGGAAGGGGCATGGCGGAAAGTCTTTGCGAGGAGGGGTTAACAGATCTTTGTCGCGCCCGCCCGCCCGGGCGGGCCCTGCCGCACCTGCCGCCCTTTCGGGAGCGCTGAG
>JBHJGV010000002.1:0-28250 GCA_050331455.1 Alphaproteobacteria bacterium
TGGATCTGCAACGGGTCTTTTGGGCTGCGGTGGGCGAGGCGGCTATCGCGCGGGTGAGCGATGTGCCCCTTTGGGTGAGTACCTCAGGCCTTGGGGTGTTCTGGCTCCATGTGCGCCTCGACACCCGGCCCAAATACTACACCCACGCCCCCTACCGCTCCTCACCCTGACCGTCTGCGGTGCGGATGAGTGGTGGCGCACGGTCTTGCTCCCCTGGCCATCACAGCTTGATCGGTGTGGGCACGCCAACCGGTGTTTGAGTCTGAGCATCGCGGACAGTCATAGCCAGTCTCTCCATGGACAGGGTTTGTCTTAAAAACGAAACCGGGCACGGCCCAGAAAGACACGGCCCAGCGGGTCTTCTGCGATGCCTCACGCCGCCGGTGATGATCCGGACCGCCCCTTCTGGTTGAGGAAGGCCGTCGAGAGGGCATGATTGAGCTTGCGCAGTTCGACAAAGCCCCGCCCCAGCATACGCTGGACCGGCCGCGGCAGAAAAGTCGCAAGGCAGATGACCGTCATGAGAAGGGTGTAATACTGCCCAACCATCCGCAGGCCCCCCTTTTTCCAGCATTGCCGGATCAGACGCCGCATTTCCGCGATCTCACCGGCGTTATAGGCCAAGGACGCACAATATTCGAGTTGATGACCCCAGGCGATGGCGCGGACACGGCGCCAAACGGCCGGCTCGCACGCCTCATGGCGCGCAATGACCGTCTTCCAGCCCCCATGCATTTTGCGCCAGTCCTTGGTCGCCTGGACGCTGTGGCGGCGATAGGCGGTCAAGGGTTCGCGCAGGGTACGGATCGCATCCGGCCCCTGGCGCGCAATGCGCAGCCAAAGATCGAAATCCTCATAAGTGCGCAGGCCCGTATCGAACCTTCCGGCCCGGTCAATCGCACTCTTTCGGGCGATCACCGCACTGGTATGGATCGCGTTGCGCTCCAGAAGTTTGGCATAGGATAGACGATCCCCCGGCGGCAGCATGATCTCGTAAAGAGGGGCGCCGGTCTCGTCGATGAAATGGAACCCCGAGACCGAAAGCAGGGTCCCCGGGTGCCGGGCCATCAGCTCCAGGTGCTTTTCGACCTTATCCGCCGCCCACCGATCGTCTGCATCGAGAAAGCCGATCAGGGGGCCGTGCGCCTCTTCGATGGCCCGGTTGCGCGCCGCCGACGGGCCCGCATTGTCCTGGCGGATCAGGCGAACAACCGGGCCGTCCGCCGGTGCCCGGCCCTGCCATGCGAGAACGCGGTCCGCGGTGGAATCGCGGGAGCCATCATCCACCACGAGGATCTCGATGTCCCGGCGGGTCTGATCGAACAGGCTGGCCAAGGCATCATCGATATGGGCCTCGGCGTTGAAGGCCGGCATCACCACGCTGAGACTGAAGGCCCGGTCCATCATCGCACATCCGTCATCGCACATCCGTCAGGGCCCATCTGTCAGGGCCCATCTGTCAGGGGTCGTCGCTTCCTGGCCGTGCGTCATCGGATGAACGCGCGGATGCCTTCCATCAGTTCCGTCACCGGTCCCGGCGGCGGCACCACGCCGAATCGGGCCTCGTGGGCCACCATTTTGTCCCGCCCTTTTTCAGTGCTGCTTTCACGGCGGACGCTGTGGCTGATGCCGCAGAACTGATTGCATTTGCGCATGCGGGCGCGGATGCCGTTGGCGCCCGCCCAGAAACTCGTCAGATCGCCCCGCTTTTCCAGGACCTTGCCCGGAAACCCGACGGAGAAGCACAGTCGCGCCACGCCGTAATGGTTGATCATGATATTGCGGTTGTAGGTGTTGCAGATGTGCTCATCCGTACCCTTGGAAGCGCCCCAGCCGCGTTTGCGGTCGTCCTTGTTGATCTTGGCGAGGGACCGGAAATACATGCCCACTTGACCGATCCAGATGGGATTGAGGCCCAGCCCGTATTTCTCATTACACCGGGAGATGATGTCCACGATCTCGTCGCCGTCCACATCGGATTCGGCCTCGAAAAACGGATCGATCTCACCGGCCTGGCCGAAGGATGGCTGGATGAAGTTCAGCTTGAGCTGGTCCGCACCCAAATCGTTCAGGACGAAATCGTAAAAGCCGTCGATCTCCCGATAGTTCCGCCCGAAAATGAGGCCCATCACATAGATCCGCGTGTCCTCGGCCCCCAGACGGCGCTTGGCATCGACGAGCAGCCGGATGGCCTCCGTCGCCTTTTCGAAGGCCCCGGGCACACCCCGGGTTTCGTCATGGAGCGCCGGAATATGGCTGTTCAGGGAAATGGAAATCTCATTGGGCCCTTCGCGCACCATGCGCTCGGCCATCTCCGCCCTGCGGATGCGCGTGCCGTTGACCACGGACAGCACCCGAATGCCGTTCTGCCGCGCGGCTGCGGCAAGCCCGAAATACTCTTCGAGATCCAGCATCGGCTCGCCGCCGCAAATCACCAGATTGCCCTCAGGGTTGATCTCGGCGAATTCTTCCAGAATGGACCGTTTTTGCTCCAGGCTTAGATAATTGGCCCGGTCGTCGTCGTCCCGTTGCCAGAAATCACAATGGGTGCATTTCAGGTTGCACCGCTTGTTCACCTCCATGAACACGAAGCGCGGGGGAGGGATGGTGAGCGTGACTGACATGACCGAAATCGACCTCCGCAAAAAACCGGCCGGCCGGATGACCGACCCGCCGGCATGACTTGAACCAAGTGCACCGACTCATATCGATGGTGCAGATCGTCATCGCGAGCGGCCAAAGGTCGCGCGGCGATCCAGCGCAGAAGACTCAGCGTGTGCGGCTCTGGATTGCGTCGTCGCTGACGCGCCTCGCAAAGACAGGATAAGCTGCACGACCTGAATGCGTCAGTGCACTAGATCGACCAATCACGCCCCGGCGCCCCATCAGATGCCGGGCAACAAACGGGGCACAACCCTTCAGGCCCTCGTCGGAGACCCGCGCCTCAGGCCTCTTTCAGAGATTGCGCCACCCAGTCTTCCAGAGCGTTCGAAAGCCGCTCTATGGGCATCCCCGAGGATGCAGTGTCTATCGGACTGTCCCCGACCGCAACAAAGAAGCCATGCCCGGAATGATAGCCCGGCCGGATGCGCCGCGCCGCCGCGGGAAACCGTCCGAAGCTTGGGGAGAAAATGGCCCCGCCCGGATCCACGCCGCTCCACAGGGCCACCAGATCGGGCAAATCCGCGGTGCAGGCGGTGCCACCGCCATGAATCATCTGCATGCGCAGCATCTCGCCCATAACCGGCTTGCCGCTGGCTTCAAAGCGCAGGTCCCGAAGGCCGGTCTCCAGCCGGTCCAGCGTTCGGGCATAGGCCGCGCCCGGCGCCACCTTTCCCCGGGGCTCACGCCCTTGCAGATTGATCCGGAAGGCCGCGCCGCTCTCGTTATAAGACACTTGATAGACGTGGCTTTCCGCGCAGCCGTAGCGGGCGGGCGGACGCCGGCCGAGCGCCGTCTTCACGGCATATGCGCCGTCCTGGCGCAAGCGCGCCCCCCGGGGCAGGAGGGCCCGGTTCAACCGTTCGCAGAAGGCCGGCATGATATGCTCCGACGACCAGTTGAGGCGCATGCCGTGGGGTGAGAGCACAAGCACCCGGTCATCGGGCCCGGCCACGGCCAGAAGGCGGGCGATGCCCGCATCGACCTGGCGATAGAGGGTTTCCAGGGGGCGCCCGAACCGCTCGTCCCGGTCCGGATCGTAATCGGGATGGGCGGGATCCACACAATCCCAGAACAGGTGCCCGGCGCAGTGCAATTCCTTGAACACGGTGGCAAACAGGTCCCAATCGCGCTGGCGCAGATAGTGCTCGGCCGCGTTGGCCTTCATGTCCGCCGACCGGGCCAGGCGCTCCACGGCGCGGGCCGCGCTGTCGGGGGTGTAGCCGTCATGGAAAACCGATCCCAGGCTGAATGAATACGCTTTGCACGGGCTTTCGGGCGGGTCGCCGAAGGCGGCCACGACCTCGCCCGCCAGGGACGCCGGCGTGCTGACCGGGTGGGGATGATCCCGCCCGTGGACCAGCCAGTCATTCACCTGAAAGCCGTTCAGCTCGGGCGAGAGCGGGCATTTGGGCACGTCGAGAAGACCCACCGCCGCGCCGCGCCGGCTCAGGCGGTCCCAGAACGTCTCCTGAACCATGGGCGTGTCGCGGAACCGGACCGGTTCGTACTGGCCGGCCCGCATCTGATTGGGGCCGTGGTAGCGGCCGTGATCCCCCAGCGGGCGCCCGGTGGCAAAGCTGGTCCAGGACGCGTCATCGCCAATTTCGGGCCGCTTCACCAGACGGCCCCCGGTTCCGCGCGCCAGCAAGCCGGCCAGGGTCGGCATCACCCCATCACGGCAATACCGCTCGACCAGGGCACCATCCGCCCCATCCAGCCCGATCACCAGAACCCGCGCCGCCATGTCCCCCCCGATGCCGAACCCCCTAGGCCGCACCCCATGGTGCGGACATCCAGTCCGATATATCCAGCTTCACGATACCGGACTGTGCCCGCCACGGGCATTTTCCACAAGAGCTTATGACGGAATGGTCAGGGATTGCGGCGCCGATCGTGGCGGCGCCGAAATCAGCATGCGGTCCGGCACCGCGTGAAGGGCGCCCGGTTCCGGAGCAACGGCGTGCGCCTCCAGCTGCACGCCTTGGCCTATAATCTCGCCAATTTCCTGCGCACCCTGATCTTGCCGAAAGGGGTCCAGTAATGGTGCCTCACCACCCTGCGCGAGAAGCCGGTGAAGATCGGAGCGAAGGTCATTACCCACGCCCGCTATCCCGTCTCCCAGATGGTCGAGGTCGCCGTGCCGCGCGATCTCATGCGCCGCATCCTGGAGAACACCGCGGATCTGCGGCGACCGTCCGGCTCAGCGGTTTGAACAAGGGGACGATCATGGGATGAGAGAAGGAAAACTGTGCCTGAGTGACGGGCGTGTTGCCCAAAATGGCTTCTCTGAGGCGATTTTCGGCGCAATCATAACGTCAAGATTGAGACGCAGGGTCCAAAACCAAAGCGTTGGCGTTCAGATTGCGTCCGGCGCCGCGATGTTGAGCTTCATATGGGAACGTCGGATAAACCGGCCAAGAAAAGATCTCGGTGCGTCATTATATCTTCGTCATCGCGAGCGCAGCGTGGCGATCCAGGGAGGGATCCTCGTGCCCTTACCCTGGGCTGCCGCGTCGCTTCGCGCCTCGCAGTGACGGATGAGAGGGTCTCGGACGAAAGGTCTTTCCCTCCATTCAACCCCGCCGCCGCGAGGGGCAAGGCTTCTCGGCTCGCCGGTGGTTGTAATCGACGACTTCGTGCCCATTTGACCGTGGTACACTTGGACGGATCCCAAGATGACTGTTGCCGGGCTCAGGCCAGCTGCCGTTTGACCTCCTCCCAAGAATACGAAATCAAGGGCAGGCGCTGTGCCGGCCCGATCACAAGGCGAGGAGCCGGTCATGACGTCAGGCACTGTAAAATTCTTCAACGAACAAAAGGGCTTTGGGTTCATTACGCCCGACGGCAGCGACAAGGACGTCTTTGTCCATGCAAGCGCGCTTGAGCGATGTGGGGTGAGCCACCTTAGCGACGGCCAGCGCGTGTCATTCGACACCGCAGAAGATCCGCGCAACGGAAAGACAGCCGTCAGCACGATCCGCGTCGAGTCGTAAGGCCATGACGCCAGTCCCAGCCCCGCCCCCCGCAGCGCCGCGCCTGACGAGCCGGTTACCATTCATCTTCAGTCCCCTGCTTTTCCTGGCGTTGCTCTTGACCGCTGCCGGGGCCCATGCCCGGTCGGCCGCCGTCACACCGCCTGAAAACGCCTCTCCCCGCGCTTATGGAAGCGGATGGGAATGCGATCCGGGCTTCCTGAGGGCCGGCGACCGTTGCGAGAAGGTGATAGCACCGGACAATGCCTATCTCACAACCAGGGCCTACAACCGCGGGTGGGAGTGCTCACATGGGTTTTTCCGCAAAGATCAGGTGTGCGTGGCGGTCGCCATTCCGGCGCATGGCCACCTGCACCATCGGGGTGACAGTTGGGCCTGCGATCGCGGATACCGGGCGGCACGCGACACATGCGTGAAGATCACCGTTCCGGAAAATGCCTACCTGACCGATGGGTCGAGCCGTCTAGGATGGGAGTGTGGTCGGGGGTACCGCATCGCCAATGATCGCTGTGCGCCCATCCAGGTGCCCCGCAATGCCTACCTGACCAATGCGCGCTTCGGTCCAGGCTGGAGCTGCGAACGCGGCTACCGGGAGGTCGACGGGGCGTGCATCGAAATCGCCGTTCCCGCGAACGCGTTTCTCCAGGAGAAGGGCTATGGACCCGGCTGGGCTTGCGAGCGAGGCTATGAGTCCGTCGGCAACACCTGCCGTCAGATTGCCATTCCTGCGAATGCACATCTTGACTATACGGGAAACAGATGGGTCTGCAATCCACCTTATGCGAAGCGTGGCGAAGTGTGTTTGCTTGGTGGCTGAAACGCAGTCAACGTTTCTCTTGAGCGCGCTGGTAAAGTTGAAATGATCGAAGCACTCTTTCTCAGCACTGTGCGGATCCGCACCTTTGCCGGCCCATGCCGGCTGTCTAATGCCACCGGCTTTTTCTTCGAAGCGAATGGCGTGCTTCAGCTGATCACCAGTCGCCATGTTGTCCTGGATGAGGCGTCCGGTCATAGACCAGACCGGATCGAGATTGACCTGCACATGGACCGGAATGATCTGGGCCGGTTCATCGGCTTCTCGATCCCGCTCTACAAAGACACGCTCAACGTATGGCGCGAAGCCAAGGATGATGAAGGGCTGGTGGATGTCGTCGCCATCGACATCGACCAGGCTGCCTTGCCCGAAACCGCCCAGATCGCGGCCTTTCGGCCGGGCCATCTGCCGGCGGCGGATGCCCATGTCGAGATTGGCCAGACCCTCCTCGCCATCGGTTATCCGCTCGGTTTCCAGGATACCCTGCACCACCTGCCGCTTGCGCGGCACGCCAGCCTTGCCTCGTCCTACGGACTGAGATTCGGAGGCAAGGGCTATTTCCTGATCGATGCGCGGACCCATCGCGGCCTCAGCGGCGCGCCCGTGGTCATGCGTGATCGGAACCCGCCGCCGGATACGAGCATGCCGTGGTACCTGCTTGGCGTTCATTCCTCACGCCTTGAAGCGTTCTCGCGCGATCCGGATCACGACGAGGTCCTTGGGCTGAATGCCGTCTGGTATTCGGATGTGCTCCACACATTGCAGGCCGAATGACGTCCGAGCGGTACGTGTTCGGCGCGCCCGCCTGCTCGAAAGCACGCGCCAACCAACCGAACCAGTGCGCATCGACGAAATGATGAGCCATGAACAGTTCGTCAGGCTCAAGCGCGACATGAGGGATGTTCAACACTGCGGCAGGTCACCCGAGTGACCTTTGAAAGGTCACTCGCTTTGCATTTGTTCTGGTTCTGTTTTTGCCGCGTCGTTGATTTTATTGGGGTTTTGATGGTGCCGGCTGACGGGATCGAACCGCCGACCCTCTGATTACAAATCAGATGCTCTACCAGCTGAGCTAAGCCGGCCCTGGGAGGTTCGTACCATCCGTTTGGCGGGGGTTCAACTCAGGCGTTGGGCTATGGGTCGAGGCGGGCGGTGGCGGTGCCGGTGAGGACGGGGGCGCCGGCGGCGTTGACCGTGACGACTTCGAAATCGGCGACCGGTTCGCCGGCCTCCTCGCGGATGGCGGTGACCGTGGCTGTGCCGGTCAGCGTGTCGCCGGGGAAGACCTGGGCGGTGAAGCGGACTCCATAGCGCACAAGGCGCCCATCGCCCGCCACATCCGTCAGCAGGCGGCCCGTCATGCCCATGGTCAGCATGCCATGGGCGAATACGGACGGATAGCCCGCCACCTGTGTCGTGAAGACTTCGTCCGTATGCAAGGGATTATAGTCGCCTGACGCGCCGGCATATTGCACAATCTGGGTGCGCTTCAGATCCTCCACCAGGATCTGGCTGAACACATCGCCCACGGACAGGGCGCTTTTCTTCAAGGGCATGGCCCGTCTCCCTCATTCCGCCGTAGCAGGACGTTCCGTGCGCACACCGATGCTGCGCGCGGTGACCACGAGATCGCCGTTCTGGTCCCGGTATTCCGTCACGGTCTCGGCAAAGATCAGCTTGCCGGCGCGGCGGCCCTGCTTTTCCCAGGTCTGGCCCGGGCGCACCGTGGCCGTCAACACATCGCCCGGCGCCGGGTGGCGGTGATACTCGTAATGCTGCTCGGCGTGGAGCATGCCGCTATTGCCGCCGCCCCCCGATCCACCACCCCCCCCTGATCCACCACGCCCCGATGCGCCGCCAGACCCTTCCCCGGCCGACAGGCCCGTGGGCGTGCCGCCGGAACCGAACCAGGGCGCGCCGATCTTGGGGCGCAGGGGATAGTCCGGATCATACTGGGCGCTCGCCTGAACGAATGTGGGCGGGGCGATGACCGTGCCCGGCTCCGTCCCGGCGGCATAATCCGCATCGTGATAGATCGGGTTCGGATCGCCGATGGACCGGGCGAACATCATGATGTGCCCCGCCTCGATGGGAAACCGGTCAACGGCCATGGGGTGTCCTCCGCCTCGTTTTGACGTCATGGTTAAGCCAAGTATTGACCGTCCCCGCCGCCGGCTCAAGGGCATGCCTCTGCCGGGCGGTCGGCGGGTCCCCCAAGAGGAGCCGAAAGGACCAAAATGAAAATGTCGATGCTGTCCCTGTTCCGTTGCCGTTTTCCGGCCTCGCTGGCGCTGTGCGCAGTCCTTGTGGTGGCCCTGCCGCATGCCGTGCGGGCCGGGGCCCAAGCGGCCGAAGACGGTCCCTGCGCGGGCCATGGGGTGGCGGAGCCCGGCCCCCTCGCGCCCGGGCCTTTGCCGGCGGGGCGTGGCTGTTTCGTGTTTTCGGATTGGGCAGGGCCGGCCATCCCGGTGTTCTACGCCGCCCCGCGCAGCCTGGGGCCGGATACACCGATCCTGTTCGTTCACCACGGCAACCGCCGCAACGGAGATGCCTATCGGGACCATTGGGTGGGACTGGTCGCGGCGTTCCAGGTTCTGGTGGTGGCGCCGACCTTCCCGAACGAGGCCTTCCCGCGCTCCCGTGCCTATAATCTCGGCCATGTCTTCGATGCCGAAGGCGCCCCGCGGCCCCGGGCCCAGTGGAGCTTCTCCGCCGTTGAGCCCCTGTTCGACGCCGTGGCCCAGCGGGTCGGCTCCCGGCAGACGGGCTATTTGATGTTCGGCCATTCAGCGGGATCCCAATTCGTGCACCGCTTCGCCTATCACGTGCCCGAAAACCGGGCGCTGGCGATCGTCGCGGCCAATGCGGGCTGGTACACACTGCCGGATTTCGAGGTCGCGTGGCCCTATGGGCTGAAGGGGTCCGTCGTGGATCCGGCGGCAGCGCGGGCCGTCCTGGGCCAGCGGATCATCGTCCTTCTGGGCGAGGAGGATACGGATCCTGAGGGCCGGGCCCTGCGGCGCACGCCGGAAGCGATTGCCCAGGGGCCCCATCGCTTGGCCCGGGGTCGGCGCTTTTTTGCGGCCGCCAAGGCAAGGGCGGCAGCCCTCGACACGGCTTTTGCCTGGACCCTGGACACGGTGCCCGGCGCCGACCACGATAACAACAAGATGGCCGCGCCCGCCCTGGTTCATCTGCTGAACGCGGCGGGCCTGCCGGTTGGGCCGACCCGGCCCTCATCCCGTTAAGTCCCGGTCCCGTTAAGTCCCGGGCCCGTTAAAGCTCTGGCCCCATTCAAGGAGACCCGACCCATGGCCATGAAATCTTGTTTCGCCATTGTGCTGTTGGCCGGGCTCGCCGGGCCGGCGCTCGCCTTCGAGACCGTGCCCCTGCCACCGGATGCCGCGGCCAGTATCGGGGCCGCCGGCGCCCCCTTCCGGGCGCTCGGGATCCGGGGCAACAGCGTGCAGAACACCGTGGGCCTTTACGGCGGCCACCGGGCCTCCGTCGCGCCCGGTGTTCGGGGGCGAAGCATTCGGGGATTCGTGAATGACCGGTTCGCCCTGGCCGACCGGTTCGGCGAAGGGGTGGGGATGGGGCGCAAGGCCCTGCGCCGGCTGTTGAAGGCGGAAGGCTATTCAAAGGCGCGGGGCGTCCACTTCCAGAACGGCTTTTACGACCTCACGGCCCGGTCCGGAGACGATCGCGTCCGCCTGCAGATCGACGCCTTATCCGGCCGCATCACCCGGGCCGAGATCCTGAAGTGAGGACATGACCGGTCGGCGGACGGTGCGGGGGCGAGATGATCCAGGCTGTGGACGATCCGGGGACGGATCGCCCCGAACCGCCCCGGCCACGCGGATGCTGCTAGGAGGCGCGGGCCGTCCCCACGACGCCCTTGTCCAGAAGGCCGGCGATGGTCGCCTCGTCATACCCCAACTCGCCCAGCACCTCGGCCGTGTGTTCGCCCACGCCCGGCGGCGGCCCCTTGGGTCCGTCCTCGGCGCCGTGGAATCGCACCGGCGCGGCCGGCGTGCGATAGGGATGGGCGGTTCCGGCCTCGTCGCGCAGCACGGCGCCGGGAATGTCGGCAAAGGCGCCGGCGGCCTCGGCCTGGGGATCGGCGGCGACCTGGGCCGGAGTCTGGACCGGCGCCCAGACCAGATCCTCCGCATCGAGACGGGGGCCCCACTCCGTCAGGTCCCGCTCGGCGAAGGCCTCGTCCAGCATATCGACCAGGGCGCCGCCATGGCGCCGGCGCTCCTTGGAAGAGGCAAAGCGCGGATCCTCGGCCATGGCCTCCCGGCCGACGGCGCGTAAGAGGGCCTTCCAGTCCGAGCCGCCCTGGCGCGGGATCAGACACAGCCAAAACCCGTCCTTAGTCTGAAAGAAATTATTCGTGGGCTGAACGGCCTCGTGGCGGGCCCGGTTGGAGGCCACCCGGCCGAAGCGGAGCTGGATCGCCATGTCCGAGCCGAGGGAGTAAATGCCGGTGCGCAGCAGGGAGGTCTCGACAAGCCGTCCCTGACCGGTGCGCTCGCGTTCATAAAGGGCCGCGAGGATGCCGGCGGCGGGGGACTGGCCCGTGATATGGTCACCGAAGGCGGTGCGGATGGGAAACGGGTCCGTTCCCCGGGGCGCATGGAGCCGTGCCACGCCGGAGCGGGCCCAGAAGGCCGCCATGTCGAAGCCGGGCCGGTCCGCTTCCTCGCCGAGCAGGCCGTAGCCCGTGACGCTGGCATAGACGAGGCGCGGGTTGAGGGCGTGGACGCTGTCCCAGTCAAGGCCCGCGCGGGTCAGGGAGCCCGGGCGAAGATTGGTGAGGAAGACGTCGGCCTCCGCCACCAGCTTGCGGATGATGTCCGCGCCTTCCGGTGTGGTGGAGTCGAGGGCGATGCCCCGCTTGCCCCGGTTGTCCAGGGCAAAGACCGGGTTGTCGTCCATGTCGACGCCGAGGGAGGCGAAGAAATCCCGGATCGGATCGCCCTTCAGGGGCTCGATTTTAAGAACGCTCGCGCCCCAGTCGGCCAGCATGCCGCCCGCCGACGGCGCCGCGATATAGGTGGCCATCTCCACCACCTTCAACCCTTCCAGCATCGGCCCTGCCTCCCACAATTGCTCGTTCGAGACGCAGTGTGCCGGTGCCGGGCGGCCGTCACAAGCCGCCGACGCGGTTTGGGCCATCAAGGTTTGATTTCGAGGGCCTCGAAGACGGTCTCGTCCTTACGGTCGATCTTGACCAGAAGGGCGCCGGTCTGGTCGGTGACGGCCCGGTCCACCTCGCTTTCCATGTCGGCCATGGAAGAGACCGGCGTACCGAACACATCCGAAATCAGATCGCCCGGCCGGACCCGGTTCGCAAGGGGCGAATTGGCATCGACGGACACGACGAACAGGCCATCCGTATCGCGATGGATGCCGTGCTGAATGCGCATGGGCAGGGACAATTCCGACAAGGTTACACCGAGGCCGGCAAAGCGCCGGGGCTCCGGCGGCGCGATGGACAGGCGCTGGCCCGTGCCCTTGGGCAGGGGCTGAATCGTCACCTCGACGGTGATCTCGCGGCCCTGGCGCCAGACCTGAATGGGGACAACGGAGCCGACGGGTGTGCGCGCGACGAGCCGGGGCAGGCGGCGCATCTTGTTCACGGGTGAATCGCCATAGGACAGGATGATGTCATTGGGCAGCAGACCCCCGACCTGGGCGGGGCTGTCGGGCCGGATCTGGGTGATCCGCACGCCCCGCGGCGCGGCGAGGCCGAACCGTTCGGCAACCACATCGTCGACCGGCTGCACGCTGACGCCGAGAAAGCCGAGCCGGGCCTCGCCGAACTGTTTGATCTGGTCGACCACCACCTTGGCGAAGGAGGACGGGATCGCAAAAGCAAGGCCCACATTCGAATTGGTGGGCGAGATGATCGCCGTGTTGATGCCGATGACCTCGCCGGTGGTGTTGAACAAAGGCCCTCCGGAATTGCCGCTGTTGATGGCCGCATCGGTCTGGATGAAGAAGTCGAAATATTGCGGCCGGGCGCCCGCGCGCGAGGCGGGGCTGCGGTCTTTGATCTTGCGGTCGCGCGCCGAGATGATGCCCAGGGTGACCGTCCCGCCGAAGCCGAACGGGTTGCCGATGGCCAGCGCCCAGCTGCCCACCTTGGCGTCATCGGAATTGCCTAATGTCACCGCCGGCCGGCGCCGGCCGGCCTCGACCTTCAACACGGCGATGTCCGTTTCCGAGTCTCGGCCCACAATCTGGGCCGGCAGCACGGTATCATCGATCAGATAGACCATAATGCCAGTCGCGTTGCGGACGACATGGTTGTTGGTGACGATCAGGCCCGAGGGATCGATGATGAAGCCGGAGCCCAGGGACCGCACGCCGCCGCCGCCCGGGGGCGCCCCAAAGGGATTCTGCGCGCTTTCCCGGGACGAGGCGATATTGACGACAGACGCCGACAGCTTTTCGGCAAGCTGGGAAAAGTCGCCACCGGGACCACGAGCAGCGGCGCCCACAGGGTGGAGGGACAGCGTGGTTGCCAGCGTGATGGCGGCCGTCCAGCGGCTCCAAGCCTTGATCGTCATCTGCGCAATCCTTTCATCGACGCGGCGCCCGAGTGTCCTGGCCCCGTTTGGCAGGATGTCAAAATGAAAGGGTAACGGTCTAGACGGGAAGCCCCAAGACCTGAATCGACGCGGGCTCGCACCCGTTTTTGATGATGCGAGCCGCTCCAGGCCCGGCGCCAGCGGTTTTGAAGGGTCGGGTCAGTTCGCCATGCAGGGGGCGAAATCGGCGATGCGGGCGAAAGTGATCGATGCGAACTGTCCCACCCCGTCATGGGGCGGCATCCCGGGATTGGTGACCAGACCGACCTGGACGGTGTTGGCGATATCGGGCCGAACAAACCGGATCACGCCCCCGTCCACGACGCCTTCGGTCGGCCGGGATTTCCCGTTGCCCATCACCGTCGTTCCTTCGGCGAACGTCTCCTCGGCCCAGACCTGGGTGCCCGGAAGGTTTTTGAAAAAGCGGAACTCATCCCCGACGCGGCAAATGCGCAGACGCGCTTCGACACCATCGGCGGGGAGGGGCGTGAGCCATAGTGTGGATGCTGATTGAAAACCGGCGAGGCGCTGGAAATGCCAGCCTCCGATATCCGGAACGGTGCTTTTGGCTTCGGTCCCGAAGAATTCATACTGCTGACCGATATTGTACATGACCCACCGCATCTTGCCTTTGTCCGATGCAGGGTCGCGGACCAGAAGTCCGGATGAATTGAACGATCCCGTGGGCCGCGTCCGCCCGTCGTCGGCCTTGACGGAACGCACCGCGGTCTCCACCAGAAAGTTTCCGGACACGACGCGATAGAAAAACGGTCCGGACCGATCCGAATACCAGCCGGCTATTGCCGGCACGCCGCGAAGGGTGAGGCGCCCGTCCACGACCTGTGCGGTCCGGCTGAGCTCGGGCATCAATTCGGTCAAGCCCTGGGGCAGAGACGAAACGGACGTGAAATCGATGTCGAGGGGCGAGAGATCCGACGCGCTCGATCGGGCGGTTGGGGTGAGACCTTGAGGGGTCGGAACCGCATGGTTCGCGCCGATCAGCCGCCCGGCAAACGTAAAATTCAGCCAAGAAAACAGTCCTGCAGCCAAGACAATCAGAACAACGGCAAGCCACCTCAACCCGCTCATATCCAACCTCCATCGGCGTCATTCAAAACGCGCTTCACCCCAAAAAGCCCTTCACCCAAGAACGCGCGTCACACATGCCATCGATCATTCTGAGATTCAATGAGTGAATTTCATTCATTCAAAAAGCTTGCTGCTATGAGCGCATTGGGAGACACAAGGCCATGACGGAAACCAAACCGAAATCCTTGGCGCGCCGCGCGCCTGAGGCACGGCGCGCCCGCGTGGTCGAGGCCGCCGACCAGTTGTTCAGGGATCAGGGTTATGACGATACGAGCATTGCCCAGGTCGCGAAGCGGGCCGGGGTGGCCGCCGGAACGGTCTATCTGTTTTTTCCCGATAAACCCTCCCTCCGCATCGGCGTCATCAATGCGCGCAAGGCGCAGATTGCCGGCCTTCTGGCCCATCTGGCGCCGCGGCCCGACGATGATCTGAGAACGGCGCTTGCCCGGGTGATCGCACCGGTTCTGGAGCACATGCTGCGGACGGGACCCGTCGGCGGCCCCATCGACCGCACACGACTTGAAGACATGGGCCCCGAAGCGGTGGCGGCCTATGACGCAGTCGACGATGCCATCCGGGACCTGTTCGCGATGCTCGAAGCCGACGGCCGGGCTCGTCCGACCGATCCCAAAACCATGCCCATCCTCTCCGCCGGTCTGATGACGAGTGCCGTCGAGGGGTGCCGGGCCGGCATTTGTTCGCCCGAAGACATGACGACTTGGCTTGTCGACGCCTTCGAGCGCCTGCTCCGGCCAGGCTGAGCCTTACGGCGCAGGATTTCAGCGGACCACGGCAGCAGATCGGTCCGTAGCCGAAGTCTCTCACAGGGTCCGAGCAAAAATATCAGGCGCCGCAGGGTGTGATCCGTGCAGCTCCCTCGACCCTATCACGCCGCTCCGTCATAGGCGGGGTAATCCGTATAGCCCTTTTCGTCGCCGCCATAGAAGGTCGCCTGATCCGGTGTGGTCAGGGGCAGGTTCTCGCGCAGGCGCCGCGGCAGGTCCGGATTGGAAATGAAGGGCCGGCCATAGGTGATGGCGTCCGCCGTGCCGCTGGCAATCCGCTCGGCCCCGCTGTCGCCGTCGAAATCGCCATTGGCGAGATAGGCCCCGTCCATGCGTTGGCGCAGGGCATCGATCAGGGCCGTGTCCTCCGGCGAAAGACTGTCCACGGCGAATTTCTCGACCAGGTGCAGATAGGCAAGGCCGCGTCCCGTCAGGCGATCAATCGCGGCAGTAAAGGTCGTGAGAGGATCACTGTCGCCCATGTCGTTGAACGTCCCCGTCGGAGACAGGCGCACGCCGACCCGGCCGGGACCGAACACGCCCGTTACCGCATCGGTCACCTCGGCCAGGAAACGGGTGCGGTTTTCCGGACTTCCGCCATAGGCGTCGTCCCGCTTGTTGGTCCGATCCCGGAGAAACTGGTCGATGAGATAGCCGTTGGCCGCGTGGATTTCCGCGCCGTCGAACCCGGCATCGAGGGCCCGGCGCGCGGCCGCTCCATAATCTTTCACCGTGGCGGCGATGTCCTCCACCGTCATGGCCCGCGGGGCGGAGACAGGGGTGAATCCGTCCTCCGTGAAGGTCATGGACTCGGCGCGAATGGCCGAAGGGGCGAGGGGCGCGACGCCGCCGGGCTGCAACGATGTATGGCTGATGCGGCCCACATGCCAGAGTTGGATGAAAATCCGTCCGCCCGCGTCGTGAACGGCGTCCGTGATGCGTCGCCAGGCCGCCACATGGGCATCCGCGTGGATACCGGGCGTGTTGATATAGCCCTTGCCCTGCGGATTGATCTGGGTGGCTTCGGTAATGATCAGCCCCGCGCTCGCCCGTTGACGGTAATAGGGCACGGCCATATCCGCGGGCGTGCCGTCCGGATGGGCCCTGTTCCGGGTGAGGGGCGCCATCAGCACGCGGTTGGGCAAGGTGAGATCGCCGAGGGTCAATGGTTCGAAGAGGGCGGTGCGGTCCATGGGGACCTCCGTTCTGGGAAAGACTCGGAAGGGTCGGCGGGCGCAGCAATGCCTGCTCAAGCACGGACCAGCACATGGGAGTAGACCGGGCGCGCGTCAACGGTCCGGTCCGCCCCCTGGTCATTGTGTCTGGCTCACTCCTCCAGACCGAGAATGTCCTGGAGGAACAGGACCGTCGTGGCCATCAACAGATCCCGATTGGATTTCTTCCGGAAGCCGTGGCCTTCGTCCTTGGCCGCGAGGTACCAGGCCTTGCCGCCATTGGCCCGGACCTTGGAGAGCATCTGTTCCGCCTCGCTGGCCGGCACGCGGGGATCGTTCAGACCCTGAATGATGAACAGGGGCTTGGTGATCTTGCCCGCATTGTTCAGGGGCGAGATCTTTTCCATATGGGCCCGCATGGCCGGGTCGCGCTCGTCGCCATATTCACTGCGCCGCAGGTCCTGGCGATAGGGGCTCGTGTTTTCCAGGAACGTGACAAAACTGGAGATGCCGACAATATCAACTCCGCCCGCGAGGCGGTCGTTGTAGTTGACCATGGACGCCAGGACCATATAGCCGCCATAGGACCCGCCATGGACGACGACTTTATCCGCATCAAGATCATCCTGTGTGGCGATCCAGTCGAGGGCGGCGCCGATATCGCGCACCGAGTCCTCGCGCTTGAAGCCGTTGTCGAGCAAGAGATAGCTTTTTCCGTAGCCGGCCGACCCACGCACATTCGGTGCGAGCACGGCGACGCCCAGCTCATTGGTCAGGACCTGGTAGAAGGCGCTGAACCGGGGGCGATACTGGCCCTCGGGACCGCCATGGATCTGGACGACGACGGGGAGGGGGCCGGCACGATTGGGCCGCTCCGGCTTGAACAGAAAGGCCGGGATCTGCCGAGGCTTGCCGTCCACCTTGTCGAAGGTGGGAAAGGACACGGCCTCCGCACCGGTGAACTGATCCGTGTCGAGACCGCCGACTTCCGACCGGGTCCACCGCGTAAGGCTCTCTGTTTCCAGATTAAAGACGTAAATGTCGGAAGGCGAGGCCGCCGCATTGAGCACGAAGCCAAGTTTTTTGCCGTCCGGGCTGAAGGTCAGGGAGGAGACAATCCCCGCCGGCAGGCTCGGCGCGGCGAGGGGCGCGTTGTCGGCCGTTTTGCGCATATGGAGTGTCGACAGTCCCCCCTCATTGGCAGTGAAGGCCATGATGCTGCGATCCGGAGACAGGGTCACGCCGCCGACATCCCAGGGAATGTCCTGCGTCAGAACGGTTTTCCGACCGCCCGCGAGATCGAAGCGGGTCAGGCGCTGGAATTCACTGCCTTCGTCTGAAACAGCAAGCACCGACGTGCCGTCCGCTGAAAAATCGGCCCCGCCATAGGCCACCTTCCCGGTCCCCGGGTTGATCTGGCTGAGGGCTTTTGTCTCCAGGTTGAGGACATGAAGTTCGGACTCGTTGCGGGAAATGTAGCGGAACAGCAACAGCCGCTTTTTGTCCGCAGCCAGATCCGCTGGGAGCCAATAGCCTTCTTTCTCGAAGACAAGACGCGGGTCGGACATGGCGCTGCTGTCGGCCATGTAGGTGCGGCGGACCGGCGAGGTCTGGCTGGTCTCGCTCCACATCAGCATCGTTCCGTCATCGGACCAGCCATAGGCTTCGACCCGGGCGCCTTCCTGACTGAGGATGGTCACGTCACCGGTGTCCGCGTCGAAATAATGCAGGCGGAAGACTTCCGCACCGCCCACATCCTTCGTGAACAAAAAGCCGTTGGGTCCGCCTTCCGGAGCCCAGCGTCCGCCGCGCACGGGTTCCTTATAGAAGGTGATCTGACTGCGCGCGCCGAGGGGCCGGTTCACGAGGTGGAACTGGGACGTCTCGCCGAAGCGGGTGCGGATCAGGAGACCCGAGCCGTCCTGGGTCCAATCGGCAAGCCCCGTGGGGCGGATGTTCTGGTACTGGCGCAGCCGCTCGCTCAAGGCCTCCGGCACGCGGGGCACATTTTCCATGATAATGGTGTCGGTCTCGACCCGGGTGATGGCGTTTTCAGCCAGGGCCGTCGCCCCGCTGAAGGTGAGGAGCGTCGCAGCAAGCACGGGGCCTTGCGCGATCCGTGTCCAGAGTTTGAGCATGGCAGAAATCTCCAGAGTCGTTCAGGGTGGGGAGAAAACAACGACCGGCCGCGTCAGGGCAGCAGGCTGCCCTTGAGCCGGATGGTTTCGAAGCCGCGTTGGGCGAGCCAGTCCGCACAGGTCGCCACGCATTGGGACAGATGCTGGGGCTGGCCGGCGTAGTAGTGGGTCGCGCCCTTCACCTCCACCAGGGTCTTGTCCCCATGGCCCACGGCCGTGTAGAGACGCGAGGCGTGGCTCGGCGTACAGGCATTGTCCGCCGTGTTGGAGACGACGAGCACCGGCACGCCCACATGGACGGCATTGCGCAAGCCGTTGGCCATTGATCGGTCGAAACTCCATTGGGACAGCCAGGATCGCAGCGTCGTGAACCGCGCAAGACCCACAGGACCCATGTTCACGACCTTCGGATCGCCCAGATAGCAGGTGCCCGGCGCCCGGTCGTTGGGATCGACGGCCGGGTCCAGCCAGCGGGGGTCGGCCATGGTGCCGTGGACGACGAAACCCAGCTCCGCACCCGGACCATCGGCGGCCACCCGTTCGGCGAGCTGCTCCTCGGCCCAGGCGGTAATCCGCCGGTTGCGTGCCACCTGAGCGGCCCGGAAGAGCACCAGAAAATGCTGGGCATAGGGCGCCCGGTGCGCTGGAGGGTCCGCATAAAGATCATAGGCAGGGTCGCGCTTGAAGGGTTGAGTTTCGTCCGTAATGGACGGGTCCAGCCATTCAGTGAGGGTGACGGACCGGCTCACATGGGCGGCCAGCAGCAAAACCGCATCCGCCGGCGGCAGGGTGGCGCGGGTGAGATCCGGCGGGTCCCCGGCCGGGGTCGCCGTGACGGTCGGGCGCAGGGCCTGTTCCTGGTAGTAGAGAGACAGGGACCCGCCGCCGCTCCATCCCCCAAGGATGACTTGGTCATAGCCGAAACGCTTTTTGAGATCCGCGATGCCCTCGCCGAGATCGACCACGCATTTTTCCATGATGAGGGCATGGTCGCTGCCGGCATAACGCGTGCCGACAAAGGCAACGTGGAAACCCGCATGGGCAAGGGCCGTGCAAATCGGCAACCACGCGCCCCGCCCGGTGGGGTGGGAAAAAACGATCACGGTCTTGGACTCGCGATCCCTGGGGCGGATGCGCAGGCATTCCAGAAAGACCGTCCCGGTCTCGCCGCCATAGACGTCCTTGAAGGCCGCCTGCTCCTTGAACAGGATGCCGTAGGGGTCGCGAACGATCTCGTGCAGGGCCATGCCGGGTCCGCCTTCAGACGTCAAAGGCGGTAAGAGCCGCCGTCGGCGTCATGGGCCTGGCCACGTCCACAGCGAAGATCATCCACTCCACCCGCTCATTGGCGGTCCAATTGGCGCGCACATGTTCCCGCACCGGTTCCGGGACCCCGTGGTGCAGGCCTTGGGGCGTGTGCATCAGCAGGCCCGCCGGCATGGGCGCCCCGAAAAATCGGCCGCCATGCACGAAGGTCACTTCGTCATAGTCCGCATTGCGGTGATACCAGGGAACACGCTCCGCCCCCTGAACGGATTCGGCGCGCCGCGGCAGGAAATGCACCATGGCCACGCCCTCGGCCTGCATGAACATGTGCACCGGCGGGGGCAGGTGGATGCCGTCGGCGAGGATCGGGTTCCAATCCTCCATATTGAACCGGAACGGGAACAGGTCGCCCTTCCAGCCCTCCACGTCGCAGGGGTGGAAATCCTGGAAAAAGGACGAGGTCTCCTCACCATGGGTAACCCGGATCTCCCACTCCCCGTGACCGGGTTCATCCAGCACCTGAGGCTCGGGGATCTCGATCAGGGTGACGTCGAGGGGCGCCTGGCGTCCGAACACCCCAAAATCGGGAAATTCCATATTGCCATTCGTCTGGACAATGAAGAAATGGTTCTCCTGGGTGTCCGGCCGAATGCGATAATTCGCCGATTTCGGAATGCCCACATAGTCACCGGGGCGAAAGCGCAGGGGGCCGAATTCCGTCTCGAACGTGCCTGTGCCCTTGTGAATGAAATAGAGCAAGTCCCCATTCACATCGCGCTCGAAAAAGGGCGACATTTCCCGGCGACGGCTGACGTAAATCCGGCAGTCCGGATTGTGCAGCACCAACAGGGGTTGCCCGCGCGGATCGTCCATGTCCGTGGGACGCAGTTTGTCACTCATGACCGTGCGATTGCGCAGGCTGCCGGCGGCGCGCACCTGGGTGGGATCGTGGCGGCGGAACAGCTGGGCGGAGCGGCCATCGAAGCCGAGGCGACTGATCTCGTCGTCCTTCAGGCCGTTGAGATTGGCGTGGGCCTGCCGCGGATAGCGTCCCTTGGCGACCTGAATAAAGGATTTGCGCATGGTTCGCGTCGTCCTCCCGACCGTGTTGTCCGCTTGATCCGCTCACCATCGTCCCGCGACGTTTCGAACACGCGGCAGGGCAGGCCGGACGGCGGCTTTCCCACAGCTTAGTGGCGACGCGATCCACGAACAAGCATGGCGCATCCCACCTTGCGTCCCCCCGCCGTCCCATTACGATCAAGACTGAGGTGTGGCCAACCAGGGTTGGCATGGGGATGATGCTCAGAGGACCAATGATATGGTGTCAGGGAACGGGAGCGGTGGGCTGGACGGGTTCGAGACGTTGAAGGTCGGCATTGACGGCGCCCTCGTCACCGTGCGGCTCAACCGCCCCGATCGCCGCAACGCCCTGTCCCGGACCATGATGGCCGAACTCACCCGCGTCGCGGTCCATTTGAAGCAGTGCACGGATCTTCACGCCGTCGTGCTGACAGGGGCGTCGACTTTCTTTTCCGCCGGCGCCGATCTGTCCGAACGGACGGATCCGGAAGCGGCGCCTGCGACCCTGCTGGATCGGCGGCAGGCCGTCCTGGCGGGGCCGGACTTGTGCGCGGCCTGGGAAGCACTGGAGCAGATCACCATTGTCGCCATCGAAGGCTATTGTATCGGAGGTGCGGCGGCGTTGGCGGTATCGTGCGATTTCCGCATCATGGGCCGGAGCGCCACACTGCGCCTGCCCGAGGTGCCCTTGGGCATCAATATGAGTTGGCATGCGCTGCCCCGCCTGGTGGCCCTGGCAGGCCCGGCGCGGGCCAAACGCTTCACGATTTTCGGGGATGCCCTCAACGCGGAGGATGCCGTCACCTGGGGTCTCGCCGATGCCTGCGTGCCCGACGGTCAAGCAGAGGAGGAGGCCGTGCGCTGGGCCTGGAAGGTGACACGGCTGCCGCCGGTGCCCGTGCGCATGTCCAAGGAGGCCATCAACGCAGCCTCGGCGGCCCTCGCACGCGCCACCATTTTCATGGACCGGGACCAGTTTCTGCTCACCTCACAAAGCGGCGATTTCGCAGAAGGAACGGCCGCTTTTTTCGAACGGCGGGATCCGGAATTCACCGGCAACTGACGATCCCCGTCGCTTGACGATCCCTGGCGCCTGACAATGCAGGGCCGTTGTCAGATCATGCTCGCGAGCGTGCCGACGAGCACCGCCCACAGACCGCCCAGCATCGTGAAGAAAAGGAACAAAACCGCACCGCGCCATCGAGCGATTGCACCACGCATAAGACCCTCCCAAGACTGCACCGATCCTTTCGACCAAAATCCCGGAGAACGCATACGCCCCCCGGGTTTCATTCTTATGCGGACGGAAACGATCCGTCATCAGAACAGCGTCGGGACGAGACGGCTGCTCCTTGCGTCGCGCCAGAATGGCCCGACATTGATTTTTTCCACTCGAAACCGGGACTTGGAGGCACACAGCACCGGGCCCTCATTGTCCAGGATCATGTCGCACAAGGTCGTGCGCACCATGAGTGCGGCGTGCTGGATCCCGTCGCGCTTGCCGACGGCGATCCGCAAGGCTTCTTCGGGCCAGCCCCGATCTTTGAGAAAGATGAGTTTCGCCAGCGCGGTGTCTTCGCAATCGCCGGTCAGGCGTTCGCTGCCGCTTTCCAAAGACGACCCCGGCGCCCGCCAGTCCTCGCCCTGATCTGCCTGGTAATCCCAGCGGCGGTTGAGGGACTGGGCCCGGCCCAGATCGCGCCACCGATCCTGGGACAGCTCCACGGCGCCGAACTGGCAGCCGGGATCGCGGGCTTCGAAACAGGTCACCCAGCCCTGGGGCGGCAGCCGCACATCGCCGAGCTGCAACCGCCCATAGGACGCATCCGAGCGCAACGCCGGGTCAACGGGCGTATGATCCCAGACGACCCCATCGTCCGATGTCCCGCTGGCGCGGTCGCGGGTGAGGGACGTCGGCAACGGATGAGGCCGCGGGATGGCGGCTGTCGGCGCCTCGGCGGCGGCGAAGGGGCGGGCAAGGGGATGGGGCAGCGGGTCCGCCTGGGCGGACGGACTGCTCCAGAACGGGGCTAGAAAGCAGAGAAAAACGCCGGCGAGAAGGCGAGGGGCCGCCGGGCGTGTCGTTACGGGCCGGGAAGGAACGCACCCGGATGGTATCATGCTCGACGCATCATGGGGCAGCGTCCGGCATGTAGTCTGAACCATCGTCAGCGTGGCCATAGTCGACAAATCCTTCACAACTATTCCTAAGGAACAGTCAACCCCTGATGCCGAACCCGTTAAAGTTACCCTAAGAAGACCCTCCACCCCGCGCAAATTAAGACGTTGAAACATCACGACCTTTCAATCGCAATGCGGACAAGACCTGACTCAGTTCCCGTCCCATGGCCTTGAACGAACGCGCCCTTTTCAGGCGGCGGTCTGATATCCGGATGCTAGGGATTGCGCGGCGCATGGGGCATGATGGACGCGCACGCCGCGGCCTGCGTTGCCATCACCCGCCTTGCAGGCCGGCCATCGCAAAGCTTTCAAAACGGAAAGGCATGATCCCCGTGTCCACGCGTGAGGAATCCGACGACATTTTCGAAGCCGTCCAGGTGCTGGATGCTGTCCGAATCGAAATGAAGGACGGCACACGTCTGTCGGCCCGAATCTGGTTGCCGCCCGATGCCGAGGCGGTGCCTGTGCCGGCCATCCTCGAATACATTCCCTATCGCCTGCGCGACAATAAGGCCGTCCGGGATCATCAGATTCATGCCTATTTCGCAGCCCATGGCTATGCCGGCATCCGCGTCGACATGCGCGGCTCCGGCGACTCGGAAGGTGTGCTGCGGGACGAATACCTCCCCCAGGAACTCGAAGACGGTCAAGAAATCCTGTCCTGGATCGCAGTGCAGCCCTGGTGCACCGGGCGGATCGGCCTGTTCGGCCTCTCCTGGGGCGGCTTCAACGGCCTCCAGCTCGCAGCCCGTCGCCCCCCCCAGGTGGGAGCGGTGGTCACGGTCTGCTCGTCTGACGATCGCTATGCGGACGATGTGCACTATATGGGCGGCTGTCTTCTGACGGACAATCTCTCCTGGGCCAGCAATATGCTGGCCTTCAACTCCCTGCCGCCGGATCCGGACGTGGTGGGCGAACGCTGGCGGGACATGTGGCTCGACCGCATGGAAAATTCCGGCCTCTGGCTGGCCACTTGGTTGCAGCATCCCACTCGGGACGATTACTGGAAACAGGGATCCATCGGCGAGGACTACGGCGCGATCGAGGTGCCGGTGATGGCCGTCAGCGGCTGGCGGGACGGGTACACCAACCCGGTCTTCCGCCTCATGGAGAACCTCCGGGTGCCCCGGCGGGCCATCGTCGGGTCCTGGGGCCATAAATATCCCCACCAGGGCGGCCCGGGGCCCGCCATTGATTTCCTGGGCGAGTGTCTTGCCTGGTGGGACCGCTGGCTGAAGGGCATTGAGAATGGCGTGGAGAGCGAGCCCCATGTCCGGGCCTGGATGATGAACCCCTCATCGCCCCTCAATGCCAACAGCCCGGGGCGCTGGGTCGCCGAAGAGGAATGGCCGAGCCCTCGGATCTGGGAGCAATCCTGGCGTCTCGGCAATGGCTGGCTGATCGATCCGGACACGGCCAATGGCGAGGACGATACCGGTATCTCCATCCTCAGCCCTCTGAGCGTCGGCCTGTTCGCCGGCAAATGGTGTTCCTATGCCGAGGAAACGGACCTGCCCTGGGACCAGCGGCAGGAGGATGGGGGCGCTTTGCTCTTCGACACGCCGCCCCTGGACGAGCGCCTGGAGATCCTCGGCGCGCCCCAGGTGGAGCTCGACATCGCCGCCGACCGGCCGGTCGCCATGGTCGCGGTCCGCCTGTGCGAAGTGGCCCCCAATGACCGGGCCGCGCGGGTCAGTTTCGGGATCCTCAATCTGTGCCACCGGGACAGCCACGAGACGCCGACGCCGCTGGTGCCCGGCCAGCGCTACCGCGTGACGGTGTCCATGAACAATATCGCGCAGAGCTTTCCCGCGGGGCACCGGATCCGCCTTGCGGTGTCGAGTTCCTACTGGCCGTTGGCCTGGCCGGCGCCGGAGCCGGCGCGCCTCACTGTCTTTACACAGAAGTCCCATCTGCGTCTGCCGGTGCGCCCGCCGCGGGCGGAAGATGCGGGTCTGGGCAGTCTGGGCGATCCGCGCATGGCGCCGCCGCTGGCCACGACCCTGATCGCCCCGCACCAGCGCGAATGGATGGTCAAACAAAACCTGGGCACGAACCGGGTGGCCCTGGAGGTCGTGAATGACGATCCCACATATCGGCTTGATGATATCAATCTCACGGTCGGTCGCCGGGCACGGGAAACATATTCTTATCACAATAATGACTATGCCACCGTGCGCGGTTTTGTAGAGCAGACGCGCAGCTTCAAACGGGGCGACTGGGAGGTCCAGACCATTACCCGGACCACGCTCAGCGCTCTTGAGGATGAATTTCTGGTCAGGGCCACCCTTGACGCTTACGAGGGAGATGCGCGCGTTTTCGCCAAAAGCTGGGATGAGCGCATTCCCAGAAAACTCGTGTAACACAAAGGATATCGAATGACGGACGAGAAGCACGTATTCTTCGTTGGACTTGACGATTATAATAAACAAACGCTTGCAACCTTACCCCAGGCCCGGGAGTGTGAATTCCACGCGGCCTTGACCTTCGACGAGATGAGAGACGATCCCGATGTTCCCATTCGGGAGCTGATCGAACTGGCGGCCTCCCGCATGGAGGCCATTCCCGGCGGTCCGGCGGGTGTGACCAGCTTTTTCGATTTTCCGGGCACCATCATTTCGGCCATTCTGGCGGAGCGCTTCGGCCTTCCGGGACCCGGGCTCGAAAGCCTTCTGAAATGTGAGCACAAATATTGGAGCCGCATGGAACAGCAGAAGGTCGCGGCGGAGAACATTCCCGTGTTCCAAGCCTTCAGCCCTTTTGACGATGAGGCCTATTCCAAGATCGGTATCCTGCCGCCCTACTGGATCAAACCGATCAAATCCTTCCGTTCCTATCTTGCCTACGCAATCACCGATGAGCGCCAATTCGCCGAGGTGATGGAGGTCTGCCGGGAGAAATCGCCGGCCATCGTCGATCCGTTCCGGGCCATGATGCGCGACTACGCCATGCCGGACGAACTGACCGGCATGCCCGAGACATTCCTGGCCGAGTCCACGATTTCCGGCGCCCAATGCACCCTGGAAGGCTATGCCTTTGACGGCCGCGTGGTCGTTTACGGCGTCGTGGACAGCGTGCGCGAGCCCGACAGCTCCTCGTTTTCCCGTTATGAATATCCCTCGACCCTGCCGCTGGAGATCCAGCACCGGATGATGGATGTGACCCGGGCCGTCGTACAGCAGTTCGGCTACGCTCATGGGCCGTTCAATGCCGAGTTCTTCTATGATCAGACGGGAGACAATGTCTGGCTGCTGGAGGTCAACCCGCGCGCGTCCCAGAGCCATGCGGACCTGTTCCTGAAGGTGCACGGCGTCACCCATTTTTCGGTCATTGTGGATCTGGCACTCGGGCGCAAGCCGCGCACCTTCAAGAAAGAAGGCACCTGGAATGTGGCCGGTCATTTCTTCATCCGCACCACGGAGGCCGGCAAAGTCGTCCGGACACCGACCAAAGGCGCCATTGATCGTCTGCTGACCCGCCAGCCGGACACGCGCATCGCCATCGGTGTGGAGCGGGGCATGGACCTGGCCGCCCTGCCGAATCAGGACAGCTACTCCTTCCAGCTCTGTACCGTGGATGTGGGCGGGCGCGATCATTTGGATATGCTGGACCGATATGACCAGGTTATGACCGCCCTCCAGTTCGAAATCGAACCCCAGGCCGCCGCCTGAGACCGGGTGCCCCCCTGCCTTTGGCCTGTTCGTATCCGGAGGGCAGGCCGGGGCTCGGCGGGGCCCGGGTGCATCTTGCCTTGGCGGTCGCCGGACCCGATAGTGCAGCCCTTGGGGGGCGAAGAGGGCACGCCGGACAGGCCCGGCCGGCCCAGGCGTTGATGCCGACCCTGATGCCGGATCGTGACGCCGGATCCTGATGGTTGACGCGCGGCCGCGGACCGTCACGAGGACCGTGGTGATGCGCTGGACCGTGCGTGTCCAGTCAAAGGGTGGATGACCGGAGGGATGGCGTGGTTGATATCTTCATTTCTTACGCGCGGCGCGAACGCGCCAAGGTTGAGCCATTAAAGGCGCGGTTCGAGGCGATGGGCCTTGACATCTTTTTCGACATTGAGGGCATCGACGGCGGCGCCGTCTTTCCGGACGTCATCACCCGCGCACTGGACACCTCAAAGGCCGTGCTCGCCTGCTGGACACCGTTTTACTTCACAAGGCCCTGGTGCCTGATCGAGGCGCGTGAAGCCAAGGACCGGGACATCCTGGTGCCGGTGGCCATCGAGCCCTTCGCGCGCACAGATCAGCCGGCAGATCTTCGGCATGTGAACTATTATGACCTGTTCGGCTGGCAGGGCGAAGACAGTTTCGAAAACTGGACCTTGACCCTGAAAAGGCTTGGCCGCCTTGTCGGGCGCGAGCTTGCGCCGACGCTGAAAACCGGACCTTTCGGCGGCATACAAGTGGTGGAGCCTGCGCCGGAACCGCCGCCGGCGGCCGGACCGCGCATCGACGTGCTTGCCGATCTGCGCCAGACGTGGCGTGATTTTCCGGCCCGCGACAATGCCGATTTGGTGTCACGGTTTCTGCAGCGCGTGCAGAGTGCCGCGCCGGGGTCCGGCCTTGAGTTTGAAATTGAGCACCATCTGACGGAATTGCAGCGTGCCGCCGAGCCTGTGGACCCGCCCCCTTCGACCGTCTGGACGCCTGGGCGGGTGTTTCGGGATGGGGACGGGCTGCCGGAGCTTGTGGTTGTGCCGGCGGGGCGGTTTGTGATGGGCGCGCCGCCGGGCGAAGAAGGGCGAAGTGACGACGAAGGGCCGCAGCATGAGGTGCGCTTTGCGGCGCCCTTTGCCCTTGGGCGCTATCCTGTGACCTTTGGGGAGTATGACGCGTTTTGTGAGGCTGAGGGGCGCCGTAAGCCCAAGGACCAGGGATGGGGCCGGGGCGGGCGGCCGGTGATTGACGTGTCCTGGGACGATGCCAAGGCTTATTGCGCCTGGGCCTCGGATCGGACGGGGGCGGCTTACCGTCTGCCTTCGGAGGCGGAGTGGGAATATGCCTGCCGGGCCGGGACGACCACGCCGTTTTCCTTTGGGGAGACGATCTTCACGGACCAGGCCAATTATGATGGCAATCACCGTTATGGAAACGGCAGGACAGGGGAATACCGGAAACGGACGACGCCGGTGGGGACGTTTCCGGCCAATGCTTTTGGCCTTCACGACATGCATGGCAATGTTTTCGAATGGTGTGAGGATCCCTGGCACGACAGCTATGTCGGTGCGCCGGCGGACGGCTCGGCCTGGGTTGCAAACCCGACCGACAGCACCGCCCGTGTGGTGCGCGGCGGCTCCTGGTTCAGCCAGCCCCTCAGGCTCCGCTCGGCGTTCCGCCTCAGGGGCAGGCCCGACTACCGATTCGATACTCGCGGTTTGCGTGTTGCGAGAACGCTTTAGCCCTTTTCTCTTTTTCCTTTTACCCTTTGGGCGGGGGTCCAGGGGGCTTGCCC
>JBHJGV010000003.1:0-76906 GCA_050331455.1 Alphaproteobacteria bacterium
CGCGCAGGCCCCGGAGCGCGCAGGCCCCGCACCGCCGGCGCCGCGGGCCCACCGCCGCGCCCTTGCCTTCGCCGCCGGCTGTGACATGGTGCCGGCAAAGCGTTCCGAGACTGCCTACCGCCCCGGAGGGAGCCATGCAACACGAGGCCGGGCAGCCCAAGGCCGTCCAAGGCGGCGCCGGCATGGTCGGCATCGTGTTGGCCGCCGGAAAGGGTACCCGCATGACATCCGCGCTGCCCAAGGTGCTGCACGCCATCGCCGGCCGGCCCATGCTGCACCATGTGCTGGCGAGCTGCGCGCAGGCGGGCGCGGAGCGGATCGTGACGGTCGTCGGCGCGGGCGGCGAGCAGGTTGCAGCCAGCGCGCGGGCCTTCTCGCCGGCTTGCGCCATCGCGGTTCAAGAGCCCCAGCTCGGGACGGGCCATGCGGTGCTGGCCGCGCGGGCGAGCTGTCCGGAAGCCATGGACGATGCGCTGATCCTCTACGGCGACACCCCCCTCATCCGCATGCAGACCCTGGCGGACATGTGCGCCGTCCGGCGGGCCGGCGCGGCGATTGTCGTGCTCGGTTTCCGCCCGGACGATCCGGGGGCCTATGGCCGGCTGATCCTGGACGGGACCGGGGCACTCGAAGCCATTGTCGAGGCACGCGAAGCCACACCGGAACAGCTTGCTTTGCCATTGTGCAATTCCGGCGTTTTGGCCGTGGACGGACGGGTTCTGTTTCCGCTGCTCGATGAGATCGACAACGACAATGCCAAGGGCGAGTACTACCTCACCGACATTGTGGCGAAAGCCCGGAGCCGCGGCTTGGCCTGCGCCGTCGTGGAGGCGGAGGAAGCCGAAGTGCTGGGCGTGAACGCACGCGGGGAACTGGCCCGGGCCGAAGCCGCCTATCAGGCCCGCCGGCGGGACGAGGCCATGGCCGCTGGCGTCACCTTGCGCGATCCGTCCACGGTCGCGTTCTCATGGGACACGGTGCTGGGCCGGGATGTGACCATCGCGCCCCATGTGGTGTTCGGGCCGGGCGCCGTGGTCGAGGACGGGGTGGAGATCGGACCGTTCAATCACATTGAAGGCGTGACCCTGCCGGCCGGCAGCCGCGTTCCGGCTTTCAGCGGCTGTGGCGGTGGGCGGGGTCCGGTCGCCCCGGCCACGGCGGACGCCGGCACCCGCGGTTCCGTGCCGCTGGGTCAATCGTCTGATGGCGGAGGATCAGTCCCATGAGGCAGACGGCGCTCGCCCCCCTCGGCCCGGCCCGCCTGGCAACGGCCCAGGGGGCCCACAGACCCGCGCGCCTCGAATTCGTGGTCGAAGGTATTCCGGTGTCGGCCAATAACGACCGGCGTGCGGCGCGCAAATGGAAAGAACGGGTCGGCGTTGCGGCCCTCGCGCGGCTCGGTGCCTGGGCCTACCGGGACCATGGGGAGCTTTCGGCCCTGATGGTGCTGTTCCACACCGGTCCTTACGCTTGTGACACGGACAATATTCCCAAACATGTGCTCGACGCCCTAACAGGCCTCGCCTTTGACGATGACGACCGGGTGGCCCAGGTGGTGGTGCGCCGTACCCGTCAGGTCCCGGGTTTTGAACTGATGGATCCGCCGCCCCTTGTTGCGGAGCGGCTTGGGGCCGCATCCCATTTCCTCTATGTGCGGATCGAAGACGGACCGGACCATTCGGCCATGCCCGAAGGCATCCAAACCGCATAAGGCATTTCCCGGGAGCAAGGCCATGGCGAACGAGACCGACATTCTGGCGCGACTGCGCAAAGGCTATCTGGGGCAGGGCTATGACGTGGCCGTCCGTCCCCAAATCGATGACGGCGCGGGCGGCATTGTGGAGCCGGATCTGGCGGCGGCGAAAGCCGGCCGGGTCATCCTGGTGGGTGTGCGGGCCCTGAGCCCGGCGGCGGGGGCGGATGGGGCGGCACGGCTTCGCCGCCTCGCCGAAGCCGCCGAGGCGCGGCCCGACTGGACCTTCCGACTGGTGCTGGCGGAGCCCGAAGCGCCGGCTCCGGATCTTCCGGCCACGGGCGAAGTGGGTGCCCGGCTGGGCGAGGCGCGGCGTCTGCTGCGGCGGGGCGAGGCGGCCGCGGCGATGCTGTTCGCCTGGGCCATCCTGGCCGGGGCCGCGCGCCGACGTGTGACCGCCGATGCGGATATGGGCGCCGATCAGGGGCCCGTGGCACTTGCCCATTTGTGCGTGGCGGAGGGCCTGGCGGACCAGGACGATCTGGGATGGCTGCTGGCGGCGGCCCAGCTTGCGGCCGCACTGGGCGCCGGAGAGCTGCGGCGTCCCGTGGACCGGACCCTGTTCGACCGGGTGTGCGGTCTCGCCCAGGATCTGGCGGATCCGATGGTGGCGGCCCGGCGGATCGTGCGTCCCGGCGGCGCTGGGGTCTGAGGGCACGACGGCGCGGGCGGTGGCTCCGCTTTAGGAATTTGGCGGCATGAGCTTGTCCGAAGACGATCAAAAGCGCCTGGCGGCCCTCGCAGCCCTGTCGGAGGTCCGGGACGGCATGGTGCTCGGGCTCGGAACCGGGACCGTCGCGGCCCATTTCATACGGGCCCTGGGTGCGTTGTGTACGGAAAAAGGCTGGTGCATTCGCGGCGTGCCCACCTCCGAGGCGACGGCGGCCCTGGCCCGGGATGTTGGCATTCCGCTTACGGATCTCGACCGGGAAGAGCGGCTGGCACTGACCGTCGACGGCGCCGACGAGATCGGGCCGGGCCTCGCCCTGATCAAGGGCGGCGGCGGGGCGCTGTTGCGTGAGAAGATCGTGGCCGCCGCCTCGGACCGGGTGATCATCGTTGCCCAGGGCAAAAAAGCCGTGGACCGGTTGGGCGCTTTTCCGCTGCCGGTCGAAATCGTGCCCTTCGGCGCGGCATCAACCCTGCGCCAGGTCCGGGCCGCGCTGGAGACGGCCGGGCTTGATGACGCCCCTGTCTGTCCCAGGATGAAACCGGACAACGAACCCTTTGTGACCGATAGCGGCATGCATATTTACGACTGTGCCTGTGGTGCGATCCCGGATCCCGCGGCCCTGGCCCGGGCGCTGAAGGCCATTCCCGGGGTGATCGACCATGGCCTGTTCATCGGCCTGTCCCACCTCGCGCTCATTGCGGACGAAACGGGCCAGGTGCGGCGCCTGACCGGATAAGGGCAGGGGCGCTGTAATCACTGGAAGGCTGCGGCTTCAATCACTGGAGACTGGTCCATGCCAAACCGTATTTTGTTCCGCTTCCTGACGGTAATCGGGCTTCTGGCGCTGACGGCGGCGGCCTGCGGCGGCGAACGGGCCCAGGCATTCCGCGTCACTGTGACGGGGCAGGGGCCGGACCTGCTTTTGATCCCCGGCCTCGCCTCGTCCATGGCCGTGTGGGAGGACACCGCGGCGGCTTTTGAGGATCGCTACCGCGTGCATCGTTTCACCCTGGCGGGATTTGCGGGGGTGCCGCCGGTGCCCGGGCCTGTCCTTGAGACCCGAAAGGCGGCCCTTGTCCGTTATCTCGAAGAGCAGGACCTGACCGGCGTCACGCTGGCCGGCCATTCCCTGGGCGGCGTCATGGGTATGCTGGTGGCGGAAGCCGCGCCGGAGCGGGTCGCGCGCCTTATCATCGTCGACTCGTTGCCCTTTGTGGCGGAGCTGTTCTTCCGGGCCGAAACCGTTTCGGAGGCGCGTTCCGTGGCCGACAATTTGCGCACGACCCAAAGGCTGCAGCCGCCTTCGGTATTCTTCGCCCAGCAGAGGGCGGCGCTGGCCGGCCTGACCAAACAGACCGAGCGGCTGTCGGACCTGTCCCTGTGGCTCGTCACGTCGGACAAGGACACCCTGATCGACGCCCTGCATGAGATGTTCACTCTGGACCTTCGGCCCCGGTTGGCGGGGATTACGGCGGAAACCACGGTGATCTACGCCCATGACCGGATCATGCCCATCGGCGCGGCAGCCCTCGACCGTCTCTATGGGCGCCAATATGGGGCCCTGCCCTCAAAAACCCTGGAGCGCATTGACCGGAGCTTCCACTTCGTGATGTTCGACCGGCCCGACGCCTTCCGCGATGCATTCGCCCGCGCCCTTGCCAATCCCTCGGTGGAAACGACTCAAATGAGTGGGGCGAAGGAGGGCGTCACCGTTCCTGTCCACGCCCGGCTTCACGGGCACGAGCAGCTTCACCTACGGTCTCGGGACGGATGTTTTCGGGACGCTGGCGAGCGCGACGGTGACCTTGACCGTGGGCGCTGTCGAACGAGGCCACGGTGACCCTGACCATCGGTGCCGTCGCTCAGCCCCTATCGGCCCTGACCGGTACGGACGATTTCACATGTGCCGCCATGGGCGAAACGGGCATGCAGGAGGAGACCTTCACACCGGTTGTCGAGGATCCGGAGGAGAGCGGAAGGCCCGTTCAGCCAGAAGACCCAATGGAGGACCCGTCCGGTCAGCCTGTGATGCCGGGTGGAGAAGCTCTGTTCTTCTGACGCTTGGTCTCGCTGCGGCGCGCATGATCGGGGGGAGGATATGACCCTATGGAGACCATTGGCCTCGGACTCGTTTGGGCGCTGGATCTCGGCCTCAATTTTTCGGCCCATGTTGCGGCTCTGCTGCTGGTGGTGGCCCTGGTTCAGGTGTTTCGCGGCCGCGTGGTCGGGGCCCTTGCGGCCGGTCTGCCCGCTGCCGGCCTGCTGGCCTGGGTGATCGTCAGTCACGCCCAGACCCTTGCCCTGCCCGAGGCGGCGGGCGGAGGGGGCACGCCCTTACGGGTGCTGAGCTTCAACATCCTGGTCTTCAACGAGGATCATGCGGAGAAGATGACCTTCATCCGGGAGCGGAAGGCCGATGTGGTTCTGCTCCAGGAGACCAATCCCCGCTGGTGGGGCCAGTTTCAGGATCTGCGCGGCCTCTATCCCCATATGCGGCGCGCAGGCCCCATCGGCGTTCTGGTATTCTCCAAATATCCGCTGGGAGACATTCAGGGCACTATTCTTCAACCCTGGCCCGAGACGCTTCCCCGTCCAAGCTATCTGAAGCACGATGAGGGGATTATCCGCGCCCTGGTTGTGCCCGTCACTTTGCCGGGTGGGCCGGGCGGGCCAGCCGGGCCCCGCACTGCGACCGTGATCAGCTTCCACGCCACCCGGTCTCTCTCGCCGCAGGGCTTTGCCGCCCGGGCCCGGGACCTGGAGCGGCTCGCCGGTTTCGTGGCCGCGGCGCCCGGGCCGGTCATTGTCGGCGGAGATTTCAATGCCACGCCTATGGCGCCCGCCTTCCGCCAATTCCTTGCGCAAACGGGCTTGAAAGGCCTCGCCTCCCGGCCTTGGCATCCTCTGGGCACCTGGCCCAACGCTCTTCCGGCCGCCGCCGGCTTCCAGATCGACCATCTGCTGGCCAAGGGGCCGCTCGCCGTTCGGGACCATGGCGTGATCGCCGACGCCAGCTCCAATCACCGGGCGGTTTGGGCGGATTTTGTCATCGAACCTTGACAGGCGGCCGGGTAAAGCCCCTTGCCCGTGTCCGACCGGGATGACACCCTAAGGATCAACGTGTTTCGGCTCTGCGCCACGAAGAAAGCGGTTGCGATGACGTCCTACGATTATGATTTGTTCACCATTGGTGCCGGCTCCGGCGGCGTGCGCGCGAGCCGGCTCGCCGCCCAGGCGGGCGCCCGGGTCGCGGTCGCGGAAGAGGACCGGGAAGGCGGCACCTGCGTGCTGCGCGGCTGCGTGCCGAAAAAGCTGCTCGTGCTCGCCAGTCACTATACGGAAGATTTCGACGATGCCGCCGGCTTTGGCTGGCATGTGGGCGAGACCCACTTCGACTGGCCGACCTTACGGGATCGGGTCCAGGCGAACCTGACGCATCTCAGCGGCATCTATCAACGCAATCTCGCCAATGCAGGCGCCCAGACCATTCTCGACCGCGCCGTGGTGACGGGCCCCCATTCGGTCCGCCTGGTGAACCAGGGACGGGAAATCACGGCACGGACCATTCTGGTGGCCACCGGGTCCTGGCCCTATCTGCCGTCCAGCGTGATGGGAATCGAACACGCCGTGTCCTCGAATGAGATGTTCCTGCTGGAGCACCTGCCCGAGCGGCTTGTGATCGTCGGCGGCGGCTATATCGCCGTCGAATTTGCCGGCATCATGCATGGCCTCGGGGTCGATGTGACCCTGATCTATCGCGGGACGGAGATTCTGCGCGGCTTCGATCTCGATCTGCGGGTCATGCTCCGTCGGGAGATGGAGCGCAAGGGCATCAAGGTTTTGATCGAGTCCGACGTCAAATGCATCGAAAAAACCGGTGACGGTTATGTGGTGATCCTGGAGCGCGATACGGAGATCCCCACCGATCTTGTCCTCTATGCCACGGGCCGGGTTCCGCACACACAGGGTCTGGGCCTCGAGACCGCGGGCGTCGAGATGCAGAACAACGGCGCCATCGTGGTGGACGAGTACTCGAAGACCACGTGCGACAGCATCTACGCGATCGGAGATGTCACGGACCGGGTGAACCTGACGCCCGTGGCCATCCGCGAAGGGATCGCCTTCGTGGAGACGGTGTTCAAGGACAACCCGACCCGGCCGGACTATGACTGCATCCCGACGGCGGTGTTCAGCCAGCCCCCCCTCGGCACCGTGGGCATGACGGACCTGGACGTGCTCCAGGCCGGGATCGAATTCGACATCTACAAGACCCATTTCCGCACGATGAAGAACAGCTTCGTGGACCGCGATGAACACATGCTCATGAAACTGATCGTGGAGCGGAATACCGACCGGGTCCTGGGTTGCCATCTGATCGGTCCGGATGCGCCTGAAATGATCCAGATGGTGGGCATTGCCGTGCGCATGGGCGCCACCAAGGCGCAGTTCGACGCGACCGTCGCCGTTCATCCCACATCGGCCGAAGAACTGGTGACTATCCGTGAACGTTTCGTCCCCGAGGAGGGGGACCCGCGCCATAGGCGCACCACTGCCGCCGGCCGGTAGCGGCGCGCAGACGAATTGACGAGAGGATAACTGCCATGACCACGGCTCCCATCGCTTCCGCCCAAGACCCCGTCCGCACCTGGACGCCGACCTCTTGGAAAGACAAGCCCGTTCGTCAAGTCCCGACCTATCCCGATCCGCAGGCACTGGATCGCGCCCTGAAGCAGCTTGCGGGCCTTCCGCCCCTCGTCTTCGCGGGCGAAGCGCGCCAGCTCAAGGCCCATCTCGCCGCGGTTTCCCGCGGCGAGGCCTTTCTGCTCCAGGGTGGAGACTGCGCCGAAAGCTTCGCGGAGTTCAGTGCGGACACCATCCGCGATACGTTCCGGGTGATCCTGCAGATGGCCGTCGCGTTGACCTTCGGCGCCAGCATGCCGGTCGTGAAGGTGGCGCGCATTGCCGGCCAGTTCGCCAAGCCCCGGTCCGCCGACACGGAAACCATCGACGGTGTGGAGCTGCCGAGCTATCGCGGCGACATCATCAATGGCATCGACTTCACCGAAAGCGCCCGCCATCCGGACCCGGAGCGCATGATCAAGGCCTATGGCCAGTCCGCCGCGACCTTGAACCTGATCCGCGCCTTCGCCCGCGGCGGCTATGCCGATCTGCACAACGCCCATCGCTGGCTGCTGGACTTTGTGGAAAACACGGCGCAGGCGGAGCGCTACCGGACCATGGCCGACCGGATTTCCGAGGCCATGGATTTCATGACGGCCTGTGGCATCAACTCCCAAAGCGTGCCCCAACTCGGCCAGACCGAGATCTTCACCAGCCACGAAGCCCTGTTGCTCGGCTATGAAGAAGCGCTCACGCGCGTCGATTCCACCACGGGCGACTGGTACGACACCTCGGCCCATATGCTGTGGATCGGGGATCGCACGCGCCAGCCCGACGGCGCCCATGTGGAATTCCTCCGGGGCGTGAAGAACCCGATCGGCGTGAAATGCGGTCCCTCCCTTGATGCGGACGGCCTGCTCACCCTCATCGACCGTCTGAACCCGTCCAATGAGGCCGGGCGCCTCACATTGATCTGCCGCTTCGGGGCGGACAAGGTGGGCGAGCATCTGCCGCCGCTCATCCACGCGGTGAAGCGGGAAGGCCGGACCGTCGTGTGGTCCTGCGATCCGATGCATGGGAACACCATCAAGACCGACAACGGCTACAAGACCCGTCCGTTCGAGCGTGTGCTGAAGGAAGTACAACAGTTCTTCGCCGTGCACCAAGCCGAAGGCACCTATGCCGGCGGCGTTCATTTCGAGATGACGGGCCAGAATGTCACCGAGTGCCTCGGCGGGGCCCAGGCCATTGGCGAGGCGGATCTCTCCTCCCGCTATCACACCCATTGCGACCCGCGGCTCAACGCGACCCAGTCCCTGGAACTCGCGTTCTTGATCGCGGAAGGCATCCGGAACGAGCGGGCCAAGGGACAGATTCGTAAGGCGAGCTGACCGTCTTCCGGTTCCAAATCGGCCGGACGGGAGAACCTGGTCAGCGTCTATCCGTGTACGCGCCTTTTCGACGAACGCGATCATTGGGTTTTTGTGATGAAGACCCTCGGCGCCCCATCGTGACATGGCCGGCGTGGCGTCATTCACCCATAGGGCTGAGCGGCTTCACGAGGTAACGCACGGTCTTGCCCATTTCCGCAAGGACGGCTGCGCCGGCTTCGGAAAAACCGAGGGCGGCGTGAAAGGCATCGGACCGGGGATTGGGCGGATCCCGATTGACCTCGCAGGCCACGAAACGATGCCCCGCCCCGCGGCCGAAAGCGAACAGGTCCTCATAGAGCGTGCGGGCAAGGCGCTTGCCGCGGGCCGTCTGCGCCACCACCACCCGGTCGATATAGAGAAAGGCCTCGAGCCGGGCCTTGAACCAGCGGAAATTCGGGCTCTCGTAGTCCGCGTCCTGATCCATCGCAATGACGAATGCGTCCACGGCGCTCGGCTCTATCCCGGTTACCCGTGCGTAGACGGATTGTTCGACCAGATGGGCCAAGCCGGCTCGGTCGAGAGGCGATGTCTCCCGTGCACTCGCATTGTTGATCGCCAAGACCCGGTCCAGGTGATGGGCTGCCAGGGTGTCAATCGCCGGACGATCAGCCATGGGCTCGTGGATCCGGTCTGCCTTCGGATGCCTCCCGGGCTTGCCACCGGGCGCGGATCATATCGGCGGTGTCCCAGGACCCGTCCGGCGACCAGCCTGGCGGGCGCAAAATGTGGCTGAGAGCCTGTCCCGGCGACCGGGATCGGAACACATCGCGCAGGATGCCCCAATATTCGTGGGTGGCTATGATCAGCGGATTGAACGTGGTCAGATTGTGGATAATGCCATAGCGGCAGGGATCGGACCGGCGCTCCGCCTGGAAGGTCCCGAACATCCGGTCCCAGATGATGAACACACCGGCGAAGTTCCGGTCCAGATAGCGCGGGTTCGTGGCATGGTGGACCCGGTGATGCGAGGGCGTGTTCATGACAGCCTCGAACCAGGCGGGCATGCGCCCGATGGTTTCCGTATGGATCCAGAATTGGTAGACGAGGTTCAGCGCGCCGCAAAAGGCGATCATTGCGATGGGAAAACCCAGCAAGACCTGCCAGGTGCCGAACACGATGAAACTCATGGTGACGACACCGAGCCAGGGCTGGCGCAGGGCCGTCGTCAGATTGTAGTGCTGGGACGAGTGGTGCACGACGTGATCGGCCCAGAACCAGCGCACCCGGTGGGCCGTCCGGTGCCAGACATAATAGAGGAAATCGTCGAACACGAAGCACAGGATCCAAACCCACCAGCTCCATCCCAGATCGAACAGCTTGAAGGGCTCGATCAGGGTGAACCAGGCGAGGGCCACACCGCCGAAGGCCAGCTTGGAGACCAGATTGCCGATCCCCATGGTCAGGCTGGTGGCGCAGTCCCGGGCTTCGAACCGCCCCCGGCCGGTCACCCGAATGAAGATCATCTCGGCAATAACGAGCAGGACAAAGGCGGGCACGGCCAGGGTGACGGGATCGGGCAGGTTCGGCATCGGCACTTTCCGGTTTGGGGCGGCGACAGGCCGGGGCCTGCCACCGAAAGTCTTGCCTACAGGAGCGACATGATCAGGCCCCGGCTCGGGGGCACCTGGTTCTCGAGCATCTCGGTCCAGAGAGTCTGGATGCTATCGGCCCCCCGGATGTGGTCCACGGCCATCTGGGCCGTGATGGCCTTGGCCACCCGCGCGCTGGCTTCGAAAGCCTTGCCCATCACCACGCCGGAGCCCCACTCCGCATCCCGCTTGCCGATCTGGGTGGGCGCGAAGAAGAAAGCGGGTTTCGCACCCGGAAGATTGGTCAAATGACGATCAGCATCCCAATGAGTCGCGCCGACCTGGCAGCTTTCCACCATGTTGCCGCCCAGATGGACATGGAGGCTTGTGGTCAAAGGCCCGTTTCCAGCCATGTCCACATAGGCGGCCGGGACCATGGGATCGATTTCGGACTCCCCGCCATAGGCGACGACCTGGTCGTAAATGCCCAGGCTCTCGACAAAGGCCACATTGGAGGGCGAGGTGAGGCCCACCACTCGCTTGGCCGCGGCCCTGTCGCCGCTGAGCATATGGGCGAGGCCGAGCCCCGTTTTGGACGAGGCCGACCCGATCAGCACTTGGCCGGCGCCGAAAAAGTCGTTGTCCACCAGATAGTCATAGAGCATGTAGGATGTGACGAAGAGCGGGAAAAGAAGGCAGCGTTCATCGTCCATGCCGTTCAGGATTTCCGGCTCCGTATCGGTGTCATTATACTGATTGTAAAGACCCGGCAGGTCCTGCCGGTGGGCGGCGCCGTCCGTAAATCCGCTGGGCCGGATCCGCACCGGGCGCAGCACGGCATGGCTCGCCATGGGATAGAACCCATAGAAGCGCTTGCCCACCGGCATATCGGGGCAGGCCGATGCGATCACGGTGCCGAAACCCCAGACGGGGACCTTCCCCCACGGATCATCCGCCGGATAGAATTTCCAGTACCCGATGGTGTCGCCGGAAATGGCATAGCTCACATTGTTGGCCGTCAGGGCAAAGCGATCAATGGCGACCCGCACCTCGCCATCGTGCAGCGGTGCGAAAGGCGTCTCCACGACCCGGCTGGTTCTCAGATTACCCCGGTCGACCAGGATTTCTCGCGTTTTGGGCATTGTCCGTCTCCCACTTTTTTTGTGCATTGAACGGGTGGTCATGGCTTTGCGGCGTCGGTCGGCATGGCGTTGCGCCGAATGGCGCTCTCGATGACCCAAAGGCGATCCTGGCCCCAAACCGCCGTGTCGCCGAAACGGAAACTTGGAACACCCCACAGGCCGAGATCCACCATTTCCCGCCGGTTTGCTTCCGCTTCCCCTCGCCAATCGTCGCAGGTCAGGTGCCGGCGCGCCTGGGACCAATCGAGGCCTGCATCGGTGACGATGCGTTTCAGACCGCTATCCGTACCCGCATCGACACCCTGCGACCACACCGCCTTCAGGAACGCGCGGGCATAGTCCAAGCCCCGGCCTTCCGCGATGGCAAAGGGCAGGACGGCATAGCCCCGTTCAGTGGGCCGCCCGACCGGATCGCAGACCCGCCCGAAAGAAACACCCAGGCGGCGCGCTTCCCGCGCCGTATCCTGAATAATATAGGTGCTCTTCACGGGCGGCACGGGCAGGTTTCGCATCACCATGGGCAGAACGAAACGAAGCCGCAACGGAACACCATACGCCTTTGCAAGGGCCTCGGCCCGGTCCGCAACGATTGCCGTGTAAGGGCTGCGGAAGGACAGATACCAGTGAAGCGCCGCTCCGGTTTGCTCAGCTGTGCCCGCACTTGCCGGGCGCGCGTCTGGGGCGGGGCTCACCGGTGGTGCGAACAAAGGCACGCCGGCCTCGCCTGTTTTGCGGGCGCCCAACGCATCGAGCCGGCTCTCGAGATAATGCAGGCGGTCGATGCCCCAATACCACTCGCCTTCATAGAACAGGGTCGCGCCGAGATAGTGGCCGAGAGCCTCGCGCTGGGCATCGCCGGCCGATTTCGCCCGTTCTGTTTCTCCGGTGCCCGCGGGGGCGGGCAGGGCGGATGGCGGCGCCTGGTCCAACCACAGCGCCGTGCCGATGCTTTCGGCGAGATCCACAAACGTCCCCTCACGGATCGCAGCGGCGCATTGACCCTCGGCGAGTCGGACGCGGCTCGGATCCGGCTGGCGTCCGTGATCCATGAAGGACAGGCCGGCGCGAAGTGCCAGCAGGGCTGCATCGCGGCGGGAATAGGCAACAAGCTGCTCCCTTTCCGGCGCGGCCCAGTCGGCCGGTGGCTTCACCAGATGCGGCTCGATGGTCACGTCAAAGCGCCGGGCCAGATGGGGTAGGACCTGAGCCATCAAATGGGCATACGGATCATCGGCCTGGTGAAAATAATGAACCACATGGGGCCGTCCGGACGCACGCCGAGCCTTTTCGGCACGGGCGCGCTGACGCTCAAGGCGCTCACTGCTGAGATAGCGCTCGATCACCCGAGACAGGATTGCAGATCTGATCGACATGGTGGCACCTCCCCCTGCGGACCGTTCCTGGACCGTGCTCCTGGGTCAAGTCTGGCACCCCCGGTCACGCCAGGCAATCGCAAGAGGCCGCGAGCGCGATTGCCGCCCGGGAGGAAATGGTGTGTTCACCGGCCGGCGGATGGCAGGCCCGCCGAGAGCGCCCATCTGAACATCCAGGACGGGCGCCTCCGCCGGTTTTTCCCGGAGCGCGCCCCAAGAGGAGAGACCACCATGATGGATATTCGGCAGTCAAAAGACCGGGGTCGGGCCGATTTCGGTTGGCTGGACTCGCGACACAGCTTCTCCTTTGGCCACTACTACGATCCGCGGTTCATGGGCATCGGGCCGTTGAGGGTGATCAATGAGGATCGGGTGGCCCCCGGTGCGGGCTTCGACACCCATGGCCACCAGAACATGGAAATCCTGTCCTATGTCCTGGACGGTGCCCTGGAGCATAAGGACTCCATCGGAACCGGCTCGGTGATCCGGCCGGGCGAGGTCCAACGCATGACGGCGGGACGCGGCATCCGCCATTCCGAGTTCAACCACTCCAAAACCGACCCGGTCCACTTCCTCCAGATTTGGATCCTCCCTGAGCGCCAGGATCTGGAGCCCGGCTATGAGCAGAAAGCCTTTTCCGCCCGGGAGCGCCAGGGCCGCCTACGGCTCGTGGGCGCGCGGGACGGCCGGGACGGCGCCGTGACGATCCATCAGAATGTGGATCTTTATGTCGCCAATCTGGCCGATGACAACACCGTCCGTCATGCGCTTGCGCCGGGCCGCCTTGCCTGGGTCCAGATCGCGCGGGGGGGTGTGTTCGTCAACGGGGAGGCTCTGCGGGCCGGCGACGGTGCGGCGCTTCGCGATGTGAATGCCATTGAGTTGACCGGCGGCCGGGATGCCGAAGTGCTGCTCTTCGATATGGCCGCCTGACGCGCCGGGTGGAGCGGATGTCCCCGGTCGCGGGGGAGGGGGCGTCCGGTCCGGTCCCCGGGGGGGCTTGCCCGCAAAAGCCGCCCTCACAGGTCGACGGAGAGACGCGGCAGAAGTCTCTCGGCCGTCAGGGCGCGCACGAGATCAGGATCGAGCTCCGCCGGACCGTTGTTGCGCATGACCGTGTCATAGTGGATGCGCCACCATTTCAGACCCTCACGGACGAGTTCAACCTGGCCGATAGACGGCACCATGGCTTCGGCGGCCGGACTGCGCCGGTCGCTCAGGATGCGCTCGCGCACCCGGCGCAGTTTTTCCCGGAATTCCCGCCGGCGGCGGTCCAGGAAACCGCGCGCGGTCAGGGTCTTGTCGTCTTCGGCGATCACATCCTGCAACCGATCGATTTCCCATTGCACGATCTCGATTTCCTCGGCATTGGGACTGTTTTCCCCGGTCATCAGCCGCCGCAATTCGTAAAGGCCCGGAATTTCCAAGCGCTCGGCAATGGCGGGATTGTCCAGGGCGAAGACGAGCAGCAGATCCGACAGGTCTTCGACCATGGGCCCGTCGAGCTTGAGGCTCTGGATCTGGGGTGCGAGGGTATCCGTCAGGTGGCGATGGGCGGTCAGAAGCATCCGGAATTCCGTCCAGCGCCCACCGCGCAGAGCATTGAGCACCTGGTCCCGGTACGGACTGTGGGCGGCGAACTGGTCAACGATCGCTTCCATCTGATTGCACAGGGCCTGAAGATCCGTGAGGTTGCCCACCAGCCGTCGCACGATCTCGTCGTCCTGGGTTCGGAACCGGAAAACCACGCTTCGCGGCGGGCCCGATCGGTCTCCGCCGGACGCGGATCCGTTTGCGTCGAATGCGGGGCGTGGTGTGGTCACGGCGCGGGACAGGGCGTCAACCAGCGGCGCGGCCCTTTGCCGGGCTGTCAGCGCATCGCTCGCTGCGCCTTCCAGATCGTGCGCCCAATTCATGACGGGGTCGGGAACATCCGCCCGCGGCAGATTGCGGATCCCTTCCGCGCAGGTCCGGGCGCGCCCGACCTCGCTCAGAATGTCCGCTGCCAACTCTTCCAGACGCTTCGCCATGTCGCGGAACAGGGCATCGCGGTTTGCCGGCGCCCGCGCCGCCGCTTCGGAAAACCCCAGGGTCAAGGCGACCTGGGCGAGGTTCGCCTCTTCTTCCTCCCGCGCCGCCTTGTCCTGAAGGAGCGATTGGAGGCCCGAGGCCACTTCGTCCTGCTGCTCCAGCATGAAGTCGACAAAGGCGAGCAGTCGCTCGCCGGCCTCGCTCTCCAGAAAGCCCTGGGGAAGCTGGTTCATGGCTACGGCCAAGCGATCGATGGTGGTGGCAAGGCCGTTGCCGGGATCCTTGGCGGACCGTTTGATCCCGATGCGATAGGCTTGTTCGGCCATATCGATGGCGCCCTCCAACATGGCGGCGAAGTCGTCTTCGATCAGTTCGACGTCAAAGGCGACGGCAAACCGGCCGGCCAGGATTTTCAGGGCGCCGGCCGTCTGCTCGCAGCGGGCGACCCAGTCTGCATAGATCCGCTCCAGGATCGTCAGCATGGTGTCGGTCAGGCTGGACCAGGTTCCGTTCTGTCCGATGCGCGCCAGAGCTTCCGCGTCGAGGGGGGCAAGGGCATCGAAGGGGCGCAGGCTGGACGTTTTTTCCCGGTGCCGATCCCATTCAGCGGCAAAGTGGACGCCGTCGATCAGGGCCCGGGCCGCCTGGGCCGGGTCTTCGCCCATGACTTCGGCAAGGAACACCTCGTCCAGATGGGCACCGAGCAGTGATCTGGACGGCAGGCTGTCGATGACGGTTTCGAGCTCCTGGCGATACGCGATAAGGGCATCCTCGATCCGCCGGCAGCGTGCGGCGAGGCCCGTCATGCCCCGGGCATGCCGTGCCGCGGTTTCCTCCGACTGGGCGCCGAAATACGCATCCACTGCGCCCTCGAGCCCCTGGAGCCGGAGAAGCCCGGCCAGGACCTCCAGGTCCCGAAGCTGGGGCTCGGTGAGGGAAGTGTCAAAGGGAATGCCCACCCGGATGAATGGGACGAGGTCGCGCCCGGTGCGGAAGGCGGTCCACGCCGAAAGGATGTCGTCGCCACCGAGCCGAGCCACCCACGCACCGGCCCCCGGATCTTGCGCACTCAGTGCAAAGACCATCAGCTCCATGCAGGTCATCGGCCTGTCCTTGGGGGGACGCTCGCGGACCCGGTCGACGGCGTGGCGCACCTGGGCCCGCACGTCCCGCAGCAGGAGCGCGAAGACGCATTCAGCGTGGCGTACGACGCTTGAGGCTTTGTGAAAATCGATGCCGAGTGCCTTCAGTGTGGGGATGAGATTTTGCGTGAGCGCCGGGTCCGATTCCGGGTGGCTCAGACGGCCTGCAAGCACCGTGTAGGCCGTTTCCGTGAGCAGGGACTGGCCGGGCAGCGTCGTGTCGAGACCGCGTGTGCCGGCGGGAGCGGCCCGCTGATCCGGCGCCGCATCGGAGCGAAAGGAACGCGCGCGGCGAAAGGCGCGCAGCTGGGCTTCGCCGCTGGCTTCATCATGGATGGCTCGGCGCCCCATAAAGGCGAAACTCTGCACCGGCGCGGGCTCCGGCGGGGCGATGCCGCCTTCGGTGTGTTCGAGATAGAGCCGGGCCCCGCCTGCATGGAGCACGAAGGCACGGTCGAGATGGGCAAGACCGAAAAAATCGCAGCGGGCGATCCATCGGCCGGGCTCGTCACTCCCGTCCTCATCCATGAAACCATCCGCGTCGCTGCCGACGCGCTCCAGACGTCGCTGATAGGGCAGGGACGGATCGCCGTCCCGGGCCCGGATGAAAACGGGACGGCGGCCAAAACTTTTGCCCTCGGTCCGGCGGCCCGCCTGAACATCGGCGGGATCGGCATATCGCTCGAAACCGAAGACCAGACGCTTGTCGATCTCCTGGGCGCGCAAGGGATCCGTGCCAAGATCGACCCAGATCTGAAAGGCTTCGCCGGCCCAGGGATTGCTGCGCTCTTCGAGGTCACCGGCGGCGAAGCCCGCTTGGAGCGCATCCTGTGCGCCGGCATGCTCGGTCATGGGACCGATCCGTCCGTTGACGGTGGGAGACAGGACGACGGTACCGCCGTGCTGGCGGGCCTCCTCGATGCGCGCTTCGTCCGTGGCCGTGAGATGCTCGATGCCATGGGGCAGAATCATCGCGGCGACCGATTCCGTGGAAAAGGGGGATTGCAGGTGACCAAGGCGCGCCGGATCGAGCACGAGGCCCACGGCGCGACCGTCCGCAACGGACGCATCCCCATCGTCTGCGAAAAAAGATAGCGGCACTGTGGCTTCTCGGCCACGGTTGGACCACGCCTCGATCCGCAGCGAAAACGCCTCATCGTCCGGTGTGGGAAGGATGACGAAGGGGGTCACGGTGTCCAGAATTGTGGAGCCGCGCGTGCTGACGGGCTTGACGACCACATCCGCCAGCAGGCGGGGCGGCGCGCCGGACCGGGCCCCCCAGATCAGGAGAAAATTGACGGAACGGATGATTTCTTGAGAATTCAGAACCAGGACAACGGTTTGAGCAGGCCGATCCCAGAACGGCAAAACCCACAACGACATTATTGACCCTGCACAGCAATGGCTAAATCCGGCGTGCAGCATGTCCGCTGACCGTGGACAAATCAACCGGCAAGCCTTCGAAGAGATTTGAGAGTCTCGTCTCGACATGCGGCCGGAGATGTCGCGGTCAAAGACGAGGCGCACGAAGAAACTACTGCGGCTCCGGCGGATTCGGTTTATGTGTGGCCCATGGGCTTGCAGGGCCCGGAAATCCTGTTGTTCCATGCACGCCGCCCGCACCATGCAAACTCGGCGCAATGCCTTTGACGCGCGCCGACAGACGACGTCCTCGAAGGCTGACGATGCTCAATCCGGATTCCCTCACCGCCGACCGGGCACCGCCGCCCATTGAATGCGCCGTTGTCGGACACCGCGCATCCGGCAAAACCGCTTTGATCAGTGCGCTTTTGAAACTGTCCGATCAGAGCTTTCACAGCTTTGCCGAGGCCCACCCGATCTTCCTGCCCGCCCATGAGACATTGGCGCGGCCCGAACCATCGCCCGAGGATACCGATGACGGCGATCCGGTTGCGGATCAGGTTATCACGGCTCTGCGCAATGGTGGCCATTTCGCACCGACCCACGACACCTTCGTGGTAAGCCACCCGATCCGGGCCGACTATTACGGCCTTTCCGCCGCCCCCGCCGGCCGCAAGGACAAGGGCCGCGGCAGCTCGCCGGACCGGGGGGGACCCGACGACAGCCGCCAGTTGCGCACCCGGGAGATGACCGTGCTGGACATCGCCGGCCCGCTTCTTTTTCCGGACACGGAAAGCCGGGCCCGCACGCCCATGCGCAGCCGGTCCCTGATTTTAGAGGCCGAGGCGCGGTTGATGTCCGCCCGCACCGTCATTCTTTGTCTTCCGGCGACCTATCTCGCCCATTCCGACGCCCATGTGGGCCTCCATTATGCCCGACTGCTCAATCGCATGCGGGCCGTGGACTGCCGGCTGGAGCGGCTGATCATCTGTCTGACAAAATACGAATCGCGCTGGGCGGCCTATGGCCGGGACGCGATCCGGGCGGCCCTCGACCCCGCTGAGTTCCACCGGGCGGCCTTCGAGGTCGTTAGCGACGATGATGCCCTGCGCCGGTCCCTGATCGGCCTTGCTGCGAAAAAGACGACGGCCGGCCGCGCGGTCGAGATCGTCCTGTGCCCGGTATCCGTCTATGGTTTCGTGCTGCGCAATGGCTGCGCCAATTTCGATTTGCATCAGGACGGTATGCTGATCCAGGCCCCGGGCCCAGAAGGCTTCACGAAACGGCGGCGCAGCTTTCCGCTTTATCCGGAGGAAGAGGCCCGCCGCTACTGGCAGCCTTTCCTGATCGTTGACCCCTTCATGTCGGCCCTCACGGGCCGGCATGGGCAATTGACCTTTTCCCTCGACACGATTGTTTAGAGGATAGTCAAGGCGGGCACCGCCGCGCCGGTCACGACCCACCGATAAAGATCGACGTCAAAGCCCGATCCGCGTCACCGACCGACTCGGCCTGGGTCTGGGTTTCGGCCTTGGCCGCTTGCTTTGCGGCCGGCTTCGCCGGTTTTTCGGCGCGGTCGGTGGCGCGGCGGGGCGCTGTGCCGGTCAGGGGCCGGCCGCTGGTGCCGGGCGTATCGCCGATGGCGTCATTGGCGGCAAGGGCGGGCCAACCGCGGAAAATGGAATCGTCGCCGATCATCCGCTCACGGTCGGAACTGTCCCGAGGCAGCCAGAACCCGTCATCCGACAGGTCGCCCCACCCGTTGTTCCGGGCAAGGCCCGAGCTGTTGCGCATCTCGCTTTGTAAAAGGGTCACGAGGCGCCGATGGCCGCTTTTGGTCAGGGTGATGATGGAGGGCTGGTTCTCATCCCGGACATAGGCCTGGCGATTGGCCATGAGCATATGAAGCGTGCTGATGGCGAGGCGATATTCCTCCGTCGTCAGTGCTTCCAGATTCACCTGGCCGCTTCCGTCGGCCCGGAAATGGCAGCCCTTGAGGAACAGCTTGATGGACTTGGCCCGGACGGAGTCCGCCTCGGTCGGGTTGAGATTGGCCATCCCCTGCTGGAAGAGATCCGTGATGCTTTCGCGGTGCATGGTTTCGACCGCCTGCATCTGCCGTCCGCCCACGGCCACGAGGAGCACGAGGGAGTCCATCACGAGGGCGAGGATGAATGAGACCAGAGCGGCTGTTTCTTTGTCCTCGATCAGGGCGGTATAGGCTTTGTCTGTCTTGCTGGCCGTCGGGCTCCAGCGCTGCATCTTATTGCGCAAGTCCGCCCAGAGCCCCTCGACGGCCGCGCCCCTGAGGCCGGAGTCCTGGATGCACTGCATGGTCACATCATACATGTCCTCCGGGCTGCGCTGGCGAGCGAGCAATTGCCCGAGGCCGTCTTCGCTCTGTCCGCCACAGGTGTTGTCGAAGGCAGTGCGCTGGGCCTGATCACTCTGCAGTATACTGAAAATTGGATTGTCCTGGGCGCTCGGGCAGACTTCGGTCGCGGTCCGGCCCTGGCGGATATATGAGCCGCCCTCCATGGTCGCGACTCGCCGACACAGGTCGATGGCCTCGTCCAGGGCCTCAAAATCCTGGCGTTTCTCGAAAGCGTCGATATTGGCCACCATGCGAGTGGAAATGGCGGCGATGGGGTTGTTCGCGCCCTCAAAGAGTGCGATCCGACTGTCGAGCCAGGCGAGACGGTCCGCGGTGCTGCCGCCGGCGGTGAGGGGGGCTTGGTCCAAATCCACCATCACTGCGGGACCGCTTCGGCCGGTGAGGGAGAGTTCCCGCCGCTGACCGTTCAGCTCGACGAGCCGGCTTTCCCGTGCGTCGATGGCCGTTCGTAGGGCCTGCTCACGCTCGCTGATCGTCTGTACGAGGATCCGTGCGGCCTCGAGATCGAGTTTCAGCGGGTTCAGGTCGTCCTGGAGTTCCCGGCAGACCCGGCCGCAGCCCGGTTGGCCGACGGTTTCCGCATAGCGCGATCCCTGGCCGGCGATCTCGTTCTGGATCTGACGCTCAAGGGAGACGACCCGGGGTTCCAGACGGGCGATCTTGGCCTCGGCCTCTTCCCGTTGAGGGGAATTGCTGTCCTGGAACGCGGTGAGTTCCGCCTGCAGACGCCGCTGTTCGGTGCGCACCTGCGCGATCTGCTGCTCGACACGGTTGACGTCGAGGGCGACGCGGTTGCTCTCGGCCACCAGGGCGTCCCGTTCCGCCCGATAACCGTCAAGCTGGCGCCGGAAGGCAGCGGCAATATCCGCCGGCGGATTGACGGCGATCTGCCGGATCCGCTGCTCGGTCGCCTTGAAGGTCCGGAAGCTCTCCTGCTCCCGAAAGGTCTCGAAAATCTGTTCGCGCTGCGCGTCGAGCTCCTGGCGCAGGGCCAGGATCGTGTCGGAGGCAAGGCTTGTGGCCCGGCCCATCCGGCCGGCCTCCTGGGCCTCGATGACGCCGCCGCCGGCGCGTGAGCGACCGTCGTAAAGATCGACGAACGAGAACGCCACGGACACGGCCATGGAGATCAGGAATATGCCCATGAAGCTGAGCGCCTGGAGGTAATGCCGCTCGAACAGGGCGAAGGCGATCAGCCAGCTGACGATAAAGAGCAGGCTTTGGACACCGAAAGTCAGGAGGAAGGACAAGGCAATCCCGAAGGGCGGCGCCGCGCCCAGATAATCCGTCATCCCCTGAAAAGTTGTCTTGAAGGACACGATGGAGATGGCGAGGCTTGCCAGCACGGCGATCAGGGACCAGGAACTGCCGGTGATGGTCCGGAAAAAGCGGGCCACGGCGGACGGTGTCGTGTCGGCCTTGCCCGGCCGGCCGATCACCGACGCGCCGGGGTGCGAGGCTGCGGCTCTCGGCTGGGTTTCCACGGACTGCATACTGTGCCAACTCCCCGCTGACCGGCTTGCCCAAGAGCCGCCGTCGGCCTTTGCCAGAAGGCCGGATTGTTGTGAAATCGGATGAACGACGTCGGCCGGTGCGGACCGTTCCCTGTCCCGCCGAAGCGGAACGCTTCGCTCCGCCAGCCTGTCAATAGCCGAAACATAAAATAAACGTAGGGAATTGTCATCCGCTGCGCGCAACCCCCCACGGCGACCCGCACTCCCATGGCGGCCCGCACTCCCATGGCGTCCCGCGCCCTGCAATCCCCATGCCCCAAACGCCATAGCCTGTCGGCGGTTGCAGCCGCTGGGCAGCGGGGAGGCGAGAGCCGGTCCAGGTCCGGTGGTCAGGGGGCGGGCTGTCCGACGCTGCGCGCGAGACGAAAACCGATGTCGAGATCCCGAAACCCGGCTTGCACGACACGCCGCGACCCTGTCTGCAAGTCCCCCGGTGCGGACGCCCAGCCGCCGCCGACGGCTATCGGGCCCATAGCGCCGTTTTTTTCTGTCGATGCGGCGACCCATTCCCAAACATTGCCGGCCGTGTCGTAAAGGCCGAACGCGTTGGGCCGGCGCTCGCCGACAGGCGCCGTTCCGGCGCTTGCGGGCTCTGCGCAGCGAAACTTGGCCGGGTCGTATTCGGCCTTCTGGCCTGAGGCCTTGATTGCCTTCTGGACCTGGACCGGATAAGGCGCATCGAGGGGCGCAAGATGGGCAAAGTCGCACACGCGGTCCCGATCAAGATCATCGCCCCAGAAAAAGCGCGTGGTCGTGTTGGCCGCGGCGGCATAACGCCATTCCGCCTCGCTCGGCAAACGGTATCCGCCTCCCGTCCGTTCATTGAGCCAAACTAGAAAGCCGCGCCCCTTCAAGGTTCCGTCCGGGTCATCGCCGGTGATGGCGGCATGGCTGATCAACGCAATGGGAAAGTCATTGGGCGGAAGGTTGGGGTCCGGGCAATCGCCGTCGGCGACGCAGGCCGCCCACAAACGCCCCGTCACTTCATAAGCGCCGATGGCGAACGGCGCGACGGGGGTGCCATCGGGCGCCGTGCCGGCCGGCAGAACGATCATGTCGAGATCGTAGATCGCGCCATTGGACAGGGGTACCGTGTCGTCGACCAAAGGACGGGGGTCTTCCAGGCCCGCCAGATCCACGCTCCGCGCCACGGGTGCACCGTCCGATTTGGAAAAAACCATTGCTGCGCCGGCGAGGGTCAATGCGCCCAGGAACGGCAGGGCGACCTGGGGCACGAGCAGCCCGCGCGGCGCGATCCCGACCCGCCGCAAGAGGGCGGCAGGTTGCCCATTCTGTCGTCCGCCTTGCCGGCCCAGCATGGTGTCCACGAAGAGGGGATCGGATGGGGCCGGCGGCGTAAGGCGCGCCGACAGGCTGATCCCACGACCGGCGTCGCGCAGCGCACGGCGCATCCGTTCCGTCCAGGACGCCGGCTTTGCCTCCCGGCCGAAGCTTGCGCGCAAGGTTCGGCGCACGAGGTTCAAGGTCTCCGGCGTCAGATCGTCGATCAGCCGCCGGCGGATCCGTTCCGGGATCCGGCCCTGCCGAAACCACGACAGATGGGCCAGGGCCAGACAATCCGTCTCGTTCGGCGCCTCCCGCCCGTCGGCGGCGGCGAGCGTGCGCCCGAGATGGATGGTCAATTCCCAGCGCAGGACGGGGGCCACGGCACAAGCACACAGCCAGCGATAGCCGGCCTCTCCCAGATCCTCGCGCAAGCTCGGCAGATCGTCCTCAAGGGGCACCGCGCGCCCTCCAAACGGTAAATCACCGCATGCCACCCGAAATCAGGCGCCGAATGGCGCATCGGGAGGGCTGCGGTTGATTTTTTCGCGCCTGCCGGGACAATGCCCGACTTGAGCCATGCGTTCAAAGGGGTGCCGGCGGGCAAAAGGATATTGAGCATGTCGTCCGCGAAGGATCGGGCCACCAGGGCCACCGTCCAGATCTGGACGCCGGACAGCCGACTCGGGGAGGCCGAGACCCTGTGCGGCACCGGTTTCCTCGTGGGGCGCGATCTCGTGCTGACCTGCGCCCATGTGGTCGCCAAGGCCCTCGGCGCCGCCGACGATCGGGACCCGGGCCCGGAAGGCACGGTCCTCGTGACGTTCCCTTATGGAGACCAGGAGGGTCCCTGGCCGGCCCGCCACGAGACCGGCGCCTGGGTGGCGAAAGTGCCCGGGGGCGCCGGCGACATCGCGGTGCTGCGCCTTGCCGGCCAGCCCAGCGGCATTGTGCCCCTGCCGCTGACACCGGAGGCCATTCCCGACACCGGCGGTGTGGAGACGATTTGCTGGGGCTTTCCCGATCCCAATAATCCGCGCAGCATCCGTTCGGCCCTGTGCGAATTGCGCCCCGGCGAGCCCTATGGCGTGCCGAGCGATGCGGCCACCTGGCAACGGGTGATCAAACGGGCCGGCAAGGGCGACGCCTTTATCGATCCCGGCTTCAGCGGCGCGCCCCTGTTCACCGATCCGGATTATCGGGTCGCCGGGATGGTCTGTGCGGATATTCCGAACCAGGACCAGGAAGCCGCCTGCGTCGCCGTGGCCGATCTTGCCCGCGTCCTCGACGGGGTCGCCGGGCGTCATCGCCCGGCGCGCAAGGGGGCCATCGACCGCACGGACCTCTTGCGCATCGACCGGCACCAGCAGGTGGGGCAGGTCAAACGGTTCCTCCATCTGCACCGCAAGACCAGCCGCGACGGCGACACTCGGCCCGGCGTGGTCGTGATCCTGGGCCAGGACTGGGACCGGCCCGGCGATTTCTTCCAACGTTGGCAGAAGGTCCATTTTGAAGAGGAAGCCGTGCCCTTCGGTCGGTCCATGGATTTTCTGGGCTCGGCCAAGCTGCCCTTTTATGAGGAGCCCGATCCGGTCTGGGCCTTCGTCGACCTGTTGAGCCACCTGCTGCCGGCCTCATCCGGCCCGGCCGGGGCTTTGGACCTCGACGATGTGGCCTGCGAGGCCAGTCTGAGCGACGCACTGGCGGTCTGGCAGGCCTCTCTGGCCCGCGACTTCTACCTCCAATGGGATGTGGACTGTACCGAATGGTCTCCCGCCCATGCCCGTCATCTGCAAGGGTGCCTCGATTTTGTCGCCCGCTGCTGGCCGGCACTGCCGCCGGACCGGGCCGGGTTGATCTTCCTTGTGGTGACCTTCGACAATGTGGTGGACGAGCGTCTGGCATTGGCCCATCCCTTCTTCAAGGCCTTGGGCGATGAGCTGGGCTGCGGGTCCGATCGCTTGTGCTGTGTGGATCTGTTCACGAATGTCACGGCCGTTGATCTGCGCGACTGGCGCAAGGCGATTGGCGAGGAACGTGTCGCGCCCACCCTGTGGGACCCGCTGCATGCTGCCCTGGAAGCGGCCCGGCTCAAGGACGAGAGCGCGGCGGCGGAAAAGACCGGGCGCGGATGGTTCAGTTTTCTGGGGCGCAAGGCGGCGGCTCCTGTGGCCGCGCCCTTCGTGCGCAAGCCCGGTCTGACCCTCGACGAGGCCATTCGGATGATCGAAAAACTGAAAGACCGGACGGGCGGAACCGGCTTTGCCGAACCCGCGATCTGAGAGGGGACCTGCCATGACCGGTTGGATGCTGAGCGAAAAACTGCCGAACGAGGACGAGCGCAAGGACCGGTGGCAGACCCTGCCGAGCCATGTGGACGAGGCCTGGTCCCATCCGTCCCAATATGTCCCGGACGAGGAAACCCTCCAGGCGGTCAATGTGGCCATCGCCGTCGGGCAGCCGCTGTTGCTGACGGGAGAGCCCGGCTGCGGCAAGACAGCCCTCGCAGACCATGTGGCCTGGCAGCTCGGCCTCGAAAAGGCGCTGCGTTATCAGATGAAATCGACCAGCGAGGCGCGCGATCTCTTTTATCGCTTTGACCAGGTCGCCCGGTTCCACGACGCCCACGACACGAAGAAAAGCGTCGATCCGCGCCGTTTCATAACGTTCCAGGCCATGGGCCTTGCAATCCTGTATGCCATGGACCGAAAGGAGCGGGACGGGCTCCTGGGCCATGACGCGGACGGCAAGGCGCTGGCCAAGCGCATCGGGGCGCCCCAGGAGGCCCGGCGTTCCGTGGTGCTGATCGACGAGATCGACAAGGCGCCGCGGGACGTGCCCAACGACCTCTTGGATGAGATCGAGAATATGCGCTTTCGCATCCCCGAACTGGGCGGCGTGCCGGGTATTGCGGATCGGGCCATCGCGCTGGGCAACAAGGGCATGCGGCCCATCGTGATCCTCACCTCCAACTCCGAAAAGGCCTTGCCGGACGCTTTTCTGCGCCGCTGCGCCTACCACCACATGGCTTTGCCGCGCGAGCGCGATGTGCTCAGTACACAGATGGCAAAGATCGTGGCCAACCGGCTGGCCGCGATCCCCGTGCCCGGCGACGGGCGCGCCAGCGACCTGTTCGACGATGCCATGGTGGTCTTTCACAGCCTGCGCAAGGCAGACGCCCATCTGCAGAAACCGCCGGGCACGGCTGAATTGCTCAATTTCCTGCGCGCCTTGTCCCAGCTTGGCCTGCCCGTCGATACGCCGTTGCGTGATCAGACGGGCTGGCAGTCCGTGGCCCTGTCGAGCCTCGTGAAGATCCGGGAGGACCAGGACGCCGTGCGAACCCTCCTGGAGCGGATGGACTGGCCCACCCGTCGGCCGCGCCCGTTGGCGGCTGCGGCCTCCCGGGCCGGCGCGTGACCCGGCGTGCCCGTGCCGCCGCCATCGCGACCGCCTGACTGGCTCGGCGGCCTGCCGCGCCTCTACGCCTTGCTCGACACAGCCGGCATTCCGACGGAGCCGGGCCAGCGGGCGGCGATCCTCCATGTCACCGGCAAGCGGCAGATCGGCCACTGGCCCGGCGCGCCCGACATCGTGCTCCTCCTCATGCCCCTGTTGGCCCAGACACCCGAGGCGCGCGAGACCGTACGGGCCATCCTGCGACGGTGGTCGGACAGTCTTGGGACTGAGCAGGCCCCGGGGCGGTCGGCCGCCCTGCCGGGGGCTGTCCAGGTGGCACCGGTCCTGTCAGCCGACGCGCCGTCCGTTGCCGAGCAGTCCGCCGCTGTGCCGGTGCGTTCGCGCCTGGGCGTGACCCCGGGGCGGATCCTGCTGGGCGCGCTGGTGATCGTCCTTCTCGCGCTCGGGATCGGCTATTGGACGGTGGGTTCGCGGCCGGTCCCCTCCAATCCGCCGGCGATACCGGAAATCGATCGGGGGCCCGCGTCCAAACCGGTGGATCCGGATGGTCCGGACACGGCCTCCCCATCGAAACCCCGTCCGGACTCCCGGGCGCCCGTATCGGGATCCGTCCGTGTGGAGATGCCCGCCGACCCAATGCCGCTCGCCCTGAGGATCGCGCTGGCGGCGGTGCCGATCGTGGCATTCACGGGCTATCTGCTCTGGCTGATGGCGCGGCGGGGGCGGTGGCTGGCCTCGGGTCTGGGGCTTGCCCGCCGCGCCGGCCCGCCATTACGCCTTGCCCTTGATCTCGATGCGGTGGATGCCCTGTTTCCGGCGCGCGCCCTGCGGCCCGGCAGCCAGTCCCTCAAGGCCTCGCTCAAGGTGGAGGGCGACCGGCTCGATATCGGGCGGACCGTGGATGCAACGGCCGGAGCCGCCGGCTTTTTCACACCGGTCAACGCCCTTGTTCGTGTCGAGCCCGAATATGTCTTTCTCATCGAGCGGCTGAGCCCCCACGATCACGCCGCAAGGCTGTTCGATCTCGCCGTGGAGCGCCTGCGGGGCAAGCAGCACGGCGTGATCATCCACCGGTTCTTTTTCCAAGGTGATCCCGAGACCGTGTATACGGACGATCCCGGACTGCCGCCGGTCATGGACATCCGCAGGCTCAGCGAGCGTTTCCAGCGCAACCGGGTGTTCATTCTGGGCACGGCGGACGGGTTCTTCCATCCCCTCGACGACCGCCCTCAGCCCGGCACGCGGATGCTGCTTGAGTGGCAAAAGCGCGCCGTTCTCCATGCCCGGCCCGTGCGCCATTGGGGTCCCACGGAACTGCGTCTGCTCGAAAGAGGCTTCGCCCTGGCGACGGCGACGAGCCAGGGCCTCCAGCGGGTGGCCGGCTATGCGCGCCTGCCCGAGCGGGCCCTGGCCCGGACCCTTCTCGAAGGGCGCCGAACGGGTCCGGTCCGCCTGGCCCCGGACCTGGTGCAAGCCCCGGTGCAAGCCCCGCAGCAGCACCAGGACGGCACCCATAGACGGTTCCGCGACGAAGCGCTGTGGGTTGCTTTATCCATCTTTGTACAGAATATTGTAAAAATATCCATGATGGCGCTGCAGCCCTGGTCGCTGGTCCGGCGGCGCTCTCTCCGGACGCTGCGCCATCGCTTGAGCATTCTGCGTCACCAATGGGCTGAATCCCTCTGGGTGGTCATCCTCGCCCTCGTCGTGCTCCTGGGCACGGCCTATGCGTGGCGGGACTGGATCGCGGAGCAGTGGGGCTCTGCGATCGATTCGGGCGATCCCGACCCGCGGTTCGTGCCCGGATCTGTCTTCCGGGATCCCCTGTCATCGGGCGGCGAAGGCCCGCAGATGGTGGTCATCCCCGCAGGCCCGTTCACCATGGGCTCGCCGCCGGGCGAGGCGGGTCGTAATGATGATGAAGGGCCGCAGCGTCGGGTCACGATCGCGCGGCCCTTTGCCCTCGGGCGCTATGAGGTGACCTGGGCTGAGTGGGCGGCCTGTGTGGCCGATGGCGGCTGTGACAACGGTCCGGTGGAGAAGGCGGGTGGTGACAATGGCTGGGGCAAGGGCACGCGGCCGGTGATCAATGTGTCCTGGGACGATGCGCAGGCTTATGTCCGCTGGCTGAACACTCAGGTCGAGGGTGAGCCTTACCGTCTGCCCACGGAGGCGGAGTGGGAATATGCGGCGCGGGCGGGGACGACGACGCGGTTTTCCTGGGGGGACCAGGACCCGGTTTGCGACGAAGCGGCGCCGAACGGGGCCAATTTCACCGCCTGCACCGATAACCGGACGCGGCCCGTAGGTTCCTTCCCGGCCAACCCCTTCGGCCTTCATGACATGCACGGCAATGTCTGGGGATGGGTTCAGGATTGTTGGCACGGAAACTATAATGGGGCACCTACGGATGGTTCCGCCCGGATGGCAGCCAATGGCGGCGATTGCTCGCGTCGTGTTCGGCGCGGCGGGTCTTGGGGCAACTTCCCTCAGGACCTCCGCTCGGCGGACCGCAGCTGGTTCAATCCCTCGGGCCGGATCTACAGTGTCGGTTTCCGCGTGGCCAGGACGCTTTCACCTCCTTCCCCCTAACAGCTCACCCGCGTAGCGGGTTCGAAAATTTTTGAGGTTCTGCCCTCGACTCGTGGCACGTTCAACCATTATGATGGTGACAACTTTGGACGTGTTCTGCCTGTTTACGCCTGCGCACCTTGATGCGGGTGGCCATTATCCCTGCATCGTCCCCTCGCGTCGTGTTCTGCGCGGCGGGTCTTGGAACAACACCCCACAGAACCTCCGCTCGGCGCCCCTGTTCCATCTTGGCACAGAGCAATGACCGAAGGCCACGCCGTGGTCCGGACCCGCCCCTGGTGGAGCGGCTCTGAGGCGTAAGTCCCCCGATGTGCACGGCAATATGTGGGAGTGGCTGCAGGATTGTTGGCATGGAAATTATAATGGTGCGCCGACGGATGGGTCGGCCTCGATGGAGCCGGGCGCGTGGAGCTCCCATGACGCGACCGACAGGCCCACAAGGCCGGGTGGGACGGAGACCGGATCGGCGCTTTCCCCGGAGCGCATTTCGGTCCATGCGGTTTGGCACGATCGGCGCATCCCTTGGGGCCGGCGGCGCAAGGGCCCGTGACGTTCAAGATGTGCGAACGGGAACAGCCCTAAAGGGTACCGAGCTGCGGTTGTTCGTCCCGGCCTGTCTGATTATACAAACCGGTAAGATGGGCGATGGAGGACGTCACCCAACGGGCCGTGACGGCTTTGTCATCGTCACGCGGTCCGTTAATGGCCAGATAAGCGCCTGATTCATTGGACATAGGCAGGTGAGGTGAGCGGGCTCGCAGGGGCGGTTCCTGGCGACCGTCGCCGGGAGCGAGACGCCGGGCATGTACGGGGGACATATCTTGACCGACCAACCGACCCTTCTGCTTCCGCCAGGACCTTATTCCACATCCGGCAACCAGATCGTCAATGGCGATGGGGCGCCCGTCCATATCCGGGCGGTCAACTGGTTTGGTGGTGAAACGACCACCTTCGTGCCCCAGGGTCTGTGGATCCGCGATTGGCGCGAGATGATGGACCAGATGGTCGAGCAAGGCTTCAACGCCATCCGCCTGCCCTTCTCCACGGAAATGGTCCTGACCAATCCGGTGGTTTCCGATGATTTCCTGTCGGGCAGCCCGGATCTCAGCGGCCTGCGCTCCCTTGAGATTTTCGACCTGATCGTCGGTTATGCCGAAGAGATCGGCCTCAAAATTCTTCTGGAACACCACCGCAGTGAAGCGGGCTCCGGTGCCTCGGAGAACGGTCTGTGGTTCACGGACCTTTATTCCGAAGACGATCTGATCGCCGCCTGGACCGTCCTCACCGAGCGCTATGGCCCGTCGGATGCCATTCTCGGTGCCGATCTTCATAACGAGCCCCACGGACCGGCCACCTGGGGCGGTGGAGGCGCCACGGACTGGGCCGCGGCGGCGGAACGCATCGGCAATGCCGTGCTGGCCGGGGCGCCGGACTGGCTTATCGTCGTCGAGGGCGTCGAGGTCTACGAAGGCGATGGCTATTGGTGGGGCGGCAATCTCCAAGGCGTGGGCGAGCGGCCCATCGTCCTCGACGTGGCCGACAAGGTGGTTTATTCGCCCCATGATTATCCCAATTCCGTCGCGCCCCAACCCTGGTTTACGGACGGCACGGATCTTTACGATCTGTTCCGTCGGCAATGGGGCTACATCTACGAGGACGGGATCGCGCCGGTCCTGCTCGGCGAATTCGGCTCAAGGCTTGAGGATCCGTTGGATTTCCCCTGGGCGGAGGCCATCACGGACTATATCGGCGGCGATTTCGACGGGGACGGGTTCATCGATGTGCCCGAGGGAGACGCCACCATCAGCTATGCTTGGTGGTCCTGGAATCCCAATTCGGACGACACGGGCGGCATCCTGGAAGACGACTGGCAGACCGTCCGCACAAATGCGATCGACCTCCTGGAGCCGCTGCTCACGGACCCGGTGACCGTCGGCGGGTCCGGCGCGATCGAGGGCCGCGTTTTCGCAGATGTGAACGAAAACGATCTGAATGACGGCGAACCGGGCGTGGCCGATATGCGGGTCGAGCTTCTCTCCGGTGCCACCTCCCGTGTCCTAGACGACACCAGGACGGCCTCGGACGGCTCCTATCGGTTCGACGATGTGGCGCCCGGCGCCTACCGCGTCCGTTTTTTCGGCGCGGATGGGACGACCTTCGCCGATCCGGGCCGCGGCGACGAGACCATCGACAGTGACGTGGCCTATACGGGCAGCGGCGGCAACGGAAACACGGACATTCTGCGGGTGAACGGGCAAACCCTGAGCCGGATCGATGCGGGGCGGGTCACGATCGGCGATGACGGGGGACCGGGTGGCGACGCCCCCGCCCGCATCGAGGGGCGTTACTTCCTGGACGCCAACGCCAACAATCGGGACGACGACGAACCCGGCCTCGAAGGGGAAACGGTGGCGTTATTCATCGCCGGCACCCAGACCCGCGTGGCCACGGTCCTCTCGGATGCCACCGGCGCATACCAGTTCAACGGACTGGAGGCCGGTGACTATTATGTACGCTTTTTTGGCGTTCCGGATACGGAATTTTCCGATCCGGGCCGGGGCGACGAGGCGTCGGACAGCGACGTGGCCTTTGTGGGCAGCGCGGGCAACGGCAATACGGCCGCCTTCTCCCTTGCGCCAGGGGCGGCCGTCGTCAATCTGGACGCCGGGCGTATCGTTCCTGGCCTCGAGAACGATCCCTCTCTGAATAAAGGTGACGATGGCACCGCGAGCATTGCGGGTCGGTATTTCCTGGATGCGAACGCCAATGATCGGGACGACGGTGAGGCAGGCCTTGAGGGCGAAACCGTCGCCCTGCTGATTGCCGGTACACAGACAACCGTTGCCACGACGGCGACCGACGCCGATGGCCGCTATGGGTTCGAGGGCATCGAGGCCGGGGACTATTATCTGCGCTTTTTCGGCACCGATGGCGCCATTTTCTCCGACCCCGGCCGGGCCGCACCGGACGTGGACAGCGATGTGGCCTTCATGGGCAGCGGCGGGAACGGCAATTCTTTCGCGTATTCCCTGTCCGAGGGAGAGGACCTGACCGATATCGATGCCGGCCGGATCCTGCTGGACCCGCCGGGCAGTGCCCTCGAGGTGTTCGCCGAGGACCCGGCGGAAGGGCCCGGGACAGCCGATCAGTCCCTGACCCTGACCAATACGGGCGATGACGAGATCGCCGACTGGACCGTGGTGCTTGATCTCAACCCCGGGGACCGGGACGGCCTTACCTTCGGACCCGTGAGCGGTGCGCTCTTATCCGATGACGGTGAGGACGTCTTTTTCGAGCCGGCGCCGGGCGCCGATCCCATCGCTCCGGGCGCGTCCATTCCCATCGTCTTCACGGTGCAATTCGACGAGAGCGAAAGCCTGCCCTGGGGGGCGGAGGATTTTTCCTTGGCGTGAGACGGCCGGATGTCCTGCCTTCGGGCGTGGATCCGGGTCAAAGCAGAGGAAGAACCATCCGTGCAAGGCTGGCAAGCAGCGACCCCACCACGATCAGCGTGAGCGGGATCCGCAAATTGGGGTACCAGGCCGGCGCCACTCCGGCCCGGCTCGCCCGCAGGTCGGACCACAACAGCCCCGCAAAGCCGAGGATCATCAAAACAAGCGCCACCGGCGCACCGGCGCCGGGCAGCAGCATGAGAACCAGCAGGGCGGCCCAGGCCATCAGGGCCGGCGTCACGCTCAGGGCCAGCGGGCCGAACCGGGACGGCAGCTCTCCCACCATGGCAAGGCCCCAGCGCACACCGCCCATGAAGGACAGGATGACGGCGGCGTAAAAGCTCTGACCCAGCAGCGGGATGGTCGCCTGGGATGACGGCACAAGCCAGATCAGGACGGCCCCCGCCACGAACGGGACCGCGCCGAAAAACCCCAGAAAGGCCGCCGGTTTGGGAACGCGGGTATCGCGTGAGATCATAGGGGCTCCTTGTCCATCACATCGAGCACGATCCGCGCAAGGCTGGCGATGAGCGACACCACGACGAGGGCGGTCAGGGGGATGCGCAGACCCGGATACCATTCCGGTGCGTCACCGGCGCAGGTCGCTGCGAGGTCGGACCATAGCAGGGCCAGAAGCGACACCACCAGGAGACCCAAAGCCGCCGCGGTTGTCGTGATAGCGCCCGGACCGAGAATGATCAGTAAAAGGGCGACCCCGCTGATGATGGCCGGTGTCACGCTGATGCCGAGGGCCAGGAAACCGGGCCCGCCCTCGTCGCCCATGGCGAGGCCCCAGCGCACACCCCCCATGAAAGCTAGCAGGACCGCGCCAAGGGCCGCGATCAGAGTGACGATGGGCTCGCGGATTTCCGCCGCACCGAGCCAGATGGCCGTCGCGCAGACCACAAAGGGCAGGGCGCCCAGGTAACCGAGCGCGGCCGCCGGTTCGGGGATGCGGCCCGGTTCATGCTCGTGGTCATGGTGGTGGTGGTTTGTCATCACGCCCTCCCGCCTGTGTGCTCTCGTGCTCCCCTTATAGCGCGGGCTGGGCCGTTTGGCCTGCCCCGGGCGCAAGACCGGGACGTGGGGGGCCATTGTCAGGTGGACCGGGCCACGGAGGCCGCTGCGAACCCGACCATGAGCGCTGCGCCCACGGCACTCAGCCCATAGAGCAGGGGGAAATCATGGGCAAAGCTGTGAATGACTGTTTCGATCCCGTCCTTTTGGACAAAAAGCGGAATGGTCTGGGCCGCCACGATATCCCCGTCCTGGAAGGCCATGACCAGGGCGGAATAGGCGCCGACGGGCACATGGGATGGCAGGTCGATGGCCGCGTGAAACAGGCTGCCGCCCCGCAGCACCACCCCGTCGGGCGATTGGCGAAACAAGCCGTCCTGCCGCTTCAGCCGCCAGAGTGCGTCGCGCAGAAGCGCCTCCCGCTCCATGCCAACCGCGTCCTTCAGAACGCCCGTGTGCAGTGGGCCCAGGCCGTGGCGTTCCTGGACCGGCGGTTCGGCGATGGCGTCCAGGGGGCGGGTGCTGACAATGGACATGAACCCGGGCACCTGCTCAAACCGGGCCATGTGACGGTTGATCCAGATGCCCCCGAGCCGCTCCTTCTCCCGCACCGTGACCGTGCCCGGCGGTCCCTTCAGGACAATGACGATATCGACCGGAGCGGGCGGGGCGACGAGAAACCCGTCTTCCGACTGCGCCGCATCCGCATTGAAAAGGCCGAAGGCGTGGATGCGCCGCCCCGAAAAGCTCTGGTCGATCTTGATGATGTGCGAGGAAAAATCGGCGATGAGCCGGTCTGCCGCCGCCGCGGGGCGGCCCTCAAAAAAGGCGAGCCCGAGGACCAGGATCCAGATCCATCGGGCCGCGGGTATTGCCTCAGCGGAACGCAGCGGCCTCATGATCCACCGGCCGCGGTGAGGGTGAAGCGATCGGCGGGCGCGGCGAACAGGTCGAAGGCCAGCTTGGCGCACACGGCCAGGACGATGGCGCCGAGCAGGGCACGCAACTGCTCCCCGCGCATTTTGTGACCCAGTCCGACCCCGAACTGGACACCGAGAACACTGCCGATCAGCAGGATGAGGGCCAGGACGAAATCGACGGTCTGATTGTTGACCGCGTGGAGCACGGTGACGAGGGCCGTCACGAACAGGATCTGGAACAGGGAGGTTCCGACCACGACATTCGTGGGCATGCGGAGCAGATAGATCATGGCGGGCACCATGATGAACCCGCCCCCGACGCCCATGATGGCCGCCATGACCCCCACCAGGAGACCGAGCATGAGGGGCAGAAGCGCGCTGATATAGAGGCGCGACGTCTTGAAGCGCATCTTGAAGGGCAGGCCGTGGATCCAGTTGTGGCGGGCCCGCCTGCGGCTGCTGCGTGATCGCCGGCCCAGATGCCGCGCCCGAATGGCCGACAGGCCCTCCGTGATCATCATGGTGCCCACGATCCCGAGAAGCGCGACATAGGCCAGGGAGATCAGCACTTCGATATGGCCCGTCGCGCGCAGCACGGAAAACAGCCAGACGCCCAACACCGAGCCGACCACCCCGCCGGCCAGGAGCACGAGGCCCATGCGCACATCGACGGCCTTGCGCCGCCAATGGCCGATCACGCCTGTGACGGACGACGCCACGATCTGGTTCGCGCCGGTGGCGACCGCCACCGCAGGCGGAATGCCGTAAAAAATGAGCAAAGGCGTGATGAGAAACCCGCCGCCGACGCCGAACATGCCGGACAACATGCCCACACCCGTCCCCATGACCAGGACGATCACCCAGTTTACGGAGAGTTCGGCGATGGGCAGATGCACATGCAACATGCTTTGCTTGGCACCCCGACGCGGCGGCGAAGGACCTCAAACGGGCGCCTCGGCCTCATACAAGCGGACCAACGGGTCAGGCTTCACGGTAAAAACCTTTTGCGGCGCAGTATGGGCAGCGTGGGAATGCGCTGCAACCGTCAATCCTTCGCAGCACCGAGAAGATCCCGGCCGCCAAGATCTGCGCCTTCAAATTCTGCGATCGGACGGTCGCATCGGCCGTTGGCTCACGGGGTCGGGTCGGGCCGGTTCGTCGCAGCGGCTTGCAGGTCCGCCAGCAAGGCCGGTGAGACCGAGCCTGTCACCGCCAGGCCGTAATCGGCCTGGAACGAGCGGATGGCCTCACGGGTTTGTGCACTCGCCACCCCGTCCACGGCACCGAAGCCATAGCCCAGGGTCTTGAGCAAGGTCTGCACCTGGATGACATCATCCTTTGGCCGTTCCTCCTGGAACAGACCATTGGCGTCAGGATCCATGCGCCGCGGTGTCCATTGGGCCGCGGCCAAACGGATGGCGGTGGCGTCGGGACCGAGGGCGCGGCCCAGCCGATCCCGGTGGACGGCGGCTTCGGCGTCCCCTTGGGCGGCCGCGATCGAGAACCAGCGGAAGGCCTCCCGGGGATCTTCCGGGATGCCCTGGCCCCGCAGATAAAGCACCGCGAGGTTGAACTGGGCATCGGTCACGCCCAGTTCCGCAGCCTGCTGGAACCAATAGGCCGCCAGGGCGTCATCCTGGTCACTGTCCGTTCCCGCAGCGTGGAGCAGCGCCAGCCGGTACATGGCGGCCCGGTTGCCGCCGCGGGCAGCCCGGTCGAACGCGGCGATGGCCTGCGAACGGTCCCGGGGGACACCGCGGCCCTCTTCGAACAGAATGCCGAGGCGATAGTCGGCCGCGAACAGCCCCCTCTGGGCTGCCCGGTCCAAGAGATCCGCTGCCGTGCTTGCCGCCGCCGTGCTCTCTTGGTTGCGCAACAGGCGCATGGCGCGGTTGAACAGAACATCAGCAGGCTCGCCCGCCGCGTTGTCCTCGGCCGGGACGGGGGGCGAGGCCGGCGCCGTCAAATCCGCGATGGAGCGGACGGGCGACAGGGAGGAGGGCGGACGATCGTCGGCCTCAAGATCGCCCACCGGTCCATCCTCGTAAGCCGCGAGAGGGAATGGGGTTTGCGGACCGTCGGTACCGGCCTCCCCATTGGCCAGCCAGCCGCTGTCCGGCACTGGGGCGATGCCCAGGGGACCCTCCGGGCCACCGGTCTTCGGCATCGCGAAATAGGCAAAGCCCGCAGCGAGGCCTGTGAGCAGGGCGATGGCGGCCACACCAACCATCCACCGCCACCGTCCGGACCCGGATTCCTCGTCTTCGAAGTCTTCGAGATCGCCATAAGACGCATGGGCCAAGACGTCGGCGAAGGGTGAGGCGCCGTCCTGGGTCTCCCCAGAGGAGTCAGGATCCCTGGCTTCGCCGCGGCGTATCTCCTCGGTGCGCGCGCTGGCGCTGGCTTTGGCGGCCTGCCGGGCGGCGCGGATCAGGGCGCCTTCATCCGTCATCGACGCGGGGGCCGCCACCCCGTCCACCGCGGCGCGCTGGTCCCTTGCGGGCTGGTCCCCGGCGGGATCGGGCGTGAAATCGAAATCGGCGACCGGCAGATCAGGGCGCTCCGGGGCCGGCCCCGCCTCAAGGGGCGCCGCCTTGCGTTCCAGGGCGCCGACCCGGGTCGACAGGCCCTGCAATTCTGTCTGGAGAGTCTGGAGGCTTTCTCCGGTGCCGCCGAGGGCCGCCGCGATCCGGCTTTCGATTTCGGCCGTCACCGTTTCGGGGGACGGGCCCGTGTCACCCTGCGAGGAGAACGCCGCCTTCGAGGCGGCCAGATCGGCCCGCAGCGTTGCCAGATCGTTTTCGAGCGCGGTGACCGCCTCGGCGCTGCGGTCCTCGGCGCCCTCCAGACGCAGCGTGAATTCCTCGAGGGTGCGGTCCAGGGCCCGGTCGAGCGCGCGGTCCAGGGCCTCGGTCGCCTTCTTATCGAAGCGCGCCTCCAGGTCTTCCAGATCCCGAGGTTTGAGCGCCTTTTCCACCCGGCCGGACATGGCGTCCATCTGCTCGGAGAGGTCGAAAATCCGCTCCCGGACGGCTTCGACCTGGGGGCTGTCCGACGATGTGAGGGCGCTCACCTGTTTCGACAGGCGCGCGATGGCGGCGTCGATCTGGCCCATGGCCTGGGCCGTGCCAGCCTGGCGCTGCTCCAGATCGGCCATCGCCGCGCGCAGGGCCTGCTCCAGATCGTTCGAAGCTGCGCCGCCTTGCGTCTTCGACTCGAGGGCCTGCACCCGGGCCGTCATTTCCTCCAGACGGCTCGCCAGACGATCATCGGCGGCCAGGCGCTCCGCGAGCCGATCTTCCTCCCCCGGAAGACGCCGGGCGAGGGTGCTCAGCGCTTCGGTGATGCCGATAAAGGCCCGGGCGCTGCGCGTGTCCGCATGGTCCATGCGCTCCGCCAGGCTGTCGATGGCGCGGGTGACCGGTGTCAGATCGAAGGCCGGCGCGCGGGGCGCATCCGTCTCCGGCTCGGCCCTTTGTGGTGCTTCGGCCTCGCGGATCGTTTCGGCCGGAGAACCAGCCCGCATGCGGTGCAGCGCTTCCTCGATCGATCGGGCGGCGAGGTCAACCGTGTCGCCGGCCCCGGAGGCGATGCTCACGCTGTCCTGGGGCACGGTCGATCCCGGACCGTCCAGGTCCGGCGCCGACCCGTCTGAACGGGGCGTGTCGTCCGATGGATCGAAGGCGGTTGCATGTTTCATGGGCAGGCCTTGGCGGATCCTGAAGGAGGGCAGGGGCGGGACATGAAGCGGGACCGGAGGCCAAGATCCCGAGGGACACGAATCATTTCGGCCGAGTCGCCTATGCCGAACGGTATCCAGCCATGCATATGGTGTAAAGGAAAACCCCACCCACTAGATGTTGACCCACCAGCCTGTTGCCGGTTTTCCCCGGCCAAGGGCGGACCGGGTGGTTTGATCCCGGACCGATTTGCGTTTCGATAAGGCGTGTAACGCAAACCGGACCGGGAGAGGCCCATGGCAACAGCATTTGACATTGCACGACAGCATATCGCGGCGGCCCTGGGGGACGCGAAGGCCAACAGCCAGGACCGGCCAACTGTGGTCCGGGCGCTTTTGAGCGTGGTGATTGAAGAGGCGCTGCGCGATCAGTCCCAGGACGAGCTTCGCCAGCAGGTGGCTTTCATCATCGACCATGCCGATCCCGATACGGATTTCCCCTTCATGCGGCCGTGATGGTTCCGGCGGCGGGGCCCACTGCCGGCCTGCCCGGTGGTATCGCAATTGACGTTGACGTCAACGTCAATTAGTGAATGGCGCAGCAAAGGAGGGTCAACGTTGGACGCGGGACCGACAAGCGGCAGAGCAATGCCCGAAAACCCAGTTTCCGAAAACGCAGTGCCAGAAAATGCAGTGCCAGAATACGCAGTGCCGGAAACGGGTCTGACACCGAATGGCGGCGGCGAGGATCTCGGACCAGACGAAACCTTCACGATTTCGCAATTGGCCGCCGCCTTCGCCATCACGCCGCGCACCATCCGCTTTTATGAAAGCAAAGGGCTGCTGACGCCCCGTCGGCAGGGGCGCAATCGCGTTTACAGCCGGCGCGACCGGGTCCGGCTGATCCTGATCCTGCGCGGAAAAAGGGTCGGCTTCTCCCTCGACGAAATCCAGGAGATGCTGGACCTCTATGATCTGCGGGGCGGCCAGGAGACCCAGATCCGCCACGCGCTGACCAAATGCGACCAGCGGATCGGGGCGCTGGAGGCCCAGCGCCGGGACATCGACGATGCTCTGGCGCAGTTACGAAGCGGCAAGTCGGCGATGCTTGATTTGCTCGCACGCCAATCGGCCCGGCCCGATCGGCCGGCATTGACCAGTTTCGCCGTGGCCGACACGCCGTCCACAGTCGGGCAGACGATCGATTGGACGTCCGGCGGTGACGATGGAGCCGGCGACGATGAGTCCGATGACGAACACAGCGCTTTTTTGGCGCCCGAGGCGTTTTTGGTGAAGGATAGCTAGAACGTGCCCGGTTGCAGGGTTACCGGGCCAGACAGACACGCGGAGGGATTACAATGGCCGTCTATCAGGCGCCTCTCACGGACACCCGTTTCATCCTTAGGGATCTTCTGAACCTGGAGCGCTACGACAATGTCGCCGGCTTCGCCGAAGCCACGCCCGACGTGATCGATGCGATCCTGACCGAGGCCGCCAAATTGGCCGAGGAAGTTCTGCTGCCCATCAATGAAATCGGCGACCGCCAGGGCTGCACGTATGATCCGGACAAGCGGGCCGTGACCACGCCGGATGGCTTCAAGGAAGCCTATAAAACCTTCATCGAAGGCGGCTGGGTCGGCCTGACGGCGGATCCCGATTTCGGCGGCCAGGGGCTGCCCGCCGTTCTCGGTCTTGCCCTCAACGAAATGGTGTCCTCGGCCAATATGGCTTTCGGAATGTATCCAGGCCTGTCCCATGGCTGCTATTCGGCTATCCATGCCCATGGCTCGGACGATCAAAAAGCGACCTATCTGCCCAAGCTCGTAACCGGCGAGTGGTCCGGCACCATGAACTTGACCGAGCCCCAATGCGGCACGGATCTGGGACTCATCCGCACCAAGGCCGAGCCCCAGGACGACGGCACCTACAAGATCACAGGGACCAAAATCTGGATCTCCGGCGGCGACCAGGACCTGACCGAGAACACCGTCCATCTCGTCCTGGCACGGATCGCCGGCGGCCCCGAGGGGATCAAGGGCATCTCGCTGTTCATTGTGCCGAAATTCATGGTCAACGAGGATGGCTCGCTGGGCGAGCGCAACGCCGCCTATTGCGGCGGCCTCGAAAGCAAGATGGGCATTCACGGCAATGCCACCTGTGTGATGAATTACGAGGGCGCCACCGGCTTTCTCGTCGGCGAGCCCCACAAGGGCATGCGCGCCATGTTCACCATGATGAACGAGGCGCGCCTCGGGGTCGGGCTCCAGGGTCTCTCCATGTCGGAGATCGCCTATCAGAACGCGCTGACCTTTGCGAAGGATCGCCGGCAGGGCCGCGCCCTGACCGGCGCCGACGAACCCGATGCGCCGGCCGACAGCATCATGGTGCATCCGGATGTGCGCCGCATGCTGATGGATGTGCGCACCTTCAACGAGGGCGCCCGTGCGCTGCTGATGTGGACCGGCCTGTGGGGCGACCTGGAGCACAAGTCCGAGGACGAACAGGTGCGCGAGAAGGCCGGCGACTACATGGCCCTGTTCACGCCGATCCTGAAAGCCTATTTCACGGAAAAAGGCTTCATGAACGCGGTCTGGGCCCAACAGGTGCTCGGCGGCAGCGGTTTCGTGAAGGATTATCCCCTGGAGCAGTTCGTCCGGGATTCCCGTATCGCCATGATCTATGAGGGCACGAACGGCATTCAGGCGCTGGACCTCGTGGGCCGCAAGCTCGCCATGAATGGCGGGCGGGCGATCAACACCTTCTTTGCCGATGTGGACCACCTGATCGATGAGGCCGGCGATGATGAGCGCCTGAAGCCCTTCGTGGACGGACTGCGCGATTCCTCCGATCAGCTCAAGGACGCCACGGGTTGGTTGATGGAAAATGGTCTTGCGGATTTCAACAATGCCGCTGCCAGCTCCCACGATTATCTGCACCTGTTTGCCATCACCGCTCTCAGCTATATCTGGCTCGATATTGCCCGCCGTTCTGTCGCCTGCCTCGACGAAGGCGTGCCGAATGCGGCGTTCTACGAGACCAAACTGAAAACCGGCCGTTACTTCGTGGCCCGGGTGCAGCCCGAAGCGGCGGCCCATCTGGCGAAGGTCAAAGCGGGGGCGGCACCGGTGATGGCGCTGGATACGGAAGAATACTAGGAGTTTTACCGGGGGCGGATCATCCGCCCCCGGTTTTCCATCCGGATCAAGAAACTGCATCGCTCATCTAGGGGGCTCCCACCATGTCTGTCCTGAATGTCGAACGTCCCGCCTGGCGCACCGAAGATATCGAGATCTTCGCCGAAGCCTCCCGCCGTTTTTTCGAGCGCGAATGTGCGCCGCATAACGAAAAGTGGATCGAGCAAGGCGTCGTGGACCGGGATATCTGGTACAAGGCCGGCGAGGCCGGCATTCTGGGTGCCAGCATGCCGGAAGAATATGGCGGGGCCGGCGGCAACTTCGCCCATGAGGCCATGATCATTGAGGCCCAGGCCGCGACGGGCGTGGACGGTTTCGGCGCCACCTTGCACAACGCCATCGTCATTCCGTACCTGGTGCATTTCGGCTCGGAAGAGCAAAAGCGCAAATGGTTGCCGCGCTGTGCCAGTGGCGAGTTGGTGACCGCGATTGCCATGACCGAGCCCGGCACGGGATCGGACCTGCAAAACATCAAGACCAGTGCCCGCCTCGACGGCAATGAATATGTCATCAACGGTCAGAAGACCTTCATCACCAATGGTCAGACCGCCAATCTGATCTGCGTGGTGTGCAAGACCGACCCGGCCCAGGGCGCCCGCGGCATCTCCCTGATCTTTGTGGAGACGGACGAGGTGGAAGGCTTCCGCCGGGGCCGGAACCTGAAAAAGATGGGGCAGAAATCCCAGGATACGTCCGAGCTGTTTTTCGACAATGTCCGGGTGCCGACGGGTAATCTTCTTGGGACAGACGAAGGGCAGGGCTTCATCCAGCTCATGACCGAATTGCCCCAGGAGCGGCATATCATCGGCCTCCAGGGGTTGGGTCGGATCGAATCCGCACTCCAGGTCACGATCGACTATGTGAAGGAGCGCACGGCGTTCGGTCAGCGCCTCATCGACTTCCAGAACACCCAGTTCAAGCTTGCGGAACTGAAGACCGAGGCCACCATCGGCAAAGTATTCATGAACTACTGCACGGAGCAGCTTCTGAAGGGGCAGCTCGATGCCGCAACGGCCTCCATGTCCAAATACTGGATGAGTGATCTGGAGTGCAAGGTGACTGACGAGTGCCTGCAGTTCTTCGGCGGCTACGGCTATATGGACGAGTATCCCATTTCCCGTATGTTCCGGGATGCCCGTGTGCAGAAGATCTATGGCGGCTCCAATGAGGTGATGAAAATGCTCATCGCCCGGACACTTTGATCGGCGCCTTTTGGGGATACCAGCGGCGGAGCCGGCCCATGTACACACCAAAGGCCTTCGCGATGGACAGCATCGGCGCCTGTCACGCGCTGATGCGCACCTGTCCCTTCGCCATTCCGGTGTCCCATGACGGCGAGAGTCTCGCCGCGACCCACATCCCTTTTCTGCTGGAGGCGGACGGACCGGACGATCGGGGTCGGCTGCTCGGGCACATGGCCCGGGCCAATCCCCAATGGCAGGCCTGCGCCGGAACAGGCGAAGAGGTGCTGGTGGTGTTCCCGGGACCCCACGCCTATGTGTCGCCGACCTGGTATGAGGAGCCCGCCCGCAATGTGCCAACCTGGAACTATGTGACCGTCCATGCCCAAGGGCCGCTTCGGCCCCTCGATCCGGATGCGGTGCGCCGGATGCTCGGGACCTTGAGCGCGGGCTATGAGGGCGAGGCGGGCTGGCGCATGGATATGCTCTCCGATCAGCAGGCGGAGGGCCTCTCTCGGGCCATCATGGCCTTTGAGATCCCCATCACCCGCCTCGAAGGCAAGCAGAAGCTGAGCCAGAACAAAGCGCCCGCGGACCGCCGAAACGTGGCCCGCGGTCTTCGGGAGGCCGGGGAGGCCCGCCTTGCCGCCCTGGTGGGCCCCACCATTGCGTAAGTTGAAGGGAGAGCGGGAAAGATCATCGCAGGGCGGGTTTGAACCGCGGCCGGAAAGACCGGTTGCCCTGCCGGCACGCTCTCAAATGAATCCGGAACCACTGCATCAAGGAGGAAATGACCATGACGGACGCATTCATTTACGACCATGTTCGTACGCCGCGGGGCAAGGGCCGCAAGGACGGCGCCCTGCATGAAATCACGGCCATGGAACTGGCGACCCAGGTCTTCGAGGCCATCCGCGACCGGAGCGAGCTTGACACCTCCAAGGTCGACGACGTGGTGATGGGCTGCGTGTCGCCGATCAATGAACAGGGGTCGGACATTGCCCGGGTCGCGGTGCTCAATGCGGGTTATGACGAAAGCGTCTCCGGCGTTCAGATCAACCGCTTCTGCGCCTCGGGCCTCGAAGCTGTGAACATGGCTGCCGCCCAGGTGATGGCCGGCCAGCACGACCTGACCATCGGCGGCGGTGTGGAAAGCATGAGCCGCGTGCCCATGGGCAGCGACGGCGGCGCCTGGGCCACCGATCCCGATGTCGCCTTCAAGACCTATTTCGTGCCCCAGGGCATCGGCGCGGACATGATCGCCACCAAATGGGGCTTCAGCCGTGAAGACGTGGACGCCTATGCGGTGGAGTCCCAGCGCCGCGCCGCCCATGCCTGGGAGCAGGGCTATTTCTCCAATTCAGTGATCCCGGTGAAGGATCAAATCGGCCTGCCTATACTGGACCGGGACGAACATCTCCGGCCCGAGACGAATATGCAGTCCCTGGCTTCCCTGAACCCGTCCTTCGCTGCCCAGGGCGATTTCGCCTTCGACGCGGTGATCCTGGACCGGTATCCGGACATCGAGGCTGTCAACCATGTGCATCACGCCGGCAATTCCTCCGGCATCGTGGATGGCGCCGCCGGCGTGTTGATCGGCAATCGGGAGATTGGCGATGCCATGGGCTTCAAGCCCCGGGCACGCATCCGCGCGTTTGCCTCCACGGGCTCCGAGCCCTCCATCATGTTGACCGGTCCGACCTATGTGACGGAGAAGGCCCTCAAGCGTGCCGGCATGACTGTCGACGATATCGACCTGTTTGAGTTGAACGAGGCATTCGCGGCCGTCGTCATGCTGATGATGCACAATCTGAACATTCCCCACGACAAGATGAACGTGAATGGCGGCGCCATCGCCATGGGCCACCCGCTTGGGGCCACGGGTGCCATGATCCTCGGAACCGTGCTCGACGAGTTGGAGCGCCGGGACCTGAACACGGCCCTTGTTACCCTGTGCGTCGGTGCCGGCATGGGGACCGCCACGATCATCGAGCGAGTCTGATCCGTCCAGAGACAACGGTATGCGGTGCCGCGCCGGCCCCCGAGGGGCTGCCGCAGCGGCCGAGACACAGGAGAAAGCAAGATGAACCTTACACAGATGAGCTTCGACAAGGATGTCAACGGCATCGTCACCATCACCTGGGACATGCCAGGCCGGACCATGAACGTCCTCAGCCAGGAGTCCATGGCGGATTTCCGCACCTGCATCGAGGCGATCACCGCCGATGACACCGTCACGGGCGTCATCATCACCAGCGGCAAGCCCGCTTTCCTGGCCGGCGCGGATCTCGGCGAGCTGGGCGGCTCGTCCGGCGGCGGCGCCGAAGATGAAATGGCCGCCCTGCGCGCCGCCTTCGACAATGCCTATGCCTTCAACAAGCTGCTCCGCGAACTGGAGACCTGCGGCAAGCCCGTCGTCGCGGCCATCAATGGCACGGCGCTGGGCGGCGGCCTGGAGATCTGTCTCGCCTGTCACTACCGGGTCGTGGCCGACGGGGCAGGCATCCAGCTTGGCCTGCCGGAGTCCAAGGTCGGCCTGTTGCCCGGCGGCGGGGGCACCCAGCGTCTGCCCCGCCTGATCGGCGCCGGCAATGCCCTGCCGCTCATTCTTCAGGGCACGTCCCTCAATCCGGAAAAGGCGCTCGCCCAGGGCATCGTTCACAAGGTGGTTCCGGCGGATCAGCTCCTGGCCGAAGCGCGCCGGTGGATCAAGGAAGAAGGCGATCCCGTGCAGCCCTGGGACAAGAAGGGCTACAAGGTGCCCGGCGGGAACCCGTATGAGAACGCCACGACCTTCGTCATCGGCAATGCCATGCTGCGCAAACAGACCCACATGAACTATCCTGCGCAGGCCAATATCATGAAATGCGTCTACGAAGGACTGCTTGTCCCGATCGAGGCGGGTCTGCGGATCGAAAGCCGCTACTTCGTGGATCTGCTGCGCCGGCCCGAGTCCAAAAACATGATCCGCTCCCTGTTCCTCTCCATGCAGGAACTGAACAAGCTGGCCCGCCGGCCGGAAGACGTGCCGACCTATGACGTCAAGAAGCTGGGCATGCTGGGCGCCGGCATGATGGGTGCGGGTATTGCCTATGTCTCCGCCCTCGCGGGCATGGAGGTGATCCTGATCGATCAGAGCCAGGAAGGCGCTGAAAAGGGCAAACAATACGCCGTGGACCTGCTCGACAAGCAGATCAAGCGCGGTCGCATGACCGAGGCCATGAAGCGGGACATCCTGGCCCGGATCGTCCCGACCACGGATTACGACTTGCTGAAAGGCGCGGATCTGATCATCGAGGCTGTGTTCGAGGATCGGACCATCAAAGCGGACGTGACCAAGCGGGCCGAAGCCATGATCGCCGAGGATGCCGTGTTCGGCTCCAACACCTCCACTCTGCCCATCACCGGCCTGGCGGAAGCGAGCGTGCGGCCGAAGAATTTCATCGGCATCCACTTCTTCTCGCCCGTCGACAAGATGCCCCTGGTCGAGATCATCATGGGCAAGGAAACGTCGCCGCAGACCCTGGCCAAGGCCATGGACTATGTGAAGAAAATCCGTAAGACGCCGATCGTCGTGAACGACAGCCGCGGCTTCTACACCTCGCGGGTCTTCGGGACCTATGTGGGCGAAGGCATCCAGATGCTGGCCGAGGGCGTGACGCCCGCGCTCATCGAGAATGCGGGTCGCATGACGGGCATGCCGGTGCCGCCGCTGATGCTGAACGATGAGGTCAGCCTGGAGCTTGGCTATAAGGTCCGCCAGCAGACGAAAAAGGACCTGGGCGATGCCTATAAGGAAACGCCCATCGACAAGCTGGTTGAGGATCTGGTGATCAAGCATGGGCGGCTTGGCAAGAAAGCCTCCAAAGGCTTTTACGACTATCCGTCCGAGGGGCCGAAGCGGTTGTGGCCAGGCCTCTCCGATCTGGTGCAGACCAAGGACGAGCAGCCCGACGTCAATGAGTTGCGCCTGCGCTTCATGGTGATCCAGGCCCTCGAGACGGCCCGCTGTTTCGAGGAAAATGTGCTCACGGATGTTCGCGATGCGGATGTGGGCGCCATTCTTGGCTGGGGCTTCGCCCCCTATACCGGCGGCCCGCTGTCCTTCATCGACACCATGGGTGTGCGGGAGTTCGTGGCCACCTGCGAGCGCCTCGCCCAGCTTTATGGCGAGCGCTTCATGCCCAACACACTGTTGCGGGAAATGGCCGAGGCCGGCGATACCTTCTATGGCCGGTTCAATCCGCAAAACGCCGACAAGGCGGCCTGACCACCATCGGGCCCATGGCAGGGAAGGGGGACCATGACACGCGCCGAAACGAGTGACGGGCTCAATGACAGGCCGGCGCACCGGACGATCGACCATGGCCGCGGACGCCATGCCTGTCTGGTTTGGGACGGTCCATCGCCGGATGCGCCGGTCCTGCACTTTGCCCATGCCAATGGTTTCAATGGGGGGACCTATCGGCGCCTTCTGGGCCCGCTCGCTACCCAGGCCACCATCTATGCCTGTGACATGCGCGGGCATGGGGCGACAGACATGCCGGCCGATCCTGAGACTCACCGCTCCTGGCTGCTCCACCGGGACGATCTGATCGCGCTTCTGGAGGTCGTCTCCCGGGAGGCCGGGGGCCGTCCGCTGGTTCTGGCTGGCCATTCCATGGGCGCCACGTCCAGCGTCCTCGCCGCCCTTGCGCGCCCGGACCTGGTGCGCAGCCTTGTCCTTCTCGATCCGGTCATGATTCCCCGGCGGATGATCCGGTGGTATCGGTTTCTGGCCCTGTTCGGGCGCGCGCCGGCGCCGCCGCCCATCGCCCAAGGGGCCGAGAAGCGCCGCGCGGTCTTTGCCGATCGCGAGGCCATGGTCGAGCGCTATCACGGCCGCGGGGCTTTCACGACCTGGCCACGGGGGGTCGTGGAGGACTATGTGGTCCACGGAACGAAGGATCGGGACGACGGCCAGGTGGAGCTTGCCTGCGCGCCGGCCTGGGAGGCTGCAAATTTCCGTGTGGCGGCGGCCCATGATTACTGGCCGCATCTCAGGGGCCTGAGGTGCCCGGTGACATTGCTGCGCGGGACCATCGCCTCGACCTGCGCCGAGCCCCAGGCCCGCGCCTTCACGGCCCGCGTGCCCCAGACGCGGGACCGGGCCGTCGACGGCGCCACCCATTTCCTCCCCATGGACCATGTGGAGGAGGCCCGGACCGCGCTTTTGAAGGCGCTCACGGATGATCCGTTGGAACGCTCCTGACCCATTCCACGAGAGTGAGAGAGACCGGATCGTTCAGATCATCAAGCCGGGGACGATCTTCGTTTCCATGAAGCTGCGCCGTTCGGGATCGATGGGCAGGCTCTTGCGGGCTTCGAGATCCAGGCTGAGCGCAACGGCTTCCGAGGTGGCGAAGGCCTCGCCGGTTACCCCGTCGAGAATCCAGTGCACCAGGTGGAACGTCCGCTCTCCGAGGGATTTGAGGCCGGAGCGGACGATGACGATATCACCGGCCCGGGGCCGCCGGGCATAGCACATGCGGTATTCGACGGCCGCCCCGCCGACCTTGCCGGGGGTACGGGCATTGCTGCCGTCGGTCAGCAGGGTGGGCATGAAATTCACGATGCCGTCGGAGACCCGGCCGATGAAATGCTGGGTATGCATCAGGCCGTTTTCGTTGCACTGGCTGCGCTGAACGACGCCGTGGCTGATCACCGGCATGCCCAGCTCTTCCGCGCGGGCCAGGCTCGCCGTGCCGGACGGTGCATCAAGGGCCATGCCACGCGGGCGCGCATGGTCCGGGATGGCGACCCGGTCGGCCTTGAGGGCCGGAGAGACCGAATAGGGCAGGGGGATCCGCGCACCCATGTCCGGGTCCGTGTGATGAACCAGCGTGGTGAAGGTCGCCGTAGCCTCGTGGGTATGGGCGTTGCGGATTTCCAGATAGACCTGAAGCCAGTCCTGGCCGTGCTCCACGACACCGCCGCAGACATAAAGCCCGGTGCCCGCATGCATTTCACGCAAGAAGCGGATGTGGTGGTCGCTGACGGTCAGCGCCGTGCCCGTCTCGCGCTGGTGCGTGGGCCCCAGCCCCAGGTGATGGCCGAGAATCGCCAGGGCTTCCTGGGCCTTGGAGACGTAGAAGCGCACATTCATGTGCCCCATCTCGTCGCATTCCCAGGTATTCACATTGCCGCGATAGAGCTCGCGTCCAACAACCGGGGTGGCGATCGTCGACATGGCCCCTCCTTCTCTTGCCCGTTTTCATCCAGTGGCTTTGGGCCCGTCGCCCGGACCCTCGGCCCATCTTACGGTCGGAGGGCCTGTCCCGCCTTGACTTTCATCAGGCGGTCCCGGTCCTGCGGTGTCAAGTCGGCCGACCGGCGGGCTTTGAGGTCGAGGAGCAGGGCTGTGGCTTCGGCCCGGCCGAGGGGCGCTCCGGTCTCGGCGTCGAAGATGAAATGGGCAAAGCTGACGGTCTTGCGCCCCACATTGGTGATGCCGCTCATCAGGCTCAGCGCGGTGCCCGCGGGCGGCAGGGTGAGATAGAGCTGTTGATACTCGACAAGGGCAATGCCGATGCCCTGATCGATCAGCCTGCGGCGGTCCATGCCGACACCGGCCCAAAGATGTCCGCCGCCGTCGGAATGGCGGGCCATGAAGCCCTGGGGCAGCAGTCGTCCGTCCGCGGCGCAGTCCTTGGGGTCCACTATGCCCGAATAGGCATGGATGAGGCCGCGTGAACGGGCTTCATCGAAGGTCAGGGCCGGCAGGGGCGGGTGCACCGCGCCGACACTGCGCGGGCCTGCGGTTTCGGGCACGGATACGGTGAGAACGGCGGCGCGGTTGATCAGTGTGTCCGGCAGGGGGACCGGGGCGGCGTCGCCGGTTCGTGTCAATGCAAGGCGTGTCAGGGCCGTCGCCGCCACGGTTCCGGAAACGGCCTCCCGCATTTCGTGGAAGACGGTGAGATGGTCCGTAGACAGATCCTTTATGCCGCTGGCGACCGTCATGGTGTCCGCAACCCTCAATTCGTTGCGGAAATGGACATGGTCCTCGAGCGGCACAAGCGAGAGACCCGTGGTCCGGGCCGACCGGGCGCCCAGGCCCAGGGCCACATTGAGAACGCCCTGGGCCTGGGCGAAACGGGCGATATAGAACTGGACGTTCATATGGCCCACGTCATCGCATTCCCAGGTGTTCACATAGCCCCGAAAACTGTCGATCATGGTGTGTGCCCCTCTTTATGCGCTGGCGGAGCGCTTTTCCCGGCGTGGTGCCGACGGTGTTTCCGCCGGGTGCCGCGCATCCCGGATATCTTGCCATGGCAGGGGAGTGTTGGGGCGATCAAAGAGGAGGCGCGATCAAAGAGGGGGGCATGCTCGGCCAAGGATCAAGGGGTGAGTTATCCCCGAATCCTCAAAGATGTGCGAAACCTGAACAGGATTATTGCGGGTTGGTAAGAATCATGTAACGTCTTGAAACATCAACGGCGTCGGGTTGCCCCACCTTTACAACGTTGTTGATCTGTCGGATCGCGTGGGATCCGACACACCCCTTCGCGCGATCGCTCCGTGTGCCGCTCACCCCTGGGCCACACGGAGCGACCTCGCCCGCTCCGCATCACGAGCGGATCCGAAGGCATTCTCCCCACTCGTCACACTGGTGACTCTGAAACCCGCCATCACCCGGATCATGCCGTCACGGGCGAGGCGGTACCAGATCGGTATCGAGGGCCGAGGCGGACTGGGCCAGGCGCATGAGCTGGGTCAGTTCCGCCCGATAGCCATAGGCGTCCGTGCCTTTTGCGTCGATGGCAATGGCCAGCAGGTCTTCAAGGCTGATGGCCTTCAGATTGGGATCGCCGCGCAGGAGCTGGCCGAAGCCGGCCACCGCGACGGCAAAGCGGGCTTCTTCCGAGGCATCTTCAAAGCGCGGGGCCGCCATGGCATCCGTCACCGGCGTTTCGATCAGGCGGCTTTCGTCTTCCTCGGGCAGTTTGTATCGCAGGCGGAAAAACGCGATCTCGTCGGAGGTCTCCGCCTCGGTCGATGGTTCGGGTGTTTCGGGAGCAACCGAGTCCCCGCCGTCGCCGGCCTCGGTTTCGCCGTTACTGCCGTAGCGCAGATCGTCGATCAGGCGGCCCGCTGAGCCGACCGGGGTGATCTCGTAGAGAGCGGTCACGCTGTGGCCGCTGCCCACATCGCCTGCATCCACCTTGTCATTGTTGAAATCCGACCGCTCCAGCAGGCGTGTCTCATAGCCAATGAGGCGATACTCGGCGATGCGGGCCGGATTGAACTCCACCTGGATCTTCACGTCCTTCGCGATGGGAAACAGCGTGGCCCGCACTCCGTCCACGAGCACTTTGCGTGCCTCGCGCAGGGTGTCGATATAGGCGGCCTGGCCGTTCCCCGCCTGCACCAGCTTCTGCATCATGGCGTCGTTCAGATTGCCCCGGCCAAAGCCCAGAATGGTCAGGAAGATCCCCGTTTCCCGCTTGCGCGCGACAAAATCCTCCAGCTTTTCCGGATCCGTGATGCCGACATTGAAATCACCATCCGTAGCCAGAAGGACCCGGTTGATCCGTTCGGGATCCAGATTGCGTTCGGCCAGGCTGTAGGCGAGGCGAATACCCTCGCCCCCGGCCGTCGATCCGCCGGCGGACAGGCCGTCAAGGGCGGCGAGGATCTTGCCTTTCTCGCTGCCCGCCGTGGGCTCCAGGATCACCCCGGCCGCCCCCGCATAGACGGCGATGGAGATGCGGTCCTCGGTGCCCATGGTGTCGATCAACAGGGCCAGGGCCTTTTTCAGAAGCGGCAGCTTGTCAGGCGAGTCCATGGATCCGGACACGTCGAGCAGAAGCACAAGATTGAGCGGCTTGGTCTCGTTGTCTTGCAGCTCATAGCCCTGAAGCCCAATGCGCAGCAGCTGGGTGTCCGTGTTCCAGGGAGCCGGCAGGACCTCCAGTGCCGCCCGGAAGGGCGCCTCGCGAGTGTCCGGCAGCGGATAATCATAGTCGAAATAGTTGATCATCTCCTCGACCCGGACCGCGTCCCGGGGCGGAAGCGCGCCGTCATTCAGGTAGCGCCGCACGATGGTGTAAGAGGCGGTATCGACATCGACACTGAAGGTCGAGACGGGTTGATCGGCGACACTGATGACCGTGTTGGAGTCCACGTCTTCGTAGCGTTCGCGATCGGCCAGGGGCGGGCGGCGGGGTACCAGACTGTCCTGGACCGATGGCCGGGCACCCGACCCTCCGAAACTGTAGCTGCGGTCCACGCCCATGCGCGGCGAGGCCTCCTGCGGCTGCGACCGGGCGATGCGCGAGCCGCTCACGATGGCGCGGTCTTTGGTGTCCTCGGCAACCGGCGGGGGCGATGGTTGAAGCGCATTCTGCTCCGTTTGACCGCTGCTTTGTGCCATTTCGTCCGCCGTTTCGGGCGCGGGGTCCCGCGCAGACTCGCCGCAGGCAGCGAGGACGAGGGCGAATAACACCGCCAGGGCAACGCCCCAGGCAGTCCGGTCAGTCATCGGGGCGAGGGGGGACATGGCAACTCTCCTGGTATCGCGCTGGCGCACCCGCCACTGGCATAGGGCGCCATCCTAGATGGGCGCTGGGCGGTTTTATGGCCTTCCGTCCATGGAACGGCCCTTCTTTGGCACAAACTGCGGGGCCCTCAGATGACGCCGCTGCCCGAATGGAGGATCATCTCTTGATTGGCCCCGTGACGCTGTGACGGTCGTCACAGGAAAGAGGGCCCGCATGCCTGCACAAGGGAGGGACGAGCTATGGCGTATGAGTGTTTCGACATCGAAATCGAGGGCGGCGTTGCCCATCTGCGTCTCAATCGGCCGGAGTCTTTCAACTCCATGATCCGGCCATTCTGGAACGAACTGCCCGCTGCGATCCGGGATATTGACGACAATGCCAAGGCCCGGGTCATCGTGATTTCCTCAACGGGCAAGCATTTTTGCGCCGGGATGGATCTGGCCGTTTTCACGGAACCGGCGGGCGATGGGTCCGGAACGAGCGCCGAATTGGGGCGCCAGCGCCATGCATTGCGGGATTGGGTCAAGGTCCTCCAGGACAGCTTCACGGTTCTTGATCAGGCGCGCATCCCGGTGCTGGTGGCTATTCAGGGAGCTTGCATCGGCGGGGCTGTCGATATGATCTCCGCCTGCGACATGCGCTATGCCACGCAAGACGCCTTTTTCTGCATCCAGGAGATCAATATCGGCATGACGGCGGATGTGGGCACGTTTCCGCGCCTGTGCCACCTGATTCCACAGGGCTGGGTGCGCGAGTTGTCCTATACGGGGCGCCGCCTGCCGGCGGCCCGGGCCCGGGATATCGGCCTCGTCAACGAGGTCTTTCCGGACCATGAGACGCTGGTTGCCGCCGTGCTGGAGACGGCGCGGGAGATCGCGGCCCGCTCGCCCCTTGCCGTCGCGGGCTCCAAGGTCATGATCAATTACGCCCGGGACCACACCATTGCCGACGGTCTCGACTATATTGCCACATGGCAAACGGGCATGTTTCAGCCCGCGGACATGATGGAAGCCTTTGCGGCCCGGCAGGAGAACCGCGAGCCCCGATACGAGGGTCTTCAACCGCTCCGCAAGCGGATGTAAGGGGCAAGTCCCCGGCCGGCCCATCGTTCACCGGATCAGGCAAGAGGAATGCATTTCGTGCAGTACCGTCCCCAGCCCCCCTTCGCCGGCCGGCGACCCGCCAGTCCCTTCGACAGCCTGGCGACCTTTCCGTCGGGCTGTCTGGTCACGCTCGGCGCCTTGACTGTGGTGGGCGCCGTCGTGGCGCTCGCGGTCCTTGCCGTGATGGTTCCGGGCTATCGCTCAAGCGCGTCCTATCGGGAGGCGATGGCCCGGATCAACGAGGATCCTCGGGCGACAGAACTCCTGGGCGAGCCGATCCGCGAGACGGCGCTGGTGGCGTTCGAGTCCGACTGGGGCGAGCGCGGCGTGGAGCGGAAATTCATCCTTGAGGTGGCTGGCCCGATGGGGAACGGCCGCCTTGCCGCCGAAGCCCGTGAGACCGGCGGCGGCGTCCAGATCACCGGGTGGACCCTGACCTTGGATCGGGAGGGCCTGCCGAGGGAGACCGGACGCAACGCCAGCGGCGGCAGCGCCTTGCCCCGCAAGCAGCGCCCTTTCTGACCGGCCGGCGGAGCCGCAGCATTCTCGAACCACCGGCGAGAAAGGCAAAAGTGACGCTTCGGGTGATCCAGGCCCTGTTGATCCTGCCGGCGTTCCAATTGCCGATCGGCGGCTGGACCGACGCCACCTGTCCCCATTTCATGCCCCGCCATGACATCGTCTTCGGAACGTCTTGGCAGTCTGATTGAAGGTCACCTGTCTTGCGGCCCGCAACCGGGTCGATGAGAAAACCGCCCCGGCCGGAGCGGTTTTCGTCGATCTTGTCCCGGAACGATCCGGAGCACCGGATCAGATCAGGGCGAAATTGTCCGCCGAATAGGTCGTCAGCAGATCGATGCCGGCGTCGCCTTCCTGGTCTTCAAGATTGGCGAGCACGCTGAACGCGCCGCCCTCGGCCAGATCGTCGCTGAAAACGAGCCGGTTAATGCCCAGGGTTTCGTTGTGGTAGATGAAGAAGCCCCGGTCGGCGGTCACATGGTCGTTGTCCGCAATCGCGCCGGCCGCTGCGCGGGCATTGGCGAAACTGTCCTGGAGCACGATCACATTGGCGTCGCCCGTCAGCGCGTCGGAGGTGGCCGACGTGAAGCTCAGGGTGCTGACGCCAAAGTCATCGCCATCAAAGCCGAACGTGTCGGCATCGGTGTCGAAGTCCCGGGCGACATCCGGCCGGTTCACGCCGGGGATGGCCGTCGGTGTCGGTCCGGAGGCCTCGACCCCGTTGAAGGGGTCACCGATAAAGGCGAACAGGTCTGCCCCGTCGCCGGCGATCAGGACGTCCTGGCCGGCACCGCCGAACAGCAGGTCGTTGCCGTCTCCACCGATCAGGGTGTCGTCCCCGTCGCCGCCGGTGATGGTGTCGTCGCCGCCGCGGCCGTTCAGGCGGTTGTCTTCCTCATTACCCTGAATGAAGTCGCTGAAATTGCCGCCATTCAGGTCTTCGATGGACACCAGCATGTTGTGGTCCGTACCCACCTGCACCACGCCGGAGACGAGATCGGCGACGATCCCTGTGGTGGCCTGGTTAAAGAGGGCGAGATCGGTGCCGTCGCCGCCGTCATAGATGTCATTGCCGGCAAAGGCGTGGAAGACATCGTCGCCATCGAGACCGGCCAGGACATTGTCCTCGGCATTGCCGAACAGGCGGTCGTCGAAGGCGGTGCCGAAAACGTTCTCCACATCGATCAGGTCGGCCTCGAAGGTGATCTCGCCGCCGCCGACGGATTCGATATTCCGGATAAAGCCATCCTGGCCGAGGCCCGGCGCGGCGATGCCGGCAAAGTCCTGGTCAAGATCGACAAAGACGCCTTCGGAGAAACCGGACAGGTCGACAGTGTCGCCGGTGGCGAGATCCGCCATGCCCGTTTCGGCATTGGTGTCCTCACCGCCGTCGAAGACTTCAGCCGTGTCGATGGAGTTGACGACGAGACGGTCCTCGCCTCGGTCGCCGCGCAGATTGTCGTTGCCGGCGCCGCCGATCAGGATGTCGTTGCCCTGACGCCCACGGATGAAGTCGTCACCGTCCCCGCCATTCAGGCGATTGTCGCCGTCATCGCCGCGGATGCGGTCATCGAAATCGCTGCCGTTCAGGTTTTCGATATCGATGAGGGTGTTGGTGTCTTCGCCCACTTCGGCGACGCCGTCTTCAAGGTCGGCGACGATGCGCTGGACGGAGCCATTGAACCGGGCGAGGTCGGTGCCCTCACCGCCGTCCAGCGTATCGTTGCCGGCGCCGCCGCCGAGCCGGTCATTGCCGCCCAGTCCGACCAGGAGATCATTGCCGTTGCCGCCCCGCAGGTCGTTGGACCGGTCGTTGCCGGTGATATCGTCGTCGAAGTCGGTGCCCACGACGCGCTCAAGACCGCGAAGGGTGGCGTCGAAGGCGGCTTCGCCGCCGGCCAGGGAGCCGGTATCGCGAACAAATCCGTCCACGAATGTCGTAAGGCCCTCTTCGGTTTCCGTGACACGGTTCAGGACGACCAGGGCGGCCTGCATCAGGCCGGACAGATCCAACGTGTCGATGCCAGCGCCGCCATTGAAGACTTCGCCCGTCGCAATGGTCGTGGCGACAAGACGGTCGCGGCCGAGCCCGCCGAAGAGGAAATCGACCCCCGCACCGCCATTGAGAACATCATTGCCCGTGCCGCCGAACAGCACGTCGAGCCCGGTCCCGCCGCGCAGGATGTCATCGCCCGCATTGCCGCGCAGCACGTCAGAGCCCGCATTGCCGACAAGCGTGTCGCCGCCGCGACCGCCGTCGACCACATCGTCCCCGTCGCCGCCGGCCAAGCTGTCATTCCCGCCGAGGCCAATGATGATGTCGTCTCCCTCGCCGCCGAAAATCGTGTCGTCGTCGGATCCACCGATAAGAAGCTCGGATGTCATGACGTGCGTTCCCATATCTTAAAGTGTTGTGCGCCGAAAACTCAGTGGGCCGCGGACCTGTGGCGCATGATTGAAAGAAAAATCCGTCGGCCTGGCTGCACATATAGCCCAGAGGTAACACTTCTGGGTGGCGTTTATTCGCTGTATTACCTGTTTTTTAATCGTAGGGTGGTGCTTGATCCGGAGCATGTCCCTCGATTAAGTCTGCCCCGCCATGGGCTTGAACGATGCCAGTTGGCTCGCCGGTCCCGCTTGGACGCACCGGAGCTATCCGTGTCCGTGGCGAAACGGGGACGAGGCAAGCCCGGGATGGAATGCTGCCTTTGCGACGAGGGCCAATGATTTCCGACGACCAAACACGCCAGACCGTGGGAGAGGGGCTCAAACCTCTCTTGCCCCAATTGTGGCGTTTCGCCCTGTCCCTGACGGGCGATCCTTCGCAGGCCGATGATTTGATGCAGGCGACGTGCGTGCGTGCCCTGGAACGGGCCCACCAGTTCGAACCGGGCACACGTCTTCACAGCTGGGCCTATTCGATCATGGTCTCGATCTGGCGCAATCAGATCCGCGCGGAACGTCTGCGCCGCCCGAGCGGCGATATGGACGAGGCCGCCTTGCGCGGCAACGACACGCGCGGCGCGGTGGAGAGTTCGATTTTGGCCGGTCAGGTGTTGACTGCACTGAGTGATTTGCCGGACGCAATACGGGTGACGTTCACTTTGGTCTATATCGAAGGGCTAACATATCGTGAAGCGGCTGAGACCCTGGAGATTCCCTTGGGGACCGTCATGAGCCGTCTCGCCTCGGCCCGGAAGACACTGACCCGTCATTTGGGTGAGACCTCCGAGAGGAAGGAGGTCTCCCAATGACGGATTTCGAAACCCGGCGTCGTATCCCTGAGGAAACGCTGGTGGCGTATCTCGACGGAAAACTGTCCGAAGACGAACGGGCCGAGATCGATGCGGCCCTGGAGGGCGACGAAGACCTCGCCGCGCGGATTGCCGACCTCGATGCCGGCATGAAAGCCATGGTCGCTGGCCTGCGCGATCTCGACCGCATGATCCCGCCCGCAACCGATCTTGAGGCCCGGCTCGACGCGGCTTTCGCCAAGGTCGGCGGCGCGAGACGTGCGGTCGCGGATCCGTTTGCGGAGCCCTCGGCGCCGGGCGATGTGCCGCAGGAGCAACGAGCGGCGCCTTTCGACGCCTCCACGAGCGCGGACCCTTCTTCGACCATCACGGGGGCGGCCTCCGAGCGGACGCCCTCGCCTGAGCAGGAGGACGGCGGATCGTTTTCAGACCGGCGAGACGCGTTTTCCGACCAGCCCGGCTCCGACCAGCCCGGCCGCCCGGTGACCCTGTCGGCGCCGCCCGTTGACCGCCGCTCCGAGGATGTCCCATCCGCGGATTTCGGGCCCGTGGGTCGGGAGCCTTTGACGGTCGGGCCTGCCGACGGCCGTGTTGAAGATGTCGATCCACCGGTGTCCTCTTGGGATAACGAAGGCGAGGGCGCCGAGGCGGTTCCGGATACCGGGTCACCTGCCGAGCCGACCCCGTTCCGCGGTGTGTTCGGTGAGGATGCGCAAGGCGCGCGCCCGACCGTCATGCCGCGCATGCGGGAGCTCGAAGAGCCGGTTTCGGGGCTCGCCGCGGCCCGGGACGAAGAGGAGACGCCGCCGGCCCGGCCGAAAGCGATGCGCCGGCGCGGATCCTCCATGCCGCCCATGGCATTGCTAGCCGCCAGCGTTGTCATGGCATTTGCGCTTGGCGTGTTCATCCATGCCCTGACCAAGCCTTTTTTTGCACCCGGTGGTCCGGTCACGGCCGATATGCGTCAGATAACGCCCGACCCCGCCGATCCGGAGGGGCAGGGCACTGACCCAACGGAGCCGGCCCCCGGACCCGCCCCAGGACCCGCCCCCGGACCCGCCCCAGGACCCGCCAAGCGCGGCTGGAAAAAAGCGGTCGCGGATTATGCCGTGCTTTATAATCGCGCCAGCGTCTCCAACACGACGCCGGATCCCTTGCGCCTCGTGCGGGACCTTGCCCATGTGGAAGAGGGGCTCGGCGTGAGCCTGCCCCTGGATGCGCTCCAGGCGGACGGCTTCGACCTTCTGGGGGCGGAGCTTCTGACCTTTGGCGGCAATCCCCTTGCCAAGGTCACCTATCGGGGACCCGACGGGACGCCCATCCTGTTCTGCGTCATCCGCAGCGCGAAGGCTGCCGAGACCAAGGGCCCGGCCAGCGGATCGATCGACGGTCTCAGCACCGTGGCCTGGGACAAGGAGGGCTATGGCTATATCGTGATCGGTGAGGTGGCGGCGAACACCGTCATGGAGTTGGCCGACGCCCTGCTGCCCCGGTTCTTCTGACCCGGGGCGGCGCCCTTGCGCCGGCGCGCCGCGCGGCGGGGGCTTTCCCATGACGCCGGCCCATGACGCCGGGGGGTGAGGGGCCCGAACGGAATGACCTTTGATGGGGACACCGGCCCGTCCAACCGCACGTCGGACCTGATCCACGCCTTCGCCTATGGCAGCGACGCGGATCCCGTGACGCTGCATGCGGTGGCCGCCAGCCTGCGGGGGCAGGTCCTGGGATTTGCCCTGCTCGTCTTCGCGCTGCCCTGCTGCCTGCCCATGCCGCCGGGCTATCCCACCGTGGCCGGCGTGATCATCATTCTGCTGGCCTTTCACCTGATCGGCGGCGTGGAAACCCTCTGGCTGCCCCGCTGGCTTGCCCGGCGCACCGTCTCGCAGCAGGCCATGCGCCGCCTTGCGGATCGGGTGACCCCCACCATTCGCCAGGTGGAGCGCATCTGCCGGCCGCGCCTTTTGTTTCTGACCGGGCGGGTGTTCAAGATCCTGATCGGGGCCGTTGTGCTGGTCATGGGTGCCATTCTGGTTTTGCCCATTCCCTTTCTCGGCAATCTGCCCCCCGGGTTCGCCGCGGCTGTGATCGGCCTTGCCCTGACCACCCGGGACGGCATCGCCCTCCTGATCGGACTTGCGCTGGCCGCTTTTGCCGCTGCTTTCACCTCGACCATGGCCTGGGCCGCTGTCGTGGGGCTGCGTCACGCACTGTGACCGGCAATCCGGGCCGGGCTTGGCACGGGTCGGCAGGCATCGCATGCTTGAGCACGCGTTGATGGGGTTTGACCTGGGCCCACCTTCCCGGGTCCAGGGCGGAGCAGGAGGGTTCGGCATGGTGCGCAAGGCATGGCTTGGCGCTTTTACGGTGCTTTGTTTGGCCATCGGGGCTGTTTTCGGGGGCGCCGGCGAGGCGACGGGCGAGGCCCTGGCGGCCGGGCCTTTGGACATTGCCGTGGGGATCGCGGACGGTCTCCAGGACGGCCCGGTGGACGGGCGTGTGATCGTCATCCTGGCCACAAGCGATGAGGCCGAGCCGCGCTTCCAGACCTCCTGGCGCTACACGGGGCCGCAGATCTTCGGGGTCGGGGTCGGTGGGTTCAAAACGGGTGACAAGGCGGTCGTCACGACAAAGACCTTCGGATTTCCCACGGCCTCCCTCGCGGATCTTCCCGCCGGGGACTATGTGGTCCAGGCCGTGCTGCACAAATACGAGACCTTCACCCTCGGCAATGGCAAAACGGTCAAGCTGCCCATGAACCGGGGCGCGGGGCAGAACTGGCGCCGTGCCCCGGGTAACCTGTTCAGCACGCCGAAGACCGTGACCTATGATCCGGCCAAGGGTGGCCGGCTCGATATCGTGCTCGACCAGGTGAACCCGCCCATCGAAGCGCCGGCCGACACGACATATGTCCGTCATATCCGCATGAAGAGCGATCTGCTCAGTGCCTTTTGGGGGCGGGACATTTATCTCGGGGCCCATGTCCTGGTGCCCAAAGGCTTCGATGTCCGCAAAGACGCCCGCTATCCTCTGGCCATTTTTCACGGCCATTTTCCGGCCGATTTCGACGGCTTCCGCACCGAGCCGCCGGCGGAAGACCTGGAATGCCGGGACAGCGAACGCTTTCAGGTCGCGTGCTACAACCGCATCCAGCAGCAGGAAGCCTATGATTTTTATAAAAAATGGAGTGGCCCTGATTTTCCGCGTATGCTGATCGTCAAGATCCAGCACGCCAATCCCTATTATGACGATTCCTATGCGGTGAATTCCGCCAATCTCGGGCCCTATGGCGACGCCATCACGAAGGAGCTCGTGCCTTTCATTGAAAAACAGTTCCGGGGCATCGGCGAGCCCTGGGCCCGTTTCCTCTATGGCGGCTCCACGGGGGGATGGGAGGCCATGGCGGCCCAGGTGTTCTATCCGGACGATTACAATGGCGCCTTTATCGCCTGTCCGGACCCGATCGATTTTCGCGCCTATACCCTCGTGAATATCTATGAGGACAAGAATGCCTATTACATGGATGGGCCTTTCAAGCGTTTTCACCGGGTCGGGCACCGGGACTATCTGGGGCAGGTCCGCTCCACCCTGGAGATGATGAATCACTACGAACTCGTTCTGGGTACGAAGAACCGTTCGGGCGACCAGTGGGACATCTGGGAGGCGGTCTATTCCCCCATGGGCGAGGACGGCTATCCCAAGCGCCTGTGGAACAAGCGCACCGGCGAGATCGATCCTGCGGTGGCGGCCCATTGGCGCGAGAACTACGACCTGCGCCACATCCTGGAGCGAGACTGGCAGACTCTGGGGCCAAAGCTCCAGGGTAAGCTTCATATCTATGTGGGGGATATGGACAATTACTATCTGAACAATGCGGTCTACCTGACTGAGGCTTTTCTTGAACAGGCCGACCCGCCCTACAAGGGCGAGGTCCTCTATGGCGACCGCGCCGAGCACTGCTGGAACGGGGATTTTGAGAACCCCAACCACATCTCTCGCCTGCGCTACAACACGCAATATCTGCCGAAGATCCTGAAGCGGATCGAAGAAACGGCACCGAAGGGGGCGGACCTGACAAGCTGGCGGTATTGAGCGGTTAGACAGATTGCTCCGTGCAGGGTGGGTCAAGACCCACCCTACGGATGGTCTCCATTATTGATCCGGAGAGGGATGATCTATGCAGTATGACGAAGTAATCTGGGGACGGCGCAGCATCAGAGGCTACAAGCCCGATCCGGTGCCCAAGGCGCTGATCCGTCAGGTGATTGAGATGGCGATGCGCGCGCCGTCCTCCTACAACACTCAGCCCTGGAATTTCTATGTGGTCTCTGGCGAGCCGCTGAACCGGATCCGCGCCGGCAACACGGAGCGCACCCTGGCCGGCGTGCCGGACAGCCGGGAATTTCGCGGCCATGGGGCCTATGAAGGGGATCATCGCCAGCGCCAGATCGAGGTTGCCAAACAGCTTTTCGGCGCCATGGGTATCGAGCGCCACGACAAGGGCGCGCGCCAGGACTGGGTCATGCGCGGCTTTCGCCAGTTCGACGCGCCGGTCTCCATTGTCGTGACCTATGATCGGGTGATCCATGGCGGCGACATCGCGCCCTTCGATTGCGGCGCGGTCACGAATGCCCTCGTCAATGCAGCCTGGTCCCGGGGGCTGGGCTGCGTCATCAACAGCCAGGGCATCATGCAGTCCCCGGTGGTGCGTGAGCACGCCAGCATCCCCGAGGACCAGGTCATCATGATCTGCGTGGCCATGGGCTGGCCGGACGAGACCTTCCCCGCCAATGCCGTTGTGCCCAACCGCAAACCGGTCGACGAGGCCGCCGTTTTTGTCGGCTTTGAGGACTGATCCGGCAGGAGGCCCCCTGGGTGCCTCGCCGGTCGCGGTGTTGCCGGCCCTGGCCCGGCCGCCGAGAGCGACCCTGCGACCTCGGGCCCCCTTGTGGCCTGCGCCCTTGACCCGCGCCGCTTTGTCGGCCGCAATAGTGAAAATCACGTCTTAGGGAGGCAGGCATGTCCGCATCGGATGCGGCCCTGGATCGGTTCCGGGCCGAAACCCGCGAATGGCTGGAGGCGAATTGTCCGCCGGCCATGCGCACGCCCATGGGCGAGGACGACGTTGTCTGGGGCGGGCGGAACGCCAGCTTCCCCAATCCCGACGCCAAGCTTTGGCTGGAGCGGATGGGCGCCAAGGGATGGACGACGCCGACCTGGCCCAAGCAATATGGCGGCGGCGGCCTCAGCAAGGACGAAGCGAAGATTCTTGCCGAGGAAATGCGGCGCATCCATGCGCGCTCGCCCCTGTCCAGTTTCGGCATCTGGATGCTCGGCCCCGTCCTTCTGGAATACGCCACGGAGGAACAGAAACAGCGGTTCATCCCGCCCATCGTCCGCGGCGAGATCCGTTGGTGCCAGGGGTACTCGGAACCGGGCGCGGGCTCCGACCTTGCCGGCCTCCAAACCCGCGCAATCCTCGACGGCGATGATTATGTGATCAACGGACAGAAGGTCTGGACGTCCTATGCGGACCAAGCGGACTGGATTTTCTGCCTCGTGCGCACGGATACGAATGTCAAGCATGAAGGCATTTCCTTCATCCTGTTCGACATGCAGACCCCGGGGGTCGAAGCCCGGCCCATCAAGCTGATCAGCGGCTCCTCGCCCTTCTGTGAAACCTTCTTCGACAATGTCCGCGTGCCGATGGGCAATCTGGTCGGCCGCGTCAATGGCGGTTGGGAGATCGCTAAGAAGCTGCTGCAATATGAGCGCCAGAACATTTCCGCGGGCGGCTTCGGCGGCTCCAGCATGCCACTGCCCGAGGTCGCCAAGACCTATAACGGCGAGGTGGACGGACGGATCGACGATCCGGTGCTGCGCGATGCCGTGGCGGCGCACCAGATGGACGGCCATGCTTTCCAGCTCACCTTGAAGCGCTCGGCGGAGCAGGCCAAGGCCGGCATGGGTCCGGGGGCGGCCTCCTCGATCTTCAAATATGTCGGGGCCGAACTGAACAAGAAGAAATTCGACCTGCTCATGGAGGCCATGGGCGCCGCGGCGCTCGGCTGGGAGGGCGACAGCTTTACCCCCCAGGAGCTGCGCACCACGCGGGGCTGGCTGCGCTCGAAGGCCAATTCCATCGAAGGCGGCACCAGCGAGGTCAATCTCAACGTCATTTCGAAGCGGGTCCTCGGCCTGCTCGATCACCAATAAGAAGGGAGGGACACCGCCATGGGCATGGTGCTGAACGAGGAACAGACCCTCCTCCAGGACAGTGCACGGAGTTTCATCGAAGCGCGCGCGCCGCTGACGTCTTTCCGGACCTTACGCGACCGGGCCGAGCCGAGCCGCTATGACCGCGCCGTATGGAAACAGATGGCCGATATGGGCTGGGCCGCCCTGCGCATTCCCGAGGATTACGGAGGGCTGGCCTTCGACTTCCAGGGCCTCGGATTGATCCTGGAGCAGACCGGCCGGAACCTCACGCCCTCACCCCTGCTCAGCACGGCGGCCGTCTGCGCGCCGGCCATCGCAGCGGGCGGCAGCGATGCGGTGCGCGAAAGCGTCCTGCCCCAGGTGGCTGCGGGCCAGGTGCTGCTGGCGCTTGCCTGTGACGAGGGCGCCCATCACGCGCCCGACCACGTCGAAACCCGGGCGGTGCACGGCGGGGACGGTTTCACGCTGACCGGCGAAAAAAACTTCGTCGTCGATGGTGTGGGCGCGGATTATCTGATCGTCTCGGCCCGGACGGCCGGTGCGGCCAAGGACCGGTACGGCATCACGCTTTTCCTGGTGGATGCCAAGGCGTCCGGCGTGACATTGGTGCCCATGGCGACCGTCGATAACCGGAACGCCGCAAAGCTGGTGCTTGACGGTGTGACCGTGCCCTTCACCCATGTGATCGGGGCGGTCGATGCGGGCTTTTCCCTGCTCGACCAGGTGTTGGACCTGGGGCGCATTGCCATGGCCGCCGAAATGCTCGGCTCGGCCCAGGCCGCGTTCGACATCACGCTCGCTTATCTGAAGGAGCGCACCCAGTTCGGTCAGACCATCGGCCAGTTCCAGGCCTTGCAGCACCGGGCGGCGATCATGTTCTCCGAACTCGAACAACTCCATTCGGTGGTCACCGAGGCGCTCAGCGCGGTGGACGAACCCGGCGCGAATGTGGCCCAGCTTGCAAGTCTCGCCAAGGCCAAGGCCAATGACGTGCTGCATTTGGTGGCCCGCGAAGCGATCCAGATGCATGGCGGCATCGGCATGACGGATGCCCACGATATCGGCTTCTTTCTCAAGCGGGCGGCCGTTGCCGAATGCCTTTACGGCAACACGACATTCCACCGCGACCGTTACGCCACGCTGTCCGGCTTCTGATCACGCACACGACATCTGTCTGGAGGGGAAAGACCCAATGTTCATGAAGGCCCGTTCCATTCCCGAAGCATTTCGGGGCAATCTGCGCATTCCGGTTATCGGATCGCCGCTGTTCATCGTGTCTGGGCCCGAACTGGTCATCGCCCAATGCAAGGCGGGCATTGTGGGGTCTTTTCCTGCGCTGAATGCGCGTCCCAAGGAGATGCTGGAGGAGTGGATCATCCGCATCAAGCTGGAACTCGCCGAATACAAGCGGGAAAATCCGGATGCGGTGGTCGCGCCCTTCGCGGTCAACCAGATCTGCCACAAGTCCAATGATCGTCTGCACCATGACATGGACATTTGCATCAAGCATGAGGTGCCGCTGATCATCACCTCCCTCCGGGCGCCCCGGGAGGTCGTGGACGGGGCCCATTCCTATGGCGGCATCGTCATGCATGACATCATCAATATCCGGCACGCCAAGAAGGCCATCGACGAGGGCGCCGACGGCATCATCGCCGTATGCGCCGGTGCCGGCGGCCATGCGGGCACCCTGTCACCCTTTGCGCTGATCCCGGAATTGCGGGAGTGGTTCGACGGGCCGATTGCCCTCTCCGGCTCCATCACCAATGGCCAGTCCGTGCTCGCTGCCGAAGCCGTCGGTGCGGATTTCGCTTATATCGGCACGCGTTTCATCGCCACAAAAGAAGCGAATGCGGAAGGTCGGTACAAGGAGATGATCGTCGACTCACAGGCCAGTGAAGTGGTCTACTCGAACCTGTTCACCGGCGTTCACGGAAACTATCTCGGCAAGTCCATCGTCGCAGCAGGCCTCGATCCCAATGACTTGCCGGAATCCGATCCTTCCAAGATGAATTTCGGCTCCGGCGGCAATCAGGACAAAAAGGTCTGGCGGGACATCTGGGGCGCCGGTCAGGGTGTCGGCACGATCCACGACGTGCCTGGCGTGGCCGAGGTTGTCGACCGCATGGTGGGCGAGTATCAGGCCGCCAAGTCGAAGCTTCTCGATGGCCCCCATCCTGCCATGGCGCGGTAAGACAGCCGCTCAGCCTTGGACCGGACGGTGCGTATGCACCGTCCGCACCGTCCGGCGCCGCCGTCACGATTCCTCCGGCATGTCGTCTTTATGCTGCGGATGGGCCTTGTAGGCCTTCAGCAAGGTGGTCGTGTCCACTTCCGTGTAAATCTGCGTCGAGGACAGACTGGCGTGGCCCAGCAATTCCTGAATCGCCCGGAGGTCTGCGCCGGCGGCCAGCAGATGGCTGGCAAAGGCGTGGCGCAGGGCATGGGGCGTGACTCGGTCCGGCAGACCCAGATTGGTTCTCACGGTCGCCACCAGCCGTTGAACGATCCGCGGGCTCAACCGTCCGCCCTGGACGCCGCGGAAGAGGGGGGCGTCCCCCGGGGGCGCGAAGGGGGCCGCCGCCAGATAGTCCGACAATGCAAGTCTCACCTGGGGCAGCACCGGAACGATGCGTTCCTTTTTGCCCTTGCCGATGAGGCGCAGGGTTTCAAAGGTCGCCCAGCGCGCCGGGTCCGTAGCCTGGGTGCCCTGGGGCAGCGCGGCGCGGTCAAGGCCCAGAGCCTCGGAAATGCGCAGGCCCCCTCCGTATAACAGGGTCACCACCGCCACATCGCGGGCACGCACCCAGCCCGGCTCGGAACGCTCCGCACTGTGATCGATCATCTCCCTGGCGGCATCCGGACTGACCGGCCGCGGCACGCTGTGGGGCAGCTTGGCCGCGCGGATCGCGGTCACCGCCGACAAGTCGATGCGGCGCGTCTTGTGGAGAAAGCGGTAAAAGGCGCGCACGGAGGACAGAAGCCGGGCCATGCTGCGATTGACCCGGCCCTGGTGATGGGCGGCGAGGAAGGCCCGGATATCCGCCGGGCGCAGATCGTTCAAGGCGGCGAGATCCGGCGGCTCACCCAGATGCCGGGCCAGGAACAGGATAAAGGTCCGCCCCTCCCGGGCATAGGCGTCGAAGGTGTGGGCGCTGACGCGTTTTTCGCTGCGCAGATAATCGAGCCATTCGACATAAGCCGTGCACAGATCGGGCGCGGCCGGAAGTGGCGGCACGTCTTGCTTGGTAGGCGTGGCGGCAAGGTGATCACCGGTCAGCACGGTCACTCCTTATGCGGACCTGAAATCGATAGGGCGGGTTGAGGCCCGCCCTTCCGGCGCGGCTCACGGGGCACGCGCGGGGTCTCGAAGGGGCCTCGCGCTCCTCACGCCGACGGGGCGGCACCGAGGATGGACTGGCCCGTCTTCTTCCAGTCCGAGAGGAAGGCCTCAAGGCCTTTGTCCGTCAGCGGATGCTTGACCAGCGATCGCAGGACGGCGGTCGGCAGGGTGACCACATCGGCACCCATGCGCGCGGCGTCGCGCACATGGAGGGGATGGCGCACCGAGGCCGCGAGGATGCGCGTGTCGAAGGCGGGGTATTGATCATAGATCAGGCGAATGTCCTCGATCAGGGCCATGCCGTCAAAGCCACTGTCGTCGATCCGGCCGATGAACGGGGAAATGAAGGTGGCACCGGCCTTTGCGGCGAGCAGGGCCTGATTGGCCGAAAAACACAACGTCACATTGGTCTTGATGTCGTCCGCCGTGAGACGCTTGCAGGCCACGAGACCGTCCCAGGTCAGGGGCAGTTTGACGACGATATTGGATGCAAGGCCGGCGAGGAACCGGCCCTCCTCCAGCATGGCGCGGGTGTCCGTGGCGGTGACTTCGGCGCTCACCGGGCCCGGAACGGCGGCGCAGATCTCCACCAGCACGTCCCGGATGGCCCGTCCGCTCTTGGCGATCAGGGACGGGTTCGTCGTGACGCCGTCAATGAGACCGGTTTGCGCCATCTCGCGGATTTCGGAGACGTCCGCCGTGTCGAGAAAAATGTCCATAGTTTCTCCTCCTCAAAGCCCGTGGCTCCGTTCACCTGCTTTTGCCATCATGCGCTTTTCCGTTGAAGAGGTCCACGCAATCACGCCCATAGGGTCACGGCTTGGGGCGGGGCGAAGCTGCGCCTAAACTGGTTTAAGAACGCCTCAACGGGATCATCCCGGATGGGCGCATCACAGGGAGGGATCATGGCCGCGCCGCATCTGGAGGGGGACTACGATTACATCGTCGTCGGCGCCGGGTCCGCCGGCTGCGTGGTCGCGAACCGCCTGTCGGAGAATCCGAAAACCCGGGTCCTGCTCCTTGAAGCAGGAGGGCGGGACGACTGGATCTGGTTCCACATTCCGGTCGGGTATCTCTTCGCGATCGGCAATCCGCGCTCGGACTGGATGTTCCAGACCGTGGAGGAGCCGGGTCTGAACGGGCGCGCGCTCGCCTATCCCCGGGGCAAGGTCATCGGAGGGTCCTCGGCCATCAATGCCATGATCTCCATGCGCGGTCAGGCGGCGGATTATCAGCTCTGGCGCCGGTTGGGCCTCACCGGGTGGGGCTGGGAGGATGTGCTGCCGGTCTTTCGGGAGATCGAGGATCATTTTCTGGGCGAGAGCCCCCATCACGGCGTCGGCGGCGAATGGCGGGTGGAGCCGCCCCGGGTCCAGTGGCCGATCCTGGATGCGGTGCGCGAGGCGGCGGCCCAGATGGGCGTCCCGAAGACGGACGATTTCAACACCGGCGATAATGAGGGCTCGGCCTATTTTCACGTGAACCAGAAACGCGGCCTGCGCTGGTCTTGCGCGACCGGGTTCCTCAAGCCGGTCCTCAAGCGGCCCAATCTGTGCATCGAGACCGGAGTCCTGGTCGACCGTCTGATTCTGGAGGATGGCCGCGCCACAGGATTGATCCTGTCTCGGAAGGGTCGGGTACAGAGTGTGCGCACGCGGGGCGAGGTGATCTTAAGCGCCGGCGCCGTCGGCTCCGTTCAGATCCTCCAGCGTTCAGGAATCGGCCCGGCGGATTGGCTGCGCGCGGCGGGCATCGCCCCGGCGGTCGACCGGCCCGGCGTGGGACGCAATCTCCAGGATCACCTACAGCAGCGGGCCATTTATAGGGTCCAGAACGCCTCGACCCTGAATACGCTCTATCATTCCTTGTGGGGAAAAATCGGCATGGGGCTTGATTTTGCACTCTTTCGGCGCGGACCCCTCACCATGGCGCCGTCGCAGCTCGGGATCTTCACCCGCTCCGATCCCGGGCGGGAGCGGGCCAATATCGAATTTCATATCCAGCCCTTGTCCCTCGACCGGTTCGGCGAGCCCTTGCACCGTTTTCCGGCGATTACCGCGAGCGCCTGCAATCTTCAGCCCACGTCCCGCGGCACCGTGCGCATCGCTGCGCCGGGGGTCGATGCCAAGCCGCTCATCGCGCCGGCCTATCTGTCGACCCCGGAGGACCGCCGTGTCGCAGCGGACGCCATCCGCGTGACCCGGCGCTTGATGGCCCAGGCGGCGCTGGCGCCCTATGGGCCGGAAGAGATTCTGCCGGGCCCGGCGGTGGGGGATGACGAGGCATCCTTGGCCCGGGCCGCCGGCGATATCGGCACCACCATCTTCCACCCCGTGGGCACGGCCAGGATGGGCCTGTCTTCGGATCGTGAGGCGGTGGTCGATGAACGGTTGCGGGTGTTCGGCGTGGGCGGACTGCGGATCATCGACGCGTCCGTTATGCCCGTGATCACGTCGGGCAACACCAACACACCCACTGTCATGATCGCCGCCAGGGGCGCACAAATGGTGAAGGCGGATGCCCCCTAGGGAACTGACGCATTTAGGTGAGTCAGCTGGTACTGTCTTTGCGAGGCGCGTCAGCGACGACGCAATCCAGAGCCGCACACGCTGAGTATTCTGCCCTGGAGCGCCGCGCGACCTTTGGCCGCTCGCGATGACGACCTGCACCATCCGTATGGGTCGGTGCACGAGGGCCGTTTGCGTTGAGGCGGAATGGGCGCCTCTTTTTTCTCGCTCACGGCGCTCTTTTGGCTTGGCCGAGACATTTGCATGCCCCTTGCGGCACGCTCAGGTGCAAAGGGTTCGGCCAAACGACCCACCCGCAAGCTCCACTAGGCGGGGTCTGCGCCCGCCGGCAGATCGACCCGGTGGGAAAAGAACAGGGTAATGATCGTATCCGCATGGCGATCGATCATTTCGTCGGTCAAGACATCCGTGTCATGAAGGTGTTTCGCCTCTGCGGCAAGCATGAAGATGGTCTGACAGGCGGCAACCGTAATGTAGGTCAACGATACCATGGGCACGTTGGGCCATAATCCCCGGTCCATATGCCGCTTCATGCCCGCCATCGTGATTTTGTGCTGCTCGGCCGTGAAGTTGTCCAGGATCCAGCGGAAGCGTTCGTCATTGCGCATGGAGGCCTGCACCATGATGCGGGCATGTTCCGGGTGGCGCGCGCAATAGCGTACATATTGACGGATGAAACCCTTCAGGGCCCGGAAATCGGCGTCCGGTGAGTCTGCTGGCGGGGTAACCTCGATTTCCTCGGCCATGCGCGAAAACAGGAATGAGACCGCTGCCCGCCACAGGCGATCCTTGTCCTCGAAATGATATTTGATCATGCCGTGGGTCACGCCGGCCCGCTTGGCGATGTCCCGCACGCTGGCCCCCTCATAGCCGCGCTCGGCGAACAGGTCGAGGGCGGCCTGCAGGATCCGCGCCCGGGTTTCCTGACGCTGGCGGTCCCTCCACACGCCATCGGCCGCAACGCCTTGATCCGGGTGCTGTTGTTCCAGCCAGTCCACGACGCGCTGATCCGCCGGGTGATGCCTACTCAACCTATCTCTCCACTGGTCACCCGCCATGCGATCAGCCCGACACACCATTAAAGCGGTGGTAGGTCAAAGCACGAATGTGGGACGTCCCACGCACAATAGGGCCATTCTGGTGTATTTCACAATGGCTCTCCTCCCGGTCATCGCAACCCCGCATTCCCCGGATGACGTTCTGATTTCGTGCCTCTAAGCGCCGATTCATGTATTTATATCAATGGCTTGAGGCGAATGTGCGAGGCGTTTCATGGACGGCATGGCGGGTGAAGATTATCGGGGTGCCTTGCGGGTCGGTTTCGACCGCCGTTTGAAGCTGGACTTTCACGGCTCCCGCCTCACCTCCGATGCCGGGCTGCTGGCTTTTCGGGAATTGGATGAAGCGTTCGGCCTGACGGATCTGGCGGGGGACGCACTCACCGACAGCCGCACCGGCAGGAATGGCCGTCACAGCCTGGTGGCGCTGTTGCGTCAGTCCGTCTTCGGACGGCTGGCCGGATATGAGGATGTGAACGACGCGGACCGTTTGGGCCGTGAGCCCGCCATGCGCTGGATCGTCAACGGCAAGGCCGTATTTCGCCAGGCTGCATCCGCTTCCCAGATGGGCCGGTTCGAGACCGAACTTCTGGCCAGTACGGATAACCTCACCGCGCTCCAGGATCTCTCGGGCCAGGTCACCAACCTGGCAAGGCCCGCCGAACGGGTCGTGGCGTTTTACAGTGAGGCGCCCGCCCGCCATCCGTTGGACGCGGCTGAGCTGCACCCGGTTCCGCAGCAACGAAGTGCGCCTCCAGCTTCATGCCCTGGCCGACAATCTCGCTAATTTCCTGCGCACCCTGACATTGCCCAAAGAGGTCGAGCAATAGTGCCTGACCACCTTGCGCGAGAAGCTGGTGAAGATCGGGGCGAAGATTGTCGCCCATGCCCGCTATGCCGTCTTCCAAATGGCCGAGGTCGCGGTGCCGCGTGATCTCATGCGCCGCATCCTGGAGAACTTCGCGGATCTGCGCCGACCAGCTGGTTCAGCGGGTTGAACAAGGGGGCTATCATGAGATGACGACGGGAAAACTGTGTCTGAACGGCGGGAGTGTTGCCGGAAATGGCTTCTTAATGGGGATTTTCGGCGCTACCATCGCGCGAGGATTGAGAAATGAGGTCCAGGGTCGTCAAGTCGGCCTTCCGAGGGCGCCTGGCTCAACGGTTTTGGACTTCATCTGGGGAATGTCGGCTAAGAGTGTTTCAAACTCTTGGCGGGTGCTTTGGTGAAGACGGGACAGGCCAATCTTCGACGCCATGACAGAGGCTGCATCGCCATGGGGCCCACTCGCGAGCACCGCTTGGGCAAGGCCAAGCTTTTCCGGATAGGGGATATCAGCCCACACTCGCTCTGTGTGCCCCAAATGGAAGCCTCGAAAGTCCATGATAGCGGTCGGTGCTTGCTCTCGGGGCCAAAGGATCGTGTTGCTATCTGGTGCTTGGGTCCTTTGCACGGTCTTGGGTAGAGCTTTCCAGACCTGGCTTGTGATTTGTCGCCCTGTGCGTTGAAAGCCATGGGCGCGAGCGAGCATTTCACACAGATGGCGGAAGGTGACCGGCCCCATATCGTCGATCACTCGGATCGCATTCTTACGGAGCACCGGAAGGTAATCATCATTGTAAAAACGATCCGGATCCAGCGTTTCAGACGCAGGTTCGTCACTGGGTTTGGATTGCGCATTAAGCACTTTACTCGGTGATTGTGCCGGAGCTCGTTGACCTTTTGCTACCCGCTCTGGCTGGGATACGGGGGCGTCGTCGAACAGTGTTCTTTGAGGGGAAGATGGCGCCACTGGTGCATTATCCGTGTCGGTTTCTTCCGCTTCGACACCTTGCGGATGATGAATGACGCTCTGCGGATCGGCTTCGTCTGTTTGATTGCGTGAAAGCTTATTCGTCGCATCTGGTCGCGTAGATTCGCTCTCCCGCTTTTCACGCACGTTACTGAGAATCCCAGTGAGCTGATGATGGACACGATCCAGTGTACTTTGTGGATCAATGAAAAAGTCCGTAGACCATATCCGAACCAAACGCCAACCAAGGTTTTCCAGAACGGCTTGGCGTACTCGATCTCGATCCCGTGCTGACGGAGATCGATGATAGGTGGCGCCGTCACATTCCACACCGGCCAAGTAGCGGCCCGGTGCATCCGGATCCACAATCCCGAGATCGACCCGGAATTTCGAGACTCCGATTTGAGTGTGAACGATCCACCCCCGATCGCGCAGAGCAATGGCGACGGCCTCCTCAAAATCAGAATCGTAGGTGTCCGTCCCCCCCACATGCTGGATAGCTTCCGCAAGAGCGGCAGGCCCGCGTTGAGCAAATTCAAGATAGTGTTTCAGGTCCCTAACGGCTGCAGCTGAGGTCCGTGTAAGATCGATCATGGAGGGATTAAAACTGGCAAACACCACGACTTCGGACGTTGCGCGCGTGATGGCCACATTCCATCGGCGCTCGCCGCCTTTTCGGTTCAAGGGGCCGAAATTCATGGACATGGTCGTGGCGCCCGGAGCGTCTGGCCCGTAGCCGATGCTCAAGAGAATAACATCTCTCTGATCGCCTTGAACCGTCTCCAAGTTCTTGACAAAGACGGGTTCATCGGTGCCTTCACCGAAAAAGGCTTCCAATTCCGGCGACTTGCGTCGCTCATCATCCAGAAGATTATCAATCAGCCTCTGCTGTTCAGCGTTGAGAGTGATAATGCCTAAGCTGAGTTTTGAATGCTCTGGATCCGTCAGCCGTCGCACAGCTTCCCGAACAACTGCCTTAGCTTCATCCGGGTTGGTTCGGCCTTTGCCCCGTTGATACTGCCCATCCACCTGCACAAACGAGACCGCCATATCCTGCGTTTGAGCGGTCGGATACGTCACAAGCTCGCCACCGTAATAGCGATGGTTCGAGAAGGCGATGAGACTTTCGTGGCGGCTGCGGTAGTGGCCGGTAAGGCGATGGAGCTTCACCCGGGCAGCGAGGGCCTCGTCGAGAATGCTCTCCATGTCGTCTGGTAGGTCTGCACTCTCTTCATCTTGGTCGGTTGGCGTGCGATCGAAGAAATTCGATGGCGGCATTTGTTTTGGGTCGCCAACAATGATGGTGTTTTTGCCACGCGCAATGGCACCGATGGCATCCCACACTGTAATCTGTGAAGCTTCATCAAAAATGACCAGGTCAAACAGCTGATTGTTGGTGGAGAGATATTGCGCGACGGAAAGGGGACTCATGAACAAACATGGCGTGAGAGTTGTGAGCGCATTGCCCATATCATTAATAAGCTTACGGATGGGTTGGTGCCCCCTTTTCTTTCGGAGTTCACGGGCTAGGATCCCGTATTCTTGGGGCGTGTGTACCGCGTCGGGCCGAGGGATTTCTCCACTGAGCCGGGCTCGGACATACTCCGCCGAGAGGTCGCTGACAGCCTGATCGATGTCCCGGAACGCTTCGATCTTGTCCTCATGGCGCAGTGCAGCGAAGCGTTGGAGTTCTGTTCGATCGTCGATCAATTGTTCCGCGATCCAGAATGCATAGGCCGTCTGAACATTCTCCTTTGCTTGGTCTGGTGCGATCAATCCAGCCTCAAGCGCATCAACCAGGCAAGCCAATTGCCAGCGCTCAAGCTCTTTTCGCGCGTCGAGCCATCGACACCATGCATTGATCCGACTTTGTCGATCTAGAATCTGAGTGGCCTTCTTGTGCAGGGCGTCAAGATCATCTTCACCGTCATTTAGAACTGAGGCATCTGATATCTCGCCAATGCTTGCCATTGAGCGAAAGGTTTGGAGCGCGTCGGCAAAGTCGGCAAGACAGCCACGTAGTTGGTTCGCGGATTGACTGATGCGCGTGCCGCCATCCGTCGCCCGAGCATGGCAGATTTTCTGCACCAGAGATTGCAAAGCGGGGAGATCTTCGAGGGTCTGCGCCATCTCAGCGGTAGCACTCCGGATCGTCTGGGCGGCCGCCAACGCTTGATCCACATCTGCAATATCCGTCTTGAGACCTTGCCAAGAGACACCTGCCGGGAGGCGGGAGGTTAGCGTTTTGAGGTTTTCATGGAGCTGCTGAAGTTTCTCCAGGATAGGCAGGTCTTGGCTTGGGTTGGGTTTGTGCCGGGTCTTGAAAGCCTTTTGCATCCGGTTCGTGAGTGTGCTCTTCTGGATGGCTGACAGCGGCCAAAAGACAGACCTGACGCGGTCGTCTGCACGGTGAAAATCGGTTAAAGGGACCTGGCAGAGCCTATCGCTGTTGTAGGGGCCTGATAAAGTCTTCTTTGTCCGGCGAAAAACGACCAATTCCTTACAGGCGGCATCCAGAGTATTCGCTACCAGTTCACCGTCTGAACCAACCAACGCAGAGACATCTTGTGGCTGGGCTGTCTCGAGACTCTCGAGAAAAATCGTGAGTGCTGCACAGGCAGAGGGTGTGCGACCGACATGTGCCAGACCTGTCAGACGACGAAAATCGTCCAGCACCGGAGCGAGACGTTCAATCACGCTCTGGAGATTTTGGGCTGCCTCGACCAATCGTCTTTGCCAAGCCATTGACCAATCAGTGTGCGTAATTGATTGAAGCGCGTGTCGGTCTGCATCTTCAATCTCCGCAAAGGCGGATCCGGCCGCAGCCGCTGCATCAGCTAGTTCCTCGTACTCTTCTCGATTCTGGGCTGGGCTCGCTTCAAGTCCCCCTTTCCAAGCTAAACGGAGGGGATGGCACGGCCCGTAACGCGCGGCTCGGCCGATTGCAGCGTAGGCGGAAATTCCAGTGGGTCCCGGTCGATGGAGAGCATTCACAAGAGCATTTAGGTCGTTGCGAAGCCGTTGAAGCTCCCGTGTCTTGCTTTGCCAGTTTTCGTCGGCTGTTACCTTTTGGGCATGCCAGGATTTCCCGAGTTGATCCAAGACATGGCGCCGGTTGGCTTTGTTCGAGTGGAGCTCCAAACAGAATGTGCCAAGACCCTTGTCTTCCAGCCTTCGATACACAACCTCCAATGCAGCCATCTTCTCAGAAACAAACAAAATCCGTCGGCCCAGACCCAGATTGTGAGCGATGATGTTGGCGATGGTCTGCGATTTACCAGTGCCGGGTGGTCCCTCAAGGATAAAGTCACCGCTCTGGGCTGAGGCATGTACTCCAGCAATCTGAGAGCTGTCAGCAGGGAGCGGCATGAACAGTTCGGAGGTGGGGATTTTTTCATCAGTCTCATCCGGACGCAGAACGGATGCGGAGTTTCGATATGGGTCACGGGGGTGATCAATCAGATGCTGCACGAAGGCACACCGTTTGAGGTCTTCGGTACGGTCGGCAAGATCCTTCCACATCAAATATTTGGCGAATGAGAATGTACTCAGAACCACCTCTTTCGTGACTTCAAATCCAGGAACATCGCGCAGGGCTTTGCGGAGAATCTCCCACATCAGAGGGATGTCGACTCCTGATTCGTCTGCTGGCAGATCATCCTCGAGTTGAGGCAGTGAGATTTCGAAATCCTGCCGCAGTAGTTCAAGAAGAGTCTTATTGAAGACAGTTTCGTCTTCATGGCGAACAATCTTCACTTCTGATGCCGCTGTCCGTCGTTCCAGTGTGACAGGAACGAGGACCAGGGGGGCACGGTGGTGTCTCTCTTCGTCTGCGGACTGTCTCCACCGCAAGATGCCGATACTGAGGAACAAGGTGTTGGCGCCCCCTTCCTGGAGGTCTGACTTCGCCTTGCGATACAAATCGGTCAAGCTTGCGGCCAATTCTTCCTTCGAGCGGTTTGAGAAGACTTCGTCCCGATCAAAGGCGTCTTCAGCCATCCGCTCGGCGAAGTCTTCTTGGGTGCGTTGCTCGAACAGCGCACCGTCACGGTCCCCTAAATTGCCTGAGAGCTGGGGCGCCGAGATCACGCGGATCTTTGTTCCGTTGGCCAGCTTGTCTTCAAGTTTTGCCGGGTCCGGACAAATCAGTGGGATGGCTGTCTTTGAGTCCCGGAGGTTGAGAAGCCTGTTGCGCAAGGTCAGGTCAAGGAGTTTGCGTTTCCACAGGTTCAGGCGGGACTCGGGTGCATCTTCTGCCGGTTTATCATCAACGCTCAAATCGAAGGGGGGCAGGTGCGGTGCAGCCTCAAGACCGAGCACAACATGTTCACCCTGATCGGTGTCCGATATGTCTGCACTTTGCGTTCGGGCACCCAAGGGCTGGATTTGTTGTAAGCGGGTCCGTTTCACATCAAGGGCGTAGACAAACTCTCCCTCGTTCTCCAAGCGGATCTGTCGGTCCGCCGCTTCGACCGCCCTCGAGAACGGCACGGGCGGTTCGCGGGTGACCAGCGTCGTCTCGAAGAGAACCAGCTCGCTCAGTGCGACTGATGTTCGTAGAACGGCGCAGTCATCCGTTGTCAGAGCGGGTAATTGCTGTGGTTGGAGCCAGACGCCGCAGAATGCATGGCCCCTTGTGAAAGACACGAGCGCATTGAGCCCCGCCTGTTCCAGAGCGGCAGCGAACAGATGCGCCGTATCGAGACAGGTCGCGACGCCGCCATCCAGAATTGCACTTGGTGTACGGATCTTTTGGCCCTCTCGTTCGAAACTGGCTGGCGGCGCGGCATAGGCGAGACGGAGGGACGAAATGGCTGACCAAATCGCCGAGACTTGGGTCCAAACCCGTTGCCGGGACTTTGATTGATAGCCGTCCAGGGAGGGTTGTTCGCCGGCCTGGCGCAGGGTTTCGGCCGCTTGGCTCAAAATGCGGTCGGTAGCCGGATCATTTGGCATGATGAAGGCGGCCAGCAACTCCGGCATATGGGTGGACCCGCCCCATTCGTTATGGGCAAGACCAGTCAAGGTATGGTGGTGTTCGGCGAGCACCGCGCCGTCCTTCTGCACAGTCAGGCGCAGATCTGCCCTCATGCGCTCCGTCAGGTCGGACAACATCGCTCCGGCAAGGGGCACGCTGCGGTCCGGCAAGCGGAGTTCGCTGTTGGGATTGAGGCGATCGATCCGCCAGATGCGTGGCGCGACAAGCGCAGGCTCGCAGGTCAGGTGCAGTTCCAGGCTTTCGAGGATCTCCTCGCCAGTATTTCTCAAACTCAAGTCGGCAATTACTGCAACATCGTTTTGATGACTTGCAAAAGTAATGCGCTCTAGAATCGCAGCTTTAATTTCAATGGACTGTGTTTCGCTCTTGGTCATGGAAAACCCCCGTTCGAGCATGTCCGGGGCGATCAAACATCTGGGTCGTTTGGGTGTTATCTTTCCGCCCGCCTTTTTGCACCCTCCAGCATAATGGATGCATGGTCACACGCAATGACCATGACGGGTTGGTTAGCCCCGCATTCCCCGGATGACGTTCTGATTTCGTGCCTCTAAGCGCCGATTCATGTATTTATATCAGTGGCTTGAGGCGAATGTGCGAGGCGTTTCATGGACGGCATGGCGGGTGAAGATGATGGGGTGGGTAGCGTCCCTGGGCGTGGTGTAAGAGCTGTGGGTAACCGGCCCGCCGGAGCGACCGCCATTAGTCTGGTGGAGGCGGGCCGGTTATCCACAGCGGGCGGTCATCGCACGCGAATCCTGCGAGGTTGCGGTTGCGACACAGCAACCAAAGGAGCCTTGCACGATGACCGACGACAGACTGGCGTTATTCGAGTTGATTGACCA
>JBHJGV010000004.1:0-217225 GCA_050331455.1 Alphaproteobacteria bacterium
ATGGGGTCCAGAGTATGGGGGCCAGAGTATGGGGGCCAGCGCCCTGCGTATCCCATGGCCTTGGCCTCGCCAAAGGGCCAACACCCCCATTGCACGCGCCTGTTCACACCGCCGTAATGATACACATTAATACAGGGCGGGGCAGCCGGCGGCAATCCCAAGCCCGGTACTTCTAAGGTGTAGCGCCTTGTAGAAATCCGTGAAGACATGTGGCCGCTTCCCGAACGGCCTGTTCCGGCGGCGCGGCGGTTCCCGCATCGATCTGACGAGCATAGTCAGCCGTCAGAATGATGGAGAGCGTAAAGACGTGGCGCAGGCGCCTGATGAGACTATCTTCCGGCACATGAGTAAGAACCGCACACACGCGGTCTTTGATGGTCACAACACAACCCGGCTCAAAATCTTGGACGAGATCAGTCAAATTGAAGCGGGGATCGGTGACGAGTTGTACGAGGAAATAGGCATAGAGGCGCCCATTCTCTTCCACACAGGCCTCAAACAAAGGGGCCATGGCTGCTTCGAGAAGTGCTCCGATATCATCACTTTTTTGGGTGGCATCAAGTTCCGCGATACGGGCCACACGAGCTGCCTCTATGGCATGATACCGCTGCGCGAAAATCTCTCTGATCAGGGCTTCAATGCCCCCGAAATGATAATGGAGCGCGCTCTCATTACGGGCGCCCGCCGCGCGTGTGATATCGCGCACGGAAACGGTCCCCAGTCCTTGTTCTGCGAAAAGGCGTTCAGCTGCCCGGATCAGAGCCGCCTTCGTATTCTGACGCATTTTGGGTTGTATCCCTCCACTTCTAATGATAGCCATTAAACCAAGAAAAATAGATCCTTCATTATAGAAAGCTTGGTCGAAGGGGCAACAGAGCCAAAGGTTGATACGAGAGCGTAAGCGGTGGCGGCCCTGCGAGAAATGGGGGGGCGTGTGGCGCCTTGATCCTCGACCAGCGCCTTTGCGGCATGCCTGCACGACCATTGGGGCTGTACGGAGTAATGCGCCGGACATCCGGTAAGGGCCGCGTTTTGAGCGGATGGCGGCAGGGCAGAATGGACATCGATCCGGACCCGTCGATGTGATGGCGATACGCAGGGCCATGAGACCCAGTGGAGGGGAACGATGAGTGTAAAGACAGTTTCGACGATCCTAGCCTTGACGTTTGTCTCGATGGGGGTGGCCCACGCAGCCGATGACCAAGCGGCTGAGGAGCAACGGGTCCTTGTTCGTGAGAATTTCGAAACCGCCGATGTCGATGACGACGGTGCCCTGACACCGGAAGAATTTGAAGTCTTCATGCGGGCCAATGCCGAAGATGAAATTGGCTCCACGAGCCGAATTGTCCGCTTCAACGCGTTTGGTCGGGCCTTTCGCACATTAGACAAAGATGAGGATGGCCTGGTCACACTTCAGGAATTCCGGAATGCGGCGCGTGAACAGTCTGGCCAAGATATATCCCCTCCGCTTACGGATGGAGAGGCCAGTGCTGACCCGGTCGAAGCGGAAACCGTGACAAGCGAGGCGCAAGATGAGGCGCCTGCAGGGGCACTGGAGCCAGAACCAGAAGAGAGCCCCTCCGGTGAGGACACGGTGGCCGACGGCGCGCCGGCCGCTTCGACCAGCGACGGCACGGGCGAGCCAGTTTCGCCGGAGCCTGCTACGGTCGAGAGCACGAATGAACCAGCCCTCGTGGCGGAAACCCAACAGAGCCGCACGACCGAGACTGAGGATACGGCCGCGACCGCCAGGCCGGTCGCAGCCGAGACCGCAGCGGCGCCGAGCCCAGACCAGGCCACGGTCGTCCAAGAAAATTTTGGGCAGGCCGACGCGGATGGCAACGGATCTCTTACCCGTCAGGAATTTGAAGTCTTTATGCGCGCTAATGCTCAGGACGGCATTGAGTCCGCGCAGCAGGTCGTTCAACTGAATGCCTATGGCAGAGCTTTTGCTCAACTCGATTCCAATGGAGACGGACAAATCGCGCTAACCGAATTTGCTGCCGCGAACTCTTCGTCTGCCAGCGCCGCGGCCACGCCGCCGCCCGCCGCAACACCGCCCACCGCGGCGCCTTCGGTGCCGGCGCCTTCGACAACGGCGCCCTCAGCGACAACACCGTCTTTGGATCCTCGTGCCGCGCAGGCTCTGCGTAACTTTCAAGCAGCCGATGTGGATAGCAGCGGGGGGCTCGACCTGGAGGAATTTCGGATCTTCCTGCGTGCCCAGGCTGCCAGCGATGCGGATGTGTCTCGGCGCATGCTCCGCAGAGGCCCTTCACGCCGCGCGTTCCTGCGGATTGACCGCAACAATGATGGCTTCGTCACATTAGATGAGTTTCAGGCAAGCCAACGTGATTAATCGTTAGGACCGTTCACAGAGGGTGAAACAGTGAGCGGGCAGGGGCGGTGTGAAGGGGCGGATTGAGTGCGGTTAACAAGTCGAACCCGAAACGGGTGCTCCCGCGAACGGGGTGGCATTGAAACGCTCGTGGTGGTGCCGGCGGTTGTCATCGGATTGTCAGCATGCACGTTGACGCCAGAGGCCACGCCGCCCACCATCATTCCTGATATCGAAACGCTGCCGCGCTACCTGAATGAGCAGCAGTCTGATGAAGGTACTACCACGCTCAACCAATCCATCGCATGGTGGCGCCGGATTGGTGGGCCGGATCTTGATCATCTTGTCGAGCAGCTGATTGCGCGTAACTTCGATCTCGCGGAAGCCCGGGCGCGGGTTCGTCAGGCCGAAGCCCGAACGCGCCAGGCGCGCAGTGGTCGCTTGCCCGCCATATCCGCCAACGGCGAGGCCAGCAGGACGCGCAGCCAAGGGCTGGACGGGTCCTTTTCTTGGTCCGATGGTTATGCCGTGGGGGCCTCGGGCAGCTGGGCTGCCGATATTTTTGGAGGCATTCGGACAGCCGAGCGGTCCGCCCGTCTTGCCGCCGCGGCTGCCCGCGCGTCCTATGGAACAAGCGAACAACAGCAGATCGCCGCACTCGCCAAGAGTTACGTGGCCGCGGCCACGCTTCAGCGCCGGCTCGCACTGGCCCTCTCCATCGCCGAAAGCTTCCGTGTCACCTATCAGTTGACTGATGAACGGTATCAAGCCGGCTCGCGAAGTGTGACGGCCTCGGATGTGCAAATTGCCAAGCAGAACCTGGACACGGCTCTCGTTGATATTCCGGACCTGCAAACACAACTGACGACCCAGCTTCTGGCCATAGATGCCCAATTGGCGCGCTTGCCCGGCACTACGGCCCGGTCCTTTAGAGGCACGTTGAACGTTGACCGCACGCCTCAGGTGCCCGTGGGACTGCCCGCGACCCTGCTGACCCAACGCCCGGACGTGGCAACGGCCGAATTGCGCTACCGAGCCGCCTTGGAAGACATTGGATCGGCCCGGGCGGATCTGTTCCCCGCACTGACTTTAACGGCGTCTCTTACTTTTCAAGACGAAGATCTGTCCGGCCTGTTCTCCTGGCAAGACCACATTGCCAATCTCGCCGGATCCCTGGTTCAACCGGTCTTTCAGGGCGGGCGTTTGCGCGCCGCGATTAAACTGGAACGCGCGGAGGCCGAGGAATTGGCGGCGGCCTATGGGCGGACCGCCATTACCGCGGTGACGGAAGTGGAGACCGCTCTTGCTGAACAGGCTGGTTTCGCCGAGCAGCTGCGCCGGCTAGAAAGCGCCGTTACCTCGGCGCAAACGTCCAATGAGATTGCCCAGCGCCGCTTCCGTGAGGGCTTGAATACCATTCTCTCCGTGCTGGAAACGCAGCGGAGTCTGAACAATACGCGCCAAAGTGTGCTCCTGACGGAACAGGCTTTGCTCAATGCACGGATTGATCTTTTCCTGAGCCTAGGGGGAGCGTGGTTCGAAACCGACACCCCGAACGCAACGGCAGATGTGATAGGGCGCGTCGATACACGAGAGCGCCGGAGTATGCTGGGTGAGGGGTCCTGACGATGTCGGATGATCAGCAGATCACAAAGGACACAGACGACAGGAGCCCGCACAGCGACCGGGATGAACGCAATGGATGGCTCCAGATCATCCTTGTGATCGCGGTCCTCTTCGCTGGCGTGGCGGCCAATCTTCTCCTCTCCAGCGGGTCGTCGGACCCGGAAATGCGCACAATGGGAGACGATGCGCTTCTCGTGGACGTGGTCGCGCCGGTGATCGAGGATACTCGGGTGCGCATTGTCGAGACCGGTGTCGTCCAGGCGCGCAACTCCATCGCTTTAAGCCCGCAGGTCAGCGGCCGTGTGGTCTGGGTGTCTTCAGATTTGGCCTCGGGCGGCTCCTTTTTGGCCGGAGAGAGTCTGTTCCGTCTTGATGATGCCGATTATGCCGCGGCCGTGGAGCGGGCCCGGGCTGACGTTGCCAACGCTCAGGCGGATCTGGAACTCGAATTGGCCGAAGCGGCGGTGGCGCGGCAGGAATGGGCCCTGGTCAATCCTGGTGAGCCCATCCCACCGCTGGTGGCCCGAGCCCCGCAAATCAGCCAGGCGGAGGCGAGGCTTCAGTCGGCCCGGGCGGCGCTCCTGGATGCCCAACTCGACTTGGCCAGGGTCGATTTTTCGCTTCCCTTCGACGGGCGCATTGTCTCGACCACCATTGAAGTCGGCCAGAACCTCAGTGCAGGTCAGTCTTACGGCAATGCCTATGATACCCGCAGTCTGGAGATCTCCACCCCGCTGAATGCCGATGCGCTCTTCGCCATTGGCCCGGCGGTCGGACGCTCGGCCCAGGTGCGCTTGCCCGTGCGCCGCCAGGATCAACAAGCGGCACCGACCTACGCGGCGACAATCGTCCGTGCCGATGCTGAACTTGATGCGGAGACGCGCCTTGGTCGGGTCATCCTCACCTTTGACGAGCCGACACCGTTGCTACCGGGGGCCTTTACCGAAGTGACGATTGAAGGCCCTGTCATTGAGCAAGCCCATCTGATCCCTGAGCGTGCCATCTCCCAAAACCGCACGGTTTGGGTGGCCGATGATGGGCGTCTTGCGGCGCGCAGACCACGGCTTTACTTCGTCAAGGACGGCAACATGGTCACTGATCCCTTCGATTGGTCCGACGGGGTCATCGTGACGCCATTGGTTGACCCGGCCGAAGGTGCGCCGGTGTTGGTTAACGATGGTCCGGGAGAGGCGTCATGACAGCGGCGCCTGGCGACCAGCGTGGTGGGATCATCGCATGGTTTGCGAGAAACTCCGTCGCGGCCAATCTGTTCATGGCCATCTTGTTCATTGGTGGTTTGGTTACGTTGGGGCAAACCAACTCCGAGGTTTTCCCTGAGATTGATCCGCGTACTGTCACGGTATCGGTACCCTATCCCGGCGCCACCCCTGAGGAGGTGGAAGACAGCATCACCCGCCGAGCCGAAGAAGCCGTCATGGGGCTTCAGGGGGTGAGCCGCGTGACATCCAAAGCCTCGGTCGGGTCAGGCACGCTCACCATAGAGCTGTCTGATTTTGCCGATGCCCAGGATGTCAAGAGCGACGTCCAAGCCGCGATAGATCAGCTGACTGACTTCCCGCCGGAAGACGCGGAAGAGCCTGAGATCGAAGTGACGACGGCTGTTTCTGGTGTCATGCGTCTTGTCGTGGCTGGTGATGTGGGAGAGCGGGCCTTAAGGCTCGCAGCCGAGCGCATTCAGCGGGATCTTCTTGCCGGTGGGCGGATCAGTTTGGTGACGATCCAGGGCGCGCGAGAGTATGAAATGTCGATCGAGGTGCCTCAAACCACTTTGAGAGAATACGGCCTCAGCATTGATCAGGTGGCCCGGGCCATCCGCGCCGCGTCGGTTAATCTTTCGGGCGGCACGGTCCGCACGGCAGCAGGCGATATTTTGTTGCGCACGGATCAAGAGGCGCGGACAGCCGAAGAATTTGCGACGATTGTCATTCTGAGTGACTTCGAGGGCCGGCGTGTGCTCTTGGGCGATATTGCCCGGATTGTGGACGGCTTTGAGGAAGTGCCGCTCATCAACACTTATAATGGCAAGCCCGCCCTGTTCCTGCAGATCGATCGGTCCGGTGACGAAGACGCCTTCGATATTGCGGGCGCGGTCAAGACATTCCTGGCCGACTACCGCCCTCCAACCGGCATTGAGTTGCTGATCGCGTCGGACAACACGAACGTCATCAGTGATCGGGTGAACCTCCTGACCCGGAACGCGCTCATGGGTTTGGCGCTGGTGTTTGTATTCCTGACACTGACGCTGGATTTGCGTCTTGCCTTCTGGACGACGGTTGGCATTCCCATTGCCTTTCTGGGTGGGTTCATTCTGTTTGGGCAGTTCGTCACCATCAATATGGTGACTTTGTTCGCGCTCATCATGGTGCTGGGTATCGTGGTCGATGACGCCATCGTGGTCGGCGAAAACATTTATGAAAAACAGACCATAGGCGGCTCGGTCGAAGGCGCGGCCATCGATGGCGCGGTCGGCGTGCTGGCCCCCGTAGTGGTTGGTGTGCTGACGTCCATGGCAGTATTTGCGCCTTTGCTCAATTCAACGGGCACTCTTGGGCAGATCTTGCATCCCGTCCCCATTGTTGTGTTGAGTGTGTTGCTCATCTCGCTTGTTGAGGTTTTCCTCATCCTGCCGGCCCATCTCGTCCATGGTGGTGAGTGGAGTGTGGGGCCGATGAAGCGGCTCAAGCATGCCGTTCAAGAAGGGCTTTATGCGATCCGGGACCGCGCTTTGCTGCCGGTGGTTCTGGCGGCTATGCGGCTGCCCTTTCTGACCTTAGCGACTTTCGTTGCCATCCTGATTGCTTTTGCGGGTGTCTTCACCGGTGGGCATGTTCGGTTCGTGTTCTTTCCCGTGGTCGAAGGCGACCGGATCACCGTGACTCTCGAAATGCCAGGGGGCGCCCCGTTTGAGCAAACCGAAGCGGCCATGGATCGAATTGTCGATGCCGGCTACAGAGCCGTGGGCGGCAGGTCGTCCGAGCTCTTCAGTAGTCTTTCGGTGACGATTGGCGGGCGGTTGGTGTCCGGGTTCGGCTCTGCGGGCACCAATACCCAGTCCGAACTGGCCAGCGCGACACTAGAGCTGACCCCGGCGGGTGAGCGTGATCTGAGTGCCGCGGCCATCGAGCGGCGATGGCGCCAGGAAGTGGGCCAGATCCCAGGCATCAAAAGCCTGATCTTCAATTCCGCAGGGTTGTCGGGTGGGGATGATATCAGTTTCGATCTATCCCACACGGATGATATAAAGCTCAATAGCGCGGTGGACGAGTTGAGCGCGGCGTTAGCGTTGATCGAAGGCGTGTCTGAAATCGAAACCAGCACCGAGCCCGGTAAGCGGCAGTTGGAATTCTCTTTGAAACCGATTGGCGTTGCCGCAGGTTTGACCGTCGAGGATTTGGCTCAGCATATTCGCCGCTCTTATTTCGGCGAAGAAGTGCAGCGTATCCAGCGCGGCAGTGAGGAAGTGAAGGTTTATGTGCGCTTACCGTTGAGCGAGCGGCAAAGCCTGGCTAATCTTGTCGCTTTGCGCATCCCTTTGCCAGATGGCAGCGACGTGGCCCTGCGCACTGTAGCGGACGTGACCGAGACACGGAGTTTCGCCTCGATCAGTCGGGTCAACGGACAGCGTGTCGTAACCGTCAGTGCGGATATCGACGAGGCCATTACGACACCCACCGATGTCAATCGGCTCATTGAAAGAGAGATCCTGCCAAGGCTCCTGGCGCAGGATCGCGCCTTGCGCTTCAGCCAAGAAGGCCAGGCCCGTGATCAAGCTGAAGATCTCTCCGCCTTGGCGCGTAATCTGTTGCTGGCCGTTGCGGTGATGTATGTCCTCCTGGCGAGCGTTCTGCGCTCTTACATCCAACCTCTGATCATCGTTGCGGTGATCCCGTTTGGCCTGGTGGGTGCTGTCCTCGGGCATATGGCTTTAGGCTATGATGTCACCTTTTTGTCCCTCTTCGGCGTGGCCGCGCTCTCTGGCGTTGTGGTGAACGACAGCATCGTGCTCATCGACTATTTCAACGAGCTTGAGAAACGTGGAGAGACCACAAGGTGGCAGAATATCGTCACGGCGGTCCGTCGGCGCTTCCGCCCTATTGTGCTCACGACACTGACGACATTTCTCGGCCTTGTTCCGATGATCGCGGAAACCAGCCTGCAGGCGCAATTCCTCGTACCCATGGCGCTTAGTCTTGGCTTTGGTATTCTGTTCGCCAGTCTGGTCATTTTAATTCTGGTGCCGGCCTGTCTGGCAATCGGTGCGCCCCGTGAGCCAAGCGCGGTACGCTGATCAGGAACTGGCCCCCTCGCGCGGTTGCGCTAAATACACAAACATCATCGTGGAGGCAGAGATGTCCGTACCTTTATTGCTTGAGCGCCGCGACGCGGTCGCCATCATCTCCATCAACGATGCGCCGCGCAATCGGATGTCCCTAGAGTTTATGGATCAGCTCGAAGGCACTCTGCGTGACCTCGCGGTCGATAACACCGTGCGGGCCCTGGTTTTCACTGCGGAAGGGACAGAGAATTTCTCCGTCGGGATGAATTTGAAACAGCTCCCCGAGGGCATTCAGGCAAAGGGCAGCGTAGATGGCCTTTTTGATCAAAGGCTGCGGGTTCTTGAAATGATCGAGCGGATGGGCAAACCCTCTGTCGTCACATTGTTTGGGTACTGCTTGGGTGGCGGTCTTGAATTGCCGCTCGCTTGTCATTTCCGTCTTGCAGCGGAAGAGGGAGCACAGATCGGCCTTCCGGAAATGGATCTCGGCACCGTTCCGGCTTGGGGGGGCAGTGCGCGACTGGCCAGATGTGTCGGGAGAGATCATGCGCTCGATATGATTCTCAGGGCAAAGAAGATATCGGGGCCTGAAGCCTTGCGCATCGGGCTCGTGAACGAGGTTTGGCCCCTGGAGGATCTGAAGGATCGCGCCATATCCCTCGCGCAAGAGGTGGCGGCCATGCCAAGGCTGGCCGTGAAGGGGGTCATGGACTGCATTGTGGGTCACGAGACCAAAAGCTTGCATGAATCGCTGGCGGACGAACGGCGAGCGGTGCACCTGACAATGGGCACCCCGGATGCAAGAGAAGGCATTATGGCCTTCCTCGAAAAGCGGCGCCCCCTCTTCAATCAAGACGACTAGAGCCGTTTCAATGAAAACCAGATCATTGAAACGGCTGTCGGTCTTTGGTTTGGCGCGCTTTCCGGGCGGAAAACTGCGCACACCTTTCCTGAAAGCGCTCTAGGCTCCACACTCACTTGAACTGACCGAAAATCATCGGAAGCAGACCTTGCTCTTGGTGAGGTTATCTCTCGCGCATTTATTGTTTCACACCTCTCCTATTCCAGGGGCATTCGGCCCCGCAGGCTGCCTCGTCGTTGGTGTGCGCCTGGCCAAAAAGACAAGGAGCAGATTTCGCATAGACTTTTCCGGTACCGACATGCGACTGAATCGCTGCGGGGCTAGCCGCGCATACCGATGGGCTGTTCGCGCCAGACCGAGGCCGGCGCTGCTGACCGGGCCCGCGTGGCATCCCGCCAGCGGATCATGTTGGCGGCGTTCGCTGGAATAGTCTGGTTTGCCCCCTCCAATTGGTCGACATAGCAGTAGAGGCAGATATCAGCGATAGTGAAGCGATCGCCAGCAATCCAGCGCCGGTCGGCCATCAACCCGTCCATCCACATCAGACCATCCTGGGCGCGTTGCTTCATCCCGTCGGCGGCCTCCGGCAGGCAGCGGATCCGAGTCTTGAAGAGGTCGTAACCCTCCGCATAGTAAAAGCCGAGCACCATGGGAACGCAGATATTCAGTTCGGCCCGGCGCCACCACATCCGTGTTTCCGCACGCTCTTCGGGCGTCGTTCCGATCAGGGACGGCGTGGGATACTTTTCTTCGAGATATTCGCAGATCGCATAGGTCTCGGAAATCACATGGCCATCATCGAGTTCGAGGGCCGGTGTCTGGCCGGCCGGATTGAGTTGGAGATAATCCGCCTGACGGTTTTCGGCGCCCAGGATATCGACTTCCTGGCGCGGGATGTCGATCCCCTTCTCCAGCAGATAGAAACGGATCGTCCGCGGGTTCATTCCGAAGCTGTCAAACAGTTTCATTGTGGTCCTCCTCCGGTTTGTCGCTGACCCTAGCGCGGGACGATCCAAGCTCCCCCATCAGTTCTGAGGGGGGAGATCGCTTTGGGCGCTCATGACACCAAGGAGGAACGCTGCTTCGCGAAGCGTCCGGACGCCGAGCTTTTCGAGTGCGTTGCGCACGTGCCACCGGACGGTGCTTTCCTGTATGGTCAAGCGCTTGGCCAGTTCTGCCGCCGAGTGTCCGTCCACGAGCGCGGCGACGATCTCAGCTTCCCGATCCGTGAGACCGAAAAGCGCGAGCAAGGGCACGATTTCGGCCGGTGCACGGTTGAGGGGGCGAACCGTAAGGACCACGAAATCGGCATCCGAAGGATCGGCAATGATGCGATTGGCACGCGCCAGGCATGTGCGACCATCCTCCGATCGGATCAGCCCCCGCGCAGACATGTTGGAGGCAGACCCACGAGACACCCGTGCCACCATGTCCTCGAGGGTGGCCTGGTTGAGACGATCGGCACCGACAAGGCGGCCTCGAACCAGGCGAAGCGCGGCCCCAGTCTCCAGCATGCGTTCGGCCTCCCCATTGCAATGGGCCAGAACACCGGACCTGGTTAAGATGAACAGCGCCGTGTTGGCCTCGTCGAGGCCGTGCCGAAAGACGTCAAGGGTCTCTTCATTGGCATCAATGGTCTTGCGGAGTTCACTTGCCAGCAGCAAATGGGGCACCAGAAACCGAACGGCATCGAGGTCTTCGTCGGAATAGAGACGATCGCCGAGCTGCCGCGCGATCAGGATCTGGTTCCGGATGTGGCCCTGCTTGTAGGTGTTGATCACAAGGTGTTCGAGACGGCCCGCTGGCCGGCAATACTCATTGTTGAACGCCGTCCACTCGAAGTGCGGTGCCGCACGTCGATTCGTTGTTACAAATCCGCGACCAAGCCGGTTCACGGGCGCTATACAGGGGTCTCGCCGCGCCCAGAAGCGATCATAGTCGGTTGTTTTTCCGGTCAAAGTGCCCTCAGACCGGAAAGCTAGCCGCGCCGACTTCCCATCCCGTTCGGAGAGGAAGGCGCACTCCGCGCCGATGGCATCGGTCAGGGCGCGCAACATAATGGACCACGTGCCGGGCTGGCGAACGCATTCATAGGCCAGTTGTATCAAGGCGTCGCGTCCCGCTTCAGTCTTGAGAGTCGCCGGCATTGTGTGTCGCCCCCCAATTGCCACCACTTGCAGATACTACATGCGCAAGCTGGGATCGCTAAATGGGCCTTCGCTCTGGGACAAATGGCGAAAGGCCCGCTCAGCCCATTTTAAAGCCAGTCGCGACCTTTTCTTCTCTGTCCACTTCCGGCGATTTTCGGTCGGTCTGATTGAGTATCGACCCTAAAGGACAACTGTTTGGGCGAGTGTGTCCGGCCCGATGTTGCCGGCTTTGATATCCACGATTTTGCCCCATTGGCATTGATCCCCATGCCATCCTTGATGCGAAGAACACGCCGGGTGACATGGGCCCTCGTGAGATCGACAGAGGCCAAATGGGACCCACTGAGCGTCGCATACCGAAAATCGGTATGGGGCAGAACGGCGGGTTCGAAATTGGCGAGGCGCAGGTCCCTCCCCGAAAGGTTCAGCCCGGCAATCGATTTGAGCACCCCATCGCGCTCAGGGCCGTCGCGCCCCCTCAAATGACGCTCCTGCTCCATCGTCAGCGTATTGCGGATGAGCAGCGCGCCGGAAAGCCGGGGCCTGATCGGCGCAGGGGCTAAGACGGATCGGTTTCAGCCGTGCTGATCCCGCGCCCAGATCCGCCAGACCTCAGCCAGGGCCTCCATGTCCGCCAGCGCACGAAGATCCTCCGCAGTCAGGGCCTTCAAATCCGTCGTCGTCATGCGGAAGAAGCGGGCGATGGACCAGTCCGGATGCCCCGCCCGGGTCCGCTCCAGCCGCGCCCCGGCGGCCAGGCTCCCTTCGCTCAAAACCCGGAAGTAAAAGCCGCAGCGCCCCGTCCGAACCATGGCCTTGGGCAGACGGGGATTGTCGAACCGGGCAGCGAATTTGAAACAAGGCTGGCGGGGCTGGGTCACCTGAAGCGTGAGCCCGCCCCCGGTCTCGAAGACATCCCCGATCAGGACCTCTTCTTCCACAAGACCGTCGACGGTCAGGTTTTCGCCGACACCGCCGGGTCCCCACAGGACGTCGTGTTCCGGCCAGTCCGCGCGCCAGGCCTCGTAATGCCGGGCGGGATAGCCGTAGACCGCCTTGTCCGGCCCGCCATGGACCGCGAGGTCAGCGATCCCGTCGCCGTCAATGCCCAACCGGGCCACGTTTACCGGCCCCTCGCGGACAGTCTTGACAATGCCGCTCGGCACGCCGTCCGGCCCTAAAGGCGCCACCGGCCCTGTCTGGATGCTCAAAACCTCCATGGCTTCTCCCCGACCGGACATGCGAAACCCTCCTTATGCGCATGATGGCGGGGCGGCCCGTTTTCACCGGGATGACCACGCCTGACCCGGTCCCACCGATAACCCAGTGCGCACGATCCGGCTTTCAAAAATGGAACATTGCAGAACCGTTGGCGCAGCGCCCGCCGCTGGTCCTTGCCAAGGGGGGGCAAATCACCGGATGTAACACTCTGCGCACAATGTCGCCCCGCCGCCGGGTTATGCACCCGGGCGGGCCACGTCGTTCTTCAGGTTTGGCGATCATGTAAGGGGTCTGGACGGGCCAGGCGGGGTGTACGGAACGGATGCTTCAGCTCTTGCACATGCCCTTCTCCCCCTTCTGCCGCAAGGTCCGTCTGGTGCTGGCGGAAAAGAGGATCGACGCGGAACTCGTGGCGCAGACGCCGTGGGACCTGGGCGACGAGCTTTACGATCTCAACCCGGCGGGCACCCTGCCGGTCCTGATGGACGGGGACGCCGTCGTCGCGGATTCGGCGGCCATCGTGGAGTATCTCGAAGACACCCGGCCGGACCCGACCCTGTTGCCCGACGACCCGGTGGTGCGGGCCGAAGCAAGGCGGCTCGCCCTCTGGTTCGACCAGAAATTCCACGCTGAAGTCACCGCGAACGTCCTTTACGAGAAAGTGCACCGGCGCTTGCGCGGGGCCGGCCATCCGGAAATCGCGCCGATCCGCGCGGGGCTTTTGAACCTGCGGGTCCATCTCGACTATGTGTCCTATCTGGTCGAGCGCCATAACTGGCTCGCCGGACGAGCGCTGACCATCGCGGATTTCGCGGCTGCGGCCCATCTGTCCTGCCTCGATTATCTGGGGGATGTGCCCTGGTCGAGCTATCCGGACGCGAAGGAATGGTATGTGCGGGTCAAAAGCCGGCCGGCCTTCCGCGGCCTCTTGGAGGACCGGGTCCGGGGCATGCCGCCCACGCGGCACTACACGGATCTCGACTTCTGAGGCCGGGTCGGCTTCCATTGATGCCATGACAGCCCCTGCGACACCGGACGGAGCGTCCTTGAAGTCCCGCATCCTTACCGAGGCCAAGGCTCTGGGTTTCGATGCAGTCGGCATGGCGCATGCCGACGCGATCCCTGAAGTACCGGAGCGCTTGCGCGCCTTCCTGGAGGCCGGCCACCACGGCACCATGGACTGGCTGGAGGCGCGCGCGGATCAGCGGGGCGATCCGCGCCGGCTGTGGCCGGAGGTGCGCAGCGTGATCATGCTGGGCACGGATTATGCGCCCGGCCGCGATCCCTTAGGTTTGCTGGAGCATAGGGACCGGGGCGTCATCTCCGTCTACGCCCAGGGCGGCGACTATCACGATGTCATCAAGAAGCGGCTTAAACGTCTGGGGCGGTGGCTGGGGGAAGCGACCGGCGCGGGCATCAAAGTATTTGTGGACACCGCTCCTGTTGCCGAAAAACCCCTGGCCGCGGCCGCCGGGCTCGGCTGGCAGGGCAAGCATACCAATCTGGTGGCGCGGGAAGGCGGCTCCTGGCTCTTTCTGGGCGCAATCTTCACAACGCTCGATCTGCCGGCGGATGAACAGGAGACGGATCATTGCGGGCGCTGCCGCCGGTGCCTCGACATCTGCCCCACGGACGCCTTCCCAGCCCCCTACCGGCTCGATGCAAGGCGCTGTCTGTCCTATCTGACCATCGAGCACAAGGGCCCTATTCCGGCGGCGTTCCGCGCGGCCATGGGCAACCGCATCTATGGCTGCGACGACTGCCTGGCCGTTTGTCCCTGGAATAAGTTCGCCCGGAACGCCCGGGAGGCGGCGTTCATGCCCCGGGCCGAACTAACGGCCCCCCGCCTCGCCGATCTTGCCGCGCTCGACGATGCGGCCTTTCGGGAGGTCTTCTCAGGCTCGCCGGTCAAGCGGATCGGGCGGGACCGGTTCGTCCGCAATGTGATGATCGCCCTGGGCAATGCCCGGGATCCGGCCCTCATCCCGGCGGTGCTCGACCGGCTGGCCGATGGCGGCGCGCTGGTGCGCGGCGCCGCCGTGTGGGCCCTGGCACGCCTCGCCCCGGCATCGGTCTTCGCCCGCGAACGGGACCGCCGCGCACCGCAGGAAGCCGATCCCCAGGTGGCGGACGAGTGGCGGACGAGTGGCGGAGCGGACCGGAAAACGGGGCGGTCAGCGGCGGCCCGATGAGGGGGTCAGGCGGAATTTGAGCGGCTCCAGGGCCGGATTGGCGATGGCCGGCCGGGTGCCCGGCGGACGGGGCAGCGGTCGGGGTGGAGCCGCCGCCTGCACGGCAAAGGCCGCCTCATCGGAGGCGTTTGCGAGCGCGAAGCGGGCCGTCGCATCGACACCGGGCCCTGCCGATCCCGAGGCGCGCGTCTTCAGCGGCAATTGGGCGACCCGGCCGAAGGACTGGGGCGGCTTGTCGTCAAAGTCATCACTGTTCGCCCGCGCGTCCCGATCCCCGGTTGACGGCTCCGGATCGAGGGGCGCACGCAACAGGAATCCCTCATCCCGCAGAATATCCGTGGCCCGGCGGGGCCGCTGACCGGACAGTCTGGTGTTGGCCACGAGGGGCAGACCGTCAGCGGCCGCCGGTCCGGGATCGTCCGCGGCCAAGGCCCGCTCCGGTGCAGGACGATCGCCCTGCGGATCATTTTTCAGGGCGGGCCGGCCGATGAGCGAGACCGCCGTCACCGGCGCGGGCTCCGCGGCCTTGCCGGGCGTCTCCGCGTCCACGACCGCCGTGCCGGCCTCGAAATCCAGGGCTTCGAGCAGGGCCTGGGCCGTCTCGGCCAGGACGGTCCCCTCCCCGCCCAGGGCGGCCGCGACCCAGTCGGACCGGGCGCCCGCCTCATCGCCCCGGGCCGCCCGCTGCTGGCCCCGCTCGATCAGGGATGCCGGGTCCTGGGGCGAGAGGGCCAGGGCCGCCTTGATGTCCTCCGCCGCGCCTTCCCCATTGCCCACCAGACGACGGGCCCGGGCCCGTAGGACGCGGGCGGACAGGTCCTGTGGGCGCCGCTCCAGCACCGCGGTCAGGTCCTGCGCGACGGCCGGCCATTCATCGAGGATGGCGCGGGTGCGCGCCCGGTCATAACGCAAAGTCAACGTATCGGCATCGGGATCGCCGGCCCCGAGCCGAATGCCGGAGGTGAACGCCGCCAGGGCGCGGCCCGGATTGTCCGCAAGCAGCCAGGCATTGCCCGCCTGCCCCAAAATCTGCACGCGCAGGGGAACTTCCCCGGCCTTGGGGTCTTGAGTCAAAATCTCCAGGCGGCGGGCGCCTTCGGCTTCGTGGCCCAGCTCAATCAGGGCCATGGCCGCGCAATGGAGGGCGGGCGGACCGCCCCCTTGCTCTGCCCAGGTTTGCGCCAGATCATAGGCATCATCCGGATCGGACTCGAGCAGACCCAGGCAACGTCGGTATTGTCCGGCGCCGGTCAGCGTCCCGAACTCGCGATCGTCGCGGACGGGCTCGGGGCCCGTGGGCAGGGAGTCCGGAATCAGATCGAGGCTGGGCATGGGAACCGTGGCGGACCCGGCAGTGTCGGATGCGGGCGCCGCCTGGACGGCAAGGGGCACCAGAGAGAGGGCCAGACCCACCGCCAGCGCGCACAATCCCGGCGAGGCGGCTTTCACAGGGACGCTTGTTTCGACGGGCATGGGCACGATCTTGCCAGTCATCGCGTGTCTCTCACCTTGAACAAAATCGACGCCCGTTTCGGGCTGTGCGGAAAGGAAACCGGATCATGCCCCATCTGCTCTGTTTCGGAGCCGGATTTTCCGCCCGGGCCCTCATCCCCGCCCTGCTCCGGCGCGGCTGGACCGTGACCGGAACGACCAGATCGACGGATAAACTGGCCGATCTTGAGGCACAGGGTATGGCGGCGCGCCTGTGGGGCGGACCGGCCGATGGCGTCGCCGCCGGCCTGAGCCAAGCCGATCTTGAGACGGTCACCCATGTTCTCACCTCCGTGCCGCCGGGCGAGACCGGGGACCCGGTGCTCGCGGCCTTTGGCGCGACGCTGGCGCGCCGGGCCGAGCGCATCGCCTGGGTCGGCTATCTCTCCACCACCGGTGTTTACGGGGATCATGCCGGTGGCTGGGTTGACGAAACCACACCCGTGGCGCCGGCCAGCGAACGGGGCCGCCGGCGCGCCGACGCCGAAGCGGGCTGGCTTGCCCTGCAACGCAGCCATGGGCTGCCGGTCCATGTCTTCCGCCTCGCGGGGATCTACGGGCCGGGCCGCAACACGCTGGAGACCGTGCGCGCCGGTGAGGCCCGGCGGATCGACAAGCCGGGACAGGTGTTCTCCCGGATCCACGTTGCCGACATCGCGTCCGTGCTGTCGGCCTCCATGGACCGGCCGTGCCCTGGTGCCGTCTACAATGTGTGTGATGACGAACCGACACCGCCCCAGGACGTGGTGGCCTATGCCTGCACGCTCCTGAAAGTCTCACCGCCGCCCCTGATGCCCTTTGAAGCCGTGGCGCCCACCATGAGCCCCATGGCCCGCAGCTTTTACGGCGAGAGCAAACGCTGCCGGAACGACCGGATCAAGCAGGAGCTTGGCGTCCGCCTCGCCTATCCGAGCTATCGGGAGGGGCTGAATGCGCTGCTGGCCGCGCTGGATCCCCCAGCGTGACCCGTCGAGCCAGCCCATGTGACGCCATTTTGTCAAAACACGGACCAGTCGAGCTGGTGGGCGATATGGTCGAGGGCCAGAGTACCGGCCAGGGAATTGCCCGAAGCGTTGAGGCCCGGCGACCACACGGCGATGGCCGCCGTACCCGGAACGATGGCGAGTATCCCTCCGCCTACGCCGCTTTTAGCGGGCAGGCCCACGCGATAGGCGAAATCGCCGGAGGCGTCGTAATGGCCGCAGGTCAGCATGACCGCGTTGATCCGCCGGGCCAGAGCCGGCGAGATCACGGCGCGGGCGGTCCAGGGGTCCGTGCCGCGATTGGCCAGGAACAGGCCGGCCCGGGCAAGGCACGCACAGCTTGCAGCGATGGAGCATTGGCCGAAATAGGCCCGCAACACCGCATCGACGTCATGGGTCAGCGTGCCGAAGCTCTTCATGAAATGGGCGAGGCTCGCATTCCGATGGCCCGTGGCCCATTCGGAGGCCGCGACCTCCCCATCAATCGGAATTCCCGGAAAATCGGCGAGATCGGCGATGAAGGCGCGAATGTCCTCGGCGACGGCGGCGGGCGGACGGCCATCCATCAAAACATCGCACACGGCCATGGCGCCGGCATTGATGAGGGGGTTGCGGGGAATGCCGTTTTCGCGTTCGAGCTGGACAATGGAGTTGAAGGGGTTGCCGGACGGCTCACGGCCGATCCGCTCCCACAGGGCCTCTCCGCGGCGGGCCAGGGCCATGGCCAGTGTGAACGCTTTGGTGACGCTTTGCAGCGAGAACGCCTCCTCGGCATCGCCGATTTGGGCCGTCCGCCCGTCGACCATAGCGATCGCCAGACCGAATTTGCGGGGATCGACCCGGGCGAGCGCGGGAATGTAGTCGGCCACCCGGCCTGTTCCCACAAAGGGTTCGACTTGTGCACGAATGGCGACTAGAGTCTCATGCAATTCAGGCATTGCTCCGAACCTGTCCCTTTTTCCATCCGCCCCCAGCCCAAAAAGGATCTGCGGGATGACCTATTGCCTTGGCGTGCTTCTCGATAGCGGCGTGCTCATGGTCTCGGACTCGCGCACGAGCGCCGGGATCGATCAGATCGCCTCCGTGTGCAAAATGGAAATCTTCGAAAACGGCGGCACCCATTTCATTTCCATTTTGTCTGCCGGCAATCTGGCGACCACGCAGGCCGTCATCAGTACCATGCGCCAGAGCCTCGGCTCGGGTGTGATTGGCAGCGATCTTTTCACGGCCGTGACCATGTTCGATGCCACGCAGGTCGTTGCCAACACCTTGCGCTCGATCATGGCCCGGGATGCGGACTATGTGCGCGCCTTTGGCGACCCCACGGGCTCCTTTGTGGTGGGCGGCCAAGTGGCCGGCGAGCCTTGTCGCCTGTTCGAAATCTATCCGGCAACGAACTTCATCGAGGCGGGACCGCGCCAGCCCTTCATGCAGATCGGCGAGAGCAAATATGGCAAGCCGATCCTGGACCGGGCGATCACGCCAGGCACCGACATGATGGAAGCGGTGAAGCTGTCGCTCATCTCCTTCGATGCCACCATCCGAAGCAACCTGTCCGTCGGGGCGCCCATCGACGTCATGGTCTACTATAATGATCAGTTCACGTCGGCGAGCCGTCACACATTCATTGAAGACGACGACTATTTCTCCGCCCTGCGGAAGGACTATGCCGATCAGTTGATTGGCGTGGTCCAGGGCCTGCCCAACCCGCCGCTCGACGGATAAGGGGATGCCGATGCGTTTAGCCGGATGGACTGCGGTATTCCTCATCCTGATCGATGCGACTGCTGCATCGATTCTGCCCCCCAAAGCCTGGGCCCAGGACGCACCGGACCCGGCCCGGGCGGCGCGCGCGCCTGTGGAGGCCTTCTGGGCCGAGGTTTGGAACCGGGGACAGATCGATGCCATCGACCGGCTGATGAGCGAGGACTTTGTGATCCACAGTGCCGGCCGGACCATCGGCCCGCGGGACGCCTTCAAGGCGTGGGTCGCGTCGTTTTTCGACAATATCAGCGGTCTGAGCCTCGACGTTCAGGACATCATGACCGACGGCCGCACCGTGGTCACCCGGTGGCGCTGCACCGGCACCTTGACAGGCACCATGTTCGGCATCGAAGGGACCGGCCAGCCCATCCAGTTCACGGGCATCAATATCATGACGGTCGAGGATGGCCGCATCACCGAGGCCTGGGTGGAACGGGACGCCCTGGGCCTTCTGCACCGCCTTGAGGGTGGACCCGACTAAGGTTTGCCCACGGATTACACTGCACCAGTTTTTGCTGCGCCTCTATCGTTCGTACCGGAACGATACTATCGTCCCCTTGCGGCCATACCGTCCTTTCAGGGGCTAGCGGCGCGGATCCACGGTCTCGGCAAGGGCCGCGATCGTGGCCGTCAGACGCTCCAGATCCGCCTCCGTGGACAGACGGTGGTCACCGCCCTTCACAAAAGTCGCGGTCACGTCCGCGGCCTGCAAACGCTCCAAAAGGGTCAGGGAACGCTGCCAGGGCACGTCGGCATCGTCCATGCCGTGGAGGATGCGGACCGGGCAGGAAAGGGCGATGGGCGCGCGCAGGAGCAAATGTGATCGCCCGTCCTCGATCAGATCCATGGTGATGGGATAGGGCTCGTCGCCATAGGCGGAGGGGCGCATCCAGCGGCCCGTTTCCTGCAATTCGGTCTTCACGGCGTCGGGAAAGCCCGCCCACATCAAGTCCTCGGTGAAATCGGGCGCCGGGGCGATGAGCACAAGGCCGGCCACCCGGTCCGGCCGGGCGAGCGCCGCAAGCAGAGCCAGCCAGCCGCCCATGGAAGACCCCACCAGGATCTGCGGGCCGTCGGTCAGCCCATCAAGGGCTGCCAGGGTGTCGTCGCGCCAGCATCCAATCGTGCCGTTGCTGAAGGCGCCGGAGGATGCGCCATGGCCGAAATAGTCAAAGCGCAGGCAGGGCCGTCCGGACGCTGCGGCCCAGTCCGCGACACGAACCGCTTTCGATCCGGTCATGTCCGAGTGAAAACCACTGAGCCAGACGAGCCCAACCCCCTGGCCTTCCGACCTCCAATAAGCGATGGTCTCCCCATTCGAACGGTCGAGCCGGGCCGGACCGTCGCCTGGATGGGCCTGCCCCGAGGCCGATGCCGCCGGCTGTGTTTCCTCCGGACGCCTTGATTGTGATGGGCCTGTTTGTTTCATGGCTGACTCTTCCGATATGCCGGACCGCGGTCCCCGTCCTCAAACGCGCAGACGGCGCGCCGGGCGCTTTCGCCCGCGTCTGGAACGACCGGTGATCCTTCAGATTATCCCGGAACTCGGCGCTGGGGGCGCCGAACCCATTGTGATCGACCTCGCCTCTGCAATCGTCCAGGCCGGCGGAAGCGCCCTGGTGGCCAGTCATGGCGGGTTCCGTGTCCGCGAAGTGCTGGCCCGGGGCGCACGCCACATCGACCTGCCGGTGCACACCAAAAATCCCTACGGCATGCTGGCCAATACCCTGCGCCTCACCCAGCTGATCGATATGTATGGCGTCGATCTTGTCCATGTCCATTCCCGGGCCCCGGCCTGGAGCGCGCTGGTGGCCTGTCATGCGACGGACCGCCCGCTCGTGGCGACCTATCACGGCACCTACAATGCAAAAGGGGCGTGGAAGCGTTTTTACAATTCGGGAATGGTGCGGTCCGAGGCCGTGATCGCCTGTTCCCGGTTCATCGCGGCCCATGTGGAGGCCCAGCACGGGCTGAGCCAGCGGGGCATCGACGTCATTCCCTGCGGAATTGATATGGACAGCTTCCACCCGGATGCGGTGGATCTCCAGCGGGTTGCCGATCTGCGCCTGCGTTGGGGTGTGGACGGGCAGGCCGGACCGCCCAACACGGCCCGGGGCGAGACGCCCGGCAAGATGCGCATTGTGCTCCTGCCCGCGCGGCTGACAGCCTGGAAGGGGCACCGGGTGCTGATTGAGGCGCTGGCCCGGGTCAAAGCCGCCGGACGCCATGTGGACAATTGGACGGCCGTCCTGGTCGGGGATCCTCAGGGGCGCCAAGGCTATGTGGACGCCCTGGAGCAAAGAATCCGGCGTTTGAATCTGCGCGGCCGGGTGTTGATCCACGGACATGAGGACAATATGCCCGCCGCCTATGCGGCGGCCGATATCGTGGTGTCGCCGGCGGTCGAGCCGGAAGCCTTCGGCCGGGTGCCCGTGGAGGCCCAGGCCATGGGCCGGCCCGTGATCGCCACGAATCACGGTGGGCCTACGGAGACGGTGCGAGCGGAGGACGCGGTCACAGCCACAGGCTGGCTGGTGCCGCCGCGCAATCCCAAGGCCCTGGGCGAGGCCATCGAGACGGCCCTCGACCTCGATCTGGAGGACTGGCGCGCCATGGGGGCCCGGGGACGGGAGCATGTGGAGCGCACTTACGCATTGGATACGATGACCGGCGATACCTTGGCTTTGTATCGGCGCTTGATAGAGGACTTCGCCCTGCCTATCCCTCTCCATGACCGGACCGTTCCGGTGCCCGCCGATCCGCAATCCGCCGCCGCCCCGTCCTTGAAAGAAAGCGTCACGCCATGACCGGCCCTTCGTCCGCACGGCACTACACGGTGTTGGCCATGAAATGGGGTCCCAAATACGGGCCCGATTACGTCAACACGCTCTACAGCATGGTTGCCCGGAACCTGACTCTGCCCTTCCAGTTCGTCTGCTTCACCGACGATGCGGCCGATATCCGGGACGAGGTCATCTGCCGCCCCCTGCCCGAGATCGCCGTGCCGGACGCCCATGCCGATGTCCCGTGGCGCAAGGTGGGGCTTTATCGGCCCGATCTTCTGGAATGGTCCGGCAAGGCGTTGTTCATCGATCTCGATGTCATCGTCACAGGGTCCCTGAACGACCTGTTTGCCTACACGGACAAGCTCGGCATTGCCGAGAACTGGACACAGCCCGGGCAGAATATCGGCAACACCTCGGTGTTCACCTTCAACCTGGGATCCATGGGCTATATTTACGATCGGTACTGCAAAACTTGGGACACCCTGTTCGATCGGTTCGACAATTCCCAGAAATTCGTCTCGGAAACGGCCCATGCCCGGGGCGATCTGCATTACTTTCCCAAGACCTGGGTGCGCAGTTTCAAGGTGGACTGCATGCCGGGCGGCCTGATGAACTGGGTCGCCACGCCGCGTCTGCCCCAGGACGCCCGGATCGTCGCGTTCCACGGCGATCCCAAGCCGCCCGACGCGGCACGCGGGCACTATCCCGGCAAGTGGTACAAGCATGTCCGCCCGACCCCCTGGATCCGGGACCATTGGCGCTGAAGCCCATGGGACGGCGAGCCGGGCCGTTCCGGCCCGGCTTTTGTTGAAGCCTTTGGCAACTGGCCTATAGTCGGAGCGCGGTCCTCTGGGTCTAGTGCACAGACTCATACGGATGGTGCAGGCCGTCATCGCGAGCCGCGACAGCGGCGCGGCGATCCAGAGCCGCTGATTTGGAGCTTCGTGGCCCTGGATGGCTTCGCTTCGCTCGCCATGTCGGCGCGAACTGAATCATCTGAATGTGCCAGTGCACTAGCCCGCAGGCTGGCCGCGCTCACCGTCACGCTTAAAGGTACACACACTCTCCGACAGTCTCCGACAGTGGAAAGGTCGAACCGATGTCGTCTGATGCTCAAGCCGCCCCCGTCGCCATCACGCTGCCCGATGGCAGCGTGCGCACCTTCGAGGGACCGGTGACCGGCACCGACATCGCGGCCGACATTTCCAAAAGCCTCGCCAAGGCCGCCCTCGCCGTGAAAATCGACGGTGAGCTGAGCGATCTGTTCGCGCCCATCGACCGCGACGCCAAGGTGGAAATCGTCACGACCAAGAATGAAGACGAGGCCTTGGAGCTGATCCGTCACGATGCGGCCCATTTGCTCGCCCAGGCGGTCCAGGACCTGTTTCCAGGCACGCAGGTCACGATTGGTCCCGTCATCCAGGACGGCTTCTATTACGATTTCGCACGCAACGAACCGTTCCGGGCGGAAGATCTTGAGGCAATCGAAAAGCGCATGGCGGAGATCGTCGACGAAGGACGGGCGACCCGCCGGGAAGTCTGGCCGCGGGACAAGGCCATCGCCCATTTCGAGGCCATGGGCGAGGCCTACAAGGCTGAGATCATTCGGGATTTGCCGGACAGCGAAGAGATCAAGATCTATTTCCACGGCGACTGGCACGACCTGTGCCGTGGCCCGCATCTGCCCAGCACCAAGCAGATCGGCAAAGCCTTCAAACTGACCAAGCTGGCCGGCGCCTATTGGCGGGGCGATTCCAACAATGCCCAGCTCCAGCGCATCTACGGCACCGCTTGGCGCACGGACGAAGAGCTGCAAGCCTATTTAACCCGCATCGAGGAAGCCGAGCGGCGGGATCACCGGCGCCTTGCCAAGGACATGTCGCTGTTCCACATGCAGGAGGACGGGCCGGGGTCCATCTTCTGGCATCCCAAGGGCTGGCGGCTGTTCCAGGCCTTGATCAGCTATATGCGCCGTCGCCAGACCGAGGCGGGCTATCAGGAAATCAACACGCCGGATGTCCTGGATCGCTCATTGTGGGAAAAGTCTGGACACTGGGAAAAATTCGGCGAGAACATGTACACGACGCAGACCCCCGACGAACGGGTGTTTGCCCTCAAGCCGATGAACTGCCCGGGCCATGTCCAGGTGTTCCGACAGGGCTTGCGCAGCTATCGCGAACTGCCCCTGAAATTCGCCGAATTCGGCAAGGTACACCGTTATGAACCCTCAGGCGCCCTGCACGGTTCCATGCGCGTGCGCCACTTCACCCAGGACGATGCGCATATTTTCTGCACGGAAGATCAAATTACGGAGGAGTGCGTCACGGTCACGAAGCTCATCCTCGACATCTATCGGGATTTCGGGTTCGATGACGTGCGGGTGAAGTTCTCCGACCGTCCGGAAAAGCGGGTGGGCGCGGACGACATCTGGGACAAGTCCGAGGCCGCCCTGAAGGCCGCCGCCGAGGCAGCCGGTCTGGAGATGACCTACAATCCGGGGGAAGGCGCGTTCTACGGGCCGAAACTGGAGTTCGTCCTGCGCGATGCCATTGGGCGGGACTGGCAGTGCGGCACCCTTCAGGTTGACCTCAATCTGCCCGAACGGCTCGGCGCCACCTTTATCGGCGAGGACAGCCAGAAGCACCATCCGGTCATGCTGCACCGCGCCCTGTTCGGCTCGCTGGAGCGCTTCATCGGCATTCTGATCGAGCACCATGCGGGCCGCTTCCCCCTGTGGCTCTCGCCTATCCAGGTCATGGTGGCGACGATTACGTCCGATGCGGATGACTACGGAATGGAGGTCCTGGCTCGCCTGCGCAAAGCCGGTATCGAGGCGGATGCGGACCTGCGCAATGAAAAGATCAATCTGAAGATTCGCGAACATTCGCTCCAGAAGATCCCGGTTCTTTTCATTGCCGGCCGCAAAGAGGCCGAGGAGGGCACCGTTTCAATCCGCCGTCTCGGCTCGGAAGCGCAGACCAGCCTGCCGCTGGAGGAGGCCATCGCCGGCATTGTGGGCGAGGCAACGCCTCCGGATCGGCGCGAACAGGCCGAAACGCCCGTGCCGGGCACGGCAGCGGCCTGAAATCGCTCCCATGGCGGCAAATTCAGCAAATTGTGCCGTCAATCGGCATTTAAGCCTTGCGCTTTAGACTAAATAGCGCACTTTTGTATTGGGTTCTTGGGAAGGGCAAAGTCGCCGGCCGGCGGAACCCGATACAACCCCTCCTCAAGGGGTGCCGGTGGTCGTATCCGTCCTTGTTGCGGTGCCGCCTCCGTTCAAGACAGCCGGCTCGCGCCAAGAAATGGAGACTGTTACATAGCTCGCCGTCCGATGAACGCTCAGCAGGAACCGCGCGACAGCGGTCCTCGCGTCAATGAACAAATCCGCGTCCGCGAAGTTCTTCTGATCGATGACAGCGGTGAAAAACAGGGAGTCACTCCCATAGAAGAGGCCCTGGCGATGGCCTCCGAAGCGGGCCTCGATCTCGTCGAGGTCGCCGGCAATTCATCCCCGCCGGTCTGTAAAATCCTCGACTATGGTAAATTCAAATACCAGGCTCAAAAACGCGCCAACGAGGCGCGCAAGAAGCAGAAGACCGTCGAGGTCAAAGAAGTCAAGATGCGCCCCAATATCGACAAGCACGACTATGACGTGAAGCTCAAGGCCATGCACCGCTTCTTTGAAGAGGGTGACAAGGTCAAAGTCACTTTGCGGTTTCGCGGGCGCGAGATGGCTCACCAGAATCTCGGCATGGAACTGATGCGTAAAGTCCAAACCGAGGTTGAGGAAATCGCAAAGGTCGAGCTGCATCCCAAGCTCGAGGGGCGGCAGATGATCATGGTGATGGCACCGCGCTGAGCGTCCGCCCATCATCGTGCTCACGTCAGAGCCGAGGCCCGGTCTCCTGCAGATCGGGCCCTAAGGCCTTTGCCCGCGTCGCCGGCCAAACAGCGTCAAGACCCTGTCAATGCCTGTTGCGTATCACCGAGCCCCTGAATCGTGGACGGAGGCAGCTCCATGGCGACGGCACTGGCAGTTTCGGACATTGAGTTTCCTTACATCGACATCGTCATCGACGGACGCTCGGTTCGCCTCGACGTGGCCGGATCGCCCCCGTTCAAGACCGGCGCAGCCTGTCACCTGTCCGGTCCGGATACGGACATTACCTTCAACCAAGCTTGGTATGACGCGGGCTACGGCGTTTTCCCATTCCTCGATCCGGACAGCTTCCAGAGCGTGCAGACCGGCATCCGCGACGCCGTCCTCGGCCTCCTGACCTCCGATGGCGGCCTGAACAATCCGGACGGCGCGGACGCCTTCGACCTGGAGCGCTATCACCACGTCGTCACCGATGACGAGACCCATTTTCGGGTCGTGCGCCGGACCCGTGACCTGTTCCCGAAGGATTTCGGCTTCACGATGGACGACCTGATCGGCCGACTCGAGGATCTGGTCGGGTTCGATCTCACCGATATCGATCCGCAGACCCGCGAACAGCTTCACATCATTGTGCGGATCAACCGGCCTTACTCTAATGATTTTAATCCTCCTCACAAGGATATTTACGAAGTCTGGGACCAGGCCGGCACCGTTCCACGCTTCCTGAATGTCTGGGTGCCCATTTGCGGCGTCACCCCGGCCTCGTCCCTGGCGCTCGCGCCGGGCAGCCACCGGTTGAGCGAGGACCGGATCTTGAGGACCATGGAGGGCGGCGTCGTCAACGGCAACCGTTATCGGGTACGGACCATCGCCTCATGGGACGAACGGGCTGACCTCGTTCGTGCGCCCGTCAGCCAGGGCGACGTGCTGATCTTTTCATCGCACCTGATCCATGGCCTGGCCGTCAATCACGAGCCGGACAAGACCAGGGTCGCGCTTGAGTTCCGCCTGTTCCGCAAAGATCGGACGTGACCGGCGCGGCGCGCTTCTGGCCCGCGCTGGGGCGCTCCCTTCCGGTGCTGGGTTTCGGCTGCTGGCAGCTCGCGGGAACCTACAGCGTCGCCGGACGGCCCCAGGGCTGGGGCGCCATGGCGGACGATAAGGCCATCCGCCTCGTTCACGACGCCCTTGAGGCCGGGATTGTTTTTTTCGACACGGCCGCCGCCTATGGCCATGGGCGCAGCGAATGCCTCCTGGGACGGGCCCTAAAAACCGCCCGCATGGGCGCCGATGCGGTCGTCTGTACCAAGATCGCTCTCCGGGAGGATGAAATCGCTCACGGCCGCTTTGACGGAACCTTAGCGCAAAGGGTAGAGGAAAGCCTGGGCCGCCTCCAACGCGAAGCCGTGGATGTGCTTTTGCTCCACAATCCGCCCGATGATCTGCCCTGGACGGCTTTCGATCCCGCCCCGCTCGATGATCTGATCCACGCGGGCAAGGTGAGAGCATATGGGGTGAGCGCACGCTCGCTCAAAGGCGCGATGGCCGCGGCGCACGCAGGGTTCGGCACCTGCATCGAATGGGTGTATCATCTTCTGGAGCGCCGTCCGCAAACGGATCTGTTCGGTCTCATGGAGTCCCGCTCCATGACTTTCATCGCCCGCAGCCCCCTTGCCCGGGGGCTGCTGTCCCGACGCGGCCTTGAGCACGCGCAAATCCGGTTCGACACGGACGATTTTCGCAGCACCCTGCCGCCGGATTGGCTTGCCTGGACGGCGGAAGGCGTGAAACGGCTCGGACGCCTGGCTGACGCCCCCGGAGGAATGAGCGCCTCGGCCTTGCGGTTCTGCCTGTCCCATCCGGCCGTCAGCGCGGTGATCCCGGGGGTCCGCAGACCGGAGCATCTGGACAGCCTGATCAAGGCTTCGGCAGAAGGACCGCTCGATGCCGGAACGCTCGCATGGATCGACCGGTCCACGCCGGCCTTCTACCCGCCCTGGGGCTGACCGACCGTCTCCGGATCAAACGGCCGGATGGGCGCCGCACCGGGCGGCACGCCGCGCCGCATTGTCGATCAGATAGGACCAGCCGAAAACCTCCAGTGTGTCCCCATGGGCCCGCAAATGGGCCAGCCGGTCGGCGGCTTCGATCCGGTCACCACCCCATCACGAAATGCGCCTGCGTCTCGGCATCGAGCATTGCCGGGGTCGTCCTGGGGCCGCCAGACAAAACCGGGCGCGCGTTCCGCCGGACCCTTGATGAGGTCCAAATTGTCCATGAATTCCGCCACCGCCGGGTGATCCGCCGGATGGCGCAGCCGCCCCTTATTGATCGGCGCGAGATGCCGGTCCGCCATGCCCGACCTTTCAAATCGGTTACGCGGCCTCCAGAATGGCAGGGCCTTGCGGTTTTGGGAGCGAGATACATTTGTGTATACAATGGGGGATCAGTGATGTTAGGGTATGAATGGGACGAGGAGAAAAATGCATCGAATCTGGAAAAGCACGGCATCAGCTTCGAAGAAGCCATCGATATTTTCGACGGTCCGACCCTGTCCCAAAGAACGGTTCGGGCTGGCGAAATCCGAGATATCAGCTTTGGCCTTCTGGGCCGATCAGTGGTCGTGACCGTGATCCATACGGACCGGAACGGGCGCACGCGCATCATCAGTGCCCGAAAGGCTTCGAAAAGTGAAAGGAGACTCTTCCATGACCATCTCAAAAAGGCGGTTGGCTGAGATCGAAGCCATCCCGGACGACGCCATCGACACGTCCGATATTCCCGAAATGGATGCATCCTTTTTCGAGACCGCCCGCTTGGTGATGCCTTCGGGCCAGCCTAAAAAGGCGATCTCCATGCGCATCGACGAGGATGTGCTTGAATGGTTCCGCGCCCAGGGGAAAGGTCATCTCACCCGCATGAGTGCGGTTCTTCGGGCCTATATGCTCGAAAGCCAGTCCAATGCCCATGGGTTCAGCGAAGCTCCGCCTACGGAGTTCAAAGGACCGGAAAAAAAGGTCTGAGCCATGGCACCGCATGGGCGGCACAAACGGACCGAATGGGGCCGGATCTGCGGATCTGGCCCTTGCTGTGTGTGCTTGTGATTGCCGCCTGTGCTGCCCCCGCCAATCCACCGGTAGCGCCGAGCGCGGACCGGGACGCGGCGGCGACGCGCGGCTGTCACGCGCTTTGCGACAACCGTGACGTCCCGAGGGATGAGAGCGCTCTCCATGACATCCAAACCGCGATGCAGACGGACCGGCCAGCAAGGGGATGCCCCCAATGGCTGGGCGCCCCTGCAATGGCCGGCCGTGCCAAGCCTTCCTTCTTACAAGCACGGGGTCCTGGCCACGGAGATTGCAGGGCGCTGGATCCGTATGGTCGCCCGCGGCTTTTGCGGGAGCGGCTAGCTGGTCGAGAAATGCGCGGGTGGAGACAGCCCGTGAGGGCGGCGGCGGCAAATACCCCACCCGGGACGGCTTCGGCCGGACCAACCGGGTCTTCATGGCCCTGATCCGCGCCTGTCCGGACCTTGTGCCCCTCGCCACGGTCGCCCCAGGCCACGCTCGCCCCCCGCCCCGACGCGCCGGACCGCCGTGCAGACCGGAGGCGCCGGGCCGGCTGAAGGGCCCAGCCCATGCTGCACCGCACCGGATGCTTGCGTCCCCCGCGGAAGGCTCTATAAAGGCGGACTTCAAAGACAAAACAAAACCGTCCGGCGGGGCATGCCGTGGCGGTTTTCAAAAGCACGCCGGGCCGAAAGGCCGCTTTGATCCCGAAACACCTTGGGAGCCCGCGCCCGGCCGAATGTTGGATAGGAGTGCAAAATGCCCAAGCTGAAGACCAAGAGCGGCGTCAAAAAACGCTTCTCCCTGACCGGAACCGGCAAGGTCAAGCGGGCCCAGACCGGCAAGCGCCACGGCATGATCAAGCGGACCCCGAAGCAGATTCGGGACCTGCGCGGTACCAAGACCCTGTCGGACGCGGACGCGAAGATCGTCAAACAGTGGATGCCCTACGGCTGACCGCAGCCCATCCCAATCCGATCACCGTCATCCGTTCGTGGAGTAAGCCATGTCACGCGTCAAAAGGGGCGTCACCGCCCACCGCCGCCACCGCAAGATCATCAACGAAGCCAAAGGCTATTACGGCCGGCGCAAGAACATTTTCCGCACCGCCAACCAGGCCGTGGAAAAAGCCGGCCAGTACGCCTATCGCGACCGGAAAGTCCGCAAGCGGAATTTCCGGAGCCTGTGGATCCAGCGGATCAATGCCGCCGCCCGCATGCACGAGATGACCTACAGCCGATTTATGTGCGGCCTCGGGCTGGCCGGTATCGAGGTTGACCGCAAGGTGCTCGCCGATATCGCCATGCACGAGCCCGAGGCCTTCAAGGCCCTGGTCGATCAGGCGCGTGCCGCCCTGAACTGATCCGCTGCCCGGCGTTTCACGTCCCTTCAGACCCGCTCAGGGCCAGGAGCCGCTTGCACAGCGGCAGCCGATCACGGTTGCCGCGCATGGCCCATGGCTTGTGTCATGCGCGGCTTGCGTTAGGAATACCGCACCACGGGATGTGAGGAACGCCATGAGCGAGATTGAACCCCTCGAACGCGAGATTCTGGCCGCCATTGCCGGCGCCGACACCGAAGCCGCCCTAGAGGACGTGCGCGTCGGTGCCCTGGGCAAAAAGGGATCGATCAGCGATCTGCTGAAGACCCTCGGCAAGATGGATGACGCGGAACGCAAGGAAAAAGGCCCTCAATTCAACGGCCTCAAGACGCGTGTTGCCGAAGCCATCGAGGCCCGTGCCAAGGTCCTGCACGACGCGGCCCTTGATGCGCGCCTGGAAACCGAACGGGTCGATGTCACCCTGCCGGCGCCCGTCCCACAGCCCGGGTCCATCCACCCCATCACCCAGGTTTCCGAGGAGATCATGGCGATCTTCGCCGATATGGGCTTTGCCGTGGCGGAAGGGCCGGACATTGAGGACGATTTCCATAATTTCACGGCACTGAATTTCCCGGAGGGCCACCCGGCCCGCCAGATGCACGACACCTTTTACTTGCGCGCGCGGGACGGTGCGGCGCCCGACACCAAGCCGAACCTGCTCCGGACCCATACCAGTCCGGTTCAGGTGCGCACCATGATGGCTGGGCCCCCACCCCACCGCATTATCGCCCCGGGTCGTACCTATCGCTGCGACTCCGACCAGACTCATACCCCCATGTTCCACCAGGTCGAAGGCCTGCTGATCGACCGGGAGACCCATATGGGCCACTTGAAATGGGTGTTGGAGGAGTTCTGCAAGGCCTTTTTCGAGGTCGAGAGCGTGACCATGCGCGCCCGCCCCAGCTTCTTCCCCTTCACCGAACCCTCGGCCGAGGTGGATATCCGCTGCGACCGTTCCGGCGGTGAGCTGAAGATCGGCGAGGGGAGCGACTGGCTGGAGATCCTGGGCTGCGGCATGGTGCATCCCAATGTGCTCAAAGCCGCTGGCTTCGATCCGGCCGTCTATCAGGGCTGGGCTTTCGGCATGGGGATCGACCGGCTGGCGATGCTGAAATACGGCATCCCGGACCTGCGGGACTTTTTCGCCGCCGACTTGCGCTGGCTGCGCCATTACGGCTTCACCGCCCTTGACATGCCGTCCCTCGCCACGGGCCTGAGCCGCTGACGCGGCACGCCGGCTGAGACATTCGAGCAGAGATCGGACCCATGAAATTCACGTTGAGCTGGCTCAAGGATCACCTGGAGACCCAGGCCCCCCTTGAGGATATCACCGAAACCCTGACCCGCATCGGCCTTGAGATCGAGGACGTGGACAATGCCGCCGAGCGTCTCGCCCCCTTCAAGGTGGCCGAGGTGGTCGAGGCCAAGAAACATCCCGATGCGGACAAGTTGCGGGTCTGCCGGGTGCGTACCGCCGAGGGCGAGGTTCAGGTCGTGTGCGGCGCGCCCAATGCCCGCACGGGCATGAAGGCCGTGTTCGCGCCGTCGGGCACGTATATTCCCGGCACGGATCTGACCTTGAAGCCCACCAAGATCCGCGGCGTCGAGTCGAACGGCATGCTGGTGTCCGAACGGGAGATGGGCCTGTCGGACGAGCATGACGGCATCATCGATCTTCCCGAAAGCGCCGAGGTGGGCACGCCCATGGCCGAGGCCATGGGGCTCAATGATCCGGTGATTGAGATCGCCATCACACCCAACCGGCCGGACTGTTTGGGCGTGCGCGGGGTGGCGCGGGACCTCGCCGCGGCGGGCCTTGGCACCCTCAAATCCGATCCCTTGAGAAGCGTCGAGGGCCGCTTCCCCTGCCCTGTCCCCATCGCGCTCCAATTCGCCCCCGGCACACAGGATGCCTGCCCGGTCTTCGCCGGACGGGTGGTGCGGGGCGTCAAGAACGGTCCGAGTCCGGACTGGATGCAACGGCGCCTCACAGCCATTGGCCTGCGCCCCATCAATGCCCTGGTCGATATCACCAATTACATCTCCTATGATCGGGGCAGGCCGCTCCATGTCTATGATTCCGCGAAGGTCACGGGCACCATCCATGCCCGGCTGGGCGCGGCTGGCGAAAGCCTGCGGGCCCTCGACGGCAAGGACTACACCGTGGACGACACCATGTGCGTCATCGCCGACGACACGGGCGTCCTTGGCCTCGGCGGTGTCATGGGGGGGGAGGCCTCCGGCTCGCCCGAGGACACGACCGAGGTGCTGATCGAGAGCGCCTATTTCGATCCCACACGGACGGCGGAGACAGGACGCAAGACCGGCATCCTGTCCGATGCCCGCTATCGGTTCGAGCGGGGCATCGACCCGGCCTTTGTCACGGACGGACTGGAACTCGCCACCCGGATGGTCATTGACCTGTGCGGCGGCGAGGCCAGCGACGTAATCGTCGTCGGCGAGGAGCCGGACCCGGAAGTGACGATTTCCTTCGAGCCCGGCCAGGTGAAGCGCCTGACGGGCCTCGATCTGTCTGCGGATCGCATCAAGGAGATCCTGGAGCGCCTCGGCTTCCTCATAGACGGGGACGATGTGCTGTCCGTCACGGTGCCGAGCTGGCGCCCCGACGTGCACGGACAGGCCGACCTCGTTGAGGAGGTCATGCGCATCCACGGTTTCGAGCATGTGCCTGCCACCCCCCTGCCCCGCCCCCATGCCGTGGCCCGGCCCGTGCTGACCCCACTTCAGGACCGGATGCGCCTTGCCAAACGAGCCATCGCCGCCCGGGGCCTGATGGAAGCCGTGACCTGGTCCTTCGTGGACGAGGCCGCCGCCGCCCTGTTCCGCGGCGAGGGGGAGGCGCCGATCACGCTCGCCAACCCCATCGCCTCGGATCTCGACACCATGCGCCCCAGCGTCTTGCCCGGTCTTCTGCATGCGGTGCGCCGGAACACGGACCGGGGCTTTGCCGCCGTGAACCTGTTCGAGGCCGGTCCGCAATTCGCCGGCGAGGGCCCCGAGGACCAGACCCTGGCCCTCACCGGCGTGCGCCGGGGCGGCGCCCTGCGCGCCTGGCGGGATGGCGGGTCGGATGCGGATTGTTTCACGGCAAAGGCCGACGCCCTTGCCGCCCTCGCAGCCGCGGGCGCGCCCCTCGATAGCCTTCAGGTCACGGACAAGGCGCCGCGCTGGTATCACCCGGGTCGCGCCGGCACGATCCAGCTCGGCCCCAAGGCCCAGCTTGCCCATTTCGGCGAGCTGCATCCCCGCGTGCTGGATGCCATGGATGTGAAGGGGCCCGTTGTGGCTTTCGAAGTCTTTCCCGCGCGCCTGCCGGCCCCGAAGGCCAAGGCCACCAAAACGCGGCCCCGGCTCGATGCCTCGAACCTGCTGCCGGTGACCCGGGACTTTGCTTTCGTGGTCAAGGCGGAAACAGCGGCCGACGCGCTGGTGCGCGCCGCGAAGGGGGCGGAGAAAAAGCTCATCACGGATGTGCGCGTCTTCGACCTCTACGCGGGCAAGGGCATCGAGGAGGGGCACAAGTCTCTGGCCATTGAAGTCACCCTTCAGCCCCGGGACAAGACCCTGACGGATGAAGAGATCGATGCCGTCTCCGACAAGGTCGTGGCCCAGGTCGCCAAGGCGACAGGTGGCACCTTGAGGGGGTGATGAAGTGGCTCTGACGCTTGAGTGAGGCGCATGCCGCAAGCAAGGACGCAAGCGTCAGAGCCGCTCTGCCAGGAAACGAGTCCTCCATTGCCGTAAAGCTTGATCCGACACCAAGTGACTTCCCCTAAAAATGGCAATATGAGGCGTATTCGAACCGAAGAGTGATCCCCGTCCAGAACGAGGACGATTTGTGGATCGCCTATGTGTGCATCAGGCCCGGCTCGGCAAGCTACTTGGACTGTGAACCATGATCAGTAGCCGAAGTCTGATCCGTTGACATCGTTTCGGATCTTGTTCGCCTCCAAGACCACCATTTCGGTCGCGCAGAGTTCGTCGATTTGATCTTGGATGATTTGTCCGCCTGGGCACCATGGCCTTCGTCGAGAAAATTGGCGGGTCCTCGCTTAGGAATGTGAAGCCCACGCTGCTCGGCAGCCTTCAGGGCAATCTGGCGGGCCATATCACGAGCATAGTCATTGGACGCCACTTTCATTGAAAGCTGCTGTATCCGCCCCCGGCGCCAGAGCTGATAAAGGATATAGATAATCCCGGCAATGATAATGAGCTTGAGACTCACAAGGACCCATTCCGGGACACCATCCGTGAATTCCCGAATCTTCACTAATAAAGCGCCACCGTTCTCACGGGCTGAGGCCCGATCCGGAGCGATGGCGTCAACCGCATTCCTGGTCACCGATGCTGTGGCGGCCGCTCCGGAAACCGTTGCGCCCACCGCAATCTTCTGATCCGTCGCCTCAGATTGCCGTTCCATCTCTGCCTGAACCAACCGCTCTTGGACCAGGATTTCGACATCCTGCTGAGTGGGGCTGGGCGGCACGGCCGGCGCCTGTTGGGCCGGTGCCGGCGCTGGCGGCTGACCCTGTCCGGTGGTGCCAGCCGGTGGAGCGGAGTCCTCCGACTCAGCCGCAGGCGGCACATCCATGGTCGGAACCGACATGACCGTTTCCGTTTCCGTTGGAGTCAGAAACAGAGCCTTTTCCGCTGCCCGTCGACGCACCAGTCCTTCCAGGACAGTGAGTTCGCCATTGACACGAGCCTTGTTCCAAAGCTCGATGCGGTTGGCCGCCTCGGCACGATTGCCCTGGTTCAGATAGCGCAGGCAGGAAGACTTCGAAAAGTTGCCCTCACCGATATTATAGGTAAGCGAGACAAGTGCGCTGAACTCATTGGGATTGATCGGCACCATGACCAGGCGTTCGACAGCATCTTCGAAGCGCTGAAGATCCTCGCGCAACAGTTCTTCGGCACGATCCTCGGTGATCCGCACCCCTGCTCGGACGTCCGCGCCAGTGTGTCCGTAGCCAACGGTCCAGACACCCGCGGGACACAAATAGGCTTCGAGGCGGCACCCCTCGAACCGCTTGATCAGATCGACTCCTGACTCGTTCGTCTGCATCGATATACTCCCACCCCCTCGGGTCTCTCTGTCAGCCCATCAATGGCTCGGCCAAGCTGTGCCGCGCCAGAATCGGCAATTCCGGTCGACGCCCACTCACCGGGCCCTCTTTTCGAACCTGGCGCGGATGGCCTGCGCGCTCTGCGCAAGACGCTCAAGACGAACAACTGTGCTTTCCAGAGAGCAGGTTACGAACGCCAGGCCGCGCGTGGATCCGCCGGCGTCTGACGCGGATGCTAAAAACCGGCACTCCGCATCGCGGTAGGCCCGCCATGCCTCCAGCGCCGATCGAACCAGTTGCGCGGTTTCTCGCTCAATGATGTTCGAGGCTGCATACTCTTCGAGTTGGCTTCGCAGTTTTTCAGCCATGTCTGTCAAGGCCCGCTCGGCGGTCTCGCGCCGTTGGTTCATGCACTCCGTAAAATTAAGCTGCGTGGAGTCAAACCGGCAGTCGGGCTGTTCCGCACTGCCCTCTGGCTTGGGCCAAGTCGGCGGCAAGAACAGCTCACCTTCGGCACCAAATGCCTCCGTATCGCCCTTTATCTGCCGACCGCGCTCTACCGTCAGCCGATGCAGGCACGCCTCCTCGATCCCTTCCTGCTCCTCGTCACTACCGCCAGCCTGCCTTGCCAGTTGACAGATGATTTTGCGGGCTTCCAGCCCATACGCGTGGGCATTCAGCGCCAACATGACAAGGCCGCGATCCTGATTGGTTCCTCGACGGATCAAATCATTCAGCGCCTTCGCTTCTATCAAGAGGCTGACCATGGCCTCTGCATTGGCTTTCTCAGCCTGCCGACGATTCTCGGAATGGCAGGTTGTCGCCTCGCGTGGCGGTAAGTAAATGCATCCCGCATGCCATGTGTCTTGGCTGTCACTGGCCCGCTGCGCAAAAGCCGAACTGGACTGTCCCAAGGCCGCAGCAATAGCTATGGCCGCGATAACTTTGACCCCATGGATCATCATTGAGTGCCCCCTTAGCGCAATTTGTTCATGTCCACTTTTGGTAGACGAGTGGTTCGGCCCGGACATTTGCATGCCACATGCAGCACTTCTGTTCACGACTGTCTGAGCCACAAGAACCCTCATTACGTTATTCTTTCTCGTGGATCTTTTGACCCTGACACGGGCGTGACGAGCGTGCCGCAAGTGGGGACCCAAACGTCAAAGCCGCTCTATGAGAGTGCTCCGAAGCGCCTCTCCCCATTCAACCCGCCCACACACCAGACCGTTTCCGTGTTCGACTGAACGGCGTAATCTGGCGGGAGAGAGGTCACCGGCAACGCGCCGCAGCACACGAGTGCCCGCCTCGCGAGACCAATGAAGCAGAAAAACAAATTCGAGCCACCTGATCTCTATGTCTGTCTCCCAACGTCCTGCCTAGCGAAAACGCGATCGCCCTGCCAGTCCATGGCCCCTGATCCCACCCATGGCACCCGCATCGCCAGCAGACGCATGTGGTTCACTGAAGCCAGCGTTGCTTCCCATGAGTTTTTCAACGGACGGTGCTTATTGGCAAGTGGTTCGCCGACAAATCAACAATGAATTGCCCAAAAACAGGGAAACGAGCGGGGGAAGTATCTTTCAGCGCCACGCAGATGGCAGTATTTGTCCCATAGGAGCATGATGCATCCTTATAGAGCGGCCTTGGCGCGTCACTCCCACTTTATGCTTTTGTGCTGCGCCCATCGCTCAAGCGTCATGGCGAACAGCTTCAAGAGATAAAATAAATCACGACCGGTGAGGGGCGGTGTGAGGACGACGCCCCTCACTGAAGGACCAACGATACTCCGCGAGCCCTACACATAGGTCGTGATGTCGGCGAGGGGCTTTTTGATCGTCGCGTGGACCGGCACCGTTGCGTCCTCGGCCGGATAGCCCGTGACGAGCAGCACGAACGGCTTTTCCGTCTCCGGACGGCCGCAGATCTCGTTGAGGAAATTCATCGGCGCCGGCGTATGGGTGAGCGTGGCAAGGCCCGCATGGTGCAGGGCTGCGATCAGGAACCCGGTGGCGATGCCGACACTTTCGGTCACGTAATGTATAATTACCTTTTCTTTAACTTGACTCTGTGGCCAAGGTTTGGGCTGATGCTAGCGTAGCGATTTCAGAAATTTGGCTTTTTCTTTCTTTGCTGAGGAAAGGCCATGTCTGAAATGCAAACCCCAGAGAATCAGCACAAGGCTGATCACTTATTCATAAAATTGCTTGGAGTTGAAATCCGCGCCAGTGGCAAAGCCGGCGTGATCGCAGCTTCTATTGCCTTACTGGCAATCGTGCTCCTTATCATCGCCGCGCTGCATTTCGGTATTCCGATCAGTAGCATCATCAAATCTGGACAAAGTCCATGATATCATGAAAAGTATATATCATGATATGTGTTTTCATGACCGCCCGCGATCGGGACCGTCCTTGTCCTTTTTGCGGTCGCGGGCGGCTTTGCGCTTGGCCTTGATGCGCTCCAACTCCTTCTGGCGCTTCGGATCAACACCGGCGGCTTTGTTGGCCTCCTTGGATAAGCCGATATTCCCCGGATGAAGTCCAAAAACCGAGCCGTGAAAGGCGCTCGGAATGCCACGGCACCGATTTTGAACCTGTTCTCAATCCTGACGAGATGGTAGCGCCTGAAATCGCCTCTGAGAAGCCATTTTCGGCAGTATTCCCCTTCATTCAGGCGCACGTTTGCTATCGCCATCTCATAATTTTCCCCTTGTTCAAGCCGCTGAGCCAGCCGGTCGCCGCAGATCCGCTATGTTCTCCAGAATGCGGCGCATGAGATCACGCGGCACCGCGACCTCGGCCATCTGGAAGACGGCATAGCGGGCGTGGGTAATGACCTTGGCCCCGATCTTCACGAGCTTCTCGCGCAAGGTGGTCAGGCACCATTGCTCGACCTCTTTGGGCAATGTCAGGGTGCGCAGGAAATTTGCGAGATTATAGGCCAGGGCGTGGAGCTGAAGGCGCACTTCATTGCTCCGGAACCGGGTGCAGCTCAGCCGCGTCCAACGGATGGCGGTCTTGCCCTCTTTGATCCATTGTTCCGCCGTGCCCCGTTCGGCTTCGCCCTCGGACCGATGGCGGGCGGGCGCCTCACTATAGAACGCCACGACCCGTTCGGGCGGACGGCTCAGATTGGTGACGATGAAGCCGACGCGGGGATAAAGTTCGCCGGGGTGCGTTTCCACCTTCGCTACGACGCGCCGGGCTTGGGGCCAAGACGCAGCCTTGTAGCTGAACGAGGCATGGGAGCGGCGCACGCCATTGGGTGGACGGCCCACAGGGCGCTTGAGCAGATGTGGAATGAAGGATTCGAGAACCTGATTGGCCTTGAGACGGATGGCATATTTGAAGCCTTCCGCTTCCAGACAATCGTAGAGGCCGGGGATGGCGAAGGCCGCATCGCCCCGGAAAAAGCGCCTGCGCACTTTCCCGCGATAGCGCGCGATGACCGGGTCCAGAAGGGCCTTCCAAGCATCGGCACTGTGCACATTGCCGGGCCGCAGCACACAGCGCTCAAGATCGCCGAACTGATTGAATACGAACAGCGGGTGATAACAGGTGCAGCCGAAATGCCCGTTATAGGCGCTGCCTTCCTGGTCACCGTGGGTCGGACTGACGCTGGAATCCATGTCGAGCACAATGGCGTTCACCGGACGGCGGGCATGGACCGCGTCAATCCACCGGCCGGAGAGGTCCTGGAGCGCAGTGAGATTGTCGGCACTGGCCAGAAGATCGGTCTCGAACCGGCCCATCTGGGAAGCGGACGCAGCCTGACGAATTACTGCCTTGCCACCAACGATCCAGCGCATGGCAGGGTCCTGGCCCAAACGGTCGGCGTCGTTCACATCCTCATATCCGGCAAGCCGTCCGAAGACGGACTGACGCAACAGCGCCACCAGGCTGTGACGGCCATTCCTGCCGGTGCGGTTGTCAGTGAGCGCGTCCCCCGCCAGATCCGTCAGGCCAAGCGCCTCATCCAATTCCCGAAAAGCCAGCAGACCGGCATCGGAGGTGAGCCGGGAGCCGTGAAATTCCAGCTTCAAACGGCGGTCGAAACCGACCCGCAAGGCACCCCGATCATCTTCACCCGCCATGCTGCCCATGACACGCCTCGCACATTCGCCTCAAGCCATTGATATAATGACATGAATCGGCGCTCAGACGTATGCAATCGGAAAATCATCCGGGGAATGCGGGATAAAAACCGTCTCACGCATCATTTGCTGAAGACCACGGATCCGGATGTCGCGGGCGAGGACGATCCGGACGCATAGGCCGCCGGGCACCGGGTCGGTCCGCTTTGGGGTCACGGCCCGGCCTTGCCACGCCAGCGCAGGGATTGCCGATTCAATGCATGGAGATCGGCTCGCCCGTCCATGACGTCCTGGCAGAGTGCAACGGCCCGCGCGGCCTGCGCCGCCGTGAGGTGTTTGTAGGCCGGCCGCGCAATATGGCGGTACCAGACATCCCCCGCCACCGCGTCGAGGATGATGCGCTGGAAACAGTGGTCGTGCCGTACGGGCCAGTCTCGCTCACCGTCGCGCGCCATTCGGGGAAGCACCCTGCAGGTCAATTCCAGATAGCGCTGCACCGTGTGGTCAGGTTCTTCGCCGGCTTTTTCCGCCAACTCCGAAGGCTCGTCGAACAAATCCATGCCTGCCCCAGCGTTTGGCTTTGCTGAAGCGCGGTCGGTCCCGGGCGCGGGTCAATCACGCCCCGGTCGCCGCGCCCGGAACAAGGGCCGATCAGAATTCGGCAACGAGGCGCACGCTGTATTGGCGGGGCGGGGCAACGCGCAGGATATTGCCGCGCACGGCAAAACCGTTGGTGAAGGCCCCGGTCGCATAGATCTCGTTGGTGGCATTGGTTACGAAGCCTTCGATCCGCCAATCCTCCTGGCGGGAGATGCCGAACCGCAAATCGAGGCGGTGGTAACTCTCCAGGATGAACTGCTCCTGGGCCGCGGCAAGCCGCTCGCCCCGATCGCCCACATAGGCAAAGGTTGCGCGGATGAAGCCGTCAATGTCCTCGAACAGGCGCCGCTGATAGGTCGCCGTTAGAGTGCCTTGCCAGCGCGGCGCATAGGGCAGCGGCTCGCCCACGATGGCCTGCTGGGAGATGCCCCCTTCGAGCGAGGTGACCTCGGAATCGAGGAAGGCCACACCGCCCTGGACGGTCAGGCCGTCGATCGGGCTCGCGATGAAGTCCACCTCGAAACCGGCTGCTTCCGCCTCACCATTGCCGGCAAAGGGCACGCCGGTGATCGGATCGGCGATGGAGAGTTGGATATCCGTCCAGTTCATCATGTAACCGGACGCGTTGATCAGCAGCCGGCCGTCGAAGAATGTCGTCTTGAGGCCGATCTCGTAATTGATGATCTGCTCGGGCTCGAAATCCAGTTGCTCCGTCTCCGTCGGTGTGACATTGGCCAATTGCAGGCCGCCGGGCCGGTACCCGGTCGAGACCGTGGCGTAGACATTGATGGTTTCGGTCAGGTCATAGACCGTGCTTGCGCGCCAAGTGAAGGCATCGAACTGCACGTCGCCCTCATTGTCGGCAAAAGGCGTCGCCAGGAACACAAGATCCGGCACCGGAAAATTCGGATCGGGATTGATGTCAACAAGGTCGGTGACCGACTGACTCTCCTCGTCGTAGTTATAGCGTCCGCCAAAGAGCACGTTCCATCGGTCCGTCACCTGAACGTCGAGATCGGCGAAGACGGCGACACCGAATGTGGTCGAGTTGATGTCGGACTGCACGACCGGCGTTCCCGGCGGCGTGTCGACGGCGATAAGACCTTCTGGAAACAGGGGCGCCAGTGGGCCGAGAATCTGGGGAATGGGCGGCAGGAAGGTGGACAGGCGCAGGGTTTCGCCGGCCACGCTGCTGCTGAAACCGTTGAACCGGCCGTGGGAAATGAATACCCCGCCGATATAGTCGAACCGCTCGTCCCCATTGTTCTGGAAGCGCACCTCCGTGCTCATGAAGGTCGCGGCGTTGCCGCCCTCGGCGATCACGTTGTCGAGGGAGGAAAAGTCCGCATCGCTGATGAATTTGGCCTCTGAATACGAATAGCCGGACACCCAGACCAGGGAGGTCTCGCCGAAGTCGTAGCTGGCATTGACGGTGGCGATGGTGTTTTCCCGCTCATTGCTTTCGGCCGTGTTGGTCTCGCCGAACGCCCCCTGCTCCGGGAAAAACGTATCCAGCGGCGAGGGCGTGACGCTGGGCGGCAGGAAAGGGTTGAGGCCCAGATTGATGATGTCGATGAAGGACTGGACGAAGGGGTTCGGTGTGCCGTCGGGCACCTGGCTTTGCAACTCCTGGGTCAACCGCTCGAAGGACAGGGAGGCCTTGATGGACAGGCGGTCGTTCGGGTCCGTTTGGATGCTGCCGCGCAGGCCGAAATTCTTCTGGGTGTCTTCCGGCGATCCGGTCGGGGTCAGATTGTCGACATAGCCGCTTGTGCGGTCGAAAAATCCGGAAAAGAGGGCGGCGGTTGTGTCGGAAAGCGGGACATTGACCCGGCCTTGGGCGCCGAAGGTGCCGTTGTTGCCCCCGTCGATAGCGATGCGGGCGGAATAGTCGTCCGTACGCGGCGTGAGAGAGGTAATGGAAATGGCGCCGGCCACCACATTCCGACCGAAGGACGTGCCCTGGGGACCGCGCAAGACCTCGACCCGCTCCGCATCCACAAGGCGGGAGCCGGCGAGGGCCGTGGATGCGCCTGTGGTGTCGAAGCCGTCCACGTAAACGCCGAAGGTGTTGGTATTGCCGCCCAGCGCGCCGATGCCCCGGATCCGTACGCTGATGCCGTCGCCGGAGGCGCCGCCCGTTTCGCCCGTCACCCCGGGGACGAGGTCGAGATAGTCGGACAGGTCACGCAGATCCGAGCGATCGATGAATTCGTTGTCCACGACGGCGATGGAGACGGGCACGTCCTCAAGCGCCTGTTCCCTTTTCTGCGCTGTGACGACGATGGTCTCGGTGTCGCCCTGCTGCGCCCATGCTGCGCCGGGCGCCATGGCCAGGCACGATGCCCCACCGATAAGCCACGGCGTGATGGCTCTGTTCCCCATAGCCCTGTCCTCCCCGTAAGCCCGGATTTTCCGGATCTTCGGTCCTGCGCACCGGCCTGCCCGATGCCTTACGACCGCTTTTTTGGTGCCGTGTCGCCCTCCGGCTTTGCCGGTGCCCCATGACCCTGCTCCATGATCGGGAAAGTGGGCGACTTTTCAACTTGAATTCCCCCGCGTGGCGTATCCTTCGGTCAAGAACGACTGCAAATGCGGTCTGCCCGCATCACAGGTGGCGGACTCCTGCACTCACACCAGGCGGCGCACCTTTCTATTTTTCTGTATACCGATTGTAATGCCATCTTTTGTCCTGGCTCGCCGGGCCCCTTGGACCAGAAAGGATTTGCGATGGCCGCGGGAGCCTTTAGTGCTGACAGCCACACTGACGGGACACCCCTGCACCAGCCTCAGGAGCCTGCCCATGTCCACCCTGCATTCGCCGTTCATCCTGCGCGGCATGACCGTCAAGAACCGGATCGCCGTCTCCCCCATGAGCCAGTACCGCGCAAAGGACGGCCTAGCGAATGACTGGCACCTTGTGCATCTCGGGCGCTTCGCCATGGGGGGCGCGGGGCTGGTCTTTGTGGAGGCGACCGCCGTGGAGGCGTCGGGACGGCGCACCCATGGCGATCTCGGTCTGTGGACGGATGAACAGATCGCGCCATTGGCCAGGGTCACGGATTTCCTGAAGGCGGAAGGTGCCATCCCAGGCGTTCAACTCGGCCATGCGGGGCGAAAGGCCTCCGAACGGCGCCCCTGGCACGGCGAAACGCCCGTGAACGCCGAGGACATCGCGGACCGCGGGGAGGCCCCCTGGATCGCGCTTGCTCCATCACCCCTTCCCTACGCCGACGGCTGGCCGGCGCCGCAGGAGATGAGCGAAGCGGACATCGGCCGCGTGATCGAGGCGTTTGGTGATGCTTCGCGCCGGGCCTGCGCGGCGGGTTTCGAGGTGATCGAGGTCTACGCCGCCCATGGCTTCCTGGTGCACCAGTTCCTGTCGCCGATTGCCAATCAGCGCACGGATCGCTGGGGCGGAAGCCCGGAAAACCGGCGCCGTTTCGCCGTCCATGTCGCCCTGACCATCCGGGAGACGATCCCTGAGCACATGCCGTTGATTTTTCGACTTTCAGGCACCGACTGGCTGGACGGCGGCCTGGAGATCGAGGAGACGGTGGACATCGCCGGTGCGCTCAAACAGGCCGGCGTTGACATGATCGACTGCTCCAGCGGCGGGATCGGCGGAAAGGAGCGCCCGCGCCGCATGGTCATCGACCAGGGCTTTCAAGTGCCCTTTGCCGCCCGCATTCGTCAGGAAGCGAATATCGCGACCATGGCCATCGGGTTTTTATGGGATCCGGAGATGTGCGAGGCGTTGCTGGCGGAGGGTGCAGCAGACATGGTCGCCCTGGCCCGGGAGCTGCTGGACGATCCGAACTGGCCGCTCCATGCGGCCCAGCGTTTGGGAACGGACCAGGGCTTTGCACTCTGGCCCCCGGAGTTCGGCTGGTGGCTGAACAAGCGAGACCGTCTCGTGCGCAAGCTGGGCCTGCGTTGACACCGCCGTCCGCCTCCGGATCACAGCATGGCGGGGACGACGCGATCCGGCGGCTTGTGGCCGTCGGCGAAGGTTTTGATGTTGATGATGACCTTCTCGCCCATCTCCATGCGGCTCTCGATGGTCGCCGAGCCCATATGGGGCAGCAACACCACATTCTCCAACTGCAGCAGGCGGGGGTTCACGGCCGGTTCGTTCTCGAACACATCGAGCCCGGCGCCGGCGAGCTGCCGGGCCTCCAGCATGCGCACGAGGGCGTTCTCGTCGACGATCTCGCCACGGGCCGTGTTGACGACGTAGGCGGATGATTTCAGCAAAGACAACCGGCGCGCCGAAAGAAGGTGGAAGGTCGCCGGCGTATGGGGACAATTGACGCTGACGATATCCATGCGGCGTAACATCTGATCGAGACTGTCCCAATAGGTGGCTCCCAGTTCCGTCTCGACGGACGAGGGAACCGGGCGGCGGTTGTGATAGTGGATCTCAAGCCCGAAGGCGCGGGCCCGCCGGGCGACGGCGGTGCCGATGCGGCCCATACCGATGATCCCGAGGCGCTTGCCGGTTATGCGATGGCCGAGCATCCAGGTCGGCGACCACCCCCGCCAGTCCTCGGCATGGTTCTCCAGGTAGCGCGCCCCGGCGGCCAAGCGCCGCGGCACCGCCAGAATCAGCGCCATGGTCATGTCAGCCGTATCTTCAGTCAGCACGCCTGGCGTATTGGTCACCGTGATACCCCGGGAAATGGCGGTGCGCACATCGATGTGGTCGTAGCCATTGCCGAAATTGGCCACCAGGCGCAGACGCTCCCCGGCTCGGCTGAGCAGGCGCGAATCGATGCGATCCGTCAGTGTCGGCACGAGAATTTCGGCGGTCCGTACGGCCTCGACGAGTTCGTCATGGGTCATCGACGTATCGTCTTCACGCAGACGCACGTCGAACAGTTCCCGCATCCGTGCCTCGATGGCTTCGGGCATTTTCCGGGTGACTATGACCAGGGGTCGTGAACGGGACATCGCGCCTCACCACCTTTTGGTTGTATTTCCAACGCCACTTCCACGGGGCGGATCAACAGGCCCAACCCACACGTCAGCCACCTCAGACTACGATCTTTCAAGACCCTGAATAAAGGACGGGTCTTGCCGGTTGCTTAGCAGACGGCGCATGCGGTGACAAAGAAAACACTCCGGGGAAACACTCCGGGGAAACACTCCGGGAAAAACCGCCGGAACGTCCTGTGGGAGCTCATGCTGCCTTGACCGTTTATAGAACCACACCCTAAACCCGGAATCACCCCATGGGGGACCTGCCTTCCAGAATTGACCGCATCTTTCGCCACCGGACTGGGCCTGTGGTGCCGGTGGCGGACACTGCGCGCCAAAGGACCTGTGCCATGGACCGCCTGCCCGCCGTCACGCTTCTGCCGGCCATCGCCCTGCTGACGATCCTTTCGATGACTGGCCTTTCGATGACTGGCCTTGCGGTGGACCCGAGCCTGGCCCAGCCCCGACCCTCTACCCGGGCCGACCGGGTCACCGGACCGTCCGGCTATCCGGTGCCCCGTTTCGTCAGCCTGCGGGGCCGGACCATCAATCTGCGGCGCGGTCCGAGCACCGATCATCCCATAGAATGGGTCTATCGCAATTTCGAAGGCCTGCCGGTCCTGGTGATCGCGGAAACGGAACTCTGGCGGCGGGTCCGGGACCATGACGGCGTCGTTGGATGGATCCACAGGGGCCTCACGGAGGGCCGGCGCCGGGCTCTGGTGACGGCCCCTTCCGTCACGCTGCGCGAGGCGCCCGACCCGACCGCACCGGCCCGCGCCCGAGTCATGGGCCGAGCCATCGGCGCCATCCAGTCCTGTTCCGATGCCTGGTGCGAACTGACATTCGGATCCGTGACCGGCTGGGTGGAGCGGTCGGTCCTATGGGGTCTTCTTCCCGGCGAGACCATCGACTGAGGACGGCCCATCGGTGGCTCGTGGTTCGGCCAAGCCAGGCGCCCGCCGGACCCGCACCACCACATCAATGCCGTCCACCGCGAAGCCCTCAGGCGCGGTGAGACCCGGCTGCAGCAGTGGACGCGGCCCGTCGGTCAAGGTGCCGTTGTCGACATTCAGAAAATGTAGGTGATCGGTGGTATTCGTGTCGAAAAAGGTGCGGGTGGAATCCACGGGGATCTGGCGGACGAGCCCCGCCCGCTCGAACTGGTGAAGCGTGTTGTAGACGGTCGCGAGAGACACACTCAGCCCTTGGTGCGCTGCCTCGGCATGCAGCATTTCGGCTGTCACATGGCGGTCGCCGGACCGGAACAGGAGATCGTGAAGGAGGCAGCGCTGCCGGGTCGGGCGCAGACCCGCCGCCGTGAGCCGGGCGGCGCCGGCACAGGGGGAAGCCCCGCCATCGCCAGCCCCATGATCGCCGGCCCCATGATCGCCGGCCTGATTGCCCCGCGGCGCGGCGGCACAGGACCCGTCGCGCTCGCCCGATCCCATGCTGCGGCCCTGCAAAGCCTCTGATTTTTTCACGCTCATGGCTCGGAAATCGACCCTTCTGCTTGCGCTGTCAAGCCACCCCTCGGGCTCAGGGGCGGGAACGGTGTTGCCTTGTTCCGCCCTTGGGCATGATGATACACCACCGGGTCTGGTGAGGATCACGCCAGCGATAAGATTTATGGTAAATCAGTGGCTTGGATCGGAGCCACGTGACAGGAAGGCCAGAGCGCAGCCACCATGTCGGACCGTCAATCGAGTTTCAGTTACGAAGATCTGCTATCCTGCGGCCATGGCGCGTTGTTCGGTCCGGGCAATGCCCGCCTGCCGCTGCCGCCCATGCTCATGTTCGATCGCATCACGCAGATCGCCACCGAGGGCGGGGCCTACGGCAAGGGCATGGTTGAAGCTGAACTCGATGTGAAGCCGGACCTGTGGTTCTTCGAGTGCCACTTCGAGACCGACCCGGTGATGCCGGGCTGCCTCGGCCTCGACGCCCTGTGGCAGCTCGTGGGCTTCCATCTGGGCTGGCTGGGCCATCCCGGGCGCGGACGGGCCCTCGGCGTGGGTGAAGTGAAATTTTCCGAACAGATCCTGCCGTCGGTGGAGAAAGTGACCTACACCCTCGACATCCGACGGGTGATGGCCTCGAAGCTGGTGCTGGGCGTTGCCGACGGAACGGTCATGGCGGACGGCAAACCGATCTACGCGGCCAAGGATCTGAAAGTCGGACTGTTCGTTGCGCAGTGAAACGCGGGTTCCGGGCGCGCTTCGGATCAGGCGGCGGAGCCTGCCGGATGGCCCTCGGGGCCACGGAACGCGAGGCAAGGGGTGAGGAATGAGACGGGTCGTCGTGACCGGCATGGGTATTGTGTGCAGCATCGGCAATTCCGCGAAGGAGGTGTCGGACTCGTTGCGTCTGGGGCGTTCCGGGATCGAATTTGCGCCCACCTATGCCGAATTGGGCTTTCGCAGCCACGTTCACGGCTCCCTGAAGGTCGACCTTGAAGCCGTTCTGGACCGCAAGACCCGTCGCTTTATGGGCGACGGCGCGGCCTATAACTACATTGCCATGGCCCAAGCCATCGAGGATGCCGGCCTTGCCGATCCCGACATTTCCGATGAGCGGGTCGGCCTGATCATGGGGTCCGGCGGCCCCTCCACCCGCGCCATCGTGGAAAGCGCGGACATCACGCGCGAACGCGGACCCAAAAAAATCGGTCCAACGGTGGTGCCGAAGGCCATGTCGAGCACCTGCTCGGCCACCCTGGCCACTCCCTTCCGCATCAAGGGCGTGAACTATTCCATCAGTTCGGCATGCTCCACCTCCACCCACTGTATCGGCAACGCCTATGAGCTGATCCAATGGGGCAAGCAGGACATGATTTTCGCCGGCGGCGGGGAAGAATTGGACTGGACGCTTTCCGTGCTGTTCGACGCGATGGGCGCCTTTTCCTCCAAATTCAACGACACGCCCTCGCGCGCCAGCCGCGCTTATGACAAGGACCGGGACGGCTTCGTCATCGCCGGCGGCGGCGGCGTTCTGGTGCTTGAGGAGTTGGAGCGGGCCAAGGCGCGCGGTGCCAAGATCTACTGCGAGATCATCGGCTACGGCGCGAATTCGGACGGCTACGACATGGTCCAACCCTCGGGCGAAGGGGCTGTGCGCTGTATGCGCCAGGCCCTGTCCGGCGTTGCGGACCGGGTCGATTACATCAACCCCCACGGCACCTCGACCCCCATCGGCGACGTGCGCGAGGCCGACGCCATTCGCGAGGTTTTCGGGGACGATGTTCCCAAAATCAGTGCAACAAAGTCCCTATCCGGACATTCCCTGGGCGCCGCCGGCGTCCACGAAGCGATCTACTCGATTTTGATGATGCAGGACCGCTTCATCTGCGAGTCCGCGCATATCGACACCATCGATCCGGCCGTGGCGGACATGCCGATTGTCCGGACCCGTCAGGATGACGCCGCCATGGACGTGGTATTGTCCAACAGCTTCGGGTTCGGGGGCACGAACGGAACGCTGGTCTTCCGCCGATTCAATGGTTAAAGTCCGGTTCCCATTTACCATAAGCACTTCGGTCCCCTAAGGCGCGTTGATCATGGAGTCGCCCGCGATCCGGGGCCGGTCCGAGTGCCTCGAACCGCGATGGACAGCCATGGGCGATCTCGTTCTTTCCGGAAATCTGATGGCCGGCCGCCGCGGCCTCGTCATGGGCGTGGCCAATGATCACTCAATCGCCTGGGGTATCGCTCGCACGTTGCGGGCCCATGGGGCGGAGCTGGCCTTCACCTACCAGAACGACGCTTTCGAAAAGCGGGTCCGCCCTCTGGCGGAAAGCGTCGACGCGGCCCTCGTGGTCAAAGCGGATGTGGAGGACGACGCGTCCCTCGACCGGTGTTTTTCTCAGATCGATGAGGCCTGGAACCGGCTCGATTTCGTCGTGCACGCTGTCGCCTATTCGGACAAGGCGGAACTCAAAGGCCGCTATCTGGACACAACCCGCGCCAATTTCCGGCGCAGCCTGGATATTTCCTGCTATTCCTTCACGGATCTTGCCCGCCGGGCCGAGCCTTTGTTGCTGCGCTCCGAGGCGGCGGGCGGCGGGTCCCTTTTGACCCTCACCTATCTCGGTGCCCAGCGGGTCATGCCCAACTACAATGTTATGGGGGTTGCGAAAGCCGCCCTTGAAGCCAGCGTGCGTTATCTGGCGGTGGATCTGGGCCATAACGGCATTCGGGTAAACGGGATTTCGGCAGGGCCCATGAGGACCCTGGCGGGATCGGCAATCGGCGATGCCCGGATGGTCTTCAAGTGGAACCGCATGCATGCGGCGCTGAAGAAGAATGTCGATCTGGACGAAATCGGCGGTTCGGCCCTCTATCTGTTGAGTGATTTGTCCGCGGGCGTCACCGGCGAAATCCATTATGTGGATTCCGGATTCAATGTGATCGCCATGCCCCGGGTGGACGACCTGAAAGCCCAGGGCATGACCGACCATGGCCTTAAAGGCAACGGCGCCAATGGTCATGGTGGGGGCGCCTGATCGGCCGCGCCATCGCGTGAAGCGGGTTCTTTTGGCTATATTGCACAAGCCGCACGGGTGAGCCACCATGGGGCATGACCCATTCAACCCATGCATTCGTTGCCGATCCCCGGAACGATACCGTCCTGATCGACATCAATGGCGCCCTGTATCCCCGGGGCGAGGCCAAAGTGTCCGTATTCGACTCCGGCTTCGTGCTGGGGGACGGCGTATGGGAAGGGCTGAGGGTCCATCGCGGCGTGATCGTGTTTCTGGACCGCCACCTGGACCGGCTCTTTGAAGGCGCCAAGACCCTTGATTTCGACTTGGGCCTGGACCGGGACGCGCTCAAAGCGCGGCTTTATTCGTGTCTCGATGCCAATGGCGGCGATGAGGATGTCCACATTCGTCTGATGGTGTCCCGGGGCGAAAAGGCGACCCCCTACCAGGATCCCCGGGCAACGATCACGCCGCCGACCGTCGTCATCATTCCGGAATTCAAGAAGCCTTTGCCGGCCACGGCCATCGAAGGCGTACGCCTGTTCACCGTGCATGTCCGGCGCGGATTTCCCGACGTGCAGGACCAAAAGCTCAATTCCCATTCGAAGCTGAACTGCATCATGGCCTGCATCCAGGCGACCAAGGCCGGTGCCGACGAGGCCCTGATGTTGGATCCCCAGGGTTTCGTGGCCACCTGCAACTCAACCCATTTTTTCATTGTCCGGAAGGGCGAGATCTGGACCTCGACAGGCGATTACTGTCTGGGCGGCATCACCCGGAGCGTGGTGCTGGATCTTGCAAGGAACGAGGGCCTGACCGTGCGGGAGCGGACTTTCTCCCTCACGGATGTCTACGGCGCCGAGGAGGCCTTCATCACCGGGACATTCGCCGGCCTGACGCCCGTCCGGGACGTGGACGGGCGCACCATTTCGCCCGGGCGTGGCCCCATGGTCGAGCGGCTCCAGTCGCTCTACCTGAAAAGCATCGAACAGGAGGCGGCGCAGGGCCGGTAGGTCTGGTCCGGGACACGCCCGTTTTGCAACACAGCCCCGTGGCGGCAAAGGTCCGTCTCACGGGCAGCGCTCCAGGGGGCGCCAGAGGGAGGACAAGGAATGACGGACACTGCGATCCGGATCGGTATGTGGGCGGGACCCCGCAATATCTCAACCACCATGATGCGCTCCTTTGGAAATCGTCCGGACACGGCGGTGGCGGACGAGCCGTTCTATGCCTATTACCTGCGCAAGAGCGGGGCCGACCACCCCATGCGGGACGCCATCCTGGGCGCCCTGCCCCAGACCTTCCAGGGCGTCGTGGACATGCTGAACGGCCCGGTTCCCAAGGGTCGCAGCATCTATTTCCACAAGCACATCGCCTACCATGCGAGCGCCAAGGAGGACCTGCCCCTGGACTGGATCGACGGTCAGCGTACGTTCATTCTGATCCGCGATCCCCGGGCCATGGTGGCCTCTTATGCCCAGAAACACGACGATGTGGGCCCCATTCTCGCCAGCCTCGACGTGAAGGCCCGGATCATGGATCACCTGGCCGCCAAAGGCCTGCCCTGCCCCATCGTGGATGCAGCAGACGTTCTGCGCGCACCCGAACCCACCCTGCGGATCCTGTGCAAGGCCCTTGATATTCCGTTCCTGGAGGAAATGCTGTCCTGGCCGGCGGGCCCGTGCGACGGCGACGGCGTGTGGGGCGACCACTGGTACGACACGGTGCGCCAGTCCACGGGCTTCATGCCCCTCAAGGAAGAACCGGTCGATTTGACCCCGGATCTCGACGCTCTGGCGCAGACCTGCATGGAACGCTACCGCGAGCTTCACGGTCAGCGCCTCCTGGCAGCCTGAACGGGACGGGGCCGCCATGCGGTCATTGCCGGCGTCCCGGCCGGGCAGGTGGCCAAGCGCGATTTCAGCGCCGCCAATCTGGTGAATGCCGCCTTTTATCACCAGAACGCCCTCAACTATGCCGCCGGCATAGACGTGATGGATCCGAAGCTTCTGGAGCGCATTCGTACGGGCGGTCCGCCGGAGCGACCCGGTTCGTAACCTGGAAGACCGCCATGCTCGAGATGCGACCGAACTGCGAATGCTGCGATATCGATCTGCCCCCGGAGAGCCTTGACGCATGGATCTGCAGTTTCGAATGCACGTTCTGCCTGACCTGCGCGCAAGACCGCCTCAACGGCCAGTGCCCCAATTGCGGCGGCACCTTAGCCGCCCGCCCCACCCGTGCGACCCCGCTGCTGAGCAAATTTCCAGCCTCGACGAAGCGCATTCACAAGCCCGAAGGCTGCGTGTGAGACCTTGACGGCCCTCTGACCTGCGGCCCATCGGGTAAGGCTTCCCGCAAAACAGCGGCTCGTCACGGGTTGGCCGCTACGGCTTCACCAGGCGGCGGCCGAAATTCTCGCCGCGGAACAGGCCGATAAACGCGTCGGGCAGGCTCTCGAAACCGTCGATGATCTCCTCGCGGTATTTCAAGCGACCTTCGTGGATCCAGCCGGCCATGCGGGTGATGGCTTCGGGAAAACGGGCGGCATAGTCGAAGACCACGAGGCCCTCCATGCGCAGACGATGGGTGATGAAGGTCTGGGTATCGTGGATGCCGGCCCGCTCGCCCGGCGCCGCATTGTAATCCGCAACCTGGCCCGATACGACGATGCGGCCATAGGCCCGCATGGTGGGCAGCACCGCATCCACCATGGCGTTGCCCACATTGTCGAAATAGATGTCGACGCCCTTGGGCGTGAGGCTCTGCACGGCGCCGGTGATGTCATCCGTTTCCCGATAATCGATGGCCGCGTCGAAGCCCAATTCTTCGGTCAGCCAGCGGCATTTTTCGGGACCCCCGGCGATGCCGATGACGAGGCAATCCTCCAGCTTGGCAATCTGGCCGGCGGTCGCGCCGACGGGCCCGGCCGCCGAGGACACGAGCACCACCTGCCCCTTGCGCAGTCCGCCCACGTCATAAAGGCCGAAATAGGCCGTCATGCCGGGAATGCCCAGCACACCGATGGCCGCCGAGGGCGGCAACCCCGTTTCGGGCAGCTTGCGGAACAGTTTCGCCGGCGCCAGCACATGGTCCTGCCAGCCAAGGCCCGAGACCACGAGGTCGCCCGGCACGAAACGCCCGTCGCCCGAGGCCAGCACTTCGCCCACATTTGCGCCGTCGATGACCCCGCCGATGGCGATGGGCTGGGCATAGCTCGCGGTATCGTTGAGGCGGGAGCGCATGCCCGGATCGACGGAGCAGTAGAGGGTGCGCGCGAGCACCTGCCCCTCGTCCACCGGGCCGAGCGTTGCCGTCTGCATCGCGAAATCATCCGGGGCGGGCAGACCCCTTGGGCGTTGGGCGAGGACGAAGCGGCGGGCGTCGACCGTGAGGGGGGCCATGGGCGTGATCTCCCGGAGGGTTGTTTTCGGACCCCCCAACCTATGGCAGGCCCGGGTAAATGCGAACCCTCTGCGCTCGCGCTAAATCCGTCGGGCGAGGGCGACCGCGACGCGGGAGCCCGCCTCGATCAGGGCGCCCCACATCCGGCCCGCCAGGGGCACGGCGCCGCCATGGCGGGCCGCCGCCTCCTCCAAATGACGCAACTCATCGTCCCGGCAGGCCCGGAGGGACGCAATAAGGGGGTGGGCTGGATCCCGGGCCTCCAGAGCCTCGATCTGCTCGCTCAGGTGCCGATCCACGAAGCGCTCCACGGCTTCCACGGTGATGAATACGGCCCGCGGCCCGAACAGGGCCGGGAGGGCACCCGTCATAAAACCGGCGAGGCGCCACAGGGGCAGGAACCGGCTGCGCCGCGACGGCGGGACAAGACGCTCCATAAGGGCAAGATGGCTGCGTTCGGTGGCCATGTGCTCCCGGGCGAAGGCAACAACCTCAGGATCCCGGCTCACGGCCAGCACCCCGCGATAGATGGCGACGGCCCCGGTCTCCCCCGCATGGTCCGTCCGCAGATCCGCCATCATCTCCCAATCGATCTCCAGGGCGTCATCGGTCCGATCCTGGGCCATCGCCTCCATCCCGCCGCTCCCCACTGTTTTGGACTGTGCCCCCCGACCAAGACATAGGCCGAATCCGCCGCGGCGCCGGATCCCGGGCCCTTTGCCGCAAGCTGTGATGGCAGCGTGAGCAATCCGCCATTCGCAGGCGCAGCAGAGCTTGCTAGTGTTCCGAAGGGCGGGCGGACCTCCGCACACTTTAGGGAGACCAGCATCCATGGCCACCTCCTCGAGCCGGCTGAACCGCGCGCTTTGGGATCTCGATGCCTCATCGGCTTCGGGCTCGGACCCATCGCTCCCGCTTGTGCGCCTTGATGCACCGGGACGGGACCTGAGCCTGAACGGGCGCCCCCCGACCCTGGCGCTTGTCGCCATTGATGCCGTGGCGGTGCGGGGCGAAACCGAGACGCTGCTGGCGGACCTTGAAGCCTTGGGCCTGCGCGACGGGGCGATGGCGGGGCGCATGGTGTCTGGCCTGTTGCCCGTCAGCGCCCTGGATGCCCTGGAGCAGATGGACAGCCTCGCTTTCGCGAACCCGGCGATTGCCGTGACCGCCTCCCAAGGCATTGCGGAAAACCAGGGCGACCGGTCCGTCAATGCAGACATCGCCCGGTCCCAATTCGGTGTTGACGGCACCGGTGTGCGGGTCGGCGCTCTGTCGGACAGTTTCGATGCCCTGAACGGGGCCGACGAAGACATCGCCACCGGCGATCTGCCGCCGGAGGGGGTTCAGGTCGTCCAGGATTTTTTCGCGAACGATCCGTCCGATGAAGGTCGGGCGATGCTCCAGATCATCCACGATGTGGCTCCGGGTGCGGACCTGTCCTTCGCCACGGCCTTCGGCGGCCAGGCCACCTTTGCGCGCAATATCGAACGGCTGGCCGACCGCGGCGCCGACGTGATCGTGGATGACGTGGCCTATCTTGCCGAACCCTTTTTCCAGGACGGCATCATCTCCCAGGCGGTGGATACGGTGGCGGCGGACGGTGTGGCCTATTTCTCCTCCGCCGGCAATCAGGGGCGCTCCTCCTACGAAGCCAATTTCCGGCCCACTGGCATCACCCTGCCCACCGCCTTCGAGCCGGGTGCCATCGCCCATGACTGGGACCCGGGACCGGGGGTCGACACGATCCTCGACTTTACGTTGCAGCCGGATGAAAGTGTTTTTCTGTCCCTGCAATGGGACCAGCCCTTCGGCAGTCTCTCCAATATCAGCCCCGGCGCTTCGACCGATGTGGACATCTACCTCGTGGACGGCGAGACCGGTTTGCGGGTGCGCGATAGCGACGGGGACTTCGCCGCCGGTATCAATCCCAATATCGGGCTGGATCCGGTCGAGATCTTCCGTTTCGAGAATGAAGGCAACACAGCCCGGGAGCTGGGCCTCGTGATCGAGCATGCCCGGGGGCCTGAGCCTGATTTCCTCAAGATCGTGTTTTTTGACAGCGCCAATTTCATCAACGAGAAGCAGCCGGAATTCACGGGCGAATTTTCCAACCCCACCGTGGTCGGACATTCAGCCGCCGCCGGCGCAATTTCCGTCGGCGCCGCTTTTTATCAAAACACGCCCCGGTTTGGGGTCAATCCACCCCGCTTGAACAGTTTCTCGAGTCAGGGGCCCACAAGCATTCTGTTCGATATAGACGGCAATCGACTGGCCCAACCGGAAATCCGTCAGACTCCGGATATTGTGGCACCCGACGGGGTGGATACCACCTTTTTTGGGTCAAGCGACTTTGACAATACGGGCTTCAACGATTTCTTCGGCACCTCGGCAGCAGCGCCCCAGGCCGCCGCCGTCGCCGCCCTCATGCTCGACGCCAATCCGGATCTGACCCCGGAGGCTGTCCGCGATATCCTGCAGGACACGGCCATCAATATCGGCTTTCCCGGCTTCGACAATGCCTCGGGCGCGGGACTGATCCAGGCGGACCGGGCCGTGCAGGCGGCCCTCGCAAGCAGCACGGCACCCCTTGAGGCGCGGGACGACGCCTTTACCGGAGACGAAGACAGTCTCCTCACGGGCGATCTGTTTGCAGACAATGGCGCCGGCCCCGACGGCAGCCTCGCGGCGGGCCAACCCATCGTCAGCCGCGTGAACGGCGTGGCCCTTGAGGACGAAGCCCTGCTGACCCTCGCGTCCGGCGCCGTGGTGACCATCCGGGCCGATGGGAGCCTGTCTTACGATCCCCGTGGCCGCCTCGACGGTCTGGCCGAAGACGAGACCATTCAAGAAACAGTGACCTATCGAATCGCAGCGCCCGACGGCACCCGGGAAAGCGCGCCCGCAACGGTCCGGTTCATGATCGAGGGGATCAATGATGCACCCCGGCCCGTAGAGGATGTGTTCTCGGTCGCGGCCCTCGACACCCTGGCGGCGAACCTGTTTGCGGATAACGGCAATGGTCCGGACACGGATCCTGAAGGCAGCCCGCTCATCCTGACGGCCCTGGCGGGTCAGCCCCTGACCGGCGGCACTCTGACGGCAACTCTGGCATCCGGCGCCGTGGTCATCGCCCAAGCGGATGGCAGCATCGCCTACGATCCCGCCGCCGTGGACCGTAGCCTGGTTGCAGAGGACAGCTTCTCCTACACCGTCAGCGACGGCGTGCTGTCGGCCACCGGTCTGGTGCGGGTCGCTCTGCCGGCTCAGGACGATCCGGGTCCCACGGATCTGCCGCCGGACGCCCGCGCCGATGCCTTCACGACGCCGGAAGACACTGTGCTCAGCGGCGACGTGTTGGCCGACAACGGCTTCGGGCCCGACACGGATCCCGAAGGCGAGGCCCTGTCCGTGGCTTTGGAGACCGGCCCCTCTTTCGGGCTCCTGACCCTTCAGCCGGACGGGACCTTCCTTTACGAGCCGGGAGCCAATTTCAATGGAACGGACAGTTTCACCTATGCCCTGACCGACCCTGCGCGCAATGCGGACCAGGCGACGGCCACCATCACCGTGACACCGGTCAACGATGCACCGACCGCCCGGGATGACCTGTTCACGACCGGGGAGGATGAGGTCGTGTCGGGCGCCGTTTTGGCCGACAACGGAACCGGGATCGACCTGGATCTTGACGGCGACGCCCTGACCGTCACGGCCGTGAACGGCGAGGCCCTCACCGGTTCCGGCGCCACCATGCTGCCGTCGGGCGCGATTCTCGAAATTGGGGCAGACGGATCGTTTGTCTATGATCCCAACGGGGCTTTTGCCGACCTCACCACGGGCGAAACCGCCGTCGATACCCTGTCCTACACCATTGCCGACCCGTCCGGCGCCACGGCGAGCGCCAGCGTGAACATCACGGTGACGGGCAAGGACACGGCCATCGCATTCGGGCCCGGCACCGGCGTGATCGCAGAAGGCACGGGCGCGTCGGTCACGGCAGGCTTCACCCTCGAGCGCACGGGCGCCCTCGACAGCACGGTCACGGTCCGTTTCGAAGGGCAGGGAGAAGGCACCAATCCGGCTGACGGGACGGATTTTGTCTCGGGGGCCTTTCCGAGCGGGCAAGTCACTTTCGCACCCGGAGTGGAGGCCCAGACCGTGACCTTTGCCGTGGCCGGCGACAGCATGGCGGAGCCGGACGAGACCTTCGCCATTGTTCTGACCGACATCAATGTGGACCGGGGTGCGATCGATCTTCCGGGACTGGACCGCTTCGGCTTCGTGATCAGTGACGACGATGCTGCGCCGGAGCCGACCATTCTCGGCACGCCGGGCGTCGACATTCTGTTTGGAACCGCGGACGACGACGTGATCGACGGTCTGGGCGGCAATGACGCCCTGTTCGGGGAGGACGGCGACGATCTTCTCCTGGGCGGCGCGGGCAATGACATCCTGTTCGCGGCCAATGGTCAGGACACCCTGCATGGCGGGGAAGGGAACGACTTCCTGTTCGGTGGCGCGGGTGAGGATATTTTCGTGATCCGCCCGGGCGACGGAAGCGACCGCATCCGCGGCTTCGAGACCGTGGATCGGATCGATCTGCAGGCCTTCACCGCGCTGACCGGCCCGGCGGTTCTGAATCGGCTCAACCAGGCCGGGCGCAATGTGCGGCTGGAGCTTGATTTCAATACGGATGTTATCATCGAGAACACGGATGTGGACGAGATCGGTCTCGACCAATTCATTCTCGCGCAGGTTTGACGCAGCCGACAAAGCCTGAAAGGCTCCAATCCGCCCATGCGCCGGTGTTGGCGCCGGGCGGGCGTGACGCAAGGTGGGGGCCGTGGTGATGCGGATCGTGTTGGCCATCTTGGCCGGACTGATGATCGTTGCAGTGATCGGCCTGGGCCTGACCGCCTTCGTCAGCAGGGATCTTTCGCCGGATCATCTTGAGACCGTTTACACCAGCGAGCAGTCCCGCTTCGTCACCGTGGACGGCGTGCGATTCCACGTGCAGGAGACCGGCGAGCGCCGGGAAGCGGGCCCAAGCCTCGTGATGATCCACGGGTTTGGCGCCCATTTGCAGACCTGGGACGGGTGGGTCGAGGCCCTGGGGGACACTTATCACATTATCCGGTTTGACCTGCCGGGCCATGGCCTGACCGGGCCGGACCCTTCCGGTGATTACACCAATGAGCGCACCATCGCTCTCGTTACGGATTTGTTGGAAACGCTGGGCGTGGACCGCCGTGTGATGATCGGCAATTCCCTGGGCGGTTTCATTGCGTGGCGGCATGCTGCAGAAAACCCGTCCAAGGTGGCAGGGCAAGTGCTTCTGGCGCCGGGCGGCATTCCGTTTCCCTCCGATCCCGCCGCGGCAGACGCAACCGTTCCCGAATGGTTCGCGCTGATCGAGTACATCTTCCCCATAGCGCTTGTACAGACAATCCTGGAACGGCTCTATGCCGAGCCGGACCGCATCGATCCGCGTACGGTGACGCGGTATCACGAACTCATCCGGCGGCAGGGCAACCGCGCGGCCCTGCTCCAGCGCATGCGAACATTCCGCCTGGAAGATCCCGAGCCGGTCCTGCGCAGCATCGAAACGCCGACTCTTCTGTTGTGGGGACGGTCCGACACTCTGCTTCCCGTCGAACAGGCTGCCCTGTTCGACGAGTGGTTGCCCAATGTGGCGACGTTGCGCCTGCCCGGCGTGGGGCACATGCCCATGGAAGAAATGCCTGAGCTGACTGTCCGTGCCGTGAAGACATTTCTACGCTCGTTGTTCTGATACGGATCGAAGGCTCGACGCGGATCGGGCAGCGCTATTCGGCTCTGCCGCCTCACATGGCCCTCAGGGCCTGTTCCAGATCGGCGATCAGGTCGGAGGGATGCTCAACTCCGACAGAGATACGCATCATGGCCTGGGTGATCCCGATTTCGGCAAGGGTATCGGCCCCGAGATCCGAATGCGTCGTGCTGTAGGGGTGGGAAATGAGGGTTTCCGTGCCCCCCAGGCTGACAGCGAGCTTGATGACCTCCAGGCGGTCGAGCACCTTGAAAGCATCCTCCTCGGTCCCGTGAATCTCGAAGGAAAAGGTCGATCCGGGTGAGGAACACTGCTTGTTGTAGAGCCCATAGTTCGGATCGTTCTTTTCCAGGAAACCGAGATAGTGGACCCGGGCAACCTTGGGGTGGTCCTGGAGAAACTCGGCCACCTGCCGTGCGTTTTTCATGGCGGCCGTCATGCGCAGTTTCAAGGTTTCGAGGCTGCGCATGACCAGCCATCCCGTATGGGGATCGGCCATGGTGCCAAGGCCGGTCCGCATGCGGCGCACCGGCCAGAGCATCTCCTTCGAGCCGAGACAGGCGCCGGCCACCAGATCCGAATGTCCGCCCACATATTTCGTCAGCGAGTAGACCACGAGGTCGCAGCCGTGCTCCAGCGGGCGTTGCCACAGGGGCCCGAGAAACGTGTTGTCGACGATCACCGGCGGCCGGTGCCCGTGCTCTTGCCCGAGGCGGTCGGCCGTTTCGGCGCACAGGGCAAGGTCGACGAGGCCATTGGTGGGGTTGGCCGGCGTTTCGACCATGATGGCGGCAATCCGCCCCTTTGCCTTGCCGCGCTCAACGGCATCCAGGAAGCGCTGGGCGCTGCCGATGCCCAGGAAGCCTTCCGCATGGATCCCGAATTGGGGCAGGGTCTTCTGGATCAGGCCCTGGGTACCCCCATAGATCGGCGCACTGTAGATCACCACGTCGCCGGGCCTCAGGAAGGTCCACAAGGTGGTGGAGATAGCGGACATGCCGCTGGAGAAAACGAGGCCCGCCTCGGAGTTTTCCCATAAGGCGAGGCGATCCTCCAAAACCTCCAGGTCCGGATTGTTCATGCGCGAATAGATGAGGCCGGGCTCGGCATCGGGCCGCGCTTCCCGGCCCGAATTCAGGGCGAAGAAATCCTTGCCGTCCTGGGCAGTCTTGAACACGAAGGTCGAGGTCTGGAAGACGGGGATCTTGAGGGACCCTTCCGACAGATGCGGGTCATAGCCATACCCCATCATCATGGTTTCCGGGTGCAGCGGCTTTCCGGCCACGGCGGTCTTGCGATAGGTCTTGGGTTTGTTGTGCATGGGGCGTCTCGCGGAATTTTGTCCTTAGCCGGACGGCCCCGCTCACCTCGGGCGCGTGTCCCATCCGGTCTCGGGCAGTGTCATGACGAACGATCCAGGGCCCGCACTGTGACCCTGTTGAACAGCTTTATCATGGAAAATGAAGACGCGGTTCAGATTCCCGCAAAAGCGGAACGCCCTGCCGCGTTCAGCCGCCCTCGACGCCCAATACGAAGCCGCCGATGGCCCGTTCGTAAAGATGCGCATTGGCCCGGGTGAAGTCGTGCCCGAGGCCCGCAACCCGCTCGAACTTGGCCCCCTTTATGTGGGATGCCGTGCGCGCCCCACAGTCTATGGGCACCAGGGGATCGGCCTCGCCATGGATCACGAGGGCGGGCCGGGAGACCCCGCGCAGCAGATCGCCGCGGGGCGGGGAGCCGAGAATGGCGCCGAGTTGGCGGGCCGAACCCATGGGCCGCACGGCCCGGTCGATGGCACTTTCGGCCAAGGCCCGCAATTCCGCCTCCCCTGCCGCATAGGCCGGGCTGCCAATGATCCGCCAGAAACGAATATGCGCCTCGACGCAGGCTTCCCGGTCATTGGGGTCGGGCGGCGGCTGGCTGAGGGCGGTCATGGCCTCGTCGCTGGCCGGCGGCAGGTCGGGATCGCCCGGCGTCGACATGATGGAAACGAGGCTGCGCACCCGGTCCGAGTGCCGGCCGGCGACCGATTGGGCGATCATGCCCCCCATGGAGGCGCCCACCACATGGGCCTGCCCGATCTCCAGCGCACTGAGAATGCCGACGGCATCATCCGCCATATCATCAATGGTGTAGGCCGGCCGATCCACGCCGGGCGTGGGCACGCCCTGATGGTCAAACCCCTCGCTGAGCCCCGAATCCCGATTGTCGAAGCGAATGACGCGGCAACCGCGCTCAATCAGGCCGTCGACGAGGCTCGGCTGCCAGTGCAGAAGCTGGCAGGCATAGCCCATGATCATGAGGACGGGGATGCCGTCCCGCGGCCCCATATCGAGCACTTCGAAACCGAGACCGTTGGCGGTGACACGCGTCATGGGCTCTCTTCCTCGCGGTTTGGTGAGACAGCCGCCCCGACCCCTATGCCCGGGGCGATCAAGCAGTCTTAGTCCGCATCCAAAGCGTCTTTCACGGCCGCGCCAGCGTCCGCCAGCGCGGCACGGGCCTCGTCCAGCACGCCGCCCATGGCCATGAATCCGTGGATCATGCCCGGATACTCCACATAGGTCGTCGGCACGCCGGCGGCCTTGAGCTTTTCGGCGTAGGCACGGCCTTCGTCACGCAGGGGATCGTATTCCGCGGTGATGACATAGGCCGGCGCCAGGCCGGACACGTCCTCGGCACATAATGGGGAGACCCGAGGGTTTTTGATATCGTCTGCATGGTGCACGTAATGGTGCACGAACCAGGTCATCGTTGCCTTTTCCAGCAGATAGCCCTCGGCGTGGGCATTCATGGACACCGTCTCCGGCAGAGCCTCCGTCACCGGATAAATGAGCAGCTGGAACATCACCCGCGCCTTGCCGCTGTGCCGGGCCTGCTGCGCCACGACGGCAGCGAGGTTTCCCCCGGCAGAATCTCCGCCCACGGCCAAAGCATTGGGGTCGATGCCCAGATCCGGGGCATTGTCGTTCACAAATTGCAAGGCGGCCATGGCATCGTCCACGGCGGCCGGGAACGGGTGTTCCGGCGCCAGACGATAATCGACGGCAAAAACGCGGCAGCCGCTGGCATTGGCCAGGTCCCGGCACAGACTGTCATGGGTATCAAGATCGCCAATCACCCATCCGCCGCCGTGGTAATAGACAAGGCCGGGCATGACGGACACTGCGGCCACGGGGCTATAGAGGCGATAGGGCACGTCACCGTCCGGACCGGGAAAGGTCCCGTTGATCACCTTGCCGATGGGAATGTCCCGGGTATCGGTGGCCGCCGACATGGCCTTGTAGAGGGCGCGGGCATCCGGCGGGGCCAGTTCGGTGATGGGCGGCGTTGGATTTTCGGCCAGTTGGGCCAGGATGGCCTCGACCTGCGGGTTGAGCGGCATGCGGACCCCGTCTGCTATGGGCGGAGTCCCTCAATAAACCGGGCCTTGGCAGCGTGCAAGGATGACGCGCGCCACTGCACTGCGGATGCTGCGAGCGCGAAATCACGGCGTGAGCGCAATCACTGCAAGACGATGGCCGCGTGCGCATCCATGCGCCCGACAATGATGTCGTCCACGAGAGACCGGAGCGCTTTCCAGGCCTTCGCCCGGCGCTCCTCCCCCTGACTTTCGAGCTCGTCCACCGCTTGATCGGCGAAGGTCAGGGCCATGGATCCATGCTTCTCCACCATGAAACGGGCCAGACACTGCATATCCTGGGGCGTGATCATCGCGGTCTCCTCGGGCTGTGTGACGGGCGGGCTCAGCGGGAGGATGTGCAAGCTGCAGGCCAGCGCCGCATGGGGCGCGTGACAGTGCGTCAACGGCGAGGCTGGCGGGAAAAACGACCGGCCAGGCCAGGGCACCGCGCCATCGAGGGCGGCAAGAAAGGTCCCCGCTGGCCCCCGAAGCGACCGGCAGAATCAGCCGCCGAACAGGCCGACGATCAAAAGGGCGCCCACGCTCAGGAGCCAGATGGTCAAGGCGATCTGCCAAAGATAGGCCCGGGCATTGTATCGTGCGCCGCCCGGGACGGTGGCCGGCGCATCGATGCCGTCGGCCTCGATGCCGGAGCCGGACTGTGGGTGATCGACGGCCCGCGCCGCGTCTTCGGAGCGCGCCGGCTCAACGACGCGGTCCTCCTCGGCTTCGGCGAGGGGGAGGAGATCCTGCCCGGGCTTCAAACCAGCGGCCTCCCGCAACGCATCCTCAAGGGCGATAGCCTCCGCCAAATCCCACTCGAGGGTGGTCACGCCGCGGGCGATCAGTCCCCGGATGAGGTCGACGGCCGTCATTGCCGTCATGAGTGCCTGGATGGGACGCCCGGAGTCACGCAGTTCGAGGCTGAGCAGCCGCAGATGCAGGGCCAGGGCCGGGCCGTAGCGTTCAGGGTCCCGCCTGGCAAGGCCTTGCAACGTGCGCAGGCCGGCGCGCAGGCGGCCCACCGCGCTGCGCTCTGGCCGGTACCCCACACTGAGGGCGAGGAGGGCGAGCAGCCCGATCAGAAGCCCGATAAGAATTGGATGGAACATGGCAACGGGCCCGACTTCCCCACATCACGACGCTCGGAAGAGGTCGTGCACCGCCTGCCCAGCCCCTTCCACGCCAGTCTACTGGCCTGGCCCGAAAGGGCAAACGGCCCGGGCGCCGCGCCCCTCGGGCCACGCGGCCAGGATTACGCGCGAGACCACATCTTTCGTCTCAGCTATACCCGTAAGGCGCGACCGGCATTGAAGTCTTGCGGTCCGGCAGCGCATGATCCCATCGACAGACCTCCGTGAGCCCTTTGAATGGAGTCCGCCCCCTATGGCCCGGATCCCCTATATCGATCCCGCTGACGCACCCGAACCCATCGCCAAGCTTCTCGAGGATCTTCCGCCCCTGAACATCTTCATGATGATGGCCCATACGGGCCAGACGCTGCGGGACTTCGTGCAGCTTGGAAACCGCATTCTCTTTGAGGGCACTTTGGACCCGGCATTGCGGGAGCTTGCCATTCTGCGCGTGGCGCATCTTTCGGGCGCGACCTACGAGCGCCACCACCACGAAAAGATCGCCCGCCAGCTCGAGATCCCGGCCCGCAAAATCGAAGCGGTCGAACGGGGCGGAGCGGCCGCCATTTTCTCCGAATTGGAGCGCCATGTGCTGCTGTTCGTCGACGATGTGGTGAACAATGTCCGGGCGAGCGATGAGACCTTTGCGCCCCTGAGCCGTGACCTGACCCACGCCGCACTCCAGGAGCTGGTCCTGACCATCGGCTATTACATGATGGTGGCCCGCTTCCTTGAGACCTTCGACGTGGATCTGGAGGAGGACAGCGATGTGGGCCTCACGCTGCGCCAAGGCTCCAGCGGCGGGTGACCTTAAGGCCAAGGCACACAACCAAAACAAGCCGGGAGATCAGCCATGGCCGACCACACCACCATCATCCTGCATCACTACGACACCTCACCTTTTTCCGAGAAGATCAGGCTAATCCTCGGGCTTAAGGGCGTGGCCTGGGCCTCGGTGAAAATTCCCCACATGATGCCCAAGCCCGATTTGATGCCGCTCACGGGCGGGTATCGTAAGACGCCGGTCCTGCAGATTGGCGCCGACATTTTCTGCGACAGCGCCATGATCGCGCGGGAACTGGAGCGGCGGGTGCCAACCCCCACCCTGTTTCCCGGCGGCAATCGCGGTCTGATGTGGAGTGTCGGGAAATGGACCGACGGGCCCGTCTTCCAGGCCTCCGTTGCGATCATTTTCGGCAGCCTGGCCGACCAGATCCCTGAGGATTTCATCCGGGACCGGCAGGACTTCGCGGGCCAGCGGTTTGATCTGGAAGCCATGCGCCGCGCCGTGCCGGCCATGCGGGACCAGTGGCGCGCGGCCATGGGCTGGGTCGAGGCGCAGCTCCAGGACGGCCGCCCTTTCCTCGTGGGCGAGCAGGCCGGCCTCGGCGATATCTCCTGTTACATGAATGTCTGGTTCATCCGGAACGCTTTCCCGCCCGCCGCCGTGATTTTGGACGAGTTTCCGCTGGTGAAGGCCTGGGCTGACCGGGTTGCTGGCTTCGGTCATGGCACGTCAGAGGCCCTGTCATCGGCCGATGCGCTGGAGATCGCCCGCGCAGCCGATCCTGCCACGCCGCGGCGTGCCGATCCCTATGACCCCAATGGCCTGGAGCCGGGCGATGCCGTCGCCGTGGCGCCGGACGATACGGGCCGGGTTCCGGTGCACGGCACCATCGTGGCCCTGTCGGCACAGCACATCGCCATCGAGCGCACCGACCCCCGGGCCGGACGCCTGGTGGTCCATTTCCCGCGCAGCGGGTTTCACATCATGCGCCTGTGATCAAAACCCGGACGCCTGGCGCAAAGGCGCGCCGGCCTGGTCTTCGGTCCCGACATCGTCACCGAAACACAGGAGCCGCGGCCGCTCCGCCACCTTGAGATGGTCGCGGCACCAGGCCTCGATGTCGCGCACAATGGCCGGCGTCGGATCGATATTTCCTTTCAGGACGATATGGGCTTTCAACCGATCCACGGATGTATCCTGGGCCCGGCGCACGGTGCAGCGGGCCACCAGATCGTGGTCGCAGATCACCGCCGCGATACGCGCGGGAAAGACATTGGTGCCGCCGATCTGGACCGCATTGTCCCGTCGGCCCGCCGGCCGGAATTTGGTGGGACCGGACCGTTCGGTGGCGGCCGGGGGCTCCCAGATCAGCAGGTCCATGGCCGATTGGGGCTCGCCATCCGTCCCGTCGGGCAGGCTGCGCCGGAGCCGACTATCCGGCGCGCTGTGCCAGAAGGGTAACAGGGTATAGGGCGCCCCCGGATCGTCCCGCCAACCGACGCCGGCAGTCTCCGAGGAACCGTAAATCTCGATCAGCCGGGACAGGCCATTGCCCGTCAGGGTGTCCGCCAGCGCCCGCGGCATCGGCGCGGTGGAGGTCAGGCCCGCGACACCGTCCGGGAACGCCGGCAGGGAGCGGGCCAGATATTGCCAGAAACTCGGTGAGGAGACGATCAGGTCACCGCGCTGCAGCAGACCGGTCCATTGCCCCGGGGACAAGAAGCGGCCTTCGATCACTGGCACGTCCAAATGTTGCGGCATGAGAGCCGTGAACAAGAACCCATAAATGTGATGCCCGGGCACGCAGGCGATGATCCGCGTCGTCCCCGCGAGCAGGGGGGCAAAGGCCGCGATCTCCTGGGCCAGGAGCGCGGTGTCGTGGGTGCAGGGTTTAGGCTCCCCGGTGCTGCCCGATGTCAGGAAGGTCAGGCGGTCGCTGGCATGGCCGAGGCTTGCCTCCACGATCTGCGCCCACTGCCCGAAGCTGCGGTCGCGCAGCAGATAATCCTCGATGCCAGCCTCATGCATATGGAAAAGCTGGTTGATCCGGCCGGCACAGGCCAGCAGCTCGAGGGAGTCGAGATCAAGGCCCTGTTCGCCGAAGTCAGTGTCCGGCGTCCAGGACGCAATGGTCGCCGGCTCCAGGGTTCGTCCGCATCCATCGCGCAGTTCGGCGGCAACGGCGGACATGATCACCCTGAGAAGGGTATCGCGGGGCAGGGTAAATTTGCTCATGGGACGGACAGGCCTCCGGTTCAGGGCGTACGGGGAAGGGGAGACAAGGGAGGGTCCCCTGACGGTCATATCCGGGAGGACCTGACCCAGTGCCGGCCGGAGCGCGGACAGGATGGGCGCTCCAGGCCAAGGCGGGGATGGGGGGCGATGATCCAGGTCCCGGTCGACCGGGGCCAGTAGACCGCACAGGAGTGAAAAGACTCTAGCCGTAACCATTCGATCATGGGGCAAATGATCCCATAAACGTTTAACCGATTCTTCAATGCCGGTGTCGTATCGACGCACTGTCCCGCCTTTGTTTTTTTCCACCGAAAGGGAAGCAAAATCCGATGGCCTCCATTGCCCTCCGCGAAACGGCCCCCGGCGCCGCGGCCGGATCCGTCGGCGCACCGCGCATGACCGCCGAACCCATGACCTGGATCACGCTGCGCCGCAGCGGACGCCAGCCCCTGCGCTTCAAGGGCGCATTGCTGGCCGAAGCCACGGGCCACGCGTCGGAAGGGCGCCTGTGGCACGAGTTGAACATTTATTCCCGCCAGACCGGCGGCTTCGTGGTGGATCTGCGCGTCTTCAAGAAAGACCGTGGCCAGAAGGATATCTTTCACGTTCACGCCTTTGAAACGCTGGGCGAGGTTGTGTCCTTCCTGGAGGATTTCGATCCCACCGCGGATGTTCCCGTGAATGTCGACACCGACGCTCCCGGCTGCACAACGGCGCGCCTCACCCTAAAGGCCGTGGCCCTTCGTCAGCGGATCGAGGATGTCACCCGTGACTACCGCAGCCTTGTCGGAGATCTGCTCTTCCAGCTTGAAGCCGTCGAAACCGCGTCGTGAAGACGGTGTCGTGAACCCTTCGCCCAAGGAGTAAGACCTATGGAAATCGTCAAGTTCGGATCGTCGGACGTGGAAAACCTGCTGGCGCAGGACCCCAGCCGCGTCGAGAACCTGCCCTTTGGTGCCATTCTGGTGGACAAGCAGGGCAATATCCTCAAATACAACCAACAGGAATCGTTCATTTCGGGCCGCTCAGCCGAAGCCGTCCTGGGCAAGAACTTCTTCAACGACGTGGCTCCCTGCGCCAAGGGTCACCAGTTCCAACAGAGGTTCCAGCAGGCCGTCAGCACCGGCCACATCAACACGGTCTTCGAGTACACCTTCGACTATAAGATGGAGCCGACGAAGGTCCGTGTTCACATGAAATCGACGAGCGCCAATGACGGGATCTGGATCCTGATCAAGCGTCTGTGAGCCCAGGCCATCGACGCCTGAATGGCCGCCGGTCCGCCAAGGACCGGCGGCCTTTTTTTGTGCGCCGGCTCAAAAAAAAGGCCCCGGACCCATGCGGGATCCGGGGCCTTCGGGCCCGATGGATGGGGCTTTGTTCAGAGCTGACGCTCGATCTCGTGCAGCAGATCGCCCAGCAGGGCGTCATATTGGCGCCGGGTCTGATCGATGCGCTGGCGTAGCACGATGCCGTTAAGCGAAAGTTCGGCAAGGGAGATGGCCGGATCGTCGAGGGGAATGTCCACCAGCACGTCCTGGGTCGGATCGTAGGATTCCAGGAACGAGATGGCATCCTCGATGCTCTCGCGTTCTTCCACATGGAAGAGGTCGCGTTCCGTCGGGGATTTGCGGAAGACGCGCACATCCACAATCACCTTGCCGGCGACGCTTTGGAAGATATTGATCTCGTGCCACACGGCGAGCTTCTCGGCCCAGCCGACGGCGCTGCAGATTTCCGTACCCTGAAAGCGGTAGGGACGGGCGCCGGTGCGGCGCAGGGTGATGGTCCGTGGACCCTTGGCGCCGCCGAAGCCGGGGACGGTCGGGCGTTGAACGAAGCTTTCGGTGGCGTCGGCAAGAACGGCCTGGGGATTGGCCGGGGCCATGCCGCCCTGGCCTTCGGCCTGGGCGACGTCGGTGCCGTAAAGACGGACATTGCTCATGGGGATGATCCTTCTGGCGGATTGGGGCGCCCACCGGCAGACGGCGGGTGTCCATGGCGGCTTTGTCGCGCTCCGCGGTTAAGGACATCCTAAATCAAGATGCGGCGGCCTCCCGGGGCAGGAGGGCCGTGATCATGGCACGGAAGGCCTCCCGCACATCGGCGAGCGCGTCCCTCAGACTTTGCTCCTCGGCCGCCGAATCCCGGGTCTCGCCATCACCGGAAGGACCGTCCAGATCGACCCAGACATCCCCGTCCGGATCATAGGCGCGCAGCCAGGCAGCCGCCTCATCGGCCCCGGCAAAGGGCGAGGCGAGATGCCGGTCCGGCCGTTCGGCCGCTTTGTGGAAGGCGGACAAGGACGCCACGAACCCGCCGTCGGCAGCTTCGTAAAGGGCGCCCTCGTACCAAACGGCGCGCTCGGCGGACCAGCTCGTGGCCTCAGCGAGCAGACTTCCCGAAAAGCATAAAGGGCGGCGTCCGGATCGTTTCAGGATCACAGATCTGTCCGAGCCTGTATTGCGTCGAGGCTCCTCGGGTGCATCTTCCCAAGGGCATGGTGCGGCGGCTGTTGCGCTGTTGAGGCTCATGGGGCGGCATCCATCCCGGCATTCGACTTTAACCAAGAAGAAAGGCGGCGGAGTTAACGGAGACTTAAATCCGCCATTCTCCAACAGGTCAGGTTCCGCCCCATGAAGATCGCCTCCCCCGCCTCCCCGCCGTCCACGCCCCCCGCGGCGCAGCCCAGCATCTCCTTCGACGGCGCAACGCCCCTTGGGCCGGACGCGATCGAGGCCGTGGCGCGGGGCGATGCGCAGGTGGCGATTTCGGAGACAGCCCGCCTGCGCATGGCCCATGCCAAGGCCTGCCTGGACGGTCTCAAGGCAGACAATCGGCTGATCTATGGCGTGACCACCGGCTATGGGCCCCTCGCCCAGTCCTATATCGATCAGTCCTTGAGCGGAGCGCTTCAGCGCAACCTTGTCTATCACCTGGCCTCGGGCGTCGGAGACCTGCTGAGCCCGCAGCAGGCCCGTGCGGCGACCGCGGCCCGCCTCGCCACGCTGGTGCGCGGCCATTCGGCGGCCTCGCCATCCCTGGCGTTGTTCATGGGCGATGTCCTGAATGCGGGGCTCGTTCCCGCCATTCCCGCCAAAGGCACCGTGGGCGCCAGCGGGGATCTGACCCCCCTGTCGCACCTCGCCCTCGCCCTGATGGGCGAAGGCGCGTTCATCACGCCAGACGGACGGCTTGTGCCCGGTGCGGATGCTCTTCAGGCCGCCGGCCTCGAACCGATCACCCTGGAGGACAAGGACGGCCTCGCCCTCGTCAACGGCATATCCGTCACGGCCGGCATCGCCGCGCTGAACGGACAGCGCGCCCGGCGCCTCGCGCATCTCACCCTGGCGGTCGGCGTGGCCTACACGGAGCTTCTGGGCGGCCATCGGGAGGCCTGGCATCCCGCCGTCGGCCGGGTCCGGGCCCACAAAGGCCAGGGCGAGGCCCACGACCTCCTGTGGCGCTGGAGTGCCGAGGCACCCCGTTTGGTGCCTGCGGCACCGCGTCCGCCGCGCCATGGAGAAGGGCTCGCGGGGGCCCGCGTTCTCCAGGACCAGCCCCTGCCCCAGGATGTCTACACCATGCGCTGCCTGCCCCAACTTGTCGGCGCGGTGTTCGATGTCCTGCGCTTCCATGAGGAAACCGTCACCGTGGACATCAACGGGGTCAGCGACAATCCCCTGATCTTTCCGGATACGGACGGCCGCGCCGAGGGGGACCAAGCCGGCGAAGAAACGCCGGTCCTGCTCCATGCGGGCAATTTCTTCGGCCAGCAGGGCGCCTTTGCGTCGGACGCCCTGACCAATGCCGTGATTTCCCTCGCGGGCCTGCTGGAGCGCCAGATCGCGCGGATAACCGATCCCGCACTCAACGGGCCCCTGCCCCCCTTTCTCCAGGCCCGGGCCACCGGCCTGCACAGCGGCTTCATGGGCGCCCAGGTGACCGCGTCCGCCCTGCTGGCCGAATTGCGAGCCAAAGCCATGCCCGCCTCGATCCAGTCCATCCCCACCAATGGCAACAATCAGGACGTCGTGCCGCTGGGCACCATCGCCGCGCGGCGGGCCGGCGAAAGCCTGGAGGACGCCGAACGCATCCTGGCCATCGCCCTGATGGCGATCGCCCAGGCCGCCGATCTGAGCCGGGAGGGCCCGCCCCTAGGCCCCCATTCCTCGGCCCTTGCGGACCGGGTGCGCGACCATGTGCCGTTCCTCGACCACGACCGGCCTTTGGGCCCCGATATCGAGGCCCTGGCGGCGGCCATCGGTGCCGGCGACATCGCGGTGTGACGGCGACACATTTCGCCCATCTTGGCAGCCACGGGCTTGGACGCTAAATGTTAGGTCGTACCAACATTTTGCCGGGGGTCCCTGTGCCCGTTGAACGTTCAAAGATGTACGAGACCCGTCGGCCTGGGCGCGGCCTGATTCGGTGGGCGGTCCTGCTGCTGCTCTTGGCGATGGCCGTGCCGACGCAAGCGCAGAGCAAGCCTCTCAAGATCGTCGCCACCACGGCCATGATCGGCGAACCGCTGACCCGGATCGTCGGAGCCCATGCGCAGGTCGAGACACTGATGGGCGAGGGCGTCGATCCCCATCTCTATCGACCGACCCGGTCCGACATCGCCCGCCTGACCCGCGCCGACGCGATCATCTATAACGGCCTGGCGCTGGAGGCCCAGCTCCTGCGGCCCATCGATCAGCTTGCGGCCCGCACGCCGGTGCTCGCCGTGGCCGAAGCGATCGATGCCGCGGCGCGCCTGCCCTATGAGGGTGGTCCCGGCGATCCCCATATCTGGATGGATCCGGCCCTGTGGCGCGACGCTCTTGCGGCCGCGGTGGATTTCCTGATCCGTCTCGACCCGGACCATGCGCAGGCCTTTCGCGACAATGCCGCGCGTTACTTCGCAGAATTGGACACGCTCCAGACCTATGCAGATGAAACCATGGGGTCGATCCCCGAGAACGCCCGTATCCTGGTGACAGCCCATGACGCGTTCAGCTATTTCGGAGCCCGGTACAGCATCAAGGTGCGCGGCATTCTCGGGATCAGTACCGAGAGCGAGGCGGGTCTGAGGGCCATTGAGGATCTCGTGACCCTGATCGTCACGCGAAAGATTCGGGCCGTGTTCGTCGAAAGCTCGGTCAGCGACCGGCAGGTGCGCGCTTTAGTGGATGGCGCGGCGGCCCGGGACTGGCAGGTCTCCGTAGGTGGGACCCTGTTTTCCGATGCCATGGGGGCCGCAGGCACCTATCGGGGCACTTACATCGGCATGATCGACCACAATGTGACCGTGATCGCCAGAGCATTGGGCGGCGAAGCCCCCGCTGACGGTGCGTTCGGCCGACTGTCTCCAGACGGAGGCTCCCCGTGACGAAAAGCGCCGTCTCGCCCCTTTCCGTAAGCGGATTGACAGTGGCCTATGGCGAAAAGCTGGCCCTTTGGGATGTCAGCTATGAGGCGCCACTGGGCGCCCTGATCGGCGTGATCGGACCCAATGGCGCGGGAAAATCGACGTTTATCAAGGCTGTTCTCGGCCTGGTGCCGCGCATCGGCGGACAGATCCGGATCCTGGGTCTGCCGCCGGCGCGGGGTCTCGCCCGGGTCGGTTATGTGCCCCAGAGGGCCAGTGTCGACTGGGATTTCCCGGCGACCGCCCTTGATGTGGCGGCCATGGGCCTTTATCGGACGCTCGGCTGGCTGCGCCCCGTGGATCGGGCGGCCCGGCGCACGGCCCGGGACTGTCTGGCACGCATGGGCCTCGAGGACCGGGCCGACGCCCAGATCGGCCAGCTTTCGGGCGGCCAGCAGCAGCGCGTCTTCCTGGCCCGGGCCCTTGCACAAAATGCGGATCTTTATTTCATGGACGAGCCTCTCACGGGCGTCGATGCGGCCACGGAAGAGGCCATCATGGCGATCTTCCGCGATTTGAAGAGCCAGGGCCGCACCGTGATTGCGGTCCATCATGATCTTGAGAGCGTGCCGCGTTATTTCGACCATGTGCTGATCCTGAATGTCGAGGCCGTGGCCTCGGGCCCCGTGGGCAAGGCCTTCACGCGCGATGCGCTGCGGCGGGCCTATGGCGGGCGACTGGGGGAGGCCGTGTCTTGACCCACGCGCCCGCCCTGGCCGACCAGCCGTCCCTCCTTGCAGAGATCGTCAGTGTTCTTTTGTTCCAGGCCGGCTATAATACGGGCGTGGTGCTGGCGGGCACAGCCGTGCTGGGCGCGGCGGCCGGGCTGACGGGCTCCCTGGTGGTTCTGCGCCGGCGGGCGTTGATGAGCGATTCCATCTCCCATTCCACCCTGCCCGGCGTGGGCCTCGGTTTTCTCATGGGGCTCGCCCTGTTCGGGCAGGGCCGCATGCTCTGGACCTTGATGGCCGGCGCCCTTGTCACGTCGATCCTCGGTGTGCTGTCGGTCCAATGGATCCGGGACAATACACGCCTGCCCGAAGACGCGGCCATCGGCACCGTGCTGAGCGTCTATTACGGCTTCGGCATCGTGCTTTTGAGCATCATCCAATCCCTGGACGTGGACGGAAAAGCCGGCCTCAACGGCTTCCTGCTGGGTTCTGCGGCCAGTCTGCGCCTGGGAGAGGCCTGGTTCATCGCCGCCGTATCCCTCGCCGTCGCCGGCCTGACCCTTGCCTTGCGCAAGGAATTCGCCCTTTTGTGTTTCGACCGGGATTTCGCGGCCTCCGACGGCTGGCCGGTGCGCATGCTTGACCTTGCCCTCATGGGCCTGTTGCTCGTGATCGTGTCCGTGGGCCTCAAGACGGTGGGCATGGTGCTGATCATCGCCATCGTGATCATCCCGGCGGTCGCAGCCCGGTTCTGGACCGACCGCATCGGTCCCATGATGGGGATCGCCGCCGGGATCGGCGGGGCGAGCGCCGGGATCGGCGTGGCCCTGTCCGCCGTCCTGCCCGACCTGCCCACGGGCGCGGTCATCGTGTTGACCGCCGGCGGGGCCTTCCTGGCCAGCCTGATGCTGGGATCGGCCAATGGGCTGGCCGTCACGAGCCTGCGCCGGGGCCTGTGGCGCTACCGGATCTGGGAGTGCCGCGCCTTGGAACAGGCACGGGCCGGGACCGGCCCGCGGTCGGCCCTGTTGCGCCTGCTTGGCCATGTGGGCCGGGACGGTCGCCTCACGCCGCGGGGCGAACGCCTCGCCGATGCCCATCTGTGCCGTGAAGTGGCCCCGCATCGGGCCGGGCCGATACGGGGACGGCAACCATGAGCACGGCGGACTTCCTGACCATCGATCTGCCGGCCCTACTGCTTGGCACCCTGGCCTGCCTGTCCTGTGCGCTTTTGGGGAATTTCCTGATCCTGCGGCGCCAGGCGCTGCTCGGCGATGCCATTTCCCATGTGGTTCTGCCGGGAATCGTGGGCGGCTTCATCGTGGCGGGCAGTCTTTATCCGCCGGCGATCCTTCTGGGCGCGCTGGTCGCCTCCCTGCTTGCCGTCGCATTGATCACCCTGGTGCGCCGGGTCGGCCGGGTGGAGGAAGGCGCCGCCATGGGCGTCGTGTTCACGACCCTGTTCGCCGGCGGCGTGGTCATGCTGGAGCGGGCCGACACCCGGCGCGTCCATCTGGATGTGGAGCATACGCTATACGGCAATCTGGAAGGAACGATCTGGCTGGGGCCGACCCGCTGGGCGGACCTGCTTGACCCGTCGACCTGGGAAAGTCTGCCCGGGGAGATCAAGACACTGGCCATCGTCACGCTGATCATCCTGGTCTTGATCGTTTTGCTGTTCAAGGAATTGCGCCTTGCCACCTTCGATGCGGGCCTCGCGCGGGCCCTGGGTTTTCGGCCGGGCCTGCTCGATGCCGGACTGATGGCGGCCGTGGCCGTCGCCGCGGTGGCGGCGTTCCAGGCCGTGGGCTCGATTCTGGTGATAGCCATGTTCATCTGCCCCGCCGCCTGTGCGCGCATGCTCACGGACCGGCTGTCGACTCAAATCCTGCTGAGCATGGTTTTCGCCTGCCTGAGCGGCATTCTGGGCTATGGGCTCGGCGCCTTTGCACCGACCTTTCTGGGGCTCCGCGAGGCCGTCTCCGCCAGTGGCATGATCGCCGTCGTGGCCGGGCTGCTCCAGACGGCGGCCATGCTGTTCGCTCCGCGCCACGGCGCTCTGGTCCGGATGCTTGCCCAGCGCCGCTCCACCCGGGCCGAGCAGGGCGCGCGGGCCTGATCAGGCCGTATCCGTCACGGGACAATCGTTCAGGGCGCCGAGAAACGGATCTGCGAAATCGCGCAGTTTGGAGGCTCCCACGCCGCGGATCTCGGCAAATTCATCCGGCGTCGTTGGCCGGCGGCGCACCATGTCCTCCAGGGACTGGTCCGGAAATATCACATAGGCCGGCACCCCCCTTTCTTTCGCCAGAGACAGGCGCAGGGCCTTGAGCCGGCCGAGCAGGGACGCGTCTTCCTCGGACAACGGACTTTCCGGCTCACCAGTCTTGGCAGCGGGCTTCGCCGTTTTCCCGCCACGCGCAGGCTTTTCCAGCCGGTAGTGAAAGGTGCATTCGCCGCGTAGAAGACTGCGTCCTTTCTCCGTGACCGTCAGCGCGCCATAGCGTTCCATGTCCGGCCGGATGAAGCCCGCCGCATCCAGCTGACGCAGAATGGACCGCCAGTCTTCCATCCGCTGGTCCGCCCCGACCCCGAAGGTAGGCAAGCCTTCATGACCGTTGGTGAGCACCTTTTCCGTCCGGGCTCCGCGCAACACGTCGATCACATGGCCGTTGCCGAAACGCTGGCCCGTGCGCAGCACCGCCGACAGGGCCTTCTGGCCCAAGACGGTACCATCCGCGAGCGCGACCGGATTCAGGCACAGATCGCAATTGCCGCAGGGCTCGGAGGTTTCGCCGAAATAGGCGAGCAAGGTTTGCCGGCGACAGCTCGATGCTTCGCAATAGGTGATGAGCGCGTTGAGACGCTGGTGCTGGAGGCGCCGACGTTCCTCGTCGCTGTCCTCGTCCTCAATGAATTTGCGGCGCATGGCGATGTCGCCGCCACCATAGAGCATGACGGCCTCAGCCGCTTGACCGTCCCGCCCCGCCCGACCGATCTCCTGATAGTAGGCTTCCACACTGCCCGGAATATCCGCATGGAAAACGAAGCGAACATCCGGCTTGTCGATTCCCATGCCGAAGGCGATGGTTGCCACCATGACGATTCCGGACTCGGTGATGAACCGGTCCTGATTGGCCTGCCGCTCGTCCCGATCCATGCCCGCATGGTAGGACAGCGCGGTGATGCCGTTGGCGCGCAATTCCGCGGCGGTTTCGTCGGTCTTCTTGCGCGAAAGGCAATAGACGATGCCGCTTTCGCCCCGGTGACCGGCGAGAAAATCCAGAAGCTGGGGGGCCTTGCCGTTCTTTGGCTCGACGGACAGCGTGATATTGGGCCGGTCGAAGCCGGACACGAAGACTGTCGCGTCGCCGCCGAACAGCTTGGCGCAGATGTCCGTGCGCGTCACCTCGTCGGCCGTGGCGGTCATGGCAGCAAGCGCTGCCTCCGGAAAATGCTGACGCAGGAGGGAAAGCTGTTCATATTCGGGCCGAAACGCCGGACCCCACTGGGAAATGCAGTGCGCCTCGTCGACGGCGATCATGCGTACGGGCAACCGGGCAAGGGCCGCGAGCATCCGCGCGGTCATAAGACGTTCCGGTGACAGATACAGCAAGGACAACTCGCCCGCGGCGGCGCGGCGCCACACGGCCGCATTGTCCTCATAGGATTGATTTGAATTGATCGATTCGGCCGCCACACCGGCGGCCTTCAGGGCCGCAACCTGATCCTGCATGAGTGCCAGAAGTGGCGAGACGACCACGGCGAGCCCGCCCAGGGCCAGGGCCGGGACCTGATAGCAGAGCGATTTTCCGGCGCCCGTCGGCATGACAGCCAGCACACGCTGCCCGGACAGCAGCGCATCGAACACCCGCTCCTGCCCCGGCCGAAACCCGTCGAAACCGAAGGTCTCCTTGAGCACCTGAAACTTGCGGGCGTCGAGGTCGTCGGGGAGGGACATGGGCGGATCCGTGACAGGTTCGTCTGACCAAATGCAAGCAGGACCGAAGGACGCGCGCGGCGCAACCGGCTGGAGCATGCCCCGGACTGGCGCTGAGCGGGCCCCATCGACGATGGTCATACCATGATTTCAGCCCGCACCATGGCGCCCCCGACGACCTGACACCCCCAACGCCTGCCGCGGCCCGCGCTTTCAGAAAAAACAAAAGGATCCCACCATTTATTTGATGCTAAAACGCCTAACACTTCATCTATACATTGAATTTCAGACTATTTTCCGGTATATCTAAGTGTTTGACCATGATGGTACTAGGTTTTCATTTCTACAGATCTATTCAATGACAACTCTTCCATGAAATTCGGGAAATATGGATCAATAATAATTTTTAAATATTCGGGCAGCCTTCTGAGCGCCATATTTCGCCACAATTGATGACGCTCACCCAGCACTGGGGGGAAGGACGATGCCCGATCTTTTCTGGTCAGACATTCGCATGGCCGACGGCAGCGAACCGGGACCGAACGATGTGGTCGTCATCGAAGCCGACCAGCATGTGATTCTCGACACGGATGCCCACATTGAGGGCCTCGTCGTCAAGGGCACGTTTGAGGTCGCCGACACCGGGGGCGATTTTGAGCTGGAAACCGAATGGGCCTTTGTCGGAGCGGGCGGGACCTTCCAGGTGGGGACCGAAGACGAGCCCTTTACCAGCAAGTTCACGCTGACGCTGTCCGGCGGCGCCCCGAAAGATCCCGGCCGCGATGTCGATCTGAGCCCCTATGGCATCGATCGTACGGTCCAAAACAACGACGCCTTTCTGATGGCCATGGGTCCCGAGGCCAGCATTGAAATCCATACGGACGATGCCAGCAAGGAAAGCTGGGCCCAACTGACGCAGACGGCCGAACGCGGCGACGAGGTCATCGAACTCGACAAGCCGACAGGCTGGCAGGTCGGTGACCGGATTGTCGTCGCCTCAACGGATTTCGATCACAACCAGGCCGAAGAATTCACCATTGTCGCGGTCGAGGATGGCGGCAGGATCGTCACGCTCGACCGCCCCGCGACCTTCATGCATTACGGCGAAGCGGACACCTATGACAACGGGGAACGGAGCTGGACCCTGGACATGCGGGCCGAAGTCGGCCTGCTCAGCCGTGACGTCAAAATTCAGGGTAAGGTGGATTACGACGACAGCCTGTCCCTCGCGGAACAGCCGGATCAATTCGGCGGCCATACCATGGTGATGATGGGTGGTCAGATGCGCATCTCCGGCGCCGAATTCACGCATATGGGCCAGGCCGGCCTTCTGGGCAAATATCCGGCACATTGGCATCTGAATGGCGACGTCAGCGGTCAGTATATTGAGAATTCATCCTTCCACCACACCTTCAATAAGGGCCTGACGGTCCACGGTGCGCGCAACGCACGGGTCGAGGATAACGTCACCTTCGAGACCATCGGCCACAGCTATTTTCTTGAGGATGGCTCCGAAGTCGGCAATCAGTTCATTGACAATCTGGGTATCAATGCGCGCCGCCCCGCCAGCCGCAACGAGGCCACCGAGAAAAGCGACTTCAACAGCCCGTCGGTGTTCTGGGTTGAAAATGCCGAGAATACCTTCCACGGCAATCATGCGGCCGGCTCGGACTCCGCCGGCTTCTGGTTCGAACTGCGCGGCGTCAACGGGGATTCCCGGGGAATCGACTCGTTGGAAGCGTATGAAAGCCGGGAAGGTCCGAACGACTTCAAGGATAATGTCGCCCACTCCATGCCGGGGCGGGCCTTCAAGCTGAACCATGCCGGTTACATCCAGGACGGCAATCCGATCGGCAGCCCAGAGCAGCCCCAGCGGGTGGATCCCTGGGTCGTGGAAGGCTTCACCGTGTACAAGGCTGAAGGCCCTTATGTGCGCGGCATTGAAGGAACGTTCACGGAGTCCGCCTTTGCCGAGATGGGTACCAATGCCCGGTTCCGGCTCAACCAGACCATCAAGGACAGCCTCATTGTCGGACGGTCGGAAAATACCGGGACGCCGACCACCCCGGCCGAGATCGAGGCCGGACGGAGCCTTCCCTATGGCAATGGCACCTTTGAGGGCTTTCAGCTTTATGACGGGCCCGGCGGATTGACGAATGTCCTGTTCGAGGGATTCGAAGGCGATGACGAAGCCATTGCCCTCTCGAACGCCATCCACAAGACGGCATCCTTCGCCGCCAACGAGATCGCCTGGGGACCGAATGTCGATGAAGCCAGCAAACTGAGCATCGGCGGCGGCGGCAACGCCATTGGCAATGACAGTTACGCGCGGGGCTTTGTCGATATCGACGGCAGCCTGACCGGCGTCCCAGGCTCCATGATTTATCAGTACAGCTCGGATCGGGACGGATCGCGCCACTTCAATGCCGGTGAGAATTTCGAAGTGATCGAGGAATGGGGCGCCATCGTCACCTATGGTCAAAGCAGCGGCACCTTGAGAATCGACGATGGGGGCGCCGATGTGAGAAATGACGGGGCCAATCGGGGCAATGCGGGCACGAATCTGAGCGTCACCCGGTCGGACGGCGAATATGCTTCGAAACTGAGAAAGCAGATCCCGGTTTTCTCCGAATACACCTACACGCTCGATTTCGACACGATCAATGATACATTCCGGCTGTATCTCCATGACATGGACTGGGGCCAGAGCGTCATTTTCAACCTTGGCCCGGTGCCAACGGACTCGCGCTTCACCATTGACGATCCCTATTCCAGCGCCGCCTGGCCGGCCCGCGAGGTGTCGTCCATGGCCATGCTGGAAGCCTCGCCCGACACAGCGGTCTTCCGGGACGCCGACGGCGCAGTCCATATCAAGCTCGTGGCCCAGATGGCCCATGGCTATCTATGGCCCCAGCCGGGTGCAACCTACCAGAATGGGCTCCATTCCGGCGTCACGGTCCTGGTCGACACTGCCGCAAACATCGACTTGAACACCCTCGAATTCAACGATCCGACGCCGGACGAAGCGCTTCCGCCGCCCCCCTATGCTCCGGGTCAGGGGCCGTCCGACCATGCCGAAAGCGAAGAAGACCCGGTCGAGCAAAACAGCTTGCCGTTACCATCGGATGATGTGGGTGCAAACTTTTCAACGTCGGCCGATACGGCCTTCACGACCCCTTCCGTGCTCGGTAACGACACGGATCCCGACGGCGATCCCCTGTCCGTGATCGGGTTCGACGACAGCACCTTGCTCGGCACGCTCACGGATCAGGGCGATGGCGTCTTCACCTATGATCCAGACGGCCAATTCGATGCCCTTCCGGCCGGCGAGACGGCGACGGACCAATTCACCTACACCGTGACCGACGATGGGGGCGGCACCGCCTCGGCCACGGTCACCGTCACCGTCTCTGGAATCGCACCGGCGGTCGTGGTCGCCGGCATGACCCTGGCCGGCACGCCCGACGCGGACACCCTCACCGGCGGGGATGGCGGCGATACGATCACTGGCTTTGCCGGCGACGACAGTCTCGCAGGCGGCGACGGGGCCGATATGCTGTTCGGTGATCTCGGTAACGACACCCTGACGGGCGGTCACGGGACGGACAGCATTGATGGCGGAAATGACGACGACAGCATAAATGGGGGCGGCGGCCGGGATGTCATTTCCGGCGGCACGGGGATGGACACCATCTCCGGCGACGGCGGCAGGGATACGATCTTTGGCGACGCCGGTGACGATCTGCTTTCCGGCGGGCGCGGGCGCGATCTGATCGATGGCGGCTACCGCTCCGATATCATCTACGGCAATGGCGGTCACGATACACTGTTGGGTGGCGCCGGCTTCGACACCATCCACGGCGGCGACGGCGATGATGTGATCGACGGCGGACATGCATCCGACCTTCTGCGGGGCGATCAGGGCAATGACGTTCTGACGGGTGGCACGGGAAGCGACACCCTGAGCGGCGGGGCCGGCAACGATACCCTGACCGGCGGTGCGCATGGCGATCGGTTTGTCCTGGAAACCGGCTTCGGCAACGACCGGATCGTCGATTTCACCGCCGGTGTCGACATTCTGGATGCGGCGGCAACCGGCGCGTTGTTCGCCGATTTCGATCTGTCGGAAGACGGACTCATCGATGCCGCAGATGCCGGCGCGACCGTCGCGATCATCGGGGGGTCCGGTCTCCAATTGACCTTCGATACGGGCAGCGTGCTGCTCGAAAACACGCTTGGTCTCGCCGAAACGGACACGGCCTTTTGAGATACGCCGCTCCGTGATCATGGAAGCGGCGCCGGCATGTGCCCCGCGCCGCTCCATCTTTATGCAGATAGGCCTTTATACAGACACGCCATTCAAGCCATTGCCGGGCGGGGGCCGTCACTCCGTCCGGTGAGCGCGCGGTCGCAGTCCCTGCCCTATTCCGAAATCACCACCCGGTCGACGGTGCCGGCCTTGACGGCTTCTTCCGTGAACCGCAGATCGTCCCAACCCTTGCGCGAGAACAGCCGGGTCTGATCGGAATAGTGGGGCGAGTTGGGGTTCGTGGACTGGGAATAGGTCAGCAGGCCTTCACTGATCGGCCCGTCCTCGGTGAACTCCACCACCATCACCCAACTGGAGCCATGGCGCACGCTGGTCCAGCCCAACGCCGGCTCCACGTCCTCGGGGATGATCATGTTGAACACCCCGGCGGTGCCCAGACCGCCATGGATGGGGATGCGCTCGCCGTTGCGAGTCTCAACCTGGACCGATCCCAGGGCCGCGTCCGGCGCGATGGCGAGATCCTTTAGGGTTTTCGCGGCGGCCTTGAGGGCCGCAAGCACTTCGGGGGCACCGGTATCGAGGGCCCGAGGCGTGTCGATGGGGGCGTCGGGATCGAAGGCGTCGGCGAAGCGGACCCCGCCATTGAGCGCGAACAGCGTGAAGATGTGAGCACCCCGGCTGTCGAGATCGACCCGCAGGTCCCACGCCGCCAGCGCGTCGCAGACCGCGCCGGGCAGATCATCACCCTGATTGTCCTGACACAGAGTCACCATGTCGTCGCGCAAAAGCTCGCCCCCCAAATGACGGTTGCCGAACATGACCGCCTTAAGGGTGACCAGGTCGAACTTCGTGCCGGCCAGCCCGTCCGAACCGTCCATTCGGTCGCGGATCTGGTCGAGGGCGAGCCGCGTGCGCAGGCTGCGTGGATTCTCCTCGTCCCCCAGCACCGGGCTGAACCCCTCCAGCCGTGCCGCGGGATTGGTCAGCCAGTGGCTGTCATTGCTCTGAGCGACGAAGTCTCGGCGGAACAGCTTAGGCAGATCCGACGGCGCGAAGACGCCCGGCGCCGTCGCTTCCGGATCGGTGATCCAGTCGCAGGCGGCCCGGGACCCGTCGAGCACCGGGACCCGGAACCGGGTCCACATTCCCTTGGCCAAAGGCGACACGGCGCAGGCCTCGATGAGCCCCGGGGTGACATTGGGCACCATGCCGAGATCCCCGAACAGGGCCTCGCCGCTCGAATCCGTGGCCGTTGTGTTGAATCCCGTCGCCTGAAACCGGCCCAGGATCGTCTCGAGGTCGCGGACGCTGTCCGCCTGCCACAGGGCGATGTACTGATCGACCGGGCGCAGGCCCACGGGCATGACGCGGATCGCATAGGCCCGCTCCGCCGTCCAGGGCAGGGTCTCCGTTTCCAACACAGGGCCGTAACGGGTCGCATAGAATGTCCGCGTCTCCTGGCGCAGACCATCCGCTCCCTTCACATCGACTGTGACGGTCTGGCGCTCCATGGGGACATACTCGCCCTCATAGAGATACCGGGTTGGATCCTCCGGATCGAGGCTGAGTTCGAAATAGCCAAAGCGCCGGGCCGTGGAGACCGTGTGGGTCCAGGCAATCGAGTCCGTGTGGCCGATGCCGACAAAGGCACTGGTAATGAGGCCTGCGCCGACGACATTCAATTCGCCGGGGATCGTCAAATGAATGCGGTAAAACCGGTTCTGTCCGTCCCAGGGATAATGGGGATTGCCGAGAAGGACACCCCGCCCGCCCTTGGTCATGTCACCGCCCAACCCATAGGCATTGCTGCCAATGCCGATAGCCTCAGGGAGCGGATCATCGAGCACGGCCTGGCGGCCGTTGCCATCACCGTCTCCCGGGGGAGCGGCGGCGACGATCCCGCCCATCTGGATCACCACCTGCCCGGCGAGCACACTGCGCCAGTAATCGGTCTCGCTGATCTCCCGAACCCAGTCCGCACCCTGACAGCGTGGATCGCTGATGGTCTCCACGCCGGTCTCGCGGACATAACGACTGACGCCGGCCGCATACCCCCGCGCAAGGTCCCGGGCGGCTTGGGACGGCGTGTCCGGAGAGTCGGCCGGACCGTTCAGCAAAGAGTCGAGCGCCCCGCTCTCGATCAGCCGGCGGTGGTAGAAATCGCTGGCGATGTTCTCGCCGTTCTCCCCCGGGCCCTTGTGCTTGGCGCGTTCACCCGAAACCCGCATCGTGCGCTCGGCGAGTTCACAGATATTGTCCTGGGCCGAGGCATATCCGATGCCGTAGCCGAGCCCCGCATAGTCGTCGGCCTTGATGTGAGGCACGCCATAGGCTGTGCGCCGGATTTCCGCTTCGAATGCGGGGGCCGTCGCCTGCCGTTCCCCGCCCGCCACGCATCCGGCAAGCGTGAGAACCACGCCGGCCGCCATGCCCTTCCGGAATGGTCTACGTCCTGTCATTTCCAGCCCTTCTTATGTGTATTGTGGTTTGTTTTTGTTGGTTTCCACGCCATTGGCGTCGTCTACCGCATCACGCGATATCCGCCGCGCCCTGATCTTGGCATGGGGCTTAGGGGAGGTGAACCGGGTTTCCGCCTGACTGGACGGCACGGTCGGTCCCAGCGCGATCGGCTCGACCATCCCGGACTCAAGCCCTCAACCGACCTTCTATTCAGGCACGATCCCGTTCAAGAACACGGTCCGTCCCGCCGGCACGGAGCGGCGCTGTCCAGAAGGGCCTGGAGGCGGGGGCGGTCGGCGGCGAAAACCAGGAGCCAGAGACCGGCGAGCAGTTCATAGAGGGCCATGGAGGCTGCGGCCGGCATGGCGATCACGGCACTGATCGACGGCATGACAAGAAGCGCAAAGATATTGAGCATGATGAGACCGCTGGCCACCACGCCGAAGCCCGACACAAGTCGTGGGATCAACCGGGCGCGGAAGAACAAGGCGGCAAAGACCATCGAGCCCAGAGCGAAAAAGACCAGACCCAGATCATAGATAAAGTAAAAAAGACGGAACAGCAGCATGACCAAAGCGGTGAGGCCATCCGCATCAAGCCCCGCCGTATAGCCGGGGGTCGTGGCAAGGCGCATCACGGCATAGGAACAGGCCAGGGCGAGACTGAGCATGATCGCCTCGCCCACCCACCACAGGAGGGCCAAATGCGCCAAGCGCTCATGGACGGCCTTAAGGACCGTGTAAAGCGCAAAGCCGAGGGGCACGATTGCGGCAAAGGTGGCGAGTTCCAGAGCAATGCCGAATCGGAACAGTCCCTCCGCCGCCGCAATCCTTGAAACGCGTTCGCCCGTCAGGCCACCGGCAATGAGCGGCTCACGGATCAAAAAATTGCCGCAGACCGCGCCGGCCAGAACGGCGAGATAAAGCGCCCCGCCGACCCGGGCCCAGACCCGGGCTTGCCCCACAGTGAGGGCGGTTTCCACCTGTCCGGCCATATCGGTCTCCTCGAAATCCCAAACCGATTGCCAGCCTAGGCATGCACCAGCGCATGGTGAATTGCCAAATTTTCCTATTGTGATATGCATTTTTGCATGAAAACACCGGGTCTCAGCTTCAATTGGAACCGGGCAAGGGCCTTCCTCCTCACGGCGGAGGAAGGCTCCCTGTCCGCCGCAGCGCGGGCCCTCGGGCTCACCCAGTCGACGCTGGGCCGGCAGGTTGCAGCCCTTGAAGCGGAGCTGGGCGTCACCCTGTTCGAGCGGGGCGGCCGGTCCCTCACTTTGACATCGGCGGGTGCGGAATTTTGCGATCACCTGCGGCACATGGGCGAGGCGGCGGACCGGGCGGCGATCGCCGCGTATGGCGACGCCCGGGCCCTGGAGGGCACGGTGTCCCTGGCGGCCAGCGATGTGACGGCGGCCTTCCGGCTGCCCCCCATCCTTGACACTTTGCGGGCGGAGGAACCGGGCCTGCACATCGAACTCGTGGTCTCCACCGCGGCAAGCGACCTGCGCCGGCGTGAAGCCGATATTGCCATTCGCCATTTCGAACCGGCCGGGCCCGATCTGGTGGCGAAAAAGGCCGCCCAGGGCGCGGCCCGGCTCTATGCGTCAACGGATTATCTGGCGCGACTGGGGCGGCCGCGCCGACCGGAGGACCTGTCCCGGGCAGACTTCATCGGCTTCGACGGGTCGGAGGCAGAGATTGCCGCCATGAATGCCCTGGGGCTGAGCATTGGAAAGCGGAACTACCGCATCGTGACGACCAATCAGCTTGTCCAGTGGGCTCTGGTCAAACGCGGTCTCGGCATCGGCATCATGGGCGAGCGGATCGGCGAGGCGGAGCCCGGCGTGGAGCGCGCCTTGCCCGACCTGCCGGCGATTCCGGTGCCGGTGTGGGTCGTGGCCGAGCGGGGCATCTATGGCAGCCGGCGTGTGCGCACGGTGTTCGACCGGCTCGTCGCGGGTCTCCGGGAAGGCGCGACCCGGCCCTGATACGGCAAACGGCCCCCGGGATGACCAGAGGCCGTTTGTCAACGGATCAAGACCGTCTTGCCTCAGAGCATCTCGACCGCGATGGCAATGCCCTGGCCGCCGCCGATGCAGGCCGTGACGACACCGCGCTTCAGGCCGTCGCGCTTCATGGAGTGCAGGAGGCGCGTCGTCAGCACGGCACCGGTGGCACCGATCGGGTGACCATGGGCGATGGAGCCGCCTTCGACATTCACGACATCATGGGCAAAGCCCAGTTCCTGGGACACGGCAAGGGCAACGGCGGCAAAGGCCTCGTTGACCTCAACCCGCTGGACATCGTTGACCGTCCAGCCGACCCGGTCCAGCAGCTTGCGCACGGCCGGCACGGGGCCGATGCCGAACATGCCCGGCTCGACGCCGGCCACGGCGTAACCCTTCAACTCGGCCACCGGGTTCAAGCCGTTTTTCTCGGCGAAGCCTTTCTCAGCCACGATCATGGCGGCGGCAGCGGAGTTGAGGCCCGGCGCGTTTCCGGCCGTGATGGTGCCTTCCTTGCGGAATGCGGGGCGCAGCTTGGCCAGCGTGTCATAGGTCGTCTCGGGACGGTTGTGCTCGTCCTTCTCAAAGGGCTCCGGCCCTTTACGGCCCTTGACCATCACCGGCACGATTTCGGCGTCGAACTTGCCGTCGGCCTGGGCAGCGCTGAACCGCTGCTGGCTGCGCTCGGCCCATTGGTCCTGCGCTTCGCGGCTGATCTGGAACTTCGTCGCCAGATCTTCCGTGTGCCAACCGGAATGCTGGTCCGAAAAGGCATCGTTGAGGCCGTCATAGAGCATGGAGTCCAGGATCTCCGCATGGCCCATCCGGTGGCCCCAGCGGCCGTTCGGGATGAGATACGGGGCCATGTCCATGTTTTCCATGCCGCCGGCGATCATCACGTCTTCGTAACCGGTCCACACTTCGGAGGCGGCATTGGCCACGGCCTGGGCACCCGAGCCGCAGACCCGGTTTACGGTGAGGGCCGGCACATCGACCGGCAGGTCGGCGCCGATGGCAGCCTGGCGCGCGGGGTTCATCTTGTTCCCGGCCTGGACCACATTGCCCATGATCACGCCGCCGACGGCGTCCGGGCTGAGGCCGCTTTTGGCAATCACGGCCTTGATGACCGTCGCGCCCAGCTCGGTCGCGGGGGTGGCCTTCAAGGTGCCGTTATAGGTCCCGATGGGGGTACGCAGGGGTTCACACAATACGACGGTGCGGCTCGACATTGGGGGTCTCCTCTCTCGGTCTCGTCCTGCAATCGCCACAGGACCACATCCACTTTAGTGCGGTTTTATGCCCGCGCGAAACCGTCGAGCGGTACGGCGCCCACAGGCGCGCAGTGCAGCCCGCCGGCAGCATGGACGACTTGGTCCTAGCGTGAAAATCATTAACCAAAGTCACAAATCCTGATCACAATGGGCAGAACAGGTTTCGGGGCCAAAAAGGAGCGGACGCCATGGCCGTGCTCACGCAGTTGAAGCGGGATTGGCATTTTCTGAGAACCATGCTGAGGGTGGGCGGCCGGATCCGCAGTGCCGCGCCGGACATGACCGTCACGGTCGCCGACATCATCGAAGGCTGGGCCCGGGACACGCCCGATGCGCCGGCCATCCTGTTCGAGGACCGCAGCTTCAGCTACCGCGACTATGACGCCGCGGCGAACCGCTTTGCGGTCTGGGCGCAGGACCGGGGCCTCGTCCAGGGTGATGTGGTCGCCCTGCTGATGGAAAACCGGCCGGAATTTCTCTTTGTCTGGCTGGGCATGGCGAAGATCGGCGTCACCACAGCCCTGATCAACACCAATCTCCGGGGCCAGGCCCTGCTCCACAGCCTGTCCGTCTCCGACGCCCGGCATCTGATCGTCGGCGAGGAACTGGCCGATGCAGTCGCCGACATCGGCGATGACCTGCCCGATACGATGAGCCTTTTCCGCCTGGCCGATGCCTGGGCGCACGATCCCACCGGGCGCACCCTCCCAGCACCAGCCGACCGGCCGGCCCTCGGGACGGATCTCGACGCTGTCCTGGCCGGTCAGGCCGAGGGCGCCATCGGTCCTCAAGCCCGTTCGGACCTGCGTGGCCGCGATGCCTGTTTCTACATCTATACCAGCGGCACGACGGGCCTGCCCAAAGCGGCGAAATTCCCGCATATGCGTGTGTTCTCGGGCATGAACGGATTTTCCGCCGCCGTGGACGCGACGGCAAAGGACCGCATGTATGTGACACTGCCGCTGTACCATTCCGCCGGCGGCGTCTGCGCGGTCGGCGTGACCCTGTCCGTCGGGGGCAGCATCGTCCTGAAACGGAAATTCTCGGCCAGTCACTTCTGGGAAGACGTGGTCAAATACCGCGCCACCCTGTTCCAATATATCGGTGAACTCTGCCTCTACCTGCTCATCGCGCCGCCCCACCCCCAGGAGCGGGACCATGCCTTGCGCGCAATCATCGTCAATGGTCTGCGTCCGGAAATCTGGGAAGCCTTCCAGGCCCGCTTTGCCATTCCGCGCATTGTCGAGTTCTACGGCTCCACCGAAGGCAATGTCATGCTGTTCAATTATGACGGCAAGCCCGGCGCCGTGGGACGTGTCCCCTCCTATGCGCGCCGCTTTTTCAATGTGGATCTCGTACGATTCAATCTGGAGACGGAAGAGCCGCAGCGGAACGCGGAAGGCTTTTGCATTCCCTGCGGCCCCGAGGAACTGGGCGAAGCGCTGGGCCGCATCGGTACCGATGCCCGCCACCATTTTGACGGCTATTCAGGGTCCCGAGAGACGGACAAAAAGGTTTTGCATCACGTCTTCAAGGACGATGATGCCTATTTCCGGACCGGCGATCTGCTGCGCCGGGACGCCCATGGCTACTATTACTTCGTGGACCGTGTTGGCGACACCTTCCGCTGGAAGGGGGAAAACGTGGCGACGTCGGAGGTCGCCGGGGCCCTTTCACGTTTCCCCGATATTCACGAAGCGAGTGTTTACGGCGTTCGCGTGCCCCATGCCGACGGCCGTGCGGGCATGGCCGCGCTTACGGCCGACACGGATCTCGATCTCGCCGCCCTCTTTGAGCATGCGCTGCGGGAGCTGCCTGCCTATGCCTGCCCGGTTTTCCTTCGCCTGCGCGGTGCGATCGACGTGACCGGGACCTTCAAGCACCGCAAGGTGGACCTGGTCGAGCAGGGGTTCGATCCGGGGAGCACGAACGATCCGATCTTCATCCGGGACGACGGCTTGCGAACCTTCCGCCCCTTGACCATCGAGGAATATGAGGAGATCAGGGCCGGTCGCCGGAGCCTGTGAGGCGGATCAAGGCCGGCCCGCCGAGGCCCGGACATCTTGTCTGGATGGTCACCGGCGGGTGGCTTGGGTGCGGCCTTTGCGGGCGGCGCGGCGGGTGAGGCTGAGGAGGACCCGTTCGGTCACGATGGTGTCGGGCATGCCCGTGGTCTTGCACTGGCGCTCGGCCTCCAGCAGGGCCTGAAGCGCCGTTTCCACATCGCCCACGGACCACAGACGCAATTGCTGGCGCACGCCGCCCACCCGCTTGAAATGGACCGGCGGGCGGGCCTGCTTGATCACATCGCCCGGGTCCGCGCCGGCGGCCACCGCCGCGCTCCAGCCATGCAGCTTCAGGAAATGTCCGCTCACACCGCGCAGGATGGCCACCGGCGCCATGCCACCGGCGAAGGCATTGCTGAGATCCTTGGGCAGAGTCTCGATGACACCTTGGGCCACCTGGTCCGCCAGCATGCCGGCCATGGCGTCCGTGTCTTGCGGCAGGCAGGCGTCCACATCCTCACGCGTGATGGACCCGGGATCATTGTGTTTGTAGAGGAACAGCTTATCGAGTTCCTGGATTGTCACGCCCCGGTCTGCACCGAGCCGGGAGACCAGGGCCTGGCGTGCTTCGGCCTCGACGGCCAGCCCCGCCTCCCGGGCCCTTGTGTCGATGAGCTGATCGAGATCGGCAGCCTCGTCCGCATAGCACGCGATTGCCGCGCCGGTCCTGGCACCCTCGAACAGCTTGCGCAGATTGGACCGGGGCGGCAGGTCGCCGCCTTCGACGATCACCAAGGCATCCGGCTTCAGGCTGCCATCGGCACAGCCGGCCAGGAACCCTTCGACAGCCTTCGTGGCGCTGTCATTGGCCAAACGCACACGGACGAGGCGATCGCCGGGCATCAAGGCCATGCCGCAGGCTTCATCGGCGAGGCGGGCCGGATCGGCCTTTAGATCGGACTCGTCGAGACTGCTGAGCCGAATGGGATCCGGCGGCTCGCCCACGACCCGCGCGGCCACACGACGGCTGCGGTCCCGAACCAAGCCTTCATCCGGGCCGTAAAGCAGGATCGCCGCGCAATCCGCGGGCGGTGCCGCCAGCACCCGTTCCGCATCGGACGGTTTGATCTTCACGATGTGTCGCCCACGGAGGTTGCATCACGCGGATCAAGCCGGCCAGGATTGATCTGACGGTCGAAAAACAGCGCAAGGCGCAGTTTGATATCTTCGGCAAGGTCAAGGGCGGCCCGGTCCTCCGCATTGCGCTCGGCGGCCAGAGTGGCAAACTGGCTGTCCACCACATTATAGGCCGTGATGGAGCGGGCCGCGTCCGTGTGGATCACCGCGCCGGTGGCCAGATCCTTCAGCTGGATCCGGGCGCTGAGGCGCAGGTTGAAACGGGTGATGGTGGTGTCCGCCTCAATGGCCACGGGCTCCGCCCGCTCGTCGATCCGCACGACCAGTTCATATTTCGGCGGCGCGCCGGTGCTCCCGGTGGCCATCAAATCGCGCAAATGGCCGCGGACCAGGGCATCAGCCCGATCGTTGCGCGTGTTGAGCTGAATGCGCGCCAGTTCGGCCGCGCCGCTGGCCCCGCTGGCCGTCTCTCCATAGAGAGGGCGAAACCCGCATGCGGCGATCAATAGGACACTGAAGATCAGCAAGCCCCGTAGGCCAAACCCAACCATCGACCCTCACACCACGATGTTGACGATGCGTTTCGGCACGACGATCACCTTTTTGGGCGTCTTGCCGTCGAGCACGCGCCGGACCGCGTCATGGGCCAGGGCGGCCGCCTCGATGGAGGCCGCATCCGCGTCGAGATCCACGTCTATCTCCCCGCGCCGTTTGCCGTTCACCTGGATCGGCAGGGTGACCCGGTCGTCCTTGACCAAAGCGGGATCAAAGTCGGGCCAGGCGGACTCCGCGAGCCACACTCCGTGGCCCAGCCGTTCCCAGGCCTCTTCGGCAAAATGGGGCATGATCGGCGAGACCACCTGGACCAAAGTCTCCAGGGCCTCCCGACGGGCCCAACCATTGGCCGGATCGCTCATATCGGCCTTGGCAGTGAAGGCGGAGACCTCGTTGGTCAGTTCGTGCACCCGCGCAATGCCACGATTGAACCGGAATGCATCGATATCCGCCGTCATGTCCCGGATCGCTTTGTGCACGGAGCGGCGAATCTCCAGCGCAGCCGGCGCGTGATCAAAGGACGGCTTTTCGGCGCCCACGGGCGGCAGGTCCGGCGAGGCTTCCACGACAAGGCGCCACAGGCGCTGGTTGAACCGCCAGGATCCTTCGATGCCGGCCTGGGTCCATTCCGCATCCCGTTCCGGCGGCGTGTCCGACAGCACGAACCAGCGCGCGGTATCGGCCCCGTACTGATCGACCACCGTGTCCACATCGGCGATGTTCCGCTTGGACTTCGACATCTTTTCGATGGGTCCGACGGAACACGGCACGCCGGTTTCGGCGACAAAAGGCTTGCCGTCCTCCCAGGTCAGTTCGGACGGCGCGCGCCATTGGCCGCCCTCGTCGCGATAGGTCTCGTGGGTGATCATGCCTTGGGTGAACAGGCCGGCAAACGGCTCGTCCACGTCCGTACGCCCCGTCTTCTGCAACAGGCGGGTGAAGAAACGGGCATAGAGCAGATGCAGAACCGCATGCTCGATCCCGCCCACATACTGATCCACGGGCAACCAATAATCCGCCCCCGCCTTGTCCACGGGCTCCTTGTCGTCGAGGCCGCAGAACCGGGCGAAATACCAGGAAGAATCCACGAATGTGTCCAGCGTGTCCGTCTCCCGGGTCGCCGGCTTGCCGCAGGACGGGCAGGGCACGGACTTCCAGGCCTCGTGGCGATCCAGGGGATTGCCGGGGACATCGAAGGTCACATCTTCGGGCAAAGTCACGGGCAGATCGGCCACGGGGACCGGCACTGCTCCACAGTCATCGCAATGGATGATCGGGATCGGGCATCCCCAATAGCGCTGGCGCGAGCAACCCCAGTCGCGCAAGCGGTAATTGATGGCCCGCTCACCGGTGCCGTCCTGCTCCATGCGATCGATCACGGCGGCCTTGGCGGCATCAATGCTCAGACCGTCCAGGAACCGGGACCGGGCGATGCGCCCGGGGCCCGTATAGGCCTCGGTCGTGACGGCGAAGTCATCCGGGTCCACCCCATCGGGCACAACGACCGTGCGCACGGGCAGGCCATATTTGTTGGCAAAGTCCAGGTCGCGCTGGTCATGGGCCGGGCAGGCGAAGATCGCGCCGGTGCCGTAATCCATCAGCACGAAATTGGCCGCATAGACCGGCATTTCCCAATCGGGATCAAAGGGGTGGCGAACCTTCAGACCCGTATCGACCCCCCTCTTTTCGGCCCGCTCGATGGCTTCCTCGGATGTTCCGAGTTGGGCGCATTCTTCGCGGAACGCTGCGATGTCCTCGCGCGTCTCGGCCAGGGCGATGGCGATGGGATGATCTGCGGAGATGGCGCAGAAGCTCGCGCCGAACAGGGTGTCCGGCCGGGTGGTATAGACCGGGATGCCGGCCGCGCGGGTGTCCTCGGGCAGCGCACCATCGGGATCGACTAAATCGAAGGTAAAGCGCAGGCCTTCGGACCGGCCGATCCAGTTCTGCTGCATCAGGCGGACCTTGTCCGGCCAGCGCTCCAGGGTCTCCAGGGCGGCGAGGAGATCCTGCGAAAAATCCGTGATGCGGAAGAACCACTGGGCGAGTTCGCGCTTTTCCACCGGAGCGCCGGAGCGCCAGCCCTTGCCGTCGATCACCTGCTCGTTGGCCAGCACCGAATGCTCAACCGGATCCCAATTGACGAAGGCCTTGTGGCGATAAACGAACCCTTCCTGGAAAAATTCCAGGAACAGCCGCTGTTGATGTTTGAAGTAATCCGGCTCGCAGGTTGCAAGCTCCCGGCTCCAATCGAAAGAGAAGCCCAGTTTCGCGAACTGCTCCTTCATGGTCTCGATGTTCCGGCGGGTCCAGGCGGCCGGGTGAATGTTCCGCTCGATGGCGGCATTCTCCGCCGGCAGGCCAAAGGCGTCCCAGCCCATGGGATGCAGCACGTTGAAGCCGCGCGCGCGCTTGTACCGGGCAACCACATCCCCGAGAGCATAGTTCCTGGCGTGCCCCATATGGATCTTGCCCGAGGGGTAAGGGAACATCTCGAGCACATAGTATTTTGGCTTTGAGGGATCGATCTTGGCCTTGAACAGATCGCGCTCGCGCCAGCGCTCCTGCCATTTCGGCTCCACGTCGCGGGCGTTGTATCGGATGTCGGCGGAATCGGCAGAGCTCATGGCAGTAATCTTTGTTCGCTCGAGAAAGACGAAAGACCGGAAGGACCCGTTGGGCCGGCGTCCCGCAATAAAACAGGATTCTGTGGGAGAGAGGCGGGCCAAGGGCACAGGCGCGCCTTAATCACAAAACACGCCTCACCCCTCTTTCAGGCCAACGCAGACGAAGGGTGCCTTGTCGACATCTGTCAGCGCGAGAGGATCACCGCTCGGCGAAACCGTTGACGCGCAGCTCACGGGCACGGGTGAGAATGGCGTTTTCCATCTTTGTTTTGGTCTCTTGGGCCACCGCCGCATCCACCCAACCCACGGTGGTGTTCTGCTCCTGACGGAACACGTTCACGCGGAGCGCATCGGCCCGCAGGCGACGATCAAGCAGATAGACCTGCACCTTGAACCGCTCGGCAGGCGTTTCCGGCGCCGTATACCAGTCCGTGATGATCACACCGCCCACGGGATCGGCGCTGGCCAGGGGCATGAAGGATAGGGTGTCGAGGGAGGCGCGCCACAGATAGCCGTTCACGCCGAGGCCTGTGGCATTCTTGCCTTCCCGGCCGTCGGTGCTGATGAATTGGGTGCCGTCTTCGTCGTCGCCCATCACATAGGCTTGACCCGTGCCCTTGGCCTGGCCCGCCGCCATGGGCTCAAGAGTCTGTTTGCCGCCCCCGCAGGCCGCCAGGAAGAAGCCCGCAAGGCCCAACACCGCCAGAAACCGCAAACCCCGCGCACCGTTCATACGCCCTCACTCCTCTTTTCGCCGGTTTCCGCAGGACATGACAACGCGGACACCCTCCCCATGCAGCCAAACCCGTTTGTCTCAGAAAGACCAGACCCTTGCCAAGACATTATTCAGCGTCGCCGGCCGGCGATGCTGGCGTCCAGGCTCCGATGCCCGCCCAGCCGGCAAAACCGAGGGGGGCGAGACGGCGCCAGCGCCCCTCATCCATGCCTCCCAGAGCGAAAACGGGGCCGGGAAACGCCGCCGCCAGCCGCGCAGCCGCCAGGGGCCCAAGTGCGGGAGCCCCCGGATGGCTGCGGGTCGGGAACACGGGCGAGACCAGAACGCCGTCGACGCCCGAACGCCAGGCCCGCATTGCGTCCCCCATGGTGTGTACCGCGGCCGTGACGATCCAATCGGAGCGCGCCGTCTTCCAAGCGGCCCTCCGCGCCACCAAATAGCTTGGCAGATGAAGACCGTCGGCGCCGCAGGCCAGCGCGAGGCGCCAGTCGCCGGCCACCAGAAACACGATGCCCCGTGCCCGGCAGGCCTGCCCGAACGCGGCGGCCAGGGCCCGCCGGTCCGGGTCGTCATAGTGGCGCAGGATGAGACCCGTATCCGGTAGGGTGCCGCTTGGCAGACCGTGCGTCCCGGCCATCCGCTGCGGGTCGGTCATAATCCACCGCGTCGGCAGGCCGGTTTTGCCATATCGAGAGCACCCCGCGGGAGAGTGAACATCCATGTCCGTCAGTCCGTCCCAACCCTTCGATTCCGCCGCCGCCCTGTCACAGCTCCGTGAGCGAATCGCCGATGCCGCCGGAAAAGCCGGCCGCGCGCCCCAGGACATTACCCTGATCGGCGTATCCAAGGTCCACGGCCCCGAGCGGATCGCCCCGGTCCTTGATGCGGGCCTCATGGATTTCGGCGAGAACCGGGTCCAGGAGGCCCAGGGCAAATGGCCGGATCTGCGCGCACGGTACCCCGGCATCCGGCTGCATCTCGTGGGCCCGCTCCAGACCAACAAGCTCGACGACGCCCTGGCCCTGTTTGACGTCATCCACAGTGTCGACCGGGAGAAGCTTGCCCGCAAACTGGCCGAGGCCCTGAAGGACCGGGAGACGCGCCCGTCCCTGTTCATCCAGGTCAACACGGGGGAGGAGCCGCAGAAGTCCGGCGTGCTGCCGCGGGAGGCGGACGCGTTCATCACATTGTGCCGGGATGACCTGGACCTGCGCGTGGCGGGCCTCATGTGCCTGCCCCCCGCCGATGAGGAACCCGCCCTCCATTTCGCCCTGCTTGCCAAGATCGCCGAACGAAACGGGGTGTCCGGACTGAGCATGGGCATGACGGGCGATTTTGAGACCGCCATCGCGTTCGGTGCCACCCATATCCGTGTCGGGACGGCCCTGTTCGGCGAACGCCCGAAACCGGGCCGCGAAGCCGCCGGCCCCGCCACGGGCTCCCAATTGGGCTGAAGGCGGATGAAGGTACCCTACTCAATGACCTCCCTGCGGATCTGGCCATAGGCGATCAGGGTAAAGAGCAGGGTCCCGCCAATGACATTGCCGACAAAGGCCGGGAGCAGAAACCCGAACAACGCGGCTCCCGCGCCGATCTCCCCGGTCAGCCAGAGGGCCGCCATTTCCACCGCACCGGCGACGACATGGGAAAACCCGGCAATCGCAATCGTGTAGGTGATGATGAAAATCAGAAGGATCGCGTTGCTTTTCTGTGCCGCCATCATCCAGACCAGACTGGCGATGAGAAAGCCCGCGCCGATACCGCCGGCCAGGATATCCAGCACGGAGCCATGGGCCGCGTGATGCCCCAGCGATATGATCTCCATACGAATCGCTTCGGATGCCGTACCGCTTTCCATGAAGAACAGCGCGAACAGGAAAGCACCGACCATATTGGCTGAAAAAACGATGGCCCAGATCCGGATCAGGCCGACGAAATTGTACCGGTTGGGAGCGAAACAGAAGGGCATGACAGGCGTGATGGTGTTTTCCGTGAAAAGCTGAAGCTTGCCCACCACGACGATAATAAAGCCGACCGTGTACCCCATATCGCCAAGCAACTGCGCCCATCCCGCGTCGGCGCCGAGGCGGGCCCGGATGGCCGCTTCCGCCACGACGGAAAAGCCGATGGCGAGACCGGCGGCGAGGCCGGACCAGGCCAGGGAGGAGACCGGCCGATGCATCTCCTCGTCCCCTTCACGCCGGACCACCTCGAAAATTTCATGGGCCCGCAGGGACCGCCGCTCGCCGATCCGGTCCAGCTCTTCCTTTTCGAAACAGGGTTCGGTCAAAACCGGGGCACCTCCTGAAATGAGACGAAGCCACGGGATTCGGCTCCCGTCATGACTAACACCGGCCAAGGCCGAAGGGTCCACCCGCGCCCGGTCAAGACTGGACGTCGTCCAGCGACAGGACAACGGGGACGGCCGCCAGGCACAGGGCCGCGAGCACGCCGAGGGTTGCCGCAGGGCCGACCCGGTCGGCCAGGACGCCGAAAAGACCGCCGCCGAGCAGGACCACGCCAATCACCGTGTTCGAGACCGCGGTGTAGCGCGCCCGGTTTTCATCATCCGTCATGTCCGTGAGGTGAATTTTCCGGCCCGCGCGCACCCCTTCATAGGCCAATTGAACGAAAAACATGGCGCATACCGTGCCCCACAGACCGCCCAGCCCGTTCCAGACGGCGCCCATGACCGCGGCTCCCGCCAGCGACAGGGCGCCCAAACAGCCCGCCAGAGCCAGGGTCCAGCGGCTTGAGCGGTCGGACAGACGGCCCCAGACATAGGCGGAGGCAATGGACGCACAGGCCGAGGCCAGAACCATCGGGCCCAGCTCGCCGATATCGCGAAAATCCCCATCGGCCACGCTCAGCATCACGATGAACGGGACGGCAAGGGCCGTTACGGTCAAAAGGGACCGCGCCAGGATGAAAAGGGCAAGCTGCCGGTCCCGCCGCAGGGCGGAGAACTGGGCAACCAAAGAGTCCCGCGTGTCCGCCCCCTGCCCTTCGACCTCCTCGCGAAGAGACAGGAACAACAGGGCCGCCCCGATCCAGAGCCCGCCAGCCACCGCGATGGCGCCGGCAAGGGCCGTCCGGGTCAAAGGCAGAATGTCCAGGGCCAACAGCGCCCCGAAGCCAAGGACACCTGCCGCGGCGATGCTGCCGGCCAGGCCCGTCACGGCGCCGCGGCGGGTCTTGCCGATGCTGCGGGCCAGGGCGTCCTTCTGGGTCACGGAGCAGACCGCCCGCGCCATGGCCAGGACCGTCAGGCCCGCCAGAATCGCCGCCCCGGCGGCCATGCCCTCCAGCGTGAGTGCGGCGAGGGCGATGGCCAGGGCCGAGAGACCCTGGGCCGCCGCACCGGCGGACCAAAACCATTTGCGCGTGGCATGGCCCTCCACCAGCCGGGCGAGTGCCATCTGCGGCAACAAGGATCCCGCCTCCCGCAAGGGCACAAGGGCGCCGATCAAAGGCACCGGTGCGCCGACGGTGACCATCAACCAGGACAGAACGAGTTTTGGATCGATCAGTCCGTCGGCAACCTTGGTCATGGACAGGGCGCTGACATGAATCAGACCCTCACGGGCCTCCCGGTCATCTAACGCGGCATCATCAGTGATCCGGCGCATGACCGCCGTCTCAAGCCCGTGGGACAGGGGTCGTGACGGCGCCATTCAGACCTCCGCTGTTTTCGGACGAGCGACCAGGACGACGAGGCCGGCACGCGCTGCGGCGGCCACCGCGGCGAGCGCCGCAAGACCGTTGGCCAGTACGGCAGCGGCGAGCACGCCCCCATAGCCATGGGCTTCGACCAGCAGCCATGCACATCCGCTATAGACGATCACCGCCCGGAAGAAACTAAGCGCCATGCCCTTCCAGGCCTGACCCAGAGCATTGAGCGAGGCGTTCACGATGATTGTCATGCCGTAACCGGCAAGGCTGAGCCCGACGATCCGAAGATACGCGACCGCAAAATCCTGGGCGCGGCCGGTCTTCATGGCGAGAGCCATCAGCTCCGGCGCTGCGAGCGTGAAAACGAGCCCGAGAACGAGGCACCAGGCCCAGACGCACGCCCAAGCCGAAAGCAGGGTGTCCCGCGACCGGTCCTGCCGCTGCGCCCCCCAATTCTGGCCCACCATCGGACCCACCGCCGCACTGAGGGCAAGGAGCGGCACCACGGCGAAAGCCTGGATCCGTGTGGCGGTGCCGAATCCGGCCACCGCGTCGGCACCCACCGTCGCCACTGCAGCCGTCACCACGAGCATGCCGAAGGGGTTCAAGGCATTGCCTGCCGCCGCCGGCACCGCGACAGCCATAATCGCCGCCACCGACGGGCCCACGCCCTGCCAGGTCACGCAGGCCCGCCTCACATGTCCTGTGATCGCGACGACCCAGACAAGACAGACGATCAACCCGGCGACCCGTGCAATGAGGGTTGCAAGGCCGGCGCCGGCCGCGCCCATTTCGGGCAGTCCCGCCCAGCCGAAAATGACAAAAGGACCCACACCGATATTGATGATGGCAATCAGGCTGAGGATGATCGCGGAACTGACCGTATCGCCGTAAGATCGCAGGATGGCCGTCACGACCATGGAGGCGATCAGGGGCGGGATCGACAAGGACCACCAGAATACATACCCGTCGATATCCGCGGCCACTCGGCCTTCGGCGCCCATGAGCCGGAACAGCAGCGGCCCGAAGGCGAGCAGCGCTGCCATGACCGCAAGACCCAGTAGAAAGCCCAGACCGATGCCATGGGCCGAAATGCGCCCGGCCCGGGCGCGCTCGCCGGCACCGATGGCCCGCGCGACGACCGATGACGCACCCGCCGACATCCCGATCCCGAAACTCGCAATCGTGGTCGTCAGGGGAAAGACAAAGCCGCTGGCGGCCAGGGCTGCATCGCTATAGCGCGCCAGGTAAAGGGCATCTGCCAGTCCGATCGACATGACCGACAGCACGCCGATCGTCATCGGTGCGGATGTTTTCAGGAGAGTCGGCGCCACGGCACCGCGCGTGAGGTCGCGATCAGCCATGACTCAGGCGTCTTCGAGCTCGGACTGGGATTTCAGAACCACATCGCCGTCGTCCTGCACCACCAGATAGGCGGGGTCGTCCTCGCTTGCGTTGCGGACCACCTCGGAGCCCTTGATCGTTTTCTCCACACGCTCCCGGAAAACCTCCCGGACGGAGCCCTCCCCCTGGCCCGAGCCCCAGTTCCAGCTGACCCGCGTTCCAACATCGAAAAATTTGGCCATAACGCATGTCTCCCTTTCCTACCGCATCCCACATAGGGCGCCGTCGCGGCCTGCCCAGAAACGGGCCCTCTCACAGGTGGTCGAAAGAAGAGAACAATCGCCCTAACGATTGGCTCGCGCACTGCCGTTTGCGTGGCCGTATCCTTCGCCGGGCCGGCGCGTTACCGTCCAAGGAAACGTTGGGCATGCCAGCGCGGAACACGGGGAGACACCGATGGCGGGGGACCTTTATTTCAGTGGCCAGAAAACGGACCGGACGCTGTTCCAGGACCGGGCAAGCCGGCTTGCCGCCGATATGCGGGCCAGGGGCGTGGGGCCGGACGATGTGATCGCCGTGCTTATGCGCAACGACACGGCGTTCATGGCGGTGGCCGAGGCGGCCCGGCTGGTGGGCGCACGCTACGCCGCCATCAACTGGCATGCCGCGCCCCTGGAGATCCAACACATCCTGGAGGATTCCGGCGCCGCGCTGCTGTACGGCCACAGCGATCTGCTGCCTCCCGTGATGCCCAGCATCCCCGCCGGGGTCACGGTCATCAGCGCGCGGGTGCCCCCGGCGATTTCCGATGCTTATGGCGTGGCCCATGTGCCCGTGCACGGCACCCTCGCCATGGCCGACGTGATCGAGACGACCGCGCCCTTCGAAGGCCCCGCCGAAAAGTTTCGCGGCATGTTCGCCTATACCTCCGGCAGCACCGGGCGGCCCAAGGGGATCAAACGGATTATCGACCCCGATGCGCCGGACCGGTGGGAGAGTTACGGCCTCATCGCCTCCATGCTGCTGGGAATCCAGCCCCGGGACAGCATGTATTTTTCCGCCCCCCTCTATCACAGCGCGCCCAACGCACTTGCCACCATGTGCCTTGCGGCCGGCGCGGTGGACGTCTTCATCGATCCAAAGTTTGATGCCGAAGGCTTTTTGCGCACGATCCAGGATCACCGCATCACCCATGCCTATATGGTCCCGACCATGATGATCCGCCTCCTGAAACTGCCGGAGGCGGTGCGCAACCGTTATAACGTCAGCTCGCTTCGCTTCACCATTTCGACGGGCTCGCCCTGTCCGGCAGATGTCAAGAAGGCCATGATCGAGTGGTTCGGGCCGGTGATCCACGAGTCCTACGGGGCCAGCGAAATCGGCTTCATGACCCTGATCACGAGCGAGGAAGCGTTGGCAAAACCAGGCTCCGTGGGCAAAATCCTGCCCGGCGGGGCCGTGAAGGTCCTCGATGACGACTTCAACGAAGTTCCGGCGGGCCAGACCGGGCTTCTCTATGTCCACCTGCCCACCTTTGGCGATTATGAATACACCAATGTGGACGGCTCCTTGGGCGGACAGCGTCAGGGCGCCTTTTCGACGGTCGGCGATGTCGGCCATGTGGACGAAGACGGTTACATTTTTATCAGTGACCGGAAAAAAGATATGATCATCTCCGGCGGGGCGAACATTTTCCCCGCCGAAATCGAGGCCCACCTCATTCAAATGCCGGACATTCTGGACTGTGCGGTGTTCGGCGCACCGGATGCGGAGTTCGGCGAAATCGTCGCGGCGGCGGTCACTTGCAAGCCCGGCAAGACCGTGACCCTGGAGAGCGTGCGCACCTTCCTGGAGCCCAGGCTTGCGCGATTTAAGCTGCCGCGTATCCTCGATGTGCATGATGAGCTGCCCCGCCAGGACAGCGGCAAGGTCTTCAAGCAAAAGCTCCGGGCGTCCTATTGGGAAGCCGTGGACCGGGACATTTGAAGACGAAGGGTGCGGATCACCGCGCCTTCCCCCTCGCGCGGCGCGTTCCGCCCACCCCCTTCATCAAACTGCCGACCAGGGAAGACTCCATGACCCTCGTCCGTCTGTGCGCTGTTGTCTATTTCGCCTTTTTCGCCATTGCAGTCACCTGGCCGGGCTTCACGCTGGTCAACCGGGTAGAGCCCCTGATCCTCGGCCTGCCTTTCAACCTTTTTGCCTTGGCGGTCCTCATCCTCGGCGGCATGGGCGTGCTCTACGCCCTCTACCGGACGCAAGACGATCCGGACCATGACGGGAGCCTCTAGGCCATGGAACGCTGGCAGATCATTGCCCTGATCATCGCCGCCTATCTCGGCATCACCCTTACCATCGGGCTTCTGTCGGGGCGCGGTACATCGAAAAGCGTCCAAGGTTATGTGGCCGGAGACCGGGCCTTCGGTGTCCTGGTCATGTATTTTGTCCTGGGCGCGTCGGTGTTTTCGGCCTTCGCCTTTCTGGGCGGGCCCGGCTGGGCCTATGGCCGGGGGGCGGCGGCCTATTACATTCTCGGCTACGGCGTGCTGGGCATTGCGCCCTATTTCTTCATCGGTCCGAAGGCGGCGGATATCGGCCGGCGCGAAGGATACGTGACCCAGGCCCAGCTCATCTGCGGGCGCTTCGCCTCAAAGCCGCTTTCGGTCCTGATTGCCGGTCTGACCCTCATCGCCTTTGTCCCTTACATCACGCTCCAGATGCGCGGTGCCGGGATCGTCATCGAGGCGGTCACGGAGGGTCATGTGCCCCTCTGGCTCGGCGCCGCCATCGCCTATGGCGTGGTGATGCTCTATGTCCTGTTCAGCGGTGTCGTGGCGGTGGGCTGGACCAACACCTTCCAGGGCATCTTTATGCTGATCATCGCCTGGACGCTGGGCCTCTACCTGCCCTATGCGCTTTATGGCGGGATCGGACCGATGTTCGAACAGATCCAGGCCGCACGGCCGGACCTTTTGACCGCACCAGGCCTGACGGCGTCCGGCGCGCCGTGGAGCTGGGGCGGCTATTCCAGCGCCATCCTCGTCTCGGCCATCGGCCTTATGATGTGGCCGCATCTCTTCATGAAAGCGTTCACGGCACGCAGCAACCGGGCCCTGCGCCGGACCGTCGTGCTTTACCCGACCTTTCAATTGTTCCTGATCCCAGTCTTCCTGATCGGCTTTGCCGGCGTCCTGTTTCCCGAAAAACCGGCTACGGCGGATTTCATCATGCCCCATATGATCCTGAACACGGAGCTTCCGGCGATCATCGTCGGGCTGTTCTGCGCCGGTGCCCTGTCGGCCTCCATGTCCACGGGAGACGCCCTGCTCCACGGCGCCGCGTCGGTCACGGTGGAGGATGGGGTGACGCCCTTGCGCCGCCTGCCGGAGGTGACGCGCCTGCGTCTGATGCAGGCCCTTGTGGTGGTCGTCGGAGCCATCGCCTATGGCTTTGCGATCAGTGAGCAGACATCGCTTGTGGTGCTGCTGCTGTCCTCCTATGGCATCATCTGTCAGCTGGCCCCGCCTATCGTGGCGACCTTGTATTGGCGCCGGGCCACCACACCGGGGGTCGTCTCGGGCTTCGCGGCCGGCGGCGCCACGGCCCTGTTCTTCTTTTTCGCCGGCTTTTTCGGCATGGATCTGCGCCCCTTCGATCTCCATGAAGGCCTGCTGGGTCTGCTTGTCCATGTGCCGGTGCTGGTGACTGTCAGCCTGATGACGCGGGCGCAAGACACGGACCTTCAGGACCGTTTCGTGACGCCCGCCTCGGCCCGGCCTGAGGGCTGACCCATGGGAAAGAACGGGCGCATCGGTCCAATTACGCGGCGCGGATGACCATGCGGCTTTCGGGCGTGATCAAGGGCAGGATCTGGATCATGGCCTCGGCCTCGACCGCAACGCAGCCTTGCGTCGGGGTCCTGTCCGGGCTCATCAGGTGAAAGAAGATCGCGCTGCCGTGGCCGGGGACGGGCGGGGCGTCATTAAAGCCCAGGACGACGATAACATCGTAGAGGTGATCGTCCCGCCACAGATGTTCGGCACTTACGGGATAGGGGTGGCGGATCATTTGGTTGTAGTGCGGATCGCCTGGGGCATCGCACCAGCCATCCAGGGGATCGATGGCCCGTTTAGGCAAAGCCACCGCAGGCATGGCCTCAATCCGGTCGGCACGATAGAACATCTCGCGCAAGGGCCAGGTGCCAATGGGAGTCGCGCCGTCGCCCTCGCGTTTGTCCGTCGCGGCAACGAGACCGCCGCGCCCGATCACGCAGGGCACACGCTGGCCGTCCGCCTGGAGCCATTGCCCGCCCTCCACGATCAGGTCGCTCATCGGCCCTCTCCCTCGCTCTGGTGCGCCTCGTCGAAATCGAGGTCGTGGCCGGTCTTTTGGGCCTTGACCCGCAGATAGTTGATATTGTGGGGATTGGTTGGGAAAGCATGGCGCTCCCGGCTCACCACGGTGATCCCATGCTTTTCAAGGGCGTCTTCCTTGCCGGGATTATTGCTCAGCAGACGGATCCGCCGGTGGCCAAGGCGTTTCAGCATTTCGGCGGCGGGCTGGAAGGCACGCTCATCGACCTCGAAGCCCAGCCGCTCATTGGCCTCCACCGTGTCGAAGCCCTGGTCCTGAAGCGCATAGGCGCGCAGCTTGTTCATCAGGCCGATGCCCCGCCCCTCTTGCGCCAGATAGAGCACGATGCCGCAGCCTTCCTCCGCAATGCGCCGGATGGCCCCGCGCAACTGGTCCCCGCAATCGCATTTGAGGGAACCCAGAAGATCTCCGGTGAAACACTCCGAATGGAGACGGACGAGCGTGTCTTGGCCGGGGACGGGCCGCCCGATCACGATGGCATAATGTTCCGGCCCGCCGGCCCGGCCCCGAAACGCCACGAGATGGGTCTCCGGCGCATCTTCGAGCGGCACCGGGGCCCGGGCCACGATCTCCAGGGTTTCCGAAATCGCCTGGTCATAGGCGTCCACATCCTTCGCCGACAGACGGGCAACCTCGCCGGACACCCCATCCGCAGGGGCAGGGTCCATGGCCACCACCACGGCCGCCGGCAGCAGGCCGGCAATCTTGGTGAGCCGGATGGCCTGGGCGAGCGCCCCTGAGGGGAGGGCGCGCAGGGCCTGAAACGGGCCCTTGAAGGGTCTGGCGAGATCCTCGGCGGGGTCGGCCACCGCCATCAGGTCTGCCGGGCCGCTGGCGGCCTCCACCGGCACCGCGATGACCGGATCGGTGTAAAGCCGGATCGACAGGGTCCGGGCGCGCGGGTGGGTGAGGATCAGGAGGGGCCGTGTGTCCGCGCCCGCACCCTCGCCCCGGGCGGCAAGACCCCGCATGGCCTCCAGCACATCCGTTTCGAGCCCCTCAACCGCCGCCATCAGGACCGGCGCATCGCCGGGCGCGGAAGCATCGATCAGCACGGGAATGCCGCGGCGCAGATCCATGGCCGCCCGTTCCACGGCGATTGCGGACCGGCGCCGGGCCAGGCTGGGCAGACCCATCAGATCGGGCATGGCAGGGGATGTTCCGGGCGGCGTCATGGCAGATGGCGTCTTTCCTCAGCGTCGGCTCACCGTCTCGTGACACGGGTTTGATAGGTTCGCGCCGTTCGAGACTAGCAGGCGGGGGCCGTCGTGCGTATGTGCAGTCGGTCTGATTGGTGGACGTGTGAACAGGTCCGCGGCACGGCGCCGGGACGGGGAGTGGTACCATGAGCACGGCAAAAAAGATTCTTCTGGTCGATGACGATGACGATCTGCGCCAGGCCCTGCGCGAGCAGTTCGAGCTTCACGAGGAATTCGACGTGGCGGAGGCCCGGACCGGCGGCGATGGCCTGGAAACGGCCAAAGGGACCCTGTTTGACCTGATCCTGCTCGATGTCGGCTTGCCGGACCTGGACGGGCGCGAGGTCTGTCGCATGATCCGCAAGGCCGGCGTGCGCTGCCCCATCGTGATGCTGACGGGGGCCGACGGCGATGCGGACACGATCCTCGGCCTCGAAGCCGGCGCCAACGACTATGTGACCAAACCCTTCAAATTCGCCGTCCTGCTGGCCCGGGTGCGCGCCCATCTGCGCAGCCACGAACAGAGCGAGGACGCAATTTTTCAGATCGGCCCCTACACCTTCAAGCCGGCGGCCAAGCTGTTGGTCACGGCGGAGGACAAAAAGATCCGGCTGACGGAAAAGGAAACGGCGATCCTGAAATTCCTCTACCGGGCCGGGGAGTCGATGGTCTCCCGAGATGTGCTGCTGCACGAGGTGTGGGGCTACAACGCGGAAGTCACGACCCATACCCTGGAGACCCACATCTATCGGCTGCGCCAGAAGATCGAGCCCGATCCCGCAAAGGCCTCCCTGCTGGTGACCGAGAGCGGCGGATATCGCCTCGTGCCCTGATGGGTCCTGAGGGCTGCAAAAAGAGCGGCGGTTTTTATGCGGCGACTTTCCCGCCCCCGGGTACTGTGTGAAAGGCCGTGTGGTCGCAGCAACACCGCGTCACACACACCTCGACCCATGATCTGGAAGGAAAGCCCCATGACCCCCGCCGCTCGCCATGGCCGCACCCGCGCCCTGATCGGATTTGCGGTTCTGTTCGTTCTCGCCGTTGGCCTGTCCGCCGTTGCGGGGCGCAGCGAGGCCCAGGACGGCGGCGTGTCCGGCCAGACACGGGATTACCAGGCTTCCCAATTGAGCGTTGAAGACTTCACCGGGACACTGATCGTTGCCGTGGGTGATCCCGGTGTCATCAAAGTCACCCTCAATGGGGAGGCGGAGGATCTCGACGACCTCACGGTCCGCCAGAAGAACGATCGGGTGCTGATTGAAGGCACCGATACCGTCCGCTCCGGGCGCGGGTTCGGTCGCTGGTTCCGCGGTCGGGACTATGACGGCGACCTTGATGACTATCCGACCATCACCGTGGCCGTGCCGAAGGGCGCCGAAATCGTCATCAACGATATGATCGGTGCCTTGACGGTCGGCGATACGGAAGGCGCCCTGACCCTGGAGAAAATCTCCGTCGAGGGAACGGTCGGTGCCGTCGCATCGGCCAGGATCGGCATTGCCGGCAGCGGTGTCATCGAGATCGACAGCGTGGCAGGCGACCTGGCCGTTGCCGTTGCCGGAAGCGGCTCCGTCCGGGCCGGAAACACCGGCGGCGAGGCGAGTTTGAGCATTGCCGGCAGCGGCTCGGTCATCCTCGGGAGCCTGGGTCAGGCGCTGCGGGTCTCGATCAGCGGCTCGGGCGATGTGCGGGTGGGCGAAGTGGCGTCAGCGGTCCGCATCTCCGTCAGCGGCAGCGGCGACGTGACCATCGACGAAGGCCGGGCGGATCCCTTCAAGATATCCATCAACGGCTCAGGCGATGTGGTCTTCGGCGGCACGGCGGTCGATCCCTCGATTGCCGTCAATGGTTCCGGCGATGTGAGAATCGGCGCCATGGAAGGGCGCTTGCGCTCCAGCGGTAACGGGGACATTCTAGGAGCAGCCGACGCTTGGGTCGGAAAGGAACCCCTCACGAGTAAAGACTACTTGAGGATCGCGTCCGACCCTGAGCTCTTCGAACTCTACTTCACTCAACTCGACGAAGAGATGAGCGGCTATCGAGAAGAGGCGATCATCGAGGAAGGCGCTCTCGCTCTCGAAGACGGAGACGTAGAGAGAGCGAAGGCGACGCTGTCGCAAGAATCTAAAAACCCTCTCGGGTTCGAAGAGGCGGCCGTCCTCGGCGTCGTTCAAGACAGCCAGAGAGGGACTGAGATCGCGACTTCAGACGAAGTGCAGCGAGAGGCTGTAGTGAGAGCTCTCGCAGCGCAGCAGGCGATCGAAGAATTCATCGTCAAGCCGTTGAACGAAGACGCATCTCCTAAAGAAGCCGTCGACTACCTCAGCCTAGCTTTCGACTTCTCTTCTCTCCTCATCCCCGGCTACAGCTACGCGACGTCTGGAGTCTTGACTGGAGGAGATTGGCAGAAGCAGAGCAACGAGATCTACTCCAGAGTTCTGAAGGCGGAGAACCCTCGCGAAGAGGCGAGGAGGATCTACGAAGAGATCTTAGACAAAACGGGTTTCGTGTCTCCGAACAGACTTCAGGGAGCTGCGATAGCGAGCAATCTCGAAAGAGGCGTAGGTCCGATCGGAGAGGCTCTCACGACGCTAGGCACCGCTCTCTACGCGCTCGGCCTGGCGTCGGCGTTCGTCGGAGCCTACCGTGGAATGTCGAACACAGCGAAACTGACGCGGACGCTGAAGAACGCAGGATCTCACGACGCCGCCGCCGACGTCGTGAAAGAAGCGCTGCTCAAGTCGCCTGACGATCAGATCGGCAATTGATCCGGTTCGCAAGGAAGGAATTCAACCCCGTCGCGGCACCGGCCGGTCAGCGCCGGCAGGCGTGGCAGGGTTGGGCATTGGGCCGAACGCGCGTTCTGGCGGCCTCTACTCCTTCAGCCGCCGGATGACGCCGTCCACATTGTCGGGGAGCCATTGCTCCCACAGGGCCCAGGTGCCGTAGGCCGGGGCCAAAGCGGAGCGGGCGTCGGCCACAATCGCGTCCCGGGATTTGCCGGCGGCCATGCCTTTTTTCACGACGGCCCGCAGGTCCTGGAGATAAATCCGGGACAGCGTCGCGTCTTCCTTGACACCGGTCTTACCGTGGCCGGGGAGCAGGATCTCGAAGTCCAACGCCTCAAGCACCTCGATCTGGTCGATCAGGGCCTCCACGGACCCGCCGGGAATGGTCCTGTAGGGCAGGCGCTTGACCGACACGAAATCCACCGCGAAGGCCACGTTGTCGGGCCGCACGACCGTCACGATCAGATCGTCGCTGTGCCCGCCCGCCCCGACATGGACGAATTCGAAGGTCTTCATCCCGATGCGGAAGGTCATGCTCTTCCGGAAGGTGAGGTCCGGTTGCGGAACATCGACGCTGCGTTTGGCAGCCTCCGCCATGAAGGTCTCATGGGCGATGACGAGGGCGGTATCGTTGAACACTTCGCCGCCGGAGGCATGGTCGCCATGGTGATGGCTGAAGATCAGATGGGTGACGGGGCGCCCGAATTGCTGGTCGATCTTGGATTCGAGCCAGGCGGCGGCGGATGCGTTGATCGGATCGGCGACGACGATCCCTTCCCCCGTATCCACCACCATGCCCACATGGCGATTGTTGTCGAAACGCCAGACATCGTCCGTGACGGGAGTGAGGCTGCGGGGCACGTCCGCCTGGGCGAGGGCTCCCGGCGCCCACAACAGGACGGCGGCGGTCAGAATATGGCGGGCGGTTTGAAGCAGCATGGCAAACTCCTTGGGCACAGACATGGTCTCTGGCGGCGGGCCGATCACAGGTCTCCCGTGCGCTCGGGCGGGAAGGTGCCCCGGCGCATGAGCCAGATGACACCCAGAAGATCGTAGATCCCCGCGCCGAGCCGGCCCAGAAAACCGTATTTCGAGGTGCCCTCCACGCGGGGGCGATCATTCACCGGGTATTGCAGCACGTCCCAGCCCGCGCGGCGCACCAGGGCCGGCAGGAAGCGGTGCATCCCGTCGAAAAAGGGCACATCGTCGAAGGCCTCCCGGCGCATCAACTTGAAACCGCAGCCGGTATCCCGCGTGCCGTCCTTGAGCAGGGTGCTGCGCATGCCATTGGCGATGCGCGATTGGAGCCATTTGAAAGCCCCGTCATTGCGCCGCTTGCGCTGGCCCGCGACGATGCCGAGCCGGGTGTCCGGCAGGCCGGCCTCGTGGAGATGGCGCCAGAGGGTGAGCACATCGGCCGGGTCGTTCTGGCGGTCGCCGTCCAGGGTCTGGATCCAGCGGCCGCGGGAGACCCGCTTGCCTGTCCAAAGGGCGGCACTCTTGCCCGAGCGACGGGAATGTCCGACCACCCGCACATCCTGGTAGCGCCGCTTCGCCTCCGCCAATTCCCCGGCGCTGCCGTCCGTCGAGCCGTCATTCACAAAGACCAGCTCGAAATGGATCGCCTCGCCGATGACCTCGTGGATTTCCTGGGTGAGCGGGCCGATATTCCCCGCTTCATTGTAAACAGGAACCAGGATGGTGAGATCGGGCGCGCTTTCAGACATGGGAGTGGGGCCTCTTGACGGGCTGGTGGGGCGGGCGTGACGGACGGCTCATGTGTGGGGATCCGCCGCGTCGCGCAGACCGTCGCCCAGAAAATTGAATGCCAGGACCGTGACCATGACCGGAATTACGGGGGCCAGCAACCAGGGATGCAGCTCCACGGCCGCGAGATTCTGGGCGTCGCTCAACATGACGCCCCAGGAGACGATGGGCGGACGCAGGCCGAGCCCGAGGAAAGACAGGGCCGTTTCGCCGAGAATCATCGCCGGAACGGACAAGGTGGCGCTCGCCACAAGGTGAGAGGCGAAGTTCGGTACCATGTGGCACAGGATGATGCGCCGGCGCGACGCCCCCATCAGGCGCGCCGCGGTCACATAGTCTTCCTCGCGCAGGGACAGGAATTTGGCCCGGACCGCCCGCGCCAGGCTCGGCCAGTCCAAAAGCCCCAGAATGATCGTGATCCCGAAATAAGTGAGCAGCGGGGACCAGGTGGCTGGCAGCGCCGCCGCCAGCGCCATCCACAGGGGCAGTTCCGGGATCGACCGCATGATCTCGATCACCCGCTGGACTGCGTGGTCGATCATGCCGCCGAAATAGCCCGCAAGACCGCCGATCACCACGCCCAGGGCCAGACTGATGGTGATGCCGATCAGGCCGACGGTCAGGGAGACCACGGCGCCCGCCACGAGGCGGGAAAAGACGTCTCGTCCCAGGCGATCTGTACCCAGCAGAAAGACTGTTCCGCCTTCGGGGGCACAGAACAGGTGCAAGGTGCTGGGAATGACGCCGAACAGATGGTGGGGCTCTCCCGCACAGAACATGTGCAAGGGATAGACCTGGCGCCGGTCCACCGTATAGACCCGCCGGAACTGCTCCAGATCGACCCGGACATCGAAACCATAGACGTAAGGAGCCGTGGGCCATCCATCCCGGAACAGGCGGATGGTCTGGGGCGGCGCGTTGATGTGGGTGACGTGCCGGGTGCCCGGATCATAGGGAGCAATAAAGCCGGCGACCGGCAGGCTGGCATAGGACAGGAGCAGGATGAGACCGGAGATCACCGCGAGCCGGTGGCGGGCGAATTTGCGGGCCATCAACCGCCAATGGCCGGTCGGGCGCGCGAGGCCAGCCGAATCGGGACGGTCCGCCGGCGGAAAGGGGCGAGGGTCAACATAGTGCTCGTCCGGCCCTACCGTCACCGTCCCATCCCCCCACCCATCCGGATGCGCGGATCCACCCAGGCCAGCAGCAGATCCGAAACGGTCATACCGAAAATGGTCAGGACCGCCACGAAAAGCAGGATGAAGCCGGCCAGATACTGGTCCTGCTGCATGAGCGCGGTCAAAAGGACCGGCCCGATGGTCGGCAGGCTGAGCACGACGGACACGATCACCGAACCCGAAACAAGCCGGGGCAGCAGATTGCCGATATCGGCAATGAAGGGGCTCAGCGCCATACGCAGGGGATATTTGACGAGGACACGGGTCTCGCCCAGGCCCTTGGCCCGGGCCGTGCGCACATAAGGCTTTTCCAACTCGTCCATCAGGTTGGCCCTCAGCCGCCGGATCATCTCCGCCGTACCCGCCGTGCCGATGACGATGACGGGCACGGCCAGATGAGACAGCACCGAGCCGACCTTGGCCCAGGACCAGGGCTCTTCCAGATAGGCCGGGTCCATCATGCCCCCGATCGACAGGCCGAACCACTTGTTGAAGTAGTAGAGCAGGACCAGACCGAGCAGGAAATTGGGCAGGGCCAAGCCGAGATAGCCCAGAAAGGACAAGCCGTAATCGCCCCAGGAATAGGGTCGGGTGGCCGCATACAATCCGAGGGGAAACGAGACGGCATAGATGAACAGGACCACGGCGAAGTTGAGGACAGCCGTCAGCAGCACCGTGTCCCCCACGACGTCCGAAACGGGGCGTTCATATACAAAGGACCACCCCCAATTGCCCTGGAGGAGACCGGAAAAGCCATGATGGCCGGGCCAGATGCCCAGCCAAATTCCGAACTGAACCAGAAAGGGCTTATCGAGATCGAATTCGGTCCGGTAGAATTCAAGTTGCGCAATGCTGGATGCTTCGCCGCTGGCCTTCAGTTCCATGATCCGGTTGGAGAGGAAATCCCCCGGCGGCAGCATGATCACCATGAACAACAGCAGGCTGATCACCAACAGAGTTGGGATCATCAGCAGCAGACGATGAAACACGAGGCGCAGCATTAAAGGCCTCCCCGCGCCACGTCATTTTGCCCCTTGTACGGAGGAACCGGCAGAACTGGTTCACCTGTCGGGCGCGTTCGAACCTGCCCGCGAGGGCCACCCAAGGGTTCCGCATTCCGGGGCGCGCGCAGTGGGCGGGTTGAAAGCCGCCCACCGGAGCAGCTCCGTGGATTTGCTGCAGGCCTCGCCAGTTTGAGCACTGCGATGGCGCCCCGCATGCCCATCATTGCGTCCCGGCGCCGGCGAACCAGAACTGGTCCGGGCGGTAGATACCGATCAGGGCGCCGGGTTCCCAGGCATAGATGCCGTTTTCGGGCACATTGCGCAACCGGTTCGAGACCACGACCGGTTGGGCCACGCTCTGAACCGTGCCAAGCACGTAGAGCTCTTTTGTGTGAATACGGAGCATCCGGTCCCAAATGGCCTTGCGATCCTCATCCGTCCGGGAGCGTTCCCAGGCCTTGGCAAGGGAGAGCAGCTCCGACGGCTTGGCGAGGTCCACCGGCTGTCCGGCCTTGCCCCCGGTTTCGTAATACTGGCCCCATTTCGGCCAGTTCAAGGTTACCTGCTGGACCGGCGCAAGTTCCGTGGGCGCCATATCCGGCGTCGCGAGCGCCAGATCCCAGCCGGACCAGCCGGCCATCACGGCCGCACCGGAATAGACTCGGTTTCGCAAGGTGGCCCGGTCGCTGATCTTCACGAACAGACGCACGCCGATTTCGGCCCAGGTTTCCTGGATCAATGAGAGAATGTCGAGGGCTTGCGGGTTTTCGTTCGAAATGTCGATCACGATTTCGAGGGGCCGTCCGTCGGGGAGCAATCGGGTGCCGTCGCCGCGCTTTTCCGTCAGGCCGATGGCCTCGAGCAACCGGCTCGCCTCCAGGGGTGCATATTCGGCCCCGTCCAGCAGATAGGGTTCGCGGAACAGCGGGCTCTGGGGCAGCACCGTGTTGTTGCCCTCCGAAGCGAGGCCGAGAAACAGGGACTGGTTGATGATCCGGCGGTCGATGCCGAGGGACAGGGCGAGCCGGAAGCGCCGATCCCGCATCAGTCCCCGCCATAATGGATCATTGGCATTGAGATTGGGATAGAGCGCAAAGACCGAGCCCTTGCCGATCTGCCACAGGCGGGTAGTGTAGTCCCCCTGCCCCTCACCCCGTTTCAGGACGGCAATATCGGAAAAGCCAAGGCCCCGTGACTGGAGATCAACACGCCCCGCCTGGGTCCGCGCGGCGATCAGTCGGCTGTCCACCACATCCATCACCACACGGTCGATATAGGGCAGGTGCACACCGTTCACGTCCACGCGGTGATAGTGGGGATTGCGCTCGAACACGAAACGCTGGGCCGGCGGGCGCGTTGTGGGCCGCCAAGGCTGAAGGGTCGGCAGGTCCGGATTGTCGAATTTGTAGAGATTGTCCAGGCGATTGTGCAGCTGGGCCCAGTTCTTGACCTTGGCCTCGGCGATCTGCGCCGCCAGCGCCTCCGGCTCGGCATAGTCAACATGAAAGCGCCGCATGTAATGGGCCGGACGATAGATAAAGGGCGGACGGGTCTGGGCCAGCAGGGTCAGGAATTTCGGATTGGGGGACTCCCAGGAAAAGCGCACCGTGTGCGGATCGATAATCTCCACCTGGGGCAGCGCGCCCCCCGCCCGCAGGCTCACGGGCGGGCCGGCGGGCTTCAGGTCCCTGTTGTTGGCCACATCCTCCCACCAATAGCGGAAATCTTCGGCCGTGAACGGATGCCCGTCGGACCAACGGTGCCCCCGGCGCAGATGCAGGGTGTAGATCCGCCGGTCGGGGCTCATCTCCAGATCCTTGAGCAGGTCCGGACCGATGGTCAGGTCCGGCCGATAGCCGACGAGCCGGGCATAGCCATAGACCGTCATGAGACGGATATCCCGTGTGCTGCCGATCAGGGTGGTCAGGGTTCCGCCCCGCCGGCCGGGCGCAAGGCCCTCGCCGGACAGGTCGACCACCAGGGGATCGGCCGGTGGCGCGGCCTCGGAGGCTGCTGGCATCGCCAGGGCGAGCCACAGTCCGAAAAGGAGCAAAAGGAACGGTCGTGATGTCATGGTGCGGCTGCTACGAATTTGAGGACGGGTGAACGGTGTGCGGTGCATCGGGTGTCTCGGCCTGGAGGACCCAATGGCCCGCGGCGGCCTCCAGGAAGCGGGCCGGGGTATCGGCGTCGGGGCGATAGGGCCGGGGCCAGAGCGCCGGATCGGTGGGCTCGCCGAGGCCCGGCGCATCGAGATCGAGGGGATGCAGGGCATCCGGCACCGCGTCAAGCAGCGTCCGGGTGTAGGGGTGGCGGGCGGCGCAGAACAGATCCGCGCCCGCCGCCAGCTCCACGATCCGCCCCCGGCACATCACGGCGATGCGATCCGCCACCGCCTGGATCACCGCAAGATTGTGGCTGATGAACAGATAGGTGAGGCCGAGTTCCCCCCTCAGTCGCTTCAGCAGCGCGAGGATCTGTGCCTGGACGGACACATCAAGGGCCGATGTGGGTTCGTCTACAAGAACAAGGTCGGTCGCTGTCATCAGGGCCCTGGCGATCCCGATCCTTTGTCTCTGCCCGCCGGAAAAGGCATGGGGAAACCGGTCGAGGGCCGTCCGGGGCAAGCCCACGAGATCCATGGCCTTGAGCACGCGGGTCTCCGCCTCCCGCCCCTTGGCAAGGCCGTGTATGACCAGAGGCTCACGGAGAATATCGCGCAGCGTGTGCCGCGGAATGAGGGCCGAGGCCGGGTCTTGAAACACATAATGGATCCGGCGGCGGAAGGATTTGAGGTCCGCGCCCGCGAGGGAGGCGGGATCGACCGGTGGCCCGCCCGGAGCATGGAAACGCAAGGCGCCGGAGGACGGCACCAGCGCGCCCATGATGACCCGAGCGAGGGTGCTTTTGCCCGACCCGGACTCGCCCACAAGCCCCAGACACTCGCCGCACCGGATGTCGAGACTGATGTCCTCCAGGGTGCTGGCCGCCTCGCCGTAACAGGCGGAGACCCCGTCCAAGGTGACCAGGGCAGGCGCCGACCCCTGCTGTGGGCCGGCGCCTGCGGATCCCGCACGCCTGTCGCAGCGGGGCACGGCGGTCATCAGGGATTGGGTATAGGGATGGCCGGGCACCGTGAGGATGCGCCCCGCCCGGCCCCGCTCCATCAGGCGGCCCCGGTGGAGCACGCCCATCTGATCGGCGATGCTGGCCACGACACCCACGTCATGGGTGACCAGCAGGATGGCCATACCCGTGCGATCCTGCATGGTCCGGATCAATTTGAGAATGCCGGCCTGGGTCGTCACGTCGAGGGCCGTGGTCGGCTCGTCCGCCACCAGGACGGCAGGCTGGCAGATCATGGCCATGGCGATCATGGCCCTTTGGCGCATGCCGCCGGACAGCTCGAACGCATACTGACGGCTGATGCCTGCCGGATCCTTCAAGCCCACCTGATCCAGCATGTCCAGGGTGCGCTCATGGGCCTCCAGGTCGTCACAGCCCTGGTGGGCCCGGCAGATCTCCCGGATCTGTCCGCCGATGGTGTGTACGGGCGAGAACGCGGTCATGGGCTCCTGGAAGATCATGGCGATCCGGCGCCCACGGATGGTCCGCAAGGCGGCATCCGAGAGGCGCGCCAGATCCACGCTCGCCTCCTCGCCATGACCGCCGGCGCGGGCGGGATCGGTGAAGACCAGCCGGCCGCCTTCGATCCCCACGCCGCGCGGCAGAAGGCCCAGCAGGCTGAGGCACAGCATGCTTTTTCCAGACCCGGATTCCCCGACAAGGCCAAGGGTCTCCCCCTGATCGAGATCCAGAGAGACCCCATCGAGCACTGCCTGCGGATAGTCTTTTTTCCGGGTACGGAAGGTAATTGTCAGATCATCAATCTGCAAAACGGTCATGGCGGGCTGCCCTCCCGATCCGTCGGCGCGTCGGGCCGGGTCAGGTGGCCATGGATGCTCAGGGCCGTCAGATTGGCCTGGGTCGTGCGATCGAGCACCAGGCGGTTCTTCAGGGCATGGTCCCAGGCCGTCTCCAACAGTTCCTGGAAGCCCGCGAGCCGCTGGTCGGCCTTGATCGGCAACCGGCCGGGCCCGCCCTTTCCCTTCAGCGTGATCTGGACCCAGTAGGGCGCCTTGAAGGTCCGGTCCGCATAGTTGCGCACTTTGAAGACGTCCATGTCAGCCCACGCCATGCTGGCGAGCGGGACAGTGCGGCCCCCGGGCAGCGCCAACCAGACCGCGACGCCGGCCGAATCCATGCGCAGCCGCGTGCACAGCCGGATCATTGTCCTGGTCAAGACGATAAGACTGAGGGTCAGGATACTCACCAGAAACCACCACACGCCGTTGCCGACCGGGACGATCAGCAGGAACACGGCCGCAACGACCAGGCCGAAACCGATCCGCAGGCCGTCGCCGATCAGACTTGCGGCGGGATAGGCCAACACGGTGCCGTGCTGGGCGGTATCCCTCCGGATCGGCCCGTCCTCGCGATCGGTGTCGTTCATATCGCGCTGCGCCCCATGGCCGATCCTTCCCCCCTCGATAGACACTTCAAGCTATGACGGACACAGCCTAGACGACCAGGGCTTCGACGAAATGACCGTCATGGAAATGCGCCGATAATCGGGTAGGGCCCAGAGTCGTCAATCGCTTCGCTCCCCGGCGCCGCCCGCCTTGACGCGGGCCGCCCTGCACGGGACGCTGACCCATGGTTCCGACCGATTTCATGTCCGGCATCCAAAGCCAGCATGACAGCGCCGTGGCACTGGCGGATACGGCGCGCCTGAGCACGGCGGCGGCGCTCGCCGCCCGCGACGCTGCGCTCAGCGAGCCTTTGGCCCGCCAGATCATGTGGCGCCTGTGCCGTGACGCCGAGGATGACGCGCGGGAGACCATGGCCCGGCGCCTCGCCGACGGGGTCGGCGGATTGCAGGTGGGCCGGGCCCTCGCCCGCGTGCGTGACGGGATGATCGCGTCCATGCTGGACTTGGCCGGCGTCCGGTCGGATCGAATGGCGGGTCCCGGTTCGGGTTTCATGGTGGCGGCCCTGGGCGGCTATGGGCGCGGGGTCCTTGCCCCCCATTCGGACCTCGATCTGGCCTTCGTGGTTACCCGCGACGGTGATCCCTGGCAGGAATATCTCGTTGAGGTCATCCTTTACACCCTGTGGGATTTGGGCCTGACCCTGGGCCACGGCACACGCACCGTCGACGGCTGCATCGCGCTCGCCCGGCAGGACATGACCTTCCGCACCAGCCTTTTGGAGGCCCGTTTCCTGGCCGGCGATCCTGCGGTCTACGACCAATTGCGCGAGCGGTACTGGCAGGACGTGGCGACCGATGTCATGGGCTTCGTGGACTGCAAACTGGCGGAACGGGCCGAGCGCCACGACCAGGAGGAAAACGCCCAGTACCGGGTCGAGCCCAATCTAAAGGAAGGCCAGGGGGGCCTGCGGGACCTCCATGCCCTGTTCTGGATCGCCAAATATGTCTATCGCCTGGGCACGGCCTCGGACCTTGTGGATGCCGGGCTGCTGACCACGGCGGAGTTCCAGGCCTTCGAGCGTTCGTCCCGGTTCCTGTGGGACGTGCGCTGCCACCTGCATATGCTGGCCGGCCGGGCGGAGGAGCGCCTGTCCTTCGACGTCCAGCAGGATCTGGCCCAGCGCCTGCGCTATGCGGACAGTCCGGGGCTCCAGGCGGTGGAAGCGTTCATGAAGGCCTATTTTACCGTCACCCGGGAGGTGCGGGCCCTGACGGGGGTCATTTTCGCCGCCCTGGAGATGCAGAACGCCAAGGGCCGGCCCCGGCGCCCCTGGTTCGACGACGAAAGCGGCACGCCGCTCGCCGCCTGGCCGGATTTCAAGCTCGACGGGGCGCGCATCACGGTGGTCGAGCCCGGCCTGTTCGAGCGCGATCCGGTGGCCCTATTGCGGATCTTCGAACCTCTGGATGCCCGGGGCCTGGAAATCCATCCCTATACCCAGCGTCTCATGAACCAGTCCGGCCACCTCATCGATGCCCGCCTGCGCGGCGATCAGGCCGCCAACGGCATTTTCCTCCGGCTTCTGACCGAGGGGCGCCAGATCGAGACCACCCTGCGCACTATGAACGAGGCGGGCGTGTTGGGTGCCTTTATCCCCGATTTCGGACGGGTCATCGCGATGATGCAGTTCAACATGTATCATCATTACACGGTTGATGATCACCTGCTGCGTACGGTGGGCCAGCTCGACGCCATCCTGAAAGGCGGGCTGCGGGACCAGTTTCCCCTGGCCCACCGGGTGGCCCGCCGGGTCCAGTCCCGCCGGCCGCTCCTCGTGGCCATGTTTCTGCACGACATCGCCAAAGGCCGCAGCGAGGACCATTCCATCGCCGGCGAACGGGTGACCCGCAGCCTTGGGCCCCGGCTCGGCCTCACCGAGAGCGAGACGGAAGCCGCGGCCTGGCTGGTGCGTCATCACTTGTTGCTCAACGATACCGCTCAGCGGCGGGACATTTTCGACCCCAAGACCGTTCGGGACGTGATCGCCGTCGTGCGCACGCGGGAGCGCCTGCGCATGCTGCTGATCCTGACCGTCGCCGATATCAAGGGCGTGGGGCCCACCACCTGGACCCGCTGGAAGGGCCAACTCCTCGAGCAGCTTTATCTGGAGGTCGAGACAGCCCTCGGCGGCACCTCGCCGGACGAGGGCCGGCGCGACCGGGCCGCAACGGTGCGGGACGCTGTGGAGGCGCGCCTGCCGGTGACGGTGCCGCGCACCATTCTGGACAGTTTCCAGCCCTCCTACTGGCTCAGCTTCCCCGAAGACATCTGCTGCCGACACGCCCGCCTGATGGCCATCGCCCACCGCCGCAAGCAACGGGGCCAACCCTTCGCCCTGGTCGATATCCATTTCGAGGCGGATCGCGGCATGACCCTCGTGACCGTGGTGGTGCGCGACCGGGCGGGCCTGTTCGCCGACCTGCTGGAGACGATCGCCACCATGGGCGCCTTTCTGGTGGGCGCCAAAGCCTTCACCACCGCCGGCGGGATCGCCCTCGACATGTTCGAGATCCAGGATCCGCAAGGCTCGCTGACGGCCCGGGGCGGACGGGCCCAGGACCTGAAAGAACGACTCCAGCGGCGTTTTCAGAACGGCGAGGCGGCCATGCCCGTGCCGGTCCCCCGGGTGCCGGAACGCGAACAGGCCTTCCATGTCCCGCCCCAGATTTTCGTCGATAACGAGGCCTCCGACACGGCAACCGTCGTGGAGGTTGAGCACCGCCACCGGCCGGACCTGCTGCACCGGGTGGCGGCGGCCCTCCGGGACCTGGGCCTGTCGATCACGTCCGCCCACTGCACCCATTACGGCGAATTGGCGGTCGACGTGTTCTATGTGAAGAACCGCGGCGGCCTGAAAATCCGGCATATCCGCCAACTGGAACGCATCGACGCGGCCCTCAAGGCAGCCCTGGCCGAAACGGCGTAGAGGCAACACCGGCGCGCGCGCGCGCTCCGTTCGGGTGGTCCCATCTTGCAACTGGGCCGTGGCTGCTCTAGCGCTGGAGCGGTGTCGTCGTCACCCTTCGGGAATTCACCCCATGAGCCTTCTGCGATCGGCCGCCACTGTCGGGGGCATGACCCTGATCAGCCGTGTGCTCGGCTTCATCCGTGATGTGCTCATTGGCGGTGCGCTGGGCACGGGGCCGGTGGCCGACGCCTTTGTCGTGGCCTTCCGCTTTCCCAACCTGTTCCGCCGGTTCTTCGCCGAGGGGGCCTTCAATTCCGCCTTCGTGCCCCTGTTCGCGAAACGCATGGAGGCCGAAGGCGCCGATGCGGCGCGGCAGTTTGCCGAGGAGTCCTTGAGCGTCCTGCTGGTCGCCCTGATCGTGCTGACCCTGATCGCCGAAATCGCCATGCCCTTCCTGATGATCGCTATGGCGCCAGGCTTCGTGGACGATCCGGCCCGTTTTGACCTTTCCGTCCTGTTCACCCGGATTGCCCTGCCCTATCTGCTGTGCATGTCTCTGGTGGCGCTGTTTTCGGGCATTTTGAACTCGATTGGGCGCTTCTCCCTGCCTGCCCTGGCACCGGTGCTGCTCAATGTGATCCTGATCGGAGCGTTGTTGTTCGCGGCGCCCCATTTGCCGAGCGCGGGCCATGCCCTGGTCTGGGGCGTGGCGCTGGCGGGGTTCGCCCAACTCGGCCTCGTCGCCTTCGGCTGTGCCCGCTCCGGCATGGTGCTCCGGCTGCGCATGCCGAAGCTGACGCCAGGGGTGCGCCAGCTTCTGGCCCTGGGCGTTCCGGGCGTGATCGCCGGCGGGATCACCCAGATCAATCTCGTCGTGGGCCAATTCATCGCCAGCTTCCAGGACGGCGCCGTCTCGATCCTCTATTACGCGGACCGGGTCTATCAGCTGCCGCTGGGGCTGATCGGCGTCGCCATGGGCGTGGTCCTCCTGCCGGATATTGCCCGGCGCCTGCGCGGCGGGGACCGGGCCGGGGCCCTCGACAGTCAGAACCGGGCCCTTGAGCTTTCCATGCTGCTGACCCTTCCGGCCGCGGTCGCCTGTGCCGTCGTCGCCCTGCCGATCATCACGGTGCTGTTCGAAGCGACCTCCCGGGCGTTCATGGGCGATAGCGCCTTCACCGCCGAAGACAGCCGCCGGACCGCCGGGGCCCTGGCGGCCTTTGCCTTCGGCCTGCCGGCCTTCGTGTTGATCAAGGTGTTTCAGCCCGCCTATTTCGCCCGCGAGGACACGGCGACGCCCATGCGTTTTGCCGCCGTCAACACGGTTGTAAACATCGTGCTCGGCGTGATCCTGTTCCGCCTGTTCGGGATTGTCGGGCTGGCCGCTGCGACATCCATGGCCGCGTGGGTCAATACGGGGCTCCTCTATCGCGGCCTGTCGGCCCAGGGCGATTTCGAGGCCGATGGCCGTTTGCGCCGGGTGATGCCACGGATCGGGCTGGCAAGTGTCGGAATGGGCCTCGCCCTGCTCGCGGTCCAGGCAGCTCTGGGGTCCTGGATGGCCGGGGGCTATGTCTGGCAGGTCGCGGGTTTGTGCGTTCTGGTGCTGGGCGGCGTGGTCGTGTTCGCCGTGCTCGCCCAACTGTTGGGGGCAGCCCGGCTGGGCATTCTGCTCGCGGACCTGCGCGGGCGACCCCATGCAATGGATGGGATGGGAACGGAATGATGAGTGAGGTGCAAAGCACGGCCGGCGCGGCATCCGATGCCGGCTCGAACACGGACGAGGCCGTGCCCTATCAGGGTCCCGACCGGGTCTTCTCCGGCGTTCAGCCCACGGGCAATCTGCATCTGGGCAATTATCTCGGCGCGATCCGCCGCTTCGTGGCCATGCAGGAGACCCATGACTGCCTCTACTGCGTCGTGGATATGCATGCCATTACAGTGTTCCAGGACCCGGCTGATCTGCGCCACAATATCCGCGAACTGACGGCTGCCTTCCTGGCCTGCGGTCTTGATGCGGAACGCTCCGTCATTTTCAACCAATCCCAGGTGCCCGAGCACGCCGAACTCGCCTGGATCTTCAACTGCGTCGCCCGCTTCGGCTGGATGAACCGGATGACCCAGTTCAAGGAAAAGTCCGGTAAACACAAGGAGAACGCCTCCCTGGGCCTGTTCGCCTATCCGGCCCTGATGGCCGCGGACATCCTTGTCTACAAAGGCACCCATGTGCCCGTGGGCGAGGACCAGAAGCAGCATGTGGAGTTGGCCCGGGACATCGCCCAGAAGTTCAATAACGACTTCGCCGCCCCGGCCTTTTTCCCCCAGCCCGAACCTTTGATTCAAGGGCCGGCGACCCGCGTCATGTCCCTGCGGGACGGCACGTCCAAAATGTCGAAATCCGACGCCTCAGATTTTTCGCGGATCAATCTGATCGATGATGCGGACGCCATCGCCCAGAAAGTCCGCAAGGCCAAGACCGATCCAGAGCCCCTGCCCGAAACCGCCGCAGGCTTGGCGGAGCGTCCCGAGGCGCGCAATCTCGTGGGTATCTACGCGGCCCTGAGCGACAAGACGCCCGATGCCGTGCTTGCCGACTTTGCCGGCAAGCCCTTTTCAGAGTTCAAACCGGCCCTCGCCGATCTGCTGGTGGAGACCATGGGGCCCATCGGCGCGGAGATCCGGCGCCTGATGGCGGATCCGGCGGAAATCGACCGCAGCCTGAGCCGGAACGCGGTCCGGGCACGGGAGATTGCCTCGCCCATCATGGCCGAGGTGCGGGACCTGGTCGGCTTCATTGGGTGTTCAGGACCGACAGTCACACGCGCCCCTGTCGCGGCCAAAGCCCCCGCGCCCAGCGTGTAAACAGCCCATTCAGAGCGCTTAAGATGAGAAAAAGGGCGCGTCGGGCGACGGCTGGGCCGCCTACAACACTTTGTTAACACCTGTGACCGAAAGTTTCTGACGGGGAAGCATCAAGAGGGCTGGCAAAAACGCTCCGGTGCGCCCACTTTCCGAACTGATAAGTGGGTTACAAAGGGTAAAGATATGAAATTTGGTCCCAAAACCTGGGGCATTGTCTTGTTCGGCGCGACCGTGGTGCTTCTGGTCTCCGCGAAGGATCACCGGGCCGCCGGGTGGGCCGCCGAATGGGACGCGGCCGATGAGGCCGTGCAGCTTAAAAGCCCAGGCCGAAACCTGATGATCTCGACCGTATGGACGCCCAGGGACTGCGCCACCGGCAGCGGGACCACGTGTCCCCCAGAGGCATGCACCGCCGAGGGCGCCTGTACGGAGCCCGGCGAGACCCATCGGGCCTTGATGAAGCCGGCGCCCTAAGGATGCTGGCGCTGTGACGGCGCGGCCCGTCGGTTTGGGCCGGTCGCCCCCACGACCCGCAATGCAGGGCGATTGCGCCCGAAGCTTCCCCGATGGCACCATGACGGCATGAGCCAGGACAGTGCTTTGACGGCGCCGCCGGAGATTGCCCGGGACCGTCCCAGAAAACCCGGCCGCAAGATCCTCGCGATCGTCGATGACAGCGCCGAGATGAAGGTGGCGATCCTTTACGCCTGCCATCGCGCCGTCGCGACCGATGCCCGCGTCTCCCTGCTCTGCGTGGTCCCGCCGCTCGACTTTCGCGGTTTCGCGGCCGTGGAGGAGCGCATGCTGGACGAGGCCTTCGACGAGGCGCGGGCCCGCCTGTACGACATGGCGCGCCATGTCTGGTCGATCACGGGGCTCTATGCGGAAATCGTGGTCTGTGGCGGCTCGACCTTCGACGAGATGAAACGCCTGCTCGATGCGGAACCGGAGATCCGCATGGTCGTGCTGGCGGCGGCAGCGGGGCCCGACGGCCCCGGACCCTTGGTGAGCCGCCTCGCCGCCGGCGGCGGCATGATTTCCCGCCCCGTGACCATCGTGCCGGGCCATTTGAGTCTCGCGGACATCGAAACCCTTGCCTGAAGACAGCCTGCCCTGTTGCATGGGGCCGGCGTGGGGATCGGCGACAGGGAGAAACACGGCATGGCGGTATTGCGCAGGGCTCGGGTGGCCCTGATCATGGGGTTCGCCCTGGTGTTCAGTTTCGCCATTGTGATGCAGCTCGTGGCGGATCTTGTGGCCTGGATGACCCATACCCGGGTTTCGTTCCTGTTCCCCCTGGGCCTCACCAGCGCCTTCGTGGATCTCAATCACCTCGCCAGCATCGTGAGCGGCCTCGCGGCCGTCTCCCTGGTCATGGCGGTCATCCTGTTCTGGCGCATGACCGCGGTGGAACGCGGCTCCGGCACCTTCGACATTCACGACCGATAGCCGCCCGGCACTGTGCTGCGGCGCGGGCCGGTCGGACGGGAGGATTGCATGACACGGATCGTTGGATTGATTTGCGCACTGTTTCTGCTCATGACCGTCGGATCGGCCATGGCCGGCGAGCATCGGTATGCCGACCAAAACGGTGTGAAGATCCATTATGTGGCCACCGGCGAGGGGCCGCTGGTGGTGATGATCCACGGCTTTCCGGATTATTGGTACACGTGGCGCCATCTGATGCCCGTGCTTGGCGCCGACTACCGGGTCGCGGCGGTCGATCTGCGTGGATACAATCGCAGCGACAAGCCCGCGGGCGTTGCCAACTATGCCATGCCGCTGCTGATCGGCGATATTGCGGCTGTGATCACGGCCGAGGGCGCAGAAAAGGCTATCGTGATCGGCCATGACTGGGGCGCAGCCATCGCCTGGCAGGTCGCGCTCAACGCACCGCAGTTCGTGGACCGTTTGGTGATCCTCAGTGTACCCCACCCCCGAGGTTTCGCCCGCGAGATGGCAACCAATGCGGACCAGCAAGCCAACAGCCAATATGCCCGCGACTTCATGGCCGAGGGCGCCGAGGACGCTCTGACGGCGGAGGGTCTTGCCGGCTGGGTTCGTGATCCGGAGGCGAAGAAGGCCTATGTGGAGGCGTTCAAGCGGTCCGATTTCAGCGGCATGCTGAATTATTACCGGGCGAACTATCCGCAAGGTGCGGGCGAGGAGGGGACCGCCGCCCAGCCGCCCGGCCTGCCCCAGATCACCAGCCCCGTGCTCGTGATCCACGGCCTTGAAGACCGCGCCCTTAACGCCGCCGGCCACAGCGGCACCTGGAACTGGATCGACCAGGACACAACCCTGCTGATGATCCCGAACGCCGGCCATTTCGTGCAACACGAGGCCACCAACCTGGTCAACACCACCATCCGCGACTGGCTCGCCCAACGCCGGTGAAGCCAACGGCAAACCGAACGGACCACACGCCGGGAAGGGGGTCGGGGTCCGTTTTCGAGGGGGGCGGTGCGGCGTTCGTCTTTGGTTGGGGGCGGACGGGCTGGGCGAGGGTTTGATAGCCGGCATGAACCCGGTTGCCGTAGGCTGAACACCGGACAACGCAACACTGGGACGGGCCTTCAGTGGGTGTCATCGATATGTGTGGTGAAACCCGTCATGGCCTGCTCCGCCGGCCAAAGCCTTTGCCGCGTACAAACAGTGCGAAAAACGCACGACGCTGTGGCTCAGTTATTTTTGAGCTGAAAGCCTCTGCGGTCTGGAAAGCGTCATTCTCCCTCGGGTCACGGTGCCCCGGGAGGCCTGCCCTCACATCCGGCTGCGGGTGGAGAGGAAGCGGCGGGTCGTGCCTTCGAGGACGACAGATGTCAGACGGCCGGTGGCATAGGCCCCCGTATCGACTCCGATGCGCCAGCGGGACAGGGCCGGTTTTTCCCCCGGCGTGTGGCCATGCACGATGATTTTGCCCGGCGACCAGTCCGAGGACAGAAACTCTTCCCGGATCCATAACAGGTCGTTGCGATCTTGGGACTCGAGTGCGATGCCCGGGCGCACGCCAGCATGGACGAAAAAGTAATCGCCATAGGTGGCGGACACCTCAAGCTCCTCCAGGAACTCAATATGAGCCTCGGGAACCGCACCCTGCAGGGCGTCCCGGGCGCTTTCCAAGGCGAGGGGTGATGAGCGTGGATTGGGCGGCGCCACGCCGTAGCTGTCCAGGGTTTCCAGACCGCCGAAATCAAGCCAGACATCCCCACCCTTGGGATCCTGGAGGAAGTTCAGCATGGCCTCTTCATGGTTGCCCAGGATGAACGTGGCATGCTCATACCGGTCCTTGATCTCAAGCAGCTTGTCCAGGGTTTCCCGGGACTTGGGGCCCCGATCCACATAATCACCCAGAAACACAAGGCGCATCCGCTCGCCCGTGAAAGAGCGCATGTCTGCCTCGATCCCCCACATCAGACGGGACAGCAGATCAACACGCCCGTGGATATCGCCCACGGCGTAAATCCGCTCACCCTCCGGCACTGCACAGTCCGGTTTACCCTGATTGTTCGAACGATTGAGAAGCGACAGCATTCTTTACACTTGCCTCAGGAGGGAACTCAGCTCGGTTTGCTTATCATCATATCCGGCTGCCGCAACAGGCCGGAATGCCATGCCGGACCGCCGGCTGCCCCAAGGACCTGGCCCAAGGACCTGGCCCAAGCGCCTGACCCGACCGCTTGGCCCGACCGCCGTCCTTTGGGCTGTGGCCGGCGGGGCGGGGTCAGGCGACGCCCACTCGCAACATGTCGTGAAGGTGGATGACCCCCAGGGGCTTGCCGTCCTCCACGATGAACAGGCACGTGATTTCATTCGTGTTCATGATGTTGACGGCCTCCGCCGCCAGCACCGTGGGGCTGATCGTCTTGGGCTGCCGGGTCATCAGACTTTCCGCCGGACGCTCCAGCAGGTCCGGCTGGGTCAGGTTTCGCCGCAGGTCGCCGTCGGTGATGATGCCGATCAGGGCGCCGGCCTCGTCGGTCACGCCGACGCAGCCCAGGCGCTTGGCGGACATGGTCATCAGTGCCTCGGACATCTTGGTTTGCGCGCCGACCAGCGGCACCGCATCTGCCCGGTGCATCACGTCCCGCACGGCCATGAGTTGCGCGCCCAGCTTGCCGCCCGGATGGAAGCGCTTGAAATCCACGGCCGTGAAGCCGGATTGGCGCAGCAGGGCGACCGCGAGAGCATCCCCCAGGGCCATCATCATGGTGGTGGAGGTCGTGGGCGCGAGGCCATTGGGACAGGCCTCGGGCATATCGGGCAGCACCAGCGCAATACGGGCCTGGCGGGCCAGGGCGCTGTCCGCGTCGAAGGTCATGGCCACCAGGGGGATCTCAAAGCGCCGGGTGAAGGCCACAAGATCGCGCAGCTCCGCCGTCTCGCCCGATTTCGACAGGGCAATGACCGCATCCTCCGCAGTGATCATGCCCAGATCCCCGTGGCTCGCCTCGGCCGCATGGACGAATTGGGCGGGCTTGCCCGTCGAGGCCAGGGTGGCGGCGAGTTTCGTACCCACATGGCCGCTTTTCCCGATTCCTGACACGATGACTCGGCCCGACACGGCGGCAAGGCAGGCGACCGCCGCGTCGAAGGGCGCGCCAAGGCCGTTTTCAAGGGCTGCCACCAAGGCCTCGATACCGACGATTTCCGCCTGCAGCACGCTCCGGGCGGCGTCGAGATGGCGGTGGGCGGCAGGCGCCGGCGCAAGGCGGGTCATGGGCAGGGGCATGGGCTCTTGATGTCCTTTCGTTTCGTGCCGGTGTGCGCTGACGGGGGAACTCAGTCGAAAACGCTATTTTGCCTGAACACTGAGTCAGAAGATGGGCGCCGCGCGGGGGCGGGAAAGACACGCCTGCTTTGAAAGCGGTCAAACCCGCATCCCAACAGGGCGGGGGACAGGACCCGGCACGGCCTTTTCCGCGAAGAATACCAGTCTCTTCTCCTGACAGGAGTCGCCCGTCTGGACAACCGGGCAGGCCCGGTGTGAGACTTTTGCAGACAAACAACAAACGCCGCCCGGACGGCCTGATCAATGGGGAGGACCACACCATGGTCGGCATCATTTCCCATGGCGCCTATATCCCGCGCCTGCGTCTCACCCGCTCCGCCATTGCGGATGCCCATGGATGGCTCAATCCGGGGCTCAAAGGGAAAGCTCAGGGTGCCCGGGCCCTTGCCAATTGGGACGAGGATTCCGTGACCATGGCCGTGGAAGCCGCGCGGGACTGCCTCGCCGGGTTCGATCCAAGCCGGGTGGAGGCGCTCTACGCCGCCTCGACTACCTTTCCCTTCGCCGACCGCCTGAACGCCAGCATCATGGTGTCGGCTCTCAGCCTCGGCCATGACGTGCGCGCCAGCGACGTGACCGGGTCGCAGCGGGCAGGCACCACGGCGCTCATGGATGCCTGCATGGCCGTCGGATCCGGTGCCGTGCGCGCCGCCCTGGTCGGAACATCGGACTCACGCCGGGCCAAAGCGGCGAGCACCCAGGAAATGGATTTCGGCGATGCGGGGGCAGCGCTTCTGGTGGGGGCGGACAATCCGATTGCGGCGCTTCGGGCAAGCCACAGCCTGACCCTCGATTTCGTCGACCATTTCCGCGGGGCCGGGCAGGATTTCGATTATGTCTGGGAGGAGCGGTGGATCCGGGACGAGGGCTTCGCGAAACTCGTGCCCCAGGCCGTTGGCGCCGTCCTGGACAAGGCGGGCGTGGCGGCGGATCGTGTGACCCATTTCATCCTGCCCTGCACCCTGGCCAAGGTTCCGGAGAGGATTGCCAAGACCTGCGGGATCCCGGGCGAGGCCGTGCGCTCCACGCTCGCCATGGAATGCGGCGAGGCGGGCACCTCCCATGCGATCTTGATGCTCTCCCACGCCCTGGAAGAGGCAAGCCCCGGCGACATGATCCTGGTGGCCCAGTTCGGTCAGGGCTGCAACGCGCTCCTGTTCGAGGTGACGCAGGCCATCCGGGCCCTGCCGAAACGGCGGGGCGTGATCGGTTCCATCGATGCCGGACGGACCGAAACCAATTACATGAAACTGCTCACCTTCAAGGACATGCTTGCCTGGGACCGGGGCATGCGGGCCGAAAAGGACGGCAAGACCGCGCTCACGGTGCTGTACCGCAAGGACGACATGATCACGGGCCTGATGGGGGGCAAATGCCGCCGCTGCGGCACGGTACAATATCCGCGCCAGCGGATCTGCGTGAACCCCAATTGCGGCGCCGTGGACAGCCAGGATCCCTATCCGTTTGCGGACAAAAAGGCGCGCATCCTGTCCTGGTCGGCCGATTTCCTGACCTATTCCCTGGATCCGCCCCAGCATTACGGCATGGTGACCTTCGAGGAGGGCGGCCGGCTGATGACCGACTTCACCGATGTCGATCCGGGTACGGTGGAGTCAGGTCAGGAGATGCGCATGGTCTTCCGGGTCAAGGACTTTGATGAGGCCCGCGGCTTCCGGCGCTATTTCTGGAAGGCCGCACCGGTGACGTGACAGGCCTTACCTGGCTGGTTCAAACCTGCCCTGCGGGCTTGCGATAAAGTCGGCTGGCGGACGGAATAAAGAAGAAGGAGGACGGCCATGGCGTCGGGCATCAAGGACAAGGTCGCCATTCTGGGCATGGGGTGTTCCAAATTCGGCGAGCGATGGGACGCCGGCGCCGAGGAACTGATGGTCGAGGCTTATCTCGAGGCCTTGCAGGATGCCGGGGTCGAGACCAGCCAGATCGAGGCGGCGTGGTTTTCCACCCATATCGAGGAGGCGAGTGTGGGCAAGGGCGGCACGCCGCTTTCCATGACGCTCCGTTTGCCGAACATCCCCGTGACCCGGGTCGAGAATTTCTGTGCCAGCGGCTCGGAGGCCTTTCGCGGCGCCGTCTATGCCGTGGCGGCGGGCGCCTGCGACATCGCCCTCGCGCTGGGCGTGGAGAAGCTCAAGGATACGGGCTATGGCGGGTTGCCGGTGCCCCAGCCGGGCACGCTTCAGCCCCAGATCGGCGCAAACGCCTCCGCCCCCGGATCCTTTGCCCAGCTTGCCAGCGCCTATCGCGCCAAGCATGGCGTCGATGCGCAGACACTCAAACGCGCAATCGCCCATGTGTCGGTCAAGAGCCATGAAAACGGTTCCAAGAACGAGAAAGCGCATTTGCGCAATATCGTCAGTGAGGAGACGGTGATCAACGCGCCGATGATCGCGGAACCTCTCGGACTGTTCGACTGTTGCGGCGTGTCCGACGGGGCCGCCTGCGCCATCGTGACGACGCCGGAGATCGCCCGGAGCCTCGGTAAATCGCCGATGATCACCGTGAAGGCCATGCAGCTGTCGCTTTCAAACGGGCTGGAGTCGGCGCATAATTCCTGGGACGGAAGTTATTTCCATACAACGCGGATCGCAGCCCGGAAGGCCTATCAGGAGGCGGGGATCGACAATCCGCGCGAGCAGGTCTCCATGATGGAGGTCCATGACTGCTTCTCCATCACCGAACTCGTGACCATGGAGGACCTGTTCATTTCGGCGGAAGGGCAGGGGTGGCGCGATGTGCTGGACGGTTTCTATGACGCGGGCGGCGGCGTGCCGTGCCAGATCGATGGCGGCCTGAAATGCTTCGGCCACCCCATCGGCGCCTCGGGCCTGCGGATGCTGTACGAGATGTATCTCCAGCTCTCAAGCCGCGCCGGCCTGCGCCAACTGGCCGACCCCCGCCTCGGCATGACCCACAATCTCGGCGGCACCCCAAGCTCCAACGTCTGCTCGGTGTGCATCATTGGGGAGGAGGGGGTGTAGCGTCCGGCCCGATCTAGAGATGGCTTCGGATCCCCTCCTCGCCGATCTGAACCGCATATGACACTGGAGTGATGCCGAACTCTTGGCTATCGCTCCTTTTTTGGTGCTCTCCTCATCTCGAGAACAGTTCTTTTGGTCGAAAACCACTCAAGACCGAGGCGCTGACCACCTGCCTCAAAATCCTTTTTGCGAAAGAAACCCTACGTTATCCCCGCAAGCGAAATCGCTCCAATGGGTCGTTGGACGTTCAGGCGCAAAAAGATCGCTCAACCAGGACACTAGCGGCGGCGAGGGAAAGGGAGCGCTGCCATGTTTCGACGTCTTGGACGCCGTTGACCGGAGCGACCAAAGCAGCCGTGTGAAACGACTTGTCTGTCAGCCCCAACAAAAAACCCCCGCGGCCACGCCGCGGGGGTCTCTGACGAGGAGGGGAGGCTGGATCAGAAGTCCATGCCGCCCATACCGCCGCCGGGCATGGCCGGGGCGGCGGGTTCATCTTTTTTTGGCGCTTCGGCCACCATCGCCTCGGTCGTGATCAGCAGGCCGGCCACGGAGGCTGCATCCTGGAGCGCGGTGCGGACCACCTTGGTCGGGTCGATGATGCCGGCCTCGACCAGGTCCCCATAGGCTTCGGTCTGGGCGTTGAAGCCGAAGGTCTTGGACCCTTGCTCCAGCAGCTTGCCGACCACGATGGAGCCTTCCACACCCGCATTCTCGACGATCTGGCGGATCGGCGCCTGGATCGCGCGGCGCACGATATTGATGCCCGCCTTCTGGTCTTCGTTGGCACCCGTCAGGTTTTCCAGAGCATGCGTGGCATAGAGCAGAGCCGAGCCGCCGCCCGGCACGATGCCCTCTTCCACCGCGGCGCGGGTGGCGTTCAGGGCATCATCGACCCGGTCCTTGCGCTCTTTCACTTCCACTTCCGTGGCACCGCCAACGCGCAGGACGGCCACACCGCCGGCCAGCTTGGCAAGACGCTCCTGGAGCTTCTCCCGGTCATAGTCGGAGGTGGTCTCTTCGATCTGTGCCTTGATCTGGGAGACGCGGGCTTCGATGTCGGCTTTCTCGCCGGCGCCGTCCACGATCGTCGTCTCGTCCTTGGTGATGGCGACGCGCTTGGCGGTGCCCAGCATGTCGACGGTCACGTTCTCCAGCTTGATGCCGAGATCTTCGGAGATGACCTGGCCGCCCGTCAGGATGGCGATGTCTTCCAGCATGGCCTTGCGGCGGTCGCCGAAGCCCGGTGCCTTCACGGCGGCGACCTTCAGGCCACCGCGCAGCTTGTTCACGACGAGCGTGGCCAGGGCTTCGCCTTCCACATCCTCGGCGATGATCAGCAGCGGACGACTGGACTGAACCACGGCCTCAAGGATCGGCAGCATGGCCTGCAGATTGGAAAGCTTCTTCTCGTGCAGCAGGATGTAAGGGTCGTCCAGCTCCGTCACCATCTTGTCGGCGTTGGTGATGAAATACGGCGACAGGTAACCGCGGTCGAACTGCATGCCTTCGACCACTTCGAGTTCAGTCTCGAGGGACTTGGCTTCTTCGACGGTGATCACACCCTCATTGCCCACCTTGTCCATGGCTTCGGCGATCAGCTTACCGATTTCTTCTTCGCCATTGGAGGAGATGGTGCCGACCTGGGCGATTTCGGCCGAGGTCGCGATCTTCTTGGACCGGGCCGTCAGGTCTTCAAGGACGGCGGCCACGGCAAGGTCGACGCCGCGCTTCAGGTCCATCGGGTTCATGCCGGCCGCAACGGACTTGGCGCCTTCGCGCACGATGGACTGGGCCAGAACCGTGGCGGTCGTGGTGCCGTCACCGGCCAAGTCGTTGGTCTTGGAGGCGACCTCACGGACCATCTGGGCGCCCATGTTTTCGAACTTGTCGGTCAGTTCGATTTCCTTGGCGACCGTCACGCCGTCCTTCGTGGTGCGCGGTGCGCCGAAGGACTTGTCGATGACCACATTCCGGCCTTTCGGGCCCAGGGTCACCTTCACCGCGTCGGCGAGAATGTCGACGCCCTTGAGCATGCGCTCGCGGGCTTCGGTCGAAAACTTCACTTCCTTAGCAGCCATTGACTACTCCTTGGATTTGTCAGGGTCTGGATCGAGCCCGATCGGGCGATCCGCACATGAAAAAAGGCGGCGACGCGAGCGTTCGCGTCAGGCCGCCTTGGCACCGGCTGCAGAGCCTTCGATCACGCCGAGAATGTCGCTCTCTTTCATGATCAACAGGTCTTCGCCGTTGATTTTCACTTCCGTGCCGGACCACTTGCCGAACAGCACGAGATCGCCTTCCGCCACGTCGAGCGGGGTGACCGTGCCGTCTTCTTTCTTGATGCCAGGGCCCACGGCAACCACTTTGCCCTGTTGGGGTTTTTCCTGAGCCGTATCAGGAATGATGATTCCGCCGGCGGTCTTGGTGTCTTCCTCGACGCGGCGGATGAGGACCCGGTCATGCAGGGGACGAAAGCCCATGAGACGTCTCCATCTTTTACACTGTGGATGGCGTGCCGCCGGTTGGCGGCGAAGATTTGAGCGGCGCTGAACCGCGGCACGGGTGTTAGCAGCCGTACCGTGAGAGTGCTAGCGCGACGCGACAGATAGGTAAGAACGGGCCATGGAGCTGTCAAGCAAGCTCGATGCGAAATTTTTGGGGATGCCCCGACTTTCCCCGCACAGGGCCCTTCTGGCCCTGGCCATCGGTCTCGCCGGCTGCGGGCCCGAAGGACCGTCCTTCGAATGCAGCCCCATTCCTCAACGGTGTCTTAAGCTTGAGGAGCAGACCGAGGCTGAGGGACAGTTCAGCCTCGCCTTTCGCAATGGCTGCGACCGGCCGGTGGACCTGAAGGTGTGTTTCGAGGACGAGGCCTCCGGCGCCGACTGCCGTCTGCGATCGGCCCTGCCGCCGGGCGAACGCCACCGGGAGCGCCGGGATCTCAGGCTTATGGGCGAAGGCATCCAATATTTCGTCCGGTTCGCCGATGAGGCTCGGACCTGTCCGTTCCCCGAAAACCGGCGCATCCAGTTCCCGTGAAGGAGGCCAGCCCATGTCCCGGAACACCGCCCATCTCAGCGACGCCGTGAAGGCCTATGGTCAGACCCTGTCCCTGCGCCGCGAGCCACCCGCCATGGCCCGCCTGCGGACGGAAACCGCCGGTTTGCCGGAAGCGAATATGCAGATCAGTGTGGAGCAGGGCCAGTTTATGGGCCTCCTCGTTCAGCTTCTGGGCGTGCGCCGGGCCATTGAGGTGGGCGTCTTCACGGGTTACAGCGCCCTGGCGGTGGCCCGTCATCTGCCGGCGGACGGTCAGCTCATTGCCTGCGATGTTTCCGATGAGTGGACGGCGATCGGCCGGCGCCATTGGGACGAGGCGGGCGTGGCCGCCCGGATTGATCTGCGGATCGCTCCGGCGGATCGGACCTTGGGGGCTCTGCGCGAGGCCGGAGAGGAAGGCCGGTTCGATTTTGCCTTCATCGATGCCGACAAGACGGGCTACGACGCCTATTACGAGCACTGCCTGGCCCTGGTCCGGCCCGGAGGCGCCATTGCCATCGACAATATCTTTTTCGACGGCACCGCCATCGATCCCCGCCCTGACGATGCGGACGGCCGGGCGATCCATGCCGTCACGACCAAGATCTTCGCCGACGACCGCGTCGACCCGGCCCTGATCCCCATCAGCGACGGACTGCTCCTCATCCGCAAACGATAGGGTGCAGGACCGGGAGAGCGGGACGCAAGACCGCACCCAAACCGCACGCTGACAATCGGCGCGGTTTCGCGCGCGTTGCGTGCACGGTCTTTCCCCCTTCATATTGTAAGAGACGGATTATGGGGGTGCGGGATGGGCGCGGCGCCGGATATTTTCGTGAGTTTTTCCTCCCGGGACCGGGAGGCGGTGCGGGGCTTTGTGGAGCGGCTTCGCGAGGAAGGCTACACGGTCTGGTGGGACGAGGCACTGGCCAGCCGGCCGCCCCATCTGGGCGAGCAGATCGGCGCGGCCCTGGAGGCCGTGAAGCTGGTCATCGTGGTCTGGAGCGGCGAGGCCGGGCGCTCCCAATGGGTCTATGCGGAGGCCAACACGGCCGATGCCGCCGGCAAAGTGCTCCATGCGCGCATCGACGGGTTTGCGCCCGGTGACATTCCCCCGCCCTTCAACGTGATCCATGCGCCGCAGATCGGAAGCGATTTCGCCCGCATTCTGCGGGACATTCCGGGCGTCATCGACGGCACGCCGCCGGCGACGCGCACGCCCTTCACGGCCCAGTTCTCGGCGCAATATGGCGTGCCGTTCCTCGACACCAAGATCGACCATCTGCCGGCCGATCAATCGACCATCGCGCCGTCGGACCTGCTGAAAGCGCGCTTCCGGGCCGTGGCGTATCAGGACGCCACCGGCATGATGGCCGACAGTCTGACCTGGTGCCGGGATGGCGAGACGGCCCTTGCGCTTCGGCTGATCCACGGGGCGGGGGGCCTTGGCAAGACGCGTCTGATGATCGATGTGGCGGAAACGCTGCGCGCGGAGGGCTGGTCGGCGGGGTTTCTCCAGGCCGCGCTTTTGAATGTCACGGCGCTCCAGACCGCCTTCGGAGATTTCGGCGATGCGCAAGCGGCGGAGCGGGAAACGGACCAGCGCCACCGCCTTTATGCCAATGCCCTGGAACAGCTTCTCACCGCGCCGGGCTGGCGGGGGCACACGGACAAAGGCCTGCTTCTGGTTCTGGATTATGCCGAAAGCCAGCCCGAGGTGGTGCGCCTGCTCGGGGCCCGCCTGCGCCGGCTGGGCGGGGAAGCGCCGGCCCGGCCCGTGCGGCTGATCTGCCTCTCGCGGGGCCCGGACTGGTGGGACCGTTTGTGTGAGGAAGAATCATCCCTGCGCGGCCTCGGCCGGGCCGGCCCGGGCCTTGCCCGCGGCCCGCTGCCCATGCAGGCCCTGCCGGATGAGGCCGGGCACCGCCTCGCCCTGTTCCAGGCAGCCCGGGCGGCTTTTGCGGGCCCCATGGCGGCCCTCGGCTATGGTGAGGCGTCCGAGGACGCCAATCCTGATCTGCGCGACCAAATCATCACCCAGGACCAGTATGCCCGGCCCCTGGCCGTGCAGATGGCCGCGCTTCTGGATCTGGCCGGCGCGCCGCCCGATGAAGACGCGGACCGGTCCGACACCGTGATTGCCTCGGTTCTGGCCCTTGAGCGACAGCATTGGGCCCGCGTGCTCGGGCCCCTGGATGGGGACCGCAAGCGCGATCTGGAGCGGGGGCTGGCCCAGGTCACCCTGGTGGGCGGGGTGGAGACCGCGCAGGACCTGCGCGCCCTGCTGAAACGGGACCGGCACGATCCGGACCGCGCGACCCACGACGTGAAGACCGATCGTCCGCTGGCCGATCTTCAGCAGCTCTATGGCCGGGGGCTCTATGGTGGGGGGCTCCATGGTGGGGGATTGGGCGGCGCCCTCCCTCTGGAGCCGGATCTCTTGGGCGAGCATCTGGTGGCGGGCCTGGGCGAGACGCTGGAGACGGCGCTCCAGGGCTGTTTCGACTGGATCGAGGCCAAACCGGAGCCGGAGCGCCAGCCCCTGCTGGAGGACCGGCTGTTCCCCGTCCTCGACCGCGCCACGGCGCCGGTCCATGGCGCCGTGGCGGGGTATCTGTCGCTGTTCAGCGTCGAGACGCTTGCCGGTCTTAATCAACGCTTACCGCACTTTCATCTGGCTTTGCTCGATTTCGCCCTCACCGTGTCGCGTCACCGTGTTTCCGCAACGCGCAGGCGTGCAGGGGCGGGCAGCGACGAAGCGGTGGCGGCGGCCATTGGCCAGTTGGGGCTGAGGCTCTCGGCTCTCGGCCGGCGGGAAGAGGCTCTGACCGCCACCCTCGAGGCCGTGGATCTCTACCGCGCACTGGCCGAAGCCCGGCCCCAGGCCGTCCTCCCGGACCTGGCCACGAGCCTGAACAATCTGGGGAACAGGCTCTCGGATCTCGGCCGGCGGGAGGAGGCCCTGACCGCCACCCTTGAGGCCGTGGAGATCCGCCGCGCACTGGCCGAAGCCCGGCCCCAGGCCGTCCTCCCGGACCTGGCCACGAGCCTGAATAATCTCAGCGTGATGCTCTCGGCTCTCGGCCGGCGGGAGGAGGCCCTGACCGCCACCCGGGAGGCCGTGGATCTCTACCGCGGGCTGGCCGAAGCCCGGCCCCAGGCCGTCCTCCCGGACCTGGCCATGAGCCTTTGGGTGCTATCGGATAATTGTCTCGGTCACCTCGGCCAACACGAAGACGCGGCCAAAGCCGCGCTTGAAGGACTGCACGCCATTGTCCCGTTTGCCGAAGCCTCGCCAGCGGTGTTCGGGGATCGGGCCTCGGGCCTTGCACGGACCTATCTGGAGCAGTGCGAAAAGGCCGGCCTGAAGCCCGACGAGGCTCTGCTCATCCGGATCGCCGCGGCGCTCGGCCTCGATCAACAGAATGATGCGGATTGAACAATGGTAGGGCGGACCTCGGCCCGCCGGCGGAACCAGCCACAGGCACGGGCGCGGGGCAAGCGTGCGGTGGCGGGCCAAGGCCCGCCCTACCGACGGATCGGGACTGGGGAAGGCGGTGATTTTAATGGCGCACCGGGGAAGATTCGAACTCCCGACCCCCAGATTCGTAGTCTGGTGCTCTATCCAGCTGAGCTACCGGTGCCTGGCCCCGCTCGGGAGGCCGAAATGCGGGCCGTGTGGGACACGCACCGCGAAACCGAACCCGGTATAAACCGCATCGGGAGGGGGAATGCAAGACCATCCTGACGCGGTCGGGAGGCGGACGGGGACCGCACCGGATCGGGGCTGTTTGCGAGGCTTTCTCATCCCGCGGCGCGGATGCGGCGGTAGATGTCGAACAAAGCATCCGCATAGGCCTCCACATCGCACAGGGGACTTGCAGTGACCTGCTCGTGCAGGGCCCGGCGCTCGGCCCGCAGGCGCTCCACATCCGCCGCCAGGGCCCGGGCGATGGCCACGAACCCGTCCCGGTCGGCGCCGATCCATTCGGGATGGCCGGCGGCGGTGAGCAGGCTCGCCCCCATGCGCGCGCAGGACCGAGTGCCTTTGAGGGTCACGAGCGGCACGCCCTGCCACAGGGCATGGGCCGTCGTCGTGCCGCCATTATAGGGCGTGGGGTCGAGGGCGATATCGATCCTTTCATAGGCGCGCATGGCCTCGGTGAAGACCTCCGGCCCCTCCAGGATCAGCCGCTCCCGCGCCACGCCGTGTTCGGCGAAGCGCCGGGCCATGTCCTCCCGCACGCCGGCCCCGGCGAAGGCACCGCATTTGATCAGCAGGCGGGCCTCCGGCACGCCCGCCATGACGCCCGCCCACGCTTCCACAGTGGGCCGGCCGAGCTTGGGCAGCGCATTGAGAGAGCCGAACACGACCGGCCCCGACGGATGGTTGCCGGTGAAAGCGGGAAAATCCGCAGGCGCCGCGAAACATAGAAAAGAGTGGGGCAGGCGGATCACCGTCTCCGTCGCCGCCGGCTCCTCCCCGTCCGGATAAAGAACACCATCGCTGATCAGCCAGTCGATGGCGCGGTTGCCGCTGGAATGGGGATAGCCGATCATGGTGGCGCTGATGGGCGCCGGGCGATGGGCGAACAGGGTCTGGCGGTTGGCGCTGGTCTGGCCCGACAGGTCGATCAGGATATCGATGCCGTCCCCCGCGATGCGCCGGGCGAGGGCTTCGTCCGCCACGCCTTTGATCTTCTCCAGGCGGACCATGTCCTCCAGGTGCGGCACCGTGTTGTCGATGCGGTCCGCATTGAGATAGATGACCTGTTCGACACCCTTGTCCTTGTGGGCGGCAAGGACCGGGGCCATGAACTGGGCCACCGGGTGGGACAGCTTGAAATCCGCCGTGACATAGCCGACCCGCAGGCTCTCCCCCGGGGGCCGCGTCAGCGTGACGGGCGCCTTGCCGGCGGAAAACTCCGTTGTCAGATCCTCATGGGCCTTCAGGATCTCGGCGTCAGAGTGGTGCTCCGTGTAGAGCATGGTCATCAGATAGGAGGAGAACGCCTTCGCCCGGCCTTCCCGGTGGTCCATGATTCCGGCAAAGAGCGGTTCGGCTTCTTCCGCACGCCCCATATTCACAAGGCAATTGGCGATCTGGATGCGCGCGTCGATCTGATCGGAGCGCACGGCCAGCACCTTGCGGAAATTCTCGATGGCCTCGCCGTAATGGGCGGCCTGGGCGAGACAACTGCCCAGGCGGAAATGGATGTCGAGGGCCTGGGGCCGGGCCCGGGACAGGCCCTTCAGAATGCGGATCGATTCGTCCCAGCAATTGGCGGCCCACAGGACCGGAAAGACGCGCAGCAGGGCATCGCCCTTTGCGAAGGCCGGATCGTCATCGGCGAGGTGCCGGGCGGCGGCCCTGGCCGCGGCGAGGATTTCGGCGTGATCGCCGCCCGCCTCCAGAAGCATCAGCGCCAGTTTGAGCTGGGCCCGGCCGAGCTGCGGGCTGCGGGTCACGGCCGTGCGCAAGGCGGCCACCGCCTCGTCAAGCCGGCCCATCTGGTGCACCAGATTGGCCAGGTTGAAGAACACTTCGCCGGTGGCGTCCGGCCGGGCCGCCGCACGGATCAACAGGGCATGGGCCTCGTCAAGGGCGCCCCGGCGCCGCTGGATCAGCGCGAGATTGGCCAGGGCGCCGGCATGGTCCGGGTTCTGATCCAGGGTCCGGCGGAACTGGTCGGCGGCGGCGTCCAGATTGCCGGTGCCGAAGGCCGCAACGCCCTTCTGGAACAGGGCTTCGATTTCGGTGTCCATGGGCCTTCACCTGTCCACACGCGGGGTCCAACTCGTGCGCCCGGCCGGCTTGGCGCACCCGATGGACGCCAGCCCGCTGCGGCGCCACAGTGGCGCGTGAAACCGTGCCCGTTCAAGCCCTTGTCCCCGAAAGGAAGCCCGCCATGGCCCCGGATTATGCGTTCTACGATCCCCACGGGTCCTGCGTGACCCATCTGGAGTGCGGCGCCACCGGGACGCGACTTCCGAAAAACACCCTGCAAAACCTGTCGCCGGCGGGCAAGCCGATCCTGGTACGCTATGATCTGCCCCTGGTTTCCTCGCGGATGACTTGCGACGCGCTGCAGGAGCGCCCTCGGGATCTTTGGCGCTATCGGGAATTGCTGCCTGTGGAGCAATCAGAGCACATCGTCTCCCTGGGTGAAGACATGACGCCGCTTGTGATGTTGCCGGCCGCCGCCCGGGCGGCCCAGGGGGGATGGCTTGCCGTGAAGGACGAGGGCCGGTTGCCCACGGGCTCCTTCAAGGCGCGCGGTCTGACCATGGCCGTCGCCATGGCCCGGGGCTTGGGCGTGCGGGACATGGTCATGCCCTCGAATGGCAATGCGGGCGCAGCCCTGGCGGCCTATTGCGCCCGGGCGGGCATGACAGCCACCGTGTTCTGTCCCGTGGACACGCCGCGTATCAAGCTGGAGGAGACGGAACTGCACGGTGCCAGGGTCCACCGGATCGACGGCTATATCGATGATTGCGGCCGTCTGGCTGCGGAGCATGCCCAGGCAACCGGCGCCTTCAACGTCTCAACCCTGCGCGAGCCCTATCGGATCGAGGGCAAGAAGACCATGGGTCTTGAGCTGGCCGAGCAGATGGGCTGGCACCTGCCGGACGTGATTTTCTATCCCACCGGCGGAGGCACAGGCCTGATCGGCATGTGGAAGGCCTTTCAGGAGCTGGAAGCCATCGGGTTTATCCGGGGGCGCAAACCGCGCATGGTCGCCGTGCAGGCCGAAGGGTGCGCGCCCATTGTCCGGGCCTTTGAGGCGGGTGCGGAGCATGCCGAGCGCTGGGCCGATGCCCACACCATCGCGGCGGGCATCCGCGTGCCCTCGGCCATCGGCGATTTCCTGATCCTGCGGGCCGTGCGCGAAAGCGGCGGATTCGCCATTGCGGTTGCGGACACGGACATTCTGGAGGCCCGGCAGTGGATCGCGGCGGGCGACGGGTTCCTCATGTGTCCGGAAGGGGCGGCAACCTATGTTGCCTATGAGCGGGCGCTTGCCGCTGGCCTCGTGTCGCGCAATGAGCGCGCGGTGTTGTTCAACTGCGCCATTGGCCAGAAATATCCTCTGGCGGCCTGACCTTGGCGACCTGACCTTGGGTGCCCAACCGTGGCGGGATCCACCGCGGTGCGGTTCACAAGAAGCAGAACGCAGGATTGCGTTTTTGATCGGCTGCTTTAGTCTAGACCTATCGACCGCACGGATGGAGGTGAGACATGGCCGAACGGATCGCCGAGGCCCCGCAGGCGCCGGACCGCACAAAGGAACTGCGCCGCGCATTGGGGACCTGGCTGAAACAGGGCCGGGAAGCCAAGGGCCTGACCCAGGCGGAACTCGCCGAGCGACTGGGTCTGCGCTATTACTCCTTCATTTCCCAAGTGGAAAACGGGATCGGACGCATCCCACAGGATCTTTACGGCCCCTGGGCGGCCGCCCTTGACATCGAAGGTCCCGTTTTTGCCATGACCGTCCTCGAGCATATCGAGCCGGGTCTTCACGCCCTGCTGACGCCCGCCCCGGCCCCCAGCCGGAAGGTCCAGGAGGGTGGAAAAAGCGGGCGGCGGCGCACGAAATGAAAGGGGCCGCGTCGCGCCCTCGGATCGATCGGGGCACGGAAGCAAGCCGGGACTGAACCGTGGTCCGGTGAACCGGCGGGTGGGGAGCGTAACGTCCATGCCGAACCTGCAAATCGTCCATACGGATCGTCCCATGACGGGCTGGACCGACGCGGAACGCTCGGAAATCTTCCGGACGCGGAGAGTGATTCAGCCCCTGTTCGGGCCTCTGGACGTGGAATTCGGCGAAACCGACCAGGGCCATCCCTGGGCGGTCCTGGCCCAGATGAGCGAAGGCACTGTTGTCGCCCATTTTGCCCGCCTTCAGGACGAGGTTATCGTCGATTTTCCGGATCTGGAAATCATGGGCCAGGGCTTCACCCTGCGCGAAGGGCTGGCGCGGATCCTGACCGAATGCCGCCACGGGCCCGACCTGTCCGGCGCACGGCGCCTGCTCGCCCGGATCTTCGATCCCGCCGCCCGCCCGACCCAGGGCCTGTCCATCGCGTGGTTCCTGGTCGCCTGGGAGGTCATGTCCTCCTGGGCCCGGCGGTGGCAGATCGCCGAAGAGGGCTTTGACGGGCCGGTGATCGATGGGATCGCCGAAGAGGTCGCAGACCGCAGCGTTTTCGATGCCAAGCCTCAGGATTTCGTGCTGGCTGTCACGCGGACCGCCGCCTCATTTTCCGCGGCCCGCTGGGTGCCCGGCACCGGCGCAGAGGACGGGGTCACAGCCCGGGGACCGGTCTCGTCACTCGCCTCCGGTGCCGCCCTGGACGATGGGACACGCCCGTTCGACCAGGGCGAGGCCGATGCTGCCCCGCCTGCGCCCCTGGGGTTGGACGTGCCCCGCCTGCCGGCGCCGGTTCTGATCCCGCTCAAAATCCGGCCCGCGTTGAGCGATCCTGCGCCCCATGATGGAGCGAGTGCGGAGGATCTCATCGCGAATGATGGAGGGCATCCGGCCTATTTCAACCGGCTCAATCTGTGGGCGCCCGACCGATGGTCCAATGAGCCTTCCGTCCGTCCCGCCTCCATCACCGCCGCCGAGCCCGCGGGACACTCCAGCCATGAGCCGGCGGTCTATCATGGTCCGGCGGATGGATCCGATTACGATATCCTTCACATCAACAGTGTCGATGCGCACCGGCTTACGGATGCGGGCTGGACCTTCTGGGGGACAACGACCGGCTCCGACGGGACCCTCGTCAGCGCCTTCGTCTCTCCCACCCAGGACCGTGTGGTCCTGGTGCCGGCACAAGCCCACAAGGAAATGCCGTTCAGCACTGTGACGAAAATGCTCGCCGCCGGCAAAGGGGGCGGGTTCGACAGGGGCATCGGTGCGGAGCCGGAGGCCGCGTGGGGCGCCGGCCCTGAACCCCTTGCGGGCTCCAACCGCCTGCCGGACATCAGCTCGCACGGCGATGGCTTGAAGAGCCTGAAGGATCGCCTCGCTTCCGATCCAATTGCTGACCTGTTCCGATCCGCCCCGTCGCCGGCCGACGGCATCGCCGATGACGGTCCCACCCTGACCGTGCCCGGGTCCCTGGGGGACGGTCATTCCACTTTCCCGGCCAATCTCCAAGCACGACACCCCCTTCAAGCGCACCCCGATCTGCAAATGCCGGTGCACGCATCCTCACGGCCCGGTCAGACGGCCCAGGAAGACGCTTTCGACTTTACTGATCGCCTGGTGAGCACGCCCTGGCCGCAAGAGCCGCGCAGCGTTCGAGACCCGCACACCGTGGAGGCAGTCCGGCCGGAGGCGGTCTGGGATGCTGCGCAGCTCGCCGAGATCGGCGACCGGGCCGATCCCGCCTCCGACGGCGAGCCCCCCTTCTTTCTGGACGGCAGCGGCGCGGATTTCCTGTTCTGAACCCCGCGCCGCATCGACGGCGGGCCGGTCAGCCGACGGCCAGCCCTTTTTCTTTCGCCAGGGACTGAAGCGAGGTTTCCGGACGCGGGCCATAATGGCTGATGATCTCGGCCGCAGCCAGGCTGCCCAGCCGTCCGCATTCGGAGAGGCTACGCCCACGGGTATAGCCGAACAGGAAACCGGCCGCATAAAGATCGCCGGCACCCGTGGTGTCCACCACCTTGCTCACCGGATCGGCGGGAACCGTGTGGATTTCGTCGCCCTTCACGATGACGGACCCCTGTTCCGAGCGGGTCAGGGCGGCGATGGCGCAATCCTCGCGGACCCGCGCCAGCGCATCGTCAAAGCTGTCCACCTCATAAAGTGACGTAATCTCGGCTTCGTTGGCGAACAGAATATCGACTTCCCTCGCGACGAGCGCCTTGAAATCATCCCGGTGCCGATCGACACAGAATGCATCCGAAAGGGTGAGGGCGACGAGCCGATCCTGGCCATGGGCCAGCCCGGCGGCCTTGAAATAGGCCTCCTTGGCGGGCGGCTGGTCGAACAGATAGCCTTCCAGATAGGTGACCTGGGCTTTGGCGATCAGACCTTCGTCCACATCGTCGGGGCTCAGCAGGCTCGAGGCACCCAGAAAGGTGTTCATGCTGCGCTGGGCGTCGGGCGTGACCAGGATGAGGCAGCGGGCACTCGGGGGGCCGTCGGCCAGGGGGTCCGTGGTATAGGTGACGCCGGCGGCGCGGATGTCGTGGGCAAAAATCTTGCCCAGTTCGTCGTTGCGCACTTTGCCGATATAGGCGGCCTTGCCGCCGAGGGAGGCGATGCCGACAATGGTGTTGGCTGCGGACCCGCCGGAGATTTCCCGGCCGGGACCCATGGCATCGTAAAGGCTGGTGGCCCGGTCCGCATCGATCAGGGTCATGCCGCCCTTGGCGATGCCCTGATCGGTCAAAAAGGCGTCATCGGCCGAAGCGATTACGTCCACAATGGCGTTGCCGATGCCGGTGACGTCGAATTGTGCGTCAGTCATGGTGCTCCTCGTTGTCTGTTGATCGGGGCGCACCCTAGAGGAATTTTCCCGCCACCGCGAACCGCCCGCCGTTACAGTTGAGGGCTGGTCCACCCGCCCCCATCGCGTGCGGCGCAAAACAGGGAACGCCCATGTTCGTGCATGTCCTGAAAGCCCTCGGCCAACTCCTGCATCCCCGGTTCCTGTGGCTGCTGCTGAAAACCTTCAGCCTGACGGCGGTCATCCTTGGCGCCCTTTACGCCGGCGGCGTCTACGGGCTGGGCGGCGTGGTCGAAGCCTGGACGCAAGACGATCTGGGCCGCTTTGGGGACATCCTCACGGGTCTGGTGCTGTTGATCGTCTTTGTGGTGATTTATCTGCCCGTCAGCGCCCTCGTCCTGGGCCTGTTCGCGGACGAGGCCGTGCGCATCGTGGAGACCCGCCATTATCCGGCCACGGCAGGTCAAAGGGAGATGGGCCTTGCCGAATCCGTCGGCCTTGGCCTGCGCTTTGCCACGACGCTTCTCGTGGTCAATCTGCTCGCCCTGCCCTTCTATCTGCTGCTGCCCGGCCTCAATATCGTGTTGTTCCTCATCCTCAACGGGTATCTGTCCGGCCGGGAATATTTCGAGATGGTGGCCGCCCGCCATGTGGCGGGACCCGAGATCCGGCCTCTGCGCCGCCGCTTCCGCCTGCGGTTGTTCCTTGCGGGCGTTTTCATTGCAGCCATTTTGATGGTCCCGGTTTTGAACTTCGTGGCCCCCTTGTTCGGGGCGGCCTTCATGGTGCATGTCTTCCAGGACACGGGCCGGCGCGCCCGGCTGTTCCAGGGCCGTGTGGCGTGACGTTTTTCGCATCCATGGGCCGTTTCCGGAGCTTGGCGAGGGAGGCAGCGATGGGTAAATGGTCGCCGGTTTGGACGCGCATGGCAGGCGGCCTTGCGCTGGCCGCACTGTCCGCTGGCTGCGCATTTGTCGACCGGGCCGGGCTGTCCGGGCCTTCCAATGTGAGCGTCGATGTGCCCAGCCTGGACGAATTGGCCAATGGCACACCCAAGATGGTCGTCCGCTATCTGGGCGAGGCGGATGTGGACCGCGTCGAGGGTGGCGCGCGTTTCTGGACCTATGGCAGTGCGGCCTGCCGGCTTTATCTCATTTTCTATCGCCAGCCGGACGGGCCTTACACGTTGCATCACCTGGAAATGGAGGCCATCGGTGCGATCACCGGCACCTCCAAGGAACGCCTGCAAAGCTGTGTGGGCGCCGTAGCCACGCAATTCCAGGCGCCTTGAACAGTCGTCAAAGCGTCAAAGGCCAAGCCAACCGGTCAGGCCCCCCGCAGCCGCGAGGAATGATCCGGCCCGGTCAACCCTCCTGATCGCCGCCTTGTTCGTCCGCACCTTTATCATCTGCCAGCGTTTTTTCCTTGAAGCGGCACAGATCCTCGATCAGGCAGGACGGGCAGTCCGGCTTGCGGGCCTTGCAAACATAACGCCCGTGAAGGATCAACCAGTGATGGGCGTGCAGCATGTAGCGCTCCGGCACGACCTTCAGCAGCTTGTCCTCCACCTGGAGCGGATCCTTGCCCGGCGCCATGCCCGTGCGGTTCGACACCCGGAAAATATGCGTGTCGACGGCCATCGTCGGATGGCCGAACGCCATGTTCATGACCACATTGGCGGTCTTTCGACCGACGCCGGGCAACTGTTCCAGGGCGTCCCGATCCTCCGGCACCGTGCCGCCATGCTCGCGGATCAGCGCATCGCTCAGGGCAATGACGTTTTTGGCCTTGTTGCGATAAAGCCCGATGGTCTTGATGTAGTCCCGCACCCTGTCCTCCCCGAGCGCCAGCATCTTTTCCGGCGTATCGGCGATGGCAAAAAGGGGCGCGGTGGCCTTGTTGACCCCCTTGTCCGTGGCCTGGGCCGACAACACCACGGCGACGAGCAACGTGAACGGGTTCACATGCTCAAGCTCGCCGCGCGGCTCGGGCTCGCGGGTCTTGAAGCGGGCAAAGATTTCTTCGATAGCATCCAGGCTGATGCGCCGGCGCGGGGACGTGGCAGGCATGGTCAAAAAGCAGCGCAGTGGTTTGGGGCACGGCAGATGGCGAAACGAAACGAGCCTTCTTTAGCGCGCTTTGCCGGCCGGGCCTATGCCTGCCGCGCGATCCGGTCTTTTTTGATGCATCGGGTGACCGGCGCGCAGGCCTGAAGTTGCAGCGGGCTTCGTCTCCTGTACGATTTGGCGTGTCTGGCGCCCACAAGGGCCGGAGAGGGAGGGGTAGCCCATGACGCGGTTTTTCATCAGTTATTCGCGGAGCGACCGGGACCGGATCCGGCCGCTCCTCGATGCCTTGGAGCGCGACGGACACGACTATTTTCTGGATGTCCTCGACATCGAATCCGGCGCCGATTTCCGGGCCCGGATCCTTCATGCCATCAGCCAGGCGGACAAGGTGATCACAGTGTGGTCCCGGGTGTCCTCCATCTCTCGCTATGTGCTGGACGAGGCCAATGTGGCCTTGCGCCAGAACAAATTCTGCGCCGTGCGGATCGACGACACGGACATTCCCATCGGCTTCGGGATGTTCAACACCATCGATCTTTATGAACGCGGGCCCGAGGACCTGGACCCGCCGGGCGATGGCGAGGCCCCCTACCCGTTCTCCCAGGATCAGTACCGCCTCTTTATCCGGGGCGTCTTGAGCGGTGACGAACCCAAGGAAAGCATCGGGCGCGACAGCGGCTTCCGGCACGCGCCCCCGTCGCCGACGACCACCGAGGAAATTCCCAAATTGGGCACCTATGACGAAATCCTGGATACGATCTCTGCCGAAGGCGTCTGGATCCCCGAGGCTTCGCCCCTGTCGAAAGAAATCCGCCGACGGATCACGCAGACGGATTTCCGCGATGATATCTCAGGCTTTCCGGGTCCGGATATTCTGGAGGTGGTCGAGAACACGGAGGACTGGGAGGGTGCGCGCATCGCCGCATCGGACCTCGTGCCGTTCCTGCGGGACCGGAAGCGCACCTCGGGCCGCCTCACCCGGGGCATGACCCTGGCGGGCCTTAACATTGTCGGCGATATCAATCTGCGCGAGGTCCAGCTTGAGGCCCCCCTGCGGCTTCTGGGCTGCCAAATCGAGGGGCGGATTTATCTCGATTTCTCCCAGATGCAGACCCTCGACATCCGCGCCTGCACCATCGATCGGCTGGATGCGCGGGGCGTGACCGTCACCGGCGATGTCATCCTGTCCGATGTCACGGTGAAAAGCGGCGTATTCCTCGACGATGCCGTCATCAAAGGCCGGGTCCGGATTGTCCGGTCGAGCGTGTCCAAGGGCGTGTCCAATGCAATCATCTATGAGCGTCTCGTCCTTGAAACCCATCGCGATGCCATCGCCATCAGCCTCAGCGGATCAACCATCGATGACGGGGTGTCCATCGACACGGTGAAAGCCTATGGGGCCATCGTGCTGGACAATGCCGAGATCGGCGCGAGCCTCGCCCTCGAGGAAACCGTGGTCGACGGCAAGCGCAGCATCGAGACCTCCGTCTATTACGGCACGGGCCAAGGCGAGGCGGCCTCCCGCGGCTTCGCCTTCAAGGCCATGAATGCACGGGTGGACGGAACGATCGACTTCAGCAACTGCGTGTTTCACGGCGAAGTGCGCATGCTGTCCCTGGAGGCCCGGGGCTCGCTCTATTTCGACACCGTGCTGATCATGGGGGCCAACGGACGATCCCTGCTGCTGGATTTCGCCTCGATCGGCGAAGACCTGCGCCTGCGGGGTTTCGAGGCCACGGGCTGCATCCGCATGCGCAAGGCCCGGGTGGGCGGGGACCTCATGCTCAGCCATAACGAGGCCGGCGGCATCGAGCGCCAGCCTTTCCGGGTCGAAACCCAGGTGTTGACAGATGAGCGCCGCGAACCCATCGACGCCTATGACCGGATCAAGGGCTTTGCCCTGCGCCTGTCCGGCGCCCGGGTGGAGGGCGACTTCCGCGTCATCGGAACAAACACCAAGCCGGCCGAGATCCTGGGCACCATGGATCTCAACAATATACATGTCGGCCGCAAGCTGCGCATGGAAGCCTGCGACGTGAAATGCCGGCTGGAAAGGACCGCTATTTTCGGCCCCTTCCTGACCGTCGGCGGCGATATCCGCTGGTCCGGCGTGCATCTTGAGGGCACCACGGACTTTCAGGATGCCACCGTCAACGGCACCTTCGAGATCCTCCCCTATCCCGGCCGGGAGGGCGAGCGGATGCGCAAATTTGACGCCCATGGCGACGGGCGCGAAGCCCTTCTGCTCCGCCGCATGCAGATTGGCGGCGACCTGCGCATTGACGGGACGGAAGTGCCCGATGCCGGCGATGACGGAGCCCGCTTCCGCATCGTCGGCCCAACCATCCTGACGGCGGCGAAAATCGGCGGCGAACTGACCCTGGCGCGGGGCATCTGCGCCGTCAGCGCCGAGGATGCCTCGGTGTCCGACCATATGGGCGTCGCCGTCGGCGCGCGGGCCGTGGTGGTCCAGCGGGGGATCTTCATCGAACGGGATTTCCGTGCGCTCGGCGAGGTCCGCCTCATTGAGGCAGAGGTCAACGGGGACGTTCGCATCGCCAAGGTGCGCATGAACATCGATGCCCGGCATGTGAAGGATCATCCCCATGCCTTGCGCATGGACCGCATGCGGATCGACGGATCTCTGTCCTTCGGCGGCAAGGGCGGGGAGCGCGACCCGGAACGCTTCGATGTGCGCGGCCGTTTCGGAAAAAGCGCCGATGGGGCGGACGGCCCTCCCGAGCCGTCCGCCCCCCGCTTCATCTGCCGGGGTCCCATGTCCCTGTCGGGCCTTCAGGTGTCCGGCTATGTCAGCTTCATGTCGATGCGCATCACCAGCCTTTGGGTCGAGTCCAAAGGCCCGACCCCAATCGATTACAAGATGATCGAGCGCTTCGGCACGGATGTGCAGTGCACGGCCGTCGAGGCCAATTTCATGTCCGTCGGCCGGGCCTTGTATTTCGGAAACCGGGCCGGGGCCTCGGTCACCTGCCATGGCTGCCTCGATTTCTCCGGCTCCCGGATCAATGGGGACGCCATTTTCAACCAGCTTCTGGCCTTTGACGGCGCGCCGCCGAACCCGCGCCACAAGGGCGTCTTCGTGGCCGAGCATATGCGCGTGGGCTCCAATTTCGACGTGCGCAACTCGATCCTCCTGGGCGGGATGATCCTGACCCAGATCGAGATATCAGGCAGCGCCCATATCGAGCATTCCCTGCTCGCCGCCGCCGACCTGACGGCGCCGCGCGAGGGGCCCTGGCGGGACGGGGACCACCTGCTGACCGATATCGATCCGCGCCAAGCGGGGCTCTCTTTCCTCCAGAGTCGGTTCGGGCGCAGCCTGAAATTGCGGGAAAGCACGCGCATTTATGGGGCCCTGGAGCTCACCGCCGCCCGCATCGGCAACGATATCGAAGTCTGGCTGAAGACGTTCCGGCCGCCGCAAAACCTGCGCCCGGATGTGAACGCGCACCTTACCGCCTGGTCAGCCGTCCTCAACCTCGGTTCCATTGAGGTGCCCCCCTCAACATTCGACGGGCCGGACCACGCCTCGTTGTTCTGGGGCAAACGGGCCCGCGTCGATGGCGTGTTCTATCTCGGCCATTCGGCGGATACGGCCAATGCCGCATCGGACGAGAACCACGGCGGCGTGATGAATTTCACCAATCTGTCCGTAGGCACGGTAAATGATTCCCGGAGGAGCTGGCCCGACCAGGGCAAGCTGACCATGGACGGCTTCCGATACGACCGGTTTGAGCGCAGCCCGAACGTTCCCCTGGATCCCGATTCCCGGATCCGCTGGATCAAGCGATGTCGCAGGCACACTGCTTTCATGGAAGTGTCGGATTTCGCGCCGGACCTGATGTATGATCAGCTCTATACGGCCTATATCCGCATGAGCCTGCCGCGATACGCCGAACGCGTGGCCTTCCAGAAGGTCTATTATCAGACCTTCAATCGCATGTGGGGCGGTCAGCAGGCGGCCGATATCCACCGCCAGACCCGGGAAACGGAGAGCCGCCGCTGGCTGAGCCTGCCGGCATGGCTCGCCAATCCCGCCTCCCAGGCCCTCTCCCGCGCCATGTCCTGGACGATCATTCCCTTACGTTTGATCTTCTGGCTGCTCTACGGGCGCGCCACCTATTGCGGTTACCGGCCTTGGCGGTTCACTTTCGTCATGGTGCCCTGGTTCCTGCTCGGCGCAGCCCTTCATGCAGGCGCGATCAATGGCGGCCCGCCGGCCGCAGCGGGCGAGGACTGGCGGGCCCGCTCGTGCCTCACGCTCGGGCAATTGCGGGCGCCTGAGGGACGTCAGGGCATAGCCCTTGCGCGCCGCCTGCCCAAGCCTGACCCCTATCTTTTCACGCTCGACAGCATGATCCCCCTCGATCTGGGCGTGACCCGCTTCTGGCGGATCACCACGCACGCGTCGGATGCGGACGGTTCGGGCGCGGCCGACCCCACCTGCCGCTACGCCTCCTTGCGCGCCGACAGCCTGATCGGAGCAGCGTCACCGTCCCTCACACTCGATCTGCCAATCTCCTACAGGACCGTCCATGTGCTGTACCGGCTTATCAGCTATGTTCTGGTCGCCATTTTGATCGTCGCATCTCTTGGCTTGTTGAAGCCCGTAATTCGGCCGCCGGAACCGGTGGATGACAGTGCATAAGAGGGAAACAGGGAAGGTCATGCGGTGCGCCCGGCCGAAGCACACGGAAAAAGTGGGATCCCGTTATATAAAGTTCGCAAATCCCTGTTAGCGCTGGCGCGTCCGTCATGGAGACGGGAATGGTGCGCCCATGGCTCCGAGTGAATTCACATCGCGCATGGATCGGGTCCGCGAAGACGTGCACCGGAGAGGTCTGTCCGTCGTTGCCGATCTGCCGCCGGAAGACGGCCGAAGGCTTCTGCCGGTCCTGGCCGGGGCGCTGGGCCGGTGCGTCTCCTTTGTCGGTCAGCCTGACATTATGGATATTCGTCCCACACGGAATTGCGGCGGCAAGTCCTATGGGGGAACGGCGCATTTTCCGTTGCATACGGATCTCGCCTGGTATCCGACGCCGCCCCGTTACCTCGCCATGTTCTGTGTCGATGCCGGCGAAGGGGACGGGGACGCGACCTTCGCCGACGTCCACGACGTCCTGGATTGCGCGGACGATGCTGACCGGCGGGCCTGGTCCACGACGCCGATCCATTTTCCCGCCCCGAGCCATGCCCCGTGGGCCGGACACACGGCGCCGATCATAGAGCGGCGCGCCGGCGCCATGGCCTGCCGCTTCAACACCCGCGACATCGCCGACACCCTCGACGGGCCGACCCGCCGATTTGCCGAGACGCTCGAAACCCACGAGCAAGTGGTTCCATGGCGGGCCGGACATCTGTTCGTCTACGACAATTGGCGTTTCTGCCACGGCCGCCGATCGGTCTCCAAAGGCGCAGACTCGACCCGGTGGCTCTTGCGCATGTATGCCGATCCCGTTTGAGCTTCGTCACGGTTCGGTCACATCCCGGAAGGACTTTCGCGCTTTATCAAGCGGGATGTCCGCGTCCGGAACGCGGGCTCCCCTTCGCGAGAGGCCCTGTCATGCCGCGTCTTTCCGACAAGAGTGCCCTCATCACCGGCGCCAGCCACGGGATCGGGGAGGCCATCGCCCGTCATTTTGTCGCCAAAGGCGCGCATGTGTGGATCACCGACCGGGACGCGGTGGCCGGCGGCGCCCTGGCCCGAGAGCTTGCCAAAAAGGCGCGTTTCGCCCGATTGGATGTGGCGCGGGAGGAAGACGGGCACCGGGTTCTGCGCGTCAATCTGGACGGCGTCTTTTTGGGCTGCCGCGTCGCCATCCAGGCCATGGCCCCCAAGGGACAGGGCGCTATCATCAAGATCGCGTCCCGGGCCGGCCATGTGGGACTCGATACTGGGCGACGGTCCGGAACAGAAAGACCGGATTAAAGCGTTCACCGCGACCGCGGCCGTGAAGCGCTTCGCCGACCCGTTCGAAGTGGCTGCGCTTGCGGTGCTGCTCGCAAGCGATGAGGCGGGTTATATGACCGGCGAGGACTTAGCGCTCGATGGCCGGCCTCGGGGCGGGATCGGCCGAAACACCGTGAACGGACGCTCGCTTTATGATGATGGGTCGATGATTGGGAGCCTCCATGACCGTGAAGCCTGAGGATGCCGGGGACGGACCGTTCTATTTTGACGCGGTGCTTTATCCCAACCGGTCCTTGAGCCAATCCGGCTTCCTGATCGTCATGGGCATCATGGCCGGGATGAGCCTGATCGTCGGCACGTTTTTTCTCGTCATCGGAGCCTGGCCGGTGTTCGGTTTTTACGGGCTCGACGTGCTGCTCGTCTATCTTGCCTTTCGCTGGAACTACCGCCAGGGACGCCTCCGGGAGATCATCCGGCTGTCCGACGATGCCCTGGAGATCATCCGCATCCTGCCCGGTGGACGGCGCCAGCGATTTGCCTTCGAGCCCTATTGGGTGCGTATCGAGCTTGATGACCCGCCGGACCATGACAGTCACATCCATGTGCGCTCCCACGGGCGTGAGACCGTGATCGGAGCCTTTTTGACCCCCGAGGAGCGGACGGACCTCGTCAATGCACTCAGACAGGCCTTGCGGGATCAGGCGCGGGGCGTGTTGCCCGAGGGGGGGGAGAACAGGTCCGACATGCCGTAAAGACCGGGCGGCTGGTCCGCGAGCCAGCGGGCCGCCCGCAGGGCCCCTTCAGCGAACAAACTGCGATCCTCGGCCATATGGCTGAACACGAGCCGCTCGGCAGGTCCGGCGAGAACCACATCGTGCTGGCCAATGATGGAGCCGCCGCGGATGCCGGCAAAGCCGATCCCCCCGTCCGGACGCGCGCCTGTCTGGCCGTCGCGGCCTCGGATGGCCGCGGAGCCAAGCTCCACATCCCGGGCGCGGGCGGCAGCCTCCCCCAGCATCAACGCAGTACCCGAAGGACTGTCCACCTTGTGCCGATGGTGGTAATCGATCACTTCCACATCGAAACCCGGGCCAAGCTCCCGGACCGCCGCCTCCACGGCGCGCGCAAGGACCGCAATTCCCACACTGAAATTCCCCGTATGGAAGATCGGCATGCGCTTGGCCAGGGCTTCGAGGGCGGCCATGGCAAGGCCATCGATGCCCGTCGTGCCGGACACCATGAAACGGCCCCGGGCCGCGCCCTCTCGGCCGTGGAGCAGGGTCGCCTGGGGTGTGGTGAAATCCAGGATGCCGTCACAGGTTGCCACGGCATCGGCGATATCCGCTGTGAGGGGAAGATCCAGAGGAGGAAGGCCCGCCACGGTGCCTGCGTCCTTGCCCAGATCCGGATCATCAGCACGGGTCGTAGCTGCGGTGACCACCATATCGTCCCGTTCGGCGATCAGCCGCAGGAGTGTGCGACCCATCCGGCCATTGGCACCGGCGAGGCAGAATCGAAGGGGGGCGTCGGGCATTGGAACCCTGGTGTTAGCCCATAAAGGGCGGGTCCTTGCCTGCCCTTATGGAAGAATGGGACATCAATCGGGCTTGGCGTGATGGCCGAAGCCGTCGAGGAACTCTTTCATGCGGCCGAAAAAACCATAGGATTCCGGATGGGTCTCGTCCGAAGACGCCTTTTCGAATTCCCGCAGGATCTCTTTCTGCTTCTTGGTGAGTTTCTGGGGGGTTTCCACCTCGGCCAGAACGAACAGATCCCCGACCTGTTCGGAGCGCAGCACCGGCATACCGAGACCCTTCAGGCGGAAGGTCCGGCCGGTCTGGGTGCCCTCGGGAATCTTGACCTTGGCGCGACTGCCGCTGAGCGTCGGCACTTCGACTTCGCCGCCCAGGGCTGCCGTGGTGAAAGAGATCGGCACGCGGCAATAGAGATTGGCGCTTTCCCGCTCGAAGAGGTCATGGGAGGCAATCGAGAGGAAAATGTAGAGATCGCCGCTGGGTCCGCCACGCGCCCCCGCATCGCCCTCGCCTTGCAGACGGATGCGCGTGCCATCCTCAACCCCCGGCGGGATTGTCACCGAGAGGGATTTTTCCACTTCGACGCGGCCGGCACCGCGACATTTCTTACACGGATCCTTAACAATCTGTCCGGCGCCACCGCATTTTGGGCACGTCCGTTCGATCGTGAAAAAGCCCTGGGTTGCGCGCACCTTTCCGAGGCCGGAGCAGGTGGGACACGTCACCGGCTTAGAGCCCGGCTCGGCACCCACACCGTCACAGCGGTCGCAGGTGGCCGTTCGCGGCACCTGGATCTGTGCTTTTTTGCCGGCGAATGCCTCGTTGAGGGTGATCTCCATATTGTAGCGCAGGTCCGCGCCGCGGGCCCGGCCTGCTTGGCCGCCCGGCCCGCCGCCCGGACGGCGTGCGCCCATGAATTCGCCGAACAGATCGTCGAACACATCGGCGAAGGCGCTGCCGAAATCGCCGCTGAATCCGCGGGCACCGCCAAAGCCCCCGGGCCCGCCGCCTTCGAAGGCCTGGTGGCCGAACTGGTCATAGGCCGCACGTTTTTGATCGTCCTTCAGGACGTCGTAAGCCTCATTGATTTCCTTAAACCGTTTTTCCGCGTCCGGATTATCCGGGTTTCGGTCCGGATGGTACTGCATCGCAAGCTTGCGATAGGCCGATTTCAATTCCTGCGGATTGGCGCCTTTCGTGACACCCAGGATCTCGTAGTAATCGCGCTTGCTCATAATTCATCGTGCTCCAGGGCGTATCGAGCGGAAAGGCGGCGCGGCGCAGGCCGGTCCGGCTGCTGTCGTCCGCCCTGGCTTTACTGACGCACCATGAAAGGGAGGTGAGCAGGGCGACTGCCGCGCCGTTTGCACGGGGTTCGGGACAATGTGCGGACCTGTCTTCAAAATCGGTGCACGGATCATATAATCCGTGCACCGCATGTCATTCGAAGGGCCCGCGCGACCCGTCAGGACGATTTCTTGTTGTCGTCGACTTCTTCGAAGTCGGCGTCCACGACCGCGTCGTCACCGTCCTGCGCCTCGCCGTCGGACCCGGCGTCACCACCGGCGGTGCCGCCGCCATCCTGGCGGTACATGGCTTCGCCGAGCTTCATGGCCGCCTGGGCCAGGGCCTGGGTCTTCTGCTGCATGGCCGTCGCATCGTCGCCGTCCAGCGCCTCGCGCAGCTCCTTCAGGGCGGTCTCGATGGCATCCTTGTCGGCGGCCTCCAGCTTGTCACCGAACTCGCCGAACTGCTTTTCGGTGTTATGGAGCAGCGCTTCGCCTTGATTGCGAGCCTCCACTTTCTGACGACGCTCTTGGTCTTCAGCACGGTGCTCGTCGGCTTCGCGGACCATCCGGTCGATATCGTCATCGTTCAGGCCACCAGACGCCTGGATGCGGATGGCCTGTTCTTTGTTGGTCGCCTTGTCTTTGGCCGAGACATTCACGATGCCGTTGGCGTCGATGTCAAAGGTCACTTCGACCTGGGGCACGCCGCGGGGCGCCGGCGGAATGCCGACGAGGTCGAACTGGCCGAGCAGCTTGTTGTCGGCGGCCATTTCCCGCTCACCCTGGAACACCCGGATCGTCACAGCGTTCTGATTATCTTCGGCCGTGGAGAAGACCTGACTTTTCTTGGTCGGGATTGTCGTATTGCGCTCGATCAAGCGGGTGAACACACCGCCCAGGGTCTCGATACCGAGGGACAGCGGCGTGACATCGAGCAGCAACACGTCCTTCACATCGCCCTGGAGCACACCGGCCTGGATGGCGGCGCCCATGGCCACGACTTCGTCCGGGTTCACGCCCTTGTGGGGCTCCTTGCCGAAGAAGTTCTTCACGATCTCCTGGATCTTGGGCATGCGCGTCATGCCGCCCACGAGGACAACCTCGTCGATCTCGCTGGCCGACAGGCCCGCATCTTTCAGGGCGGATTTGCACGGACCTTCCGTCCGCTTCACCAGATCATCGACCAGAGCTTCGAGCTTGGCCCGGGACAGCTTCATGTTCAGATGCTTGGGCCCGGACTGATCCGCGGTGATGAAGGGCAGGTTGATTTCGGTCTGAGTCGCCGAAGACAGCTCGATCTTGGCCTTTTCGGCCGCCTCTTTCAGGCGCTGCAGGGCCAGACGGTCCTTGCGCAGATCGATGCCCTGTTCTTTTTTGAACTCCTCGGCAAAGTAGTCGAGGATCCGCATGTCGAAATCCTCACCGCCGAGGAACGTGTCCCCGTTGGTGGACTTCACCTCGAACACGCCGTCGCCGATCTCGAGGATGGAGACGTCAAAGGTGCCGCCGCCCAGGTCGTAAACGGCGATGGTGCGACCGTCTTTCTTGTCGAGCCCATAGGCCAGGGCCGCGGCGGTGGGCTCGTTGATGATGCGCAGCACTTCGAGGCCGGCGATCTTGCCCGCATCCTTGGTAGCCTGGCGTTGGGCGTCGTTGAAATAGGCTGGCACCGTGATGACCGCCTGGGTGACATCCTGGCCCAGATAGCTTTCGGCGGTCTCCTTCATTTTCTGAAGGATGAAGGCGGAAATTTCCGAGGGCGCGTAGGACTTGTCCTCGCGGCCTTCCACCCAGGCATCGCCGTTCTGCGCCTTGACGATCTTGTAAGGGACCATGTCCACGTCCTTCTGGACGGTGGGATCGTCAAAGACACGGCCGATCAGGCGCTTGATTGCAAAAAAGGTGTGTTCCGGATTGGTGACCGCCTGACGCTTGGCGGGCTGGCCGATCAGACGCTCGCCGTCTTCCGTGAAGGCCACCATGGAGGGGGTCGTGCGCGCCCCTTCCGCGTTTTCGATCACCTTGGCCTGGCTGCCGTCCATGATGGCGACGCAGCTATTGGTGGTGCCCAGATCGATCCCGATTACTTTCGACATGGTCTTTTCAATTCCCTCTGGCAGGTCCCACCAGGCCCTCTGGCACCCGGCAAGATCCCCTTGATCGCTGATTATCTTTCAGACTCGCACCCCGTGCGGGATGACCGATTGCAGACCCTGGTCTCGGTCCGGCGACAGGGATCACATATTGCTCCCTCAGCCAGTCCTCATTTCGAATCGCCCAGCCTCACCGCATCACGGTTCCGACCGGATATAAGAAGAGCATGCAAAACCCGCAAGCGCGGATTGCCCGCCAGGAGGTGGAAGGCCCGTTCAGATATCCGTCGCGCTAGGGTCTTCGCCTCCCAATTCCTCAAAGCTTGCATCAACTTTGAGGGAGGCCAACCGTTTACGCTGTACGGCGGCCTGACCTGCAACCCGGACAACAAGGGCCTGGAAGCGCTCACTATCCCACAGGCTTTTGAAGTAGGGATGCTTTTTAAGGGAGCCAGGCATGAGGCCGCAGATCGGGTCGGAAATACGCACCAGACCCTGTTCGACGGCGGCTTCCAACGTGTCGAGGGCGGCCTGTGTCCGGCCGCCGACAGCCTGGGACGCGGCCCGTCCCATCTTTTTGCACAGGAGATCAAAGACGGGCTCCTGGCGGGTCCAACTGGCTTCAAGGGCGAGGCTTAGCCTTTCTGCCTGAGCTGTCTTGCCCTGAAGTCCGAGAGCATGCGCCGCCATGAGCGCAAGGGCCTTGCTCAATTTGCCCTTCATGGGCGGCGTATCGGCTTCCAAAAGGCTGGGATCTATCGCCCTCACATGGGACAAGACCGCGCCCGGCTGGTTCTGAAGAACGCCCAACATGGCCTGCCACAGATTGACCCGGGAAGGTTTGAATTCTTCCTTTCTCTGCTCAAGAAGCAGGGCAGCCGCCTCCAGATCGCCGGTGAGGACCATCTTGGACAACAGCGCTTCGACGTTTCCGGGCATTTTAAGGAGGATGCGGTCATAGGTGGCAATGGCGTCGTCAACTGCGCCAAGGGCTTCCTGATGGGACGCCAGGTTGAACAGGCCCAAAATGTCAGCGCCAAGACTGATAGCCTTTCGGGTATAGTGGATGGCGCTGTCCTCGCGTCCGACATTGGACTCAAAAGCGGCTGCGGCAAAATAGCCGTCAGGGCTGTCCGGGTAGAGATCGATGAGCTGGCGCAGCAGTGCGCGCGCTTCCCCAAACCGGCCAAGGGAGGTGAGTGTGCCGGCTGCATTGCGCAGGCCCCTCTGGAACAAGGGGTCTATTTCCAGCAGGTGCTCGAATTGTTCGTGGGCGGCGGGAATGTCATTTTCGACATTCATCAGTAGAATGCCATACCATAACCGTGCTTCCACATGGCGCGGGTCAAGCCGGATCGCCTGTTTCAAAGAGGCCTTTGCGGTGACCATCATGGTCTCCTCACGCGGCCCTAAGGCCGGCGCTGTCAGGACGTCGTCAAGGTAAAGCAGACCGCGCGCCGCAAAGGCGGTTGCGCAGCTCGGATCGATGCTCAGTGCCCGGTCAATCAGCAAACGTGCCTCATCGCCGGTGGTGTCTCCGGCCCGGCCATTTTTCATTGAGCTGTCCCTGAGGAGAAGCTTTGCCGATGCCAGATGGGCGAGCACTTCGGCTTGTCTCGGTTCGGCGGCAAGGGACCGTTCAAACAGATCGATGGCCGCCGCGATATTGTCCGTACCGCGCAAGCGAAGGCGCGCAAGGCCGATCAGGAACAGCCGCCTTGCTTGAGGATCGACAGTCTCAGCTTCCGGCAGGCTCTGGCGCAGGGCGTCCTCTTCGGCCGAGCGCTTGCCTTCGCCGATGAGCTGCCCTTTTAGCAACGAGGCCACTTTGACCGCGATGGTGCGTTGGATATCGAGGGTGTTCTCTGCAACCCGGTCATAGGTTGCCGACCACAGATTGAAGCCCGTATCAGCCTCAATAAGCTGAGTCGTGATGCGCAAACGATCATCGGCACGGCGGACACTGCCTTCAAGCACATAGCGCACATTCAGGCGCTGGGCGATGGTGCGGACATCCTCACCGCGGCCCTTGTAATAAAAGACCGACGTGCGGCCGACGACACGCAGACCGGGGACTCGGGCAAGATTGTTCAGAACGTCTTCGGTCAAACCGTCGGCGAAATAGCCGTCTTCCTGCTCATCGGAAAAACTCGCGAACGGCAGCACAGCGATGGAATTGGCCTCCGACCCCCGTTGGGGCATGAGGCTCGCCGTGATGGGCCCCTCGGCCCGTATGAATGTTGAGGGCACTTTTCCAGCCGCCATGATGGCAATGCCAATAACAACCCCCATCACCACAAGATCAATTAAAAAAGCCTGTGCGGGCATCATCAAGGGACACGGCGCGGGCCCGGCCCATGAGCCAGGTTGCGGCGAGAGCGGCCGGCATACCGACAATCGTCAGCAGGATAACCAGGCGCAGGGTCTCGTCGGGCAGCTCAAAGGCAGGAAGCAGGACCGAGGCGACCTGAATGACCAGCCAGGCGATGACGACATAGGCGGTCGTGGCGCGAAGCAATGGTCTTTGCCAAAGCTGCTCCCAAACCTGTCTCATAAGGCCATCCCCCTTTGCCTTTGCCCGGTTGCCGCTTTGCGCCATGGCAGATGATTGATGTCGGGACCTGCAAGACAATCGTGGCGGTTTGCGGACCCCAAGTGCCGGCGATCGCGAAAAACCTGTGGGCAACGCTTTGAAGGCGGCGCAGACCATAAGAGGAAAGGACTGCCAATGACCATCAAAGTGAACGGCTTTCTCATTTATCCTGAAGCCCTGGATCGGGCCGAGCAGGACGCCCTGGTCCGGGATTTGCGGACCGTGATGGCCGTGGCCCCCCTGTATCGCCCTGCGATGCCGCGGACGGGACAGCCCTATTCGGCCCTGATGACCAATTGCGGCCCCCTCGGCTGGGTCTCCGACCGGGCGGGCTACCGGTACCAGGACCGCCATCCGGAGACCGGGCAGCGCTGGCCTGACATTCCCGATCGCCTCTTGGCCCTGTGGAACCGCTACGCCGAAGGGTCGCAAGCCCCCGAAGCCGCGCTCATCACCTTCTATACCGAAACCGCGAAACTCGGGCTCCATGTGGATTCCACCGAGGAGGATCGGACGGCGCCGGTGCTGTCGGTTTCTCTAGGCGATACGGCTGTGTTTCGCATGGGCGGCCTGCGCCGGACCGATGCCACCCGGTCCGTCAAGCTGACCTCGGGCACCGTCGTGGTCATGGGGGGCGCTGCGCGGCTCGCCTATCACGGCGTGGACCGGATCCTGGGCGGATCCTCCCGCCTTTTCGGCGAAGGCGGGAGGCTGAGTGTGACCCTGCGCCGTGTCACGCGCCGGCCTGAGGGACCGGTCGCGTCTTCCGGCCCCGGCGCACCGACCGGGCCCAGAGATTGAGCACCTCGACCAGGAGCGAGAAACCGATCGCGAAATAGAGATAGCCGCGGGGCACGTGGAATCCGATTCCGTCGGCCACCAGCGCCATGCCGATCAGCAGCAAAAAGCTCAAGGCCAGCATTTTGGTGGTCGGGTGCTTGTGGATGAAATCGCTGACCGGGGCTGCAGCGGCCATCATGACCACGATGGCGACGGACACGGCCGCGATCATGACGGCGATATTGTCCGTCAGGCCGACGGCCGTGATCACGCTGTCGAGGGAGAACACGACGTCGAGGGCCATGATCTGGAGGATGATCAGCCCGAACACGGCCTTCGACCCGCCATTCTGGCTCTCCTCCTCGCCTTCGATGGTCTCATGGATCTCCATGGTGCCCTTGGCGAGCAGAAACATCCCTCCGCCGATCAGGATGAGATCGCGCCACGACACGTCATGCCCAAACACCGAAAAGATCGGCTTCGTCAGACCGATGATCCACACAATGGAAAAAAGCAGAGCTACACGCATGAGGAGGGCGCCCGTGAGGCCGATGAAACGGGCCCGCGCCTGCTGCTCCTCAGGCAGTTTCGAAGCCACCACGGATATGAAGATGACATTGTCGATGCCGAGAATGATCTCCAGAAAGGCGAGCGTCAGGAAGCTCAAGCCGATCTGGGGGTCGAAAAACTGTTCCATGGACGGGACCCCTTTAGGTGGTGGGATATCGGGACGCAATGCGGGCCATCGTCGGTGGGCCGCGAACGGTCTCTTGGGCGCTGTTCATTAACCCAGAAAGTCTACCATAGGCTGATGTGCACCGCGACGACGCCGAGCCAAGGGTACCGAAGGACTTGCGTTTCTTGGGTCTTTCGATGGATGATGAGAACGCATGCGGCGTCTGCGGGGTCGGGGGGTACCGTCCGGGGGCGAGTTGAGGTCATTTCAGGCTGAGGCCGTTCAGACAGAGGGTGGTGGGACCGTGAAGCTCAGACGTTCTTGTATGGTCGAGGACTCCTGTGTCGACCTGACACCCATGCTCGACGTCGTTTTTATTCTGCTGATTTTCTTTATCGTGACGGCCACCTTCGTTCGAGAGCGTGGCATTGATGTTCTGCGCCCGGACAATAACGAAGAAGAACAGCAGGTGCAGAATGTATTTCCCATTCTGGTCTTCATCAACAACCAGAACGACATCCAGCTCAACGACCCTCGCACCGGCGAACCCCGAACCATTGACGTGCGCACCGTGCGCGCCAATATCGAGCGGCTGCGTGTAGATAATCCGAAGGGTCCAGTCGTGATCCAGGCTGAACCAGAGGCTGCTATGGGCATTACGATGCAGGTCCTCGACCAGGCCCGCCTCGCTAACGCCCCATCCGTGACGATCTCGACGGTTGAGGGCTAATCTGAGGGTCGAAAGCTTAACACTGTGCATGCGGAAAGCCGATGACGACCATGGTCATCGGCTTTTTTTGTACGCTCGCCTTGTGCGCCGACATATTCGCAGACCATTTACGCCGGTTCGCACATGACAAAGCTCCCGGAACACACAAAGACCGTCCTGGACAAGACTATCCGGTATACGATTGTACTCATTCAGATCATGTCGCTGGCGGTTGTTGCCGTGGGTTTCTGGATTGTCCTCACACTGCCCGCCCTGCGAATCCTCGGTCTGCTTGCTGTGGCCTTGGGTGTCGCCGAGATGATCGTGATGCCCCAAGTCATTCGCGCGCGGCTGACACGGGCAGCGCGGGAGCGCAACACGGCCGACCATTGATTGAGTTGATGTGCCCACGCACCAACACTATGCGATCGATGCCTGAGGACTGCGGTTAAAATGGCGGACTCCAGCCGGGGACAGGGGAGACGCCGAACAAATAGCCATGGCCATAGAACAGCGCGAAAAAGATCGCCAGGGCTGCCAGCCATTGCCACCAGGCGATTTCGCCAAGGCCCAGGGGGCTTTTCCCCTTCAAGATGGCCGCAAAGGGGATGTTGGAGGTCTTTTGGGCGTACAGAGCCCAGGCAGGGCCCATGGACTTGGCGCGCTTGGCATCGATCGACCATGTGCCGCGCACGGTAAGAACCAGAAAGCCGCCGAACAAAACCAGTGAGGCCACATCCCCATTCACGATGAGGTGGAAGGCCGCCCAGAGCGCCACGCCCCAGAGAAAGGGGTGACGCGTCATGCGCTGGATTCCCTTGGGCATGGGCTTCGGCACGGCAGTAGGACCAGCCTGGACCATCGTCACGCTGGGCGTCGTGATGCCGATCACAACGAACAGGGTGGCCAGCAGCATGACGAGACCGCCCAAGTGATAGAGCGCGCCGGGGGCCATCCACAAAAACGCGTTGTCCGGGGACACGACCGCCGAATTGTAAGCCCGCGCCACCCAGACGATCAGCGCGAGGGAGGCCACCGAATAGGCTGCCATATAGGGCCCCTCACCGAAGCGACGGACCAGAACATCGCGGAGCCGCGTGCCCGAAATGCCCCAATGGATGCCGACAAAACCCAGCACAGCAAGGATCAGACTGGTCATCACCTGTTTCCCCCGAAGTCCAAGACCTAGGCCCTAAGGATTAACAGGTGCGCCGGCCCAGACCCTGATCCAGGTCAAGCGGTGGTGTTGACGCTGCCGCCAGGTTGCGGTGCCTCCGGCTGGGCCGGTGCAGCCTCCGCCTGCCCGCCAGAGCCTTCAGGTCCGGCCCCTGCGGCCGGCGGCTCGCCACCCGCATCGGCGGGCGCGTCCACGTCTTTGGCCACGGTCACCATGGCGGGGCGCAGCAGGCGGTCTTCCATGACATAGCCAACCTGGAACACCTCCACGACGGTGCCGTTGGGTTGACCGGTGCCCGGCACTTCGGCGACGGCCTGGTGCTTGTTGGGATCGAATTTCTCGCCGCGAGAGTCCACCCGGCGGATGCCATAGCGCTGGAAGCAGGCCAGCAACTCTTTTTCGGTCATCTCGACGCCGGTCAGGAGGTTTTTCACCATATCGGAAGCGTTGTCCCGCTCCTCCTGGGAGATCGTTTCCAGGGCACGGCGCAGATTGTCGGACACGGACAGCAGGTCCCGCGCAAATTTGGTCATGCCGAATTTGGACGCTTCCTGCTTGTCCTTTTCCGCGCGCCGACGGGTGTTCTCCGCATCGGCCATGGCGCGCAGCAGCTTGTCGCGCAGCTCGGCGATCTGTTCTTCGGGAGACTGATTGGGATTGACCGCGCCTGGCTGGGCCTTCGGCTCCGCATCCGGACCGGTCTCAGGGTTCTGGGCGCGCTCATCGCTCACGCTGATCTCTCCATTGTTCTGAAAACGCTTTGTCGCAAGAGCATGTGGACCTGGACGCCTATCACGACAAGAGGCGGCCGACCACCTTGGCGGTGTAGTCGACCATGGGGATGACCCGTGCATAGTTGAGCCGCTTGGGCCCGACAATGCCGATGACGCCGACAATGCGCTGCTGACCGTCCCGGTAGGGACTGACGATCACCGAGGACCCGGACAAGCTGAACAATTTGTTTTCCGATCCGATGAAAATGCGCACGCCCTCGCCCCGCTCGGCGAGTTCCAAGAGGCGCACCACATCCTGTTCCCGTTCCAGATCGTCGAAGAGCTGGCGGACCCGCTCCAGGTCCTCCGCCGCGCTCAGATCCTCCAGCAGGTGGGACTGGCCGCGCACGATGAGATATTTGCCCGAGGCCCCTGCGGCATCGGGCCCGGTCGGATCCGATGCCGCCGCATCGGGCGCGCCGTGGCCTGCCCCGGACCAAGTGGCCAATCCCGCTTCGATCACCCGGGCCGTCAGCGTGTCGAGTTCGGCCCGTTTGCTCGCCATATCGTTGACGATGCGGTCCCGCGCCTCGCCGAGAGTGCGGCCTCGCAACTGGGCGTTAAGATAGTTGGTGGCTTCGGAGAGGGCCGAGGCCGGCAGGCCCATGGGCGTATTGATCACCCGGTTTTCCACCTGGCCGTCTTCGCTGACCAGGACCACAAGGGCCTGGGTCGGCCCCAGCGGCACGAACTCGATATGTTTCAGGCCGGCATTGCGCTTGGGCGCCACCACGAGGCCCGCACAATGGCTAAGGCCCGACAGCAAGGTTGTGGCCTCGGTCAGCACCTCTTCCACATCCCGGCCCGAGCCGCCCACCCGGGCCTCGATGGACGCCCGCTCCTCGCCCGTCAGATCGCCCACCTCCAGAAGCCCGTCCACGAACAGGCGCAGGCCCGTTTCCGTTGGCAGTCGACCCGCGCTGACATGGGGCGCGCACAACAAACCCAGGCTTTCCAGATCGGACATCACATTGCGAATCGTGGCCGGCGAAAGCGCGATGGGCAGGCTGCGGCTCAAGGTCCGCGACCCCACGGGCTCGCCGGTGGCCAGATAGCTATCCACGATGGTGCGGAACACATCGCGGGATCGCTGGTCCAGGTCGGACAGGGAAAAGGACTGGGTCATTGGTTTGGAGAATGCTGCATCTCGGTAAGGACACCGTTTCTATGGGAGGAATGGGTTCAGATCGGATCCATCTCAAGGTCAGCCCGTGAGATTGCGGAAGGTGGCACTGGCGCGGGCCACAACGGTCTCGTCGGCCGTGACAATGGCATCGACGAAGCCCATGGACCGGCCGGCCCGGATCAGGCGCGGCATAACGGTCATCCATGCCCCAATCGGCGCGGTTGCCACATAGTCCACCGAAAGGCTCAGCGTGACCACGCTGCCTTTGGTGTCCAGGTTCAGGCCATAGGTCAGTCCCATCGCATTGTCGCACAGGGACGCCATCACACCGCCGTGGAGAAAGCCACGAGCGTTGCAATGGGCCTCGGCAATGCGAAGCCCGATCTCCAGCACCCCATCCTTCTGCCGGGAGAACAGCGGCTCCCAAGGGTCCGTCACCGGGCTTTTGCGAAAATGGGGCTCAAATCCTTCGGGGACGATCGTGTCCGTCATGATCACCTTCACCGACATGCGCCATGGGTTTCATCTGGTCCCTCTTCTTTTAGCACGGCGCACGGCCTGCCCCTGACGGCCTTTGACCCCGGCCGGCGGAGCGACTAGAACACCGATCCCATTCGTGTGGATCCGGCGGGGGCCGGTCCGCCCATTCCACGGAGGTCACCCATGCGTCCTTCAGGCCGCGCCCTTGACGCCATGCGGGCCGTCAGTTTCGAGCCGGGCTTTGCCAAGCATGCCGAAGGCTCCTGTCTTGTGCGCTTCGGGGACACCCATGTGCTGTGCACCGCCACGGTCGAGGACCGCGTGCCGCCCTGGCTGAAAAACGGCGGCAAAGGCTGGGTTACGGCCGAATATGGCATGCTGCCCCGCTCCACGGGCGAGCGCTCCCAGCGCGAGGCCGCCCGCGGAAAACAGTCCGGACGCACCCAGGAAATCCAGCGCCTGATCGGCCGCTCCCTGCGGGCCGTGACCGATCTCGTGCGCCTCGGCGAGCGCCAGATCACCATCGACTGCGACGTGCTGCAGGCTGACGGCGGCACGCGGACAGCCTCAGTGACCGGCGCCTGGATCGCCCTGCGCCAGGCGCTTCAGTGGATGTATGAGCGCGAGATGATCAACAATATTCCGCTCAAGGATCAGGTGACGGCGGTGTCCTGCGGCCTCTATCGGGGCATGGGGGTCCTGGACCTCGACTATGCCGAGGACTCGGAGGCCGAAACGGACGCCAATTTCGTGCTGACCGGCAAGGGCGGTATCGTCGAAATTCAGGCCACGGCGGAAACGGACCCCATGACCGCCGAGCAGTATGAAGGGCTGATGGTCCTGGCCCGTAAGGGCTGCGGTGAGCTGGCGGTCCTGCAACAAAAGGCGCTGGGCCTCGCGCCGGCTGCCGCTCCGGCCGCGGCGGCACCGGGCGCGTAAGCGACGCGCACAGACGACCCATTCAAGGGGACCAACCCATGACGCAAGCGCGCGCACACCGCCGGTTCCAGGGCCAACGTCTCGTGCTCGCGACGCACAATCCGGGCAAGGTTGTGGAGATCGGCGACCTGTTGCGCCCCTTTGGACTTGAGGTCGTGTCCGCGGGCGATTTGGGGCTTCCGGAACCGGAAGAAACCGGCACCACCTTCCAGGCCAATGCGGCGTTGAAGGCCCACGCCGCGGCCCAGGCTGCCGACTGTCCGGCCCTGGCCGACGACTCGGGCCTCAGCGTCGCCGCCTTGGACGGTGCGCCGGGCATTTATTCGGCCCGTTGGGCCGGGCCGGAAAAGGATTTCGTTGCCGCCATGGCCCGGGTACAGGCCGAACTGGGGCAGCGGGCCACGGCCGGCAACACGGACCGGTCCGCCGAGTTCGTCTGCGCCCTGACCCTGGCTTGGCCGGACGGCCATGCGGAGACCTTCGAAGGACGGATCGGCGGCACGCTGGTCTGGCCGCCCCGGGGCACGCGCGGGTTCGGGTATGATTCCATGTTTCAAGCTCAAGGCCAGGACATCACCTTTGGCGAGATGGATCCCGATGCCAAGCACGCCATGAGCCACCGGGCCGTGGCCTTCCGGAAATTGATTGATGCCTGTTTCCGCTGACGCCGGGACCGGGGCCGACGGCGGCTTTGGGCTCTATGTGCATTGGCCCTTCTGCGCCGCGAAATGCCCCTATTGCGATTTCAATTCCCACGTCCGCCGCGGCCTCGAGGGCGAGCCCTATGGTTCGGCCCTGGTGCGGGAGATGGAACACATGCGGGCCCGTACCGGCCCGCGCCGCCTGGACAGCGTGTTTTTCGGCGGCGGGACCCCATCCCTCATGGCGCCGCGCCTCGTTACGGATGTGATCGACGCGGCCGAGCGGCTCTGGGGCCTGCATGATGGTGCGGAGATCACTTTGGAGGCCAACCCAACCAGTACGGATGCGGAGCGCTTCGCCGGGTACCGCACGGCCGGAGTCAACCGGGTGTCGATCGGCGTCCAGGCCCTGAACGATACGGATCTGAAAGTCTTGGGGCGCCTGCACAGCGTGGACGAGGCCCGCGCCGCCATCGAGACGGCCCGCGCCGCCTTCCCCCGCCTGTCCTTCGACCTGATCTATGCCCGGCCCGGCCAGAGCGTTGCCGGGTGGTCCGAAGAACTGCGCCAAGCCATTGATCTCGCTGCGGATCACCTCTCCCTTTACCAGCTCACCATCGAGCCCGGCACGCCGTTTTACGACCTGCACGCCCGCGGTCACCTCAAGACGCCGGATGATGATCTGGCAGCGGATCTTTACGAGGCGACGGGCGAGATCTGCCGGGCCGCCGGCCTTGACGCCTATGAGGTCTCGAACCATGCCCGGTCCGGTGCCGAGAGCCGCCACAATCTCGTCTATTGGCGCTATGGGGACTATGTGGGCGTGGGCCCCGGCGCCCATGGCCGGATCACGCTGGAAGGTGGGCGCGTCGCCACCGAGACCATCCGCTCGCCCGAAGCCTGGCGCAGCGCCGTGGAGGCGGACGGACACGGCGTGACGACAGTGGACGCGCTTTCAGCGACAGACCAGGCATCGGAGTATCTGGTCATGGGTCTGCGCCTCAGGGAGGGCATTTCCCTGAGCCGGTTTGCCCGGCTCGCAGGCCGACCCATGGACGAGAAAACCCTTGAAGACCTGGTGGCCGATGACCTCGTAGCGGTGGCCAGGGACCGGCTGACCGTCACCGGACGGGGGCGCCCGGTCCTCAATGCGGTTATTGCCGCCCTCGCCTGACTTTGCCGCCAACGGAACCCTCTTGGGTCTGCCCAGTCACATCCAGGAGCGGGCCTTCACGTCGTGGCGTTCGGCCAACACCCGCCGCATATCGGCGATGAACACCTGGCGGATGCCATGGGGGCAGCCCTTGAAGACGACATGGTCGCCGGTCCGGTCCCAAACGGGATGGGACGGATGGAACGAGGCACCGGACCGGGTTGTGCCGGCCCCCATCCGCATGCGAACGACCTGGTGATCGACGCCGCGTTTGAGATCCACAAGGCGAATGAGACCGGTGCCGTCCCCGGTCGACAGGCTGTCGTCCGGGTCCGAGTCCGCCAGCAACACCCGGTCATCCGGCCCCAGGGTCGGGCGGCCGGATCCGATCAGGTCGGGCGCCAGAAACCGCCGCTGGGCACCGTCGAACCGCACGCTTGTGAAGCGTGGCACACTGAGCCTCGACTGATATGCCGGGTCGATCCCGATCCGATCCCGGACCAGGCGGGAGGATGCGCCCAGAAATCCGTCCAGCGCACGCAACACGGGATCGCCGCGTCGGGACAGACTGGTTGTCACGATGTGCTCGCCGTCCCGGGCCCAAGCGGCAAAGCCGTTTCCGCCGGGCCAGTGCCGCGCATCCAGAGCCACGCGGATGTTCCGGCCGTCGGTATCGAACGTCACGAGAACGGGATCGTCCGGGACTGCGCGCGGCCCGGATGGCAGCCAGCGCATGACGAACAGAATGCGGGTCTGCTGGGGGTTCCATTGGGCGTGCGCACCATAAAATCCGCCGGCCTTGCCTCGGTATCGCGCAAACACGTCCGGTGCAGCCGAGGCGACATCGGCGAAGGAGACCAGCACGCCCGTCCGGCCGGTCTGATGATCCGTGCCGAACACACCATCCTCGGCGCTGGCGCCGTCCTGGCGCAGACCCTCAAGCTTGGGCACCACAACGCCGTGCCCCGGTTGAACCAGGGTCATGCGCCGCAGACAGGGGGTAATGCTGTAGCGCCCGTCTGGCGAGACCATATAGACCGGGCCGTCGAGTCGCACGGACCGATCGATCAGGGGATCGACATGGAGGCCGAAGGGCATCCATGTCTTCAGGTCCATATCGTTGAAAAACAGGTCCCGATCACTGGCGCCCCATTGGACCTGCGCACCCAGATCCTGGTCCCAGGCTGCCGTGATGGCCCGGAAGACTCGCTCACCGGTCTCCAGATCGATGACATCGACGGCCGCCTTGGTGCCCGGCGCCGGCCGGCGCCATTGGAACGGCAGGGTGGTCACGGCAAGATAGCGCCCGGAAGGACTGGTCGGGCAGGTGTCGAAAAAGCGATGGACCGCGGGCTCGCGGTGGGGCGTGACCCGGTAGACGGGCACGGTTGGATCATAGTCCGCATAAAGATTGGCCGCGCGAAACAACTGCATGGCATCCCCGTGACCGGGTGTGCCCATGGTCCCAAGCCGCAGGACTGCACGCTCATGTGCGGCATTTGAGCCGACGGGCCGTCAAGAACAGGAATTGTCCCTTCGACATGTTTCCTTGCACATGTCCTGAACGTTTCGTGAAAAACTGAGGCGAACCATTGAACCGACGACCGAGAAGGCGGTCGCCAAAAGCCCTGCATTCCGAAACGCATAAATTTGTTTTTTCGCAGAAAGGTATAACGCCCGCGCCCAATTGCGCATTACCATTTCGACATCCGGATCCAAGAGGACTGCATCGCCCATGACCTCACAGCAATTCATTCGGTTTCTGGTGGGCCATGCTCTGCTCGGCTTCGCCATCGCCGTCGTATTCATCGGCATGTTGCTGATTTCGGACGCCGCCAATCTTCGCACACTGACCTTCAAGTCCGATATCGGCCTGCTGGCCCTCGGCATCCTCACATTGCTCATGGGACAGACTTTCGCCAGCGTTCAGATGGGTGTCGCCCTTTGGCTGGCTGCGCGCGAGGACAAGGTCGACGGGCCAGGCGGCGGCACCCGCCTGCCCGCCGGCCTGGACCACTGGCTCATGGAACCGGCCCGGGCCAGTGTCCGCTCCCGGCGCTAGTGGTTCGGCCGTTCAGCCGACATTATGGACGGCCTTGATCCACGGTCCGTAGGCGGAGTCGCCGAGAAGGCTGACCTGGGTTTGCGCACAGACCTTGTTGATGGGCTCCTGGGGGCGATAGGCCGGGTGTACCGCGCGGCGCAGCGGGCGCTGACCGTGGGGCATCGCAATGATGTCGGCAATGGCCCGCGGCACATCCATCGGGTCCGTCGTTCCGCCGCCGGAGCGCTGGCCCAGCCCCGCGGTGAGGTCCGGGTAAGCCTCCAGAAGCGCAGGATCCAGCCGATCCTTGAGCGCGAGCGCATTTGTATTGCTGTTGCGCCAGATATTGGTGGGATAGCCGCCGGGCTGAATGATGGTCACCTCGATGCCGTGGGGAACGAGTTCGTAGGCCAATTGTTCACTCATGGCCTCAAGGGCGAATTTGGTCGCCGAATACTGGCCAAAGCCCGGGATCATGACCCGCCCCAACTGGGACGAGATTTGAAAAATCTGTCCTTTCTTCGCGGCCCGCATGGCCGGCAGAACCGCCCGCGCCATGCGGTGACAGCCCATCACATTGGTCTCGAAGATCAGATTGGTGGCGGCCATGTCCTGGATCTCCACAGGACCCGGTACGGAAACACCCGCATTGTTCACCAGGACGTCCAAGGTGCCGCCGGTGGCCTTGAGCGCGGTCTCGACGCCCGCCGCCACCTGATCGTCAGACAAGACATCGATCTCGATAACCTCGATTGCGAGCTTTTCCTCGGAGGCCAGATCGCGCAGCGCTTGCGCTTCCGGGCGGGGCAGATTGCGCATCGTCGCGAAGACCCGCGCGCCCTGGCGGGCATAGTATTCCGCGCCGAGCCGGCCGAAGCCGGACGAGGTTCCGGTGATCAGGATCGACAGGCCCGACAGATCCGGCGCTTTGGCCGCGTCTGAAGATGCGGCATTCGCGGTCTCCTCGGTCGCAAAGGCCGGTCCCGCAGCCGCAAGGCTTGCCGCCCCCGCCATCAGCGCCCGGCGCGACACGGCGGGCTTGTTCTGGTTCGTGCGTTCATTCATTGGACGTCCTCCCTGTTGGGGCAGCCGACCGGACGGCTCGGCCTCCCCGCATCATACATGAGCCTGGATGCGCGGGTCTACGAGGCTCAGTCGGGGCGGGTGACGATGAAGGTCCCGATACCGATCATGGCGACCGCCATGATCACGGCGGTGGCCGGAATGGGGTCGGTCACGGTCCAGAAAATGCCATAGCTGGCTGCCAGGGCAATCACGGCCAGGACCTTGGCCCGGCGCGGTATGGCGCCGCGCTCTCGCCAGGCCGTCAGAACGGGCCCGAAACGCGGATGGGTGATCAGCCAGTGCTCCAGGCGCGGCGAGGCGCGGGTGAAACAGGCGGCCGCGAGGATCAAAAACGGCGTAGTCGGCAAAAGCGGCAAAACAACGCCGGCGGCCGCGAGACCGACAAACACCCAGCCCGCCGCGGCGAACAGCGCCCGGGCCAAGGGACCACGGCGCGGCGCAGGGTCCGTTTTCGAGTCCTCGTGGGGCCGGTCTTGGCCATCGTCCATGGGGCTTCCTCCCGACCGCAATTCGCGTCACACCTATCCCATTCCTGGGCGCGACACGACGGAAGGATCGTGACATGGAGCGGTTTCTCATGGTCCTCGGCGTGTTTCTGGCGGCCCATATGCTACCGACCCTGCCTCCGGTCCGCCGGACCCTCGCAGCACGCCTTGGGGAACGGGCCTATCTGATCCTCTATTCGGGGCTGTCTCTGGCCCTGCTCGTGTGGCTGCTATGGGAGGCGGCCCGAGCCCCCGTGGTGCCCCTGTGGACGGCGCCGGCCTGGACCGCCCTTGTCCCCCTCATCGCCATGGTGCCGGCTTTTGTGCTGATTTGTGCGGGGCTTGCGGAGCCCAACCCGCTATCGGTCAGTCTGGGCAGCGGTGCCTTCGACCCGGCCCGGCCGGGCATTCTTGGCCTGACCCGTCATCCGGTGCTGTGGGGCTTCGGCCTGTGGAGCCTCAGCCATATCCCCGTGAACGGAGCACTCGTGCATCTGATCCTGTTCGCAGGCTTCGGGCTCTTTGCCTTTGGCGGCATGGCTCTGGTGGACGCCAAGCGAAAGCGCGCCATGGGCCATTCGCCATGGCGCGCGCTCGATCGGGACCGGCATGTGACGGGCGCTGACTGGCGGGATCGCCTCCTGACCCGCCGAACGGTGACGGGCGGTGCGGCCGGCCTCGCGGCTTATCTCGTGGTCCTGATCCACACCCATGGCGCCTGGATCGGGGTTGACCCCCTCGCCATGCTGGGCTGATCCGCCATGTCCGAGGGCCTGATTGCCCGGCTTTTTCTTTCGGCTTTCAAGGTCGGCCAGACATCGCTTGCGATCATGGTGTCATTGATCAGCGCCGCAATCATCCCATCGAGGCCCGCAAGCCAGATCGATAGGTATGACCAAGGCGGCCGGGGTGAGCTATTGGGTCATCGGGTTTCCCGTAGCGGCCTGGCTGGGTCTCGCCTCGCCGTTGGGGGCCCTGGGTGTGTAGTGGGGACTCCTCGCGGTTTTGGCGCGTGCCGCCGTGCTGGTTGCCCTGCGCCTGTGGCGCATGACACAGGACGAGCAATCCACTACCGTGGTAAGGATCTAGACCTTTCCGAAGGCATTCTGCGGCTTGAACGGACCCGCCCTGATTGCAGGTCGGCCGTTTGGAGGCATGGTGGGACTTGCGTGATGGCACAGACACAAACCGACAGACGCTTCTCGGACGACCGGGACATCCAGGAACAGCTCATCCGGCTCGAAGAGCCGGGGCCGGAAAGCCTGAAGGAAACGGCCGCGCGCAAAGAAGCCAACGGCCTGCACATGTTGATCGGCCTCGCCATGAGCAGCGGGCTGATGGCCGCGCTGATTTCCATCCCTCTGGCCATCGGCTGGCTGGTCCTCAATCTTGCCATCGGCATCGTCGTGATCCGCACGGCCCGGGCCACAAGCCGGCAGGAGTGCCCAAGTCCGCACAGGATGGCCCTGTTCTATGGGATCCTTGCCATATCGTCACTGGCCAACTGTTCCGCTGCCTTCATTTTTTATTTTCTGATGGAGCACAGCGGCGCCCTCGCCGCCTTCGGCTATCTCAACGGCGTTTTGGTTTATATCATTGTCAATTATTCCGCATCGGCCTTCTTGATGGCCTTCGTTTCCATCCCGTTCGTTGCCACGCTGATCATCCTGCCGCTTATTGCCCTTGCCACGCCTCCGGGCCCCGATGCCGCCGACCTCGTTTTCTGTGTGTCGGGACTGGGATCGGCATTGAGCTTCCTGGTGGCCTCGCAGATCGCCCTGCGCTTCAACGCCATGCTCAATACCTCGATCAAAGAGACCGAAGCGGAACGTCAGATGGCCGACGAGGCCCTGACCCGGCTGTCCGATGCCCTGGGCGAGACCGGCATGGGCCTTTACGATTTCGATGTGAACGCCAACAGCATCCGCCTGTCGGACTTTGCCCAAACGGTGCTCGGCCCCACGGACGAGATGGCCATGGAAACGCTGCGCTATCCCACGCGCCGCCATGTCCACCCGGACGACGCCGATGCGCTGCTCACCCAGATCCGGAAAGTGCGCGCCGGCCAGCAGTCCGTTTTCGATGCCACCTACCGCATTCAGGATGTCGACCGCGAGGGCCGCATCCGGTGGATGCGATCCCGTGGCATTGCCCGGTACAATCCAGACGGTTCGATGAGCCGGTTCATCGGGAGTTTGACCGATGTCACCCAGGAAATCTGGATGCAGGCCCATCTGGAGGAAGCGCGCAAGGCCGCCGAATCCGCGAGCGCCGGAAAATCCGCGTTCCTTGCGACCATGAGCCATGAAATCCGCACACCCATGAATGGCGTCTTGGGCATGGCCCAGGCCTTGGGGCAGACCCGGCTCGACCCGACCCAGCGGGACATGGTGGACGTCATCAGTGAATGCGGGGGCTCTTTGCTCAGCATTCTCAATGATGTGCTCGATATTTCGAAAATCGAGTCCGGCCGCATGACCCTTTCGCCCGTGGAGGATAATCTGCGCGACGTGGTCACGGGCGTGCTCCAGCTTTGGGAACCAAGTGCCCAGGACAAGGGTCTGACCCTTGATGCGACGCTGCCGGACGATCTACCCCCTGGCCTGACCTTCGACCCGGTCCGGGTGCGCCAGTGCCTGTCCAATCTCGTTTCCAACGCGGTGAAATTTACCGAGCGGGGCTCCATTAGCGTCGATCTGACCCTGGACCGGACCACGACGGGCCCGCACGCCGTCACGATCACCGTGACCGATACGGGCATGGGCATACCGGAGCACGCTCAAGAAAAGCTCTTCGCCCCGTTTGTTCAGGCGGATACATCCACCGCCCGGCACCAGGGCGGCACGGGCCTCGGACTGTCGATCAGCCGCAGCTTGGCCCGCCTGATGGGCGGTGATCTGACCGTCGCGAGCACGCCAGGCCACGGATCGGTCTTTACCCTGCGCTTTGCCGTCGATGCGGCCCGGTCAGGCGATGACTCCCGGAAGACCGCTGCGCTGGACCCGACAATCCAATCCAACAAAAGCGATGACGTTTTCGCAATCAAGGACATCAAGGTCCTGGTCGTGGACGACAATGACACAAATCGGCAGGTCGCCCATCTGTTCCTGGATTTTCTCGGCGCACGGATCACCGATGCGGCCGACGGGCAGGAGGCCCTCGACGCCCTTGAGCGGGAGGCTTTCGACCTGGTCCTGTTGGACATGCATATGCCGATCATGGACGGGGCGCAGACCCTGCGCCGGATGCGGGACGGTGAAGCGTCCTGGTCCGATGTTCCGGTCATTGCCCTGACCGCCGACGCCATGGTGGGGGATCGGGAACGCTGTCTGAGCCTGGGTGCCGACGGTTACGTGGCCAAACCCATCGAGCTTGCCGATCTGCAAGCGGAAATCACTCGGGTGATGGCGTGACGCCTCACACCCGGCCGGATGGGCGATGGCGCGGTGTCACCTCGAATTCCTTGAGCTGAACTCTCGACTGTTCCCGGATAAAGCGCCACGCCGAATAGGGCCACAGCGTGAAATTAGAGTCGTTATCGTCCGTATACCAGGCATTACAACCGGACGCGAAGACCATGTCTTTCATATCGTCCTGCAGGCGCTGGTTATAGGCCGCCGTGACGTCCTGCTTGGGATCGAGATGCTCGATCTTTTTCCGGTTCATGAGCTTGATGCAGGAAAGGACATAATCCGCCTGGCTCTCGATCATGATCAGTGCGGACGTGTGGCCTGTGGCGCTGTTGGGGCCCAGCAGCATGAAAAAATTCGGAAAGCCCGGCACCATCATGGTGCGGAAACTCTCGACCCGATCCTTCCAGACATCCTGAAGCCGCGCGCCCTCCCGACCGGCGATGGTCACATAGTCGGAAATGTCGAAGGGCCGGAAGCCCGTCGCCTCGATGATGGTATCCACCCCGTGGAGACGGCCCGTGCCGTCGCGGATACCCTCCGCTTCGATGGCCGTTATCGGATCGGTTACAAGATGGACATTGGCCCGGTTGAAGGCCCGCAGATAATCGTCGGAGATGCAGCGCCTTTTGCAGCCGGGCTCGTAGTCAGGGGTGAGCTTTGCCCGCACATCCGGGTCTTCCACCTCCTGCTCCAGGAAATCGAGGGCGACTTTCTTCAAGCGGTCCTTCAGCACCCCATCCCATCGCAGGGCCTGAATGCCCATGGCATCCATGGTCAGCCACAGATAGGACCGGTATAGGCGCATCAAAAACGGCAGCCTACGGAACATCGTGCGGCGGCGCTCGGATATCTCGTGGGTCAGGCGGGGGAACACCCACGCCGCCGAACGCTGGAACACCGTTACGTCCTTGACCATGGGTGCAATGCTGGGCAGCACCTGCACCGCGCTGGCGCCGGTGCCCACAATGGCGACCCGCCGGCCCATCAGATCGTGGTCATGGTTCCATTCGGCGGTGTGGAACAGAGTACCGGCAAAGTCATCCCGGCCCGGAAGATCCGCATGCTTGGGAAGATGCAGCCCGCCGAGGCCGCTGACGACGATATCGGCGATCACTTGATCCTGGCCTGCGGTGGTGATGATCCAGCGGCGTCCGTCAAAACGCACGTCCTCCACGGTCGAACGGAAGCGAATATGACGGGTGAGGTCGTATTTCTCTGCGACGGCCTCGCAGTAATGCCAGATCTCCGACCCTTCTCCATAGGAGTGCGACCAGTTCGGATTGAGGTCGAAGGAAAACGAATAAAGATGTGAAGGCACGTCGCAGGCGACGCCCGGATAGGTGTTTTCACGCCAGGTGCCGCCGACGCTGTCAGCCTTTTCCAAAATCACGAAATTGTCGAAACCCGCGCGGCGCAATTTTGCGCCCATGCACAGGCCTGACATGCCAGCGCCCAGAATGGCAACACGGACGGATAAGGGCTGCCCTGCCATGACCATCGTTCCCAGATCTCCGCAAATTTTTCGGCTAACACACTGACACAACGTGGCTCCGGGCTCCAGTGGGGCCAGGGCGACCTTGCGCCGTCAGCGCGTGGTGAGGACATGAAAGCGCCAGGTCAGCGCCGTAGCTGCGAGCGTTTCCCTCTGGCCGTAGCCGGCTCTGTCCCCGTTTGTTCCCCAGCCGAGATCGACACCGAACAGATAGCTGGTGGGCAGGGCTACGCCCCAATAGGCCACAAGAGTGACCACCGTCGGCCAGCGATTGTCCATGAGGCCCCGCAGCGCACCGAGACTGGTCGACTGGATGCCATCGAAAATCTGCATGACAGCCACGATGGTAAACAGGCTGGCCGCCAGGGCGATCACGTCGCGGTCGTCGATGAACAGGCCGGCAATCGTCTGTCCAAAGAAGGTCAACACCAGGGTGAACAGGCCCATCCACGCCGTGACGAGGGCAATGGCGGCCCAGCCGATCGCCCCGGCCCGGTCCCGCGCGCCCCGGCCGAGGGCCTGGGCCACACGGATCGACACGGCCGCGGACATGCCCAGGGGTGCCATGTAGATCACGAAGGTGACAGCCGTCACGATCTGATTGGCGGCAAGGGCCGTGGCCCCGAACCAGCCCACCATGAGGCCGGCGATGGCGAAGGCACTGCCTTCGAGCAGATACTGGGCAGCCATCGGCGCACCCTCGCGCATCTGGTCGGCGGCCCCGGCGCGGGTGATGCGGGACTGCGCGCGATAGGGCGCCGTGGCCTGAGACCATTGCCAGTGGCCGGCCAGAATCGCGAGTGCAACAAGACTGGACAGGAGACTCGCGACACCGGCGCCGGTCACGCCAAGAGCCGGTGCTCCCAGATGACCGTAAATCAAGATCCAATTCAGCGGCACGTTGAGGGCTTCGCCGAACAGCATCAGGATCATGGCAAGCCAGGGGCGCTCCACGCCGTCATAGACCTGTTTATAGGCGAGCATCACGGTGAACGGCGCCATGGACGCGGCGATGCACAGCCAGTAACCGGGCATGGCCTCCAGCACCGCCTCGGGCTGGCCCATGAAGCGCAGCATGGGCAGGGCCGCGATCATCAGGCCCGTGGCTATGAGACCCGCCACCCCGCCGAGCAGACGGCCATGGCCGAGGGCCGCCGCGACGCGTGGATCGTCTCCGGCCCCGTGGGCATGACCGGCAAAAATCCCCACGGGCCCCATGAACCCGTAAAGCCCGGCATAGAGGATCGACAGGCCGCTGGTGCTCAAGGACACCACGGCCAACGGCACCTCGCCCAGCGGGCCCAGCATGACGGTATCGATGATCCCATTCAGGGTGGAAGCGGTAAGGCCCGCGATAAGGGGAAAGGCCAAGCCTGCCAGACGCGGGATTTCCCGCCAGAGCGCTTCCGCCCGCCGGACCGTGCGTGCGCCGCGCTGTGTCCCGCGCCTGTCAGTCGGAGAAGGCCGCTCCGGGTCCATGGCATCTCCTGGCACGCGCGATCCGGTGAGGCATGCCGGCCGCCGCTCTTCTCTTGTAAACCCAGCATAGCCCATATGGCGCTTCATGGTAGTGTCCGGCGCAACGGTGACGGCCATGGGGAGGACGCCAAGATGGGCGCACGGCACGCGATTTCTCGATTGACCGGCCTTATTTTCGCAGCGGCGATGGGGGCCCAAAGCCTTGCCGGTTCGGCCGCACAGGCCGCCGAGGGCGGAGACACAGCCGCCATGGAGCGGGCCCTTGCGGCCGGTTACAAGGCGACCTTCCTCTGTTCGGGCCTGTTCACCGGCAAGCGGCCCTTGCCCGTGATCGCCGCCAACGAGCTGTCCCGTCACTACCCGGACTATCGCGACATCATGGCGACGCTGCCGGGCGCCCTGATCGACCGGGCGGCAAAGACAGTCTCCGTTGCCTGGAGCGAAACCCTGCCGCCGCGCATCGCTGCATGGCGGCCGGGCATGGGATGCAGCCAGCTTCCCATGGGTGCCGGCCCAAGCATGGTCGCCCTATTGCCCCGACTGGCCTCGCCGATGCCGGACGTGCCGCCGAAAGACGATGCCAAGACCCTGTCGCCCGACGCTGGCCCCGCCACCGTCGCCGACGCGGACGCGCTTGCTGGTGTAATCGAGCGGGCCTTTGACGCGGACACTTACGGAGCTGGCACCAAGACCAGCGGACTTGTGGTCGTCCGGAACGGAACGATCCTCGCCGAGGCCTATGCCCATGGTCTGTCGGCGGAAAGCCCCCAGCGGACATGGTCCGTGGCAAAGAGCATTTCCGCGACCGTAATCGGGGCCGCCGTGGAGGACGCCCTGGTGTCGCCCGAAGCACCGGCCGCCCTGGAGGCCTGGTCGAGCCCCCGCGATCCGCGCGGAACGATCACCCTTGCCAACCTCCTGAACATGGCCAGCGGGCTCGATTCCGGCGTGACCGGATCCCGGACGGACCGGCTCTATTTCGGCGGTGCCCGGGTCATCGACCGGGCCGTTCCGGCCGGACTGGAGGTCGCTCCCGGCTCGCGTTTCAAATATGCCAACAACGACACGCTTCTGGCGATGCGCGTCCTGCGCGAACGCATGGGCGACGACGCCGTCTTCCATGCCTATCCCTATCGGGCGGTGCTGTGGCGGATCGGCGCCTACCGCACCGTTCTGGAAACCGACTGGAACGGTGATTTTCTGTCCTCAAGCCAGGTCTGGACAACGGCGCGGGACCTCGCCCGCATCGGCCAGCTCCATCTCCAGGACGGCCTGTGGGGCAAGGAGCGTATCCTGGCCAAGGGCTGGACGGCCTATGTGGCCACACCGGCGCCCGCCCAGCCATCCGCCGGCGCCTGGGGCTACGGTGCCCAGTGGTGGCTGCCGAACGGCGAGGCGGGCCTGCCGTTGGACGCATTCATGGCAGCGGGCCATCGCGGGCAGTATATCGTCGTCGTTCCGTCGGCGAATCTCGTCATCGTACGCCGCGGCTATGACGAAAGCGGAGGACAGAGATTTCTGGTCACCCGCTTTGCCGCCGACATCCACGCCGCCGTGGCTGGAGAGTGAATTCCCATGTTCTACGAGACCGCCGCGAACGATCACGGCCTGCCCCGCGACCCGGTGAAGGCTCTCGTTGTGCCCCGCCCTATCGGATGGATCAGCAGCCTGAACACGGCCGGCGTGCCCAATCTGGCGCCCTATAGCTTTTTCAATCTGGTGGCCTCGCCGCCCCATATCGTCGCCTTTTCCAGCGGGCGGCGAAAGGACACCCAAGACAATATCGAGGCAACCGGCGAATTCGTCTGCAATCTGGCTACGGAAAATATGCGCCACGCCGTGAACGACAGCGCGGCCCATGTGGCAGCGGATGTGGACGAATTTGCCCTCGCCGGCCTTGAGGCGGCCCCCTCGCGCCTCGTCAAGCCGCCCCGGGTCGCGGCCGCGCCGGTGCATTTGGAATGCGTCTATCTCCAGACCGTGGCCCTTCGCGGCCGGGACGGGGCCGATACGGTCTGGAGCCTCGTTCTGGGCGAGGTCGTGGGCGTCCATATCGACGACCGCTTCATCAAGGACGGCATCGTGGACACGGGCGCCATGGCACCCCTGTCCCGCCTCGGCTACCTCGATTACGGTGTGCTCGGAGAGATCTTCGCGCTATCTCGGCCGAAGTGACGGCCGGGCAATCCGAGGACGAGGCGCCCCATGTCCTATGTACTGTTGTTTCGGGAGATGTGGGCCTATGCCGCGGGTCTGCGCTGGCGGATCGTCTTTTTCATCACCGCCCATGTCCTGTCCTTGCTCGGACCACTCTCCACACCGCTCGTTTTCGCCCAGATCCTCAACACCCTGCAAACCGCGCCGCCGGAAGACACCTTGTCCGGTGTCTCCGCCTGGGCAGGCATCTGGATCGGCCTTGCGCTCTGGTTCAACTTAGCCCACAGAACCGCGCGCTATTTCGAAATCGACGTGGCCTTCCGTATCAAGCAACGCTTCCTCAACCGGCATTACGGACTCTTGATCAGCCTCCCGATGACCTGGCACACGAATCATCACTCCGGCGACACCATCGACCGGGTCAATCTCGCCGCGACGGCTCTCGGCGATTTTGCCGGCGGACAGTTCAATTATATAAATTATTTCATGGGGTTCTGGGGGCCCATGGTCGCCCTGTCGATCCTGTCCTGGCATCTGTCCGTGATCACCTTCGCCATGGCGGTCGTTGCCGTCACGGTTATCGTCCTGTTCGACCAGAGGCTCATTGTCCTTTACCGGACCATCAACGGGATCAATCACAAGATTTCCCAGACTCTGTTCGACTATGTCAGCAATATACGGACGATCATCACCCTTCGCCTTGGCCGGCGCACCGCCCAGGAATTCGACCAACAGATTGCCCGCGCCTACGCCCCCACCATGGATGCCGAGGCCAAGGTGAACGCGGCCAAATGGTTCTGCGTGTCCCTGATCACCAATCTCACCCAGGTCGGCGCCGTGTTCTACTACATCTGGAGCCAGCTGCGCAGCCCGGGGGGCATCCTGATCGGCAATGTCGCCGCCGTTCTTCAGTATGGCGTGCAACTGACTCAGACCTTCGGCAGTATCGCTCGAGAGTATCAGGTGGTCGTCCAGAATCGGATCAATTTTGAGGCTGCAGCACCCATCCTGGAGGCCCTTGGCCCAGCGGTCGCCGTTCCGCCGCCGCCGCTCCGGGATTGGACGACCGTAGGCCTTCGCGGATTGGGCTTTGGCTATAATGACGGCCCGACCGTGCTCAAGGGCGTGGATCTCGACATCAAACGCGGCGAACGGATCGCCCTTGTGGGGGCGAGCGGGTCCGGAAAATCGACGCTCATGGCCACGCTCCGCGGCCTTTACCCACCCTCCAGCGGACGACTGAGCCTCGACGGCGAGGCCCAGGAGACCCTCGACGTCCTGCTGGCCATCACAACGCTGATGCCCCAGGAGCCGGAGATTTTCGAAAACACAATCCGGTTCAATGTTCAATTCGGCATCGATTATCCCGAAGCGGATGTTCTAGAAGCGATCCAACTGGCCCAATTCGCCCCCGTGCTCGAACGCCTCCCCCAGGGTCTCGATACCGATGTACGCGAGCGCGGGGTCAGCCTCTCCGGTGGGGAGCGTCAAAGACTGGCCCTGGCCCGCGGCATCCTGGCGGCGCGAAACAGCACCCTGATCCTGATGGACGAACCAACGAGCAGCGTGGACGCCGCAAACGAATTCATGATCTATGAAAACCTGTTCAGCCACTTCAAGGATACCGCCCTGATCGCCTCGATCCACCGGCTCCACCTGCTCGCCCATTTCGACCGGATCCTCTTGATGGACCGTGGACGGATCATCGAGTCGGGACCGTTTCACACACTGCGCGATGGCGACGGCCCCTTCAGCAGCCTATGGCAGGCCTATATCGCAAACACGGAACCGTCCAATGCCTGACAGGACCGTCCGGATGCGAGGGACTCATGTCTGGGCCAGGCGACGGCAAATATCGTCAAGCTGTTCCAGGCTGGAATAGGTGATGCGCACGGTGCCCCCGCTTTCGGGCCCGCGAAAATCGATGGCGACGGGCAAACCAATCGCATTGGAAACATTCCGTTCCAACGCCGCCGTATCCGCATCCTTTTCCGGGCCAGCCTTGAACGCGACCTTTTTCCCCGTCTTGTCGGCAGCGGACGGTGCGCTGTCATCGGCACTTTCGGTGCGGACCAGCGCTTCGGTCTGACGCACATTCAGGCCTTTCGACATGATGGCCTTGGCGAGCACGTCCGCATCGTCCGCCCCCACAAGCGCCCGGGCATGACCCGCCGACAGGGCGCCGGTGCGCACCAGATCCTGAACCGATGGCGGCAGCGAAAGCAGCCGCGTCATATTGGCGACATGGCTCCGGCTTTTACCGATCAACTTGGAAAGTTGATCCTGGGTGTAGCTGAATTTCTGGATCAGAAGCTGGTAGCCGGCCGCCTCTTCAAGCGCGTTAAGGTCTGCACGCTGAATATTCTCAACGAGAGCAACCTCCAGAACTTCCGCATCCGTCAGATCCTTGACGATTACGGGGACCGTATGGAGCTTCGCTTTCTGGGCCGCCCGCCAGCGCCGCTCTCCGGCGACGATCTCGAACTGGCCGCCCTCCGCTTTGTCCCGGCCCTGGGGCCTTTGGCGGACGATGATGGGCTGAAGGACGCCCCGTTCCCGGATGGACTGGGCCAGTTCCTCCAGATCCGCGTCGTCGAAGCTGCGCCGGGGCTGGTCCGGATTGGCGTGGACGAATTCGATGGGCACATCCCGCAGACCCTTGGCCTTTTCGCCGGCCGGGCCCGCATCCGCGGCCCGCGCGCCGCCCTTGCTGCCTTTCCCCGCACCCTGGCCAGCCGGCGCGTTCGAGGCCTCGCCGAGAAGGGCTTCAAGGCCCCGCCCCAGTCCGCGCTGTTTTACCTGTTCAGCCATGATCCGCCTCCACGACGCCATTCATTGGAATTGGCGTTAACCTTTCGCCCAAAGCCCTAACGGCGTCCTAACGCCGGGATGGTCCGGCGCCCCGATCCACAGGACGGACATCTCCGGGTCCGGGGCCGATCACGCGACCGCGCTTTCCCGCTCAATGAGCTCCCGGGCCAACGCGATATAGGCCTGGCTGCCGGCGCATTTGAGGTCGTAAAGCAAGGCCGGCTTTCCGTGAGACGGGGCCTCCGACACTCGCACATTGCGCGGGATCACGGTGTCGTAGACGGCGCCGCCCATATGTTCGCGGACATCCGAAGCCACCTGCTCGGACAGATTGTTCCGCTTGTCATACATGGTCAGAACGATGCCCTGGATCTCCAAGGCCGTGTTGAGGGAGCCCTTCACGAGATCGATGGTTCGCAGCAGCTGGCTGAGACCTTCCAGCGCGAAAAATTCGCATTGCAGAGGCACCAGCACGGCATGGCCCGCCGTCAGGGCATTGATGGTGAGCAAATTGAGCGAAGGCGGACAATCAATCAGAATATAGTCATAACCCTCCGCTTCCGGCGCATTTGAACGTCCGTTCTTGCCGTCAAGGGCATCCATATGGGCGAAGAACCGGTTCAGGGAATCCCGCAGGCGATAGGAGCGCCGCTCCACACCGATCAGTTCGAGTTCGGCGCCTGAAAGATCAACCGTAGACGGAACGATATCCAGTCCCGGCACGCGGGTCCTCACAATGGCCCGATGGACCTCCTCGTCCTCGGCCATGAGGTCATAGGTGGTGACCTGCCGGTCGTCCCGGCGGATGCCGAGCCCCGTGCTGGCGTTGCCCTGAGGGTCCATATCGATGATCAAGGTCCGGCACCCGATGGCCGCCAATGCCGTGCCGAGATTGATCGCCGTCGTGGTCTTGCCGACGCCGCCCTTCTGATTGGCGATGACCAGCACGCGGGGCGGCAGACTTTCGTCCGAATCCGGCCGGTGCCGGACCGCCGGCTCGAGCCCCAGGAAGGGATCCTCTTCCCGTGGAACGTCTTCCGTCACTGGACTATCTCCTGAGCTTGCTGCCGGTGGCGGGTTAATCAGGCGCGGAACCGTCTGACCGGGGCGCGATGGTGCTCAAGACCAGGATCCGGCCCGTGGGATCCGTGACGCTGTCATGGCTTTCGACCGTGAAGGTCCAAGACTCTCGGGCCTGGGTCAATTCCACATCGGCCTGCCGCCCTTTAAGAAGAATGAGTGAGTCGCCGACCCCGAGAAAGGGTGCGCCATAGGTCAAGAGCTGCGCAACTGGCGCACAGGCCCGTGCCGTCACGGCCCCGCAGGACCAGGGCGTGAGCGCTTCCACCCGGGCATGGTGAACCCGCGCCTTGGCCCCCGTGCGGCTTATGATATCGGTGAGAAAGGCGGCTTTGCGGCCGTCGCTTTCGACGCAATGGATCTCGGGCCCACCCTGAGCCGCGCTGGCGATACCCAGGACGATACCCGGAAAGCCGGCGCCGCTGCCGATATCGAGGATGGGCCGGCTGCCCTCAGCCAGGAAAGGCCAGAGCTGCGCGCTGTCCAGAATATGTCGGGTCCAAAGGAGCGGCACGGTTTTCGGCCCGACCAGATTGATACGGGCCTGCCATTGCACAAGGCGGTCGGCATAAATCTGAAGGGCGTCCAGTGTTTCACGTGAAACGAGGCCGGCCCGGGCCAGGGCATCCCGCTCGGCGGGTGTCGGTTGCCCCGCCTCAGGCAACGGCCGGCTCGACCGCTTGCGAACCGGACGCCCGGCGCTTCACATGTCCGAGAACCAATGTCAGGGCCGCGGGTGTGACCCCGTCAATCCGGCTCGCCTGACCCAGGGTGCGGGGCCGCGCACGATCCAGCTTTTCCCGGATCTCGGTCGAAAGACCCGCGATAATCCCATAGTCCAGATCCGCCGGCAGAGCGAGGCCCTCATCCTTCTTGAAGGCCTCAATATCCGCCTGCTGACGATCCAGATAGCCGGCATAAAGGGCATCCACTTCGAGCTGCTCGACAATGGCCGCCCCGAATGTCCCGAGTTCAGGCCAGATTCCGGCCAGATCGTTAAAGCTAATCGACGGATAGGACAGGAGATCAAGAGCGGACCGGCGGACCCCGTCCTGATTGACGGCCAGACCGTGGCGCGCTGCCTCCGGCGGTGTCAGGGTGCGGGCCGCTGCAAGGGAGCGCGCCGCCGCCAGGTGATCCATCTTGCGTTTGAATGCATCGGCCCGTTCGGGACCCACACAACCCCATGCCAGACCCAGGCCGGTCAGACGCTGGTCCGCATTGTCCGCCCGCAGTGTCAACCGATACTCGGCCCGGGAGGTGAACATGCGATAGGGCTCGCTCACGCCGCGGGTCACCAGATCGTCGATCATCACGCCGATATAGGCCTGGGACCGGTCCAGGATGACGGGGTCCGACCCGCCGGCGAGGTGTGCGGCGTTGAGACCCGCCATCAAGCCCTGGGCCGCAGCTTCCTCATAGCCCGTGGTGCCGTTGATTTGTCCGGCCAGGAATAGGCCCGGAAGGGCCTTCACTTCCAGGGTGGGCGACAGGTCCCGCGGATCGACATAGTCATATTCGATGGCATAGCCCGGCCGGAGGATACTCACCCGCTCCAGTCCCGGAATGGTGCGCACGAAGGCCGCCTGAATGTCCTCCGGCAGGCAGGTCGAAATACCGTTCGGATAGACCGTGTGATCGTCCAGACCTTCCGGCTCCAGGAAGATCTGGTGGCTCTCCTTTTCGGCGAAACGGACCACCTTGTCTTCGAGGGACGGGCAGTACCGCGGCCCGCGCCCGCCGATCCGGCCCGCATAGACCGCGGACCGGTGCAGGTGATCGGCCACGATGCGATGGGTCTTTGGCGTTGTCCCCGTGATGTGACAGGGGATCTGGGGCGTGGTGATCCGCTCCGTGAGGAAGGAAAACGGCACGGGCGGCGTGTCGCCGGGCTGTTCTTCCAAGGCGTCCCAGTCAATGGTCCGGCCGTCGAGCCGGGGCGGTGTTCCGGTCTTGAGCCGCCCCATGGTCAGGCCAAGACCGTAGAGCCGGTCCGCAAGGGCAATGGCCGGCGCATCGCCGACCCGGCCCGCGGGAATGCGCTCATGACCAATATGGATCATGCCCCGCAGAAAGGTGCCCGTCGTGAGCACAACGGCCCCCGCGTCGATCCGTCGGCCATCCCCAAGCACCACGCCGGTCGCCCTACCGTCCGCAACCGCAATGTCTTCGACGGCACCGGCGAGGATGGTCAGGCCATCGGTCTCGGCCAGACAGGTCTGCATGGCAGACTTATAGAGGGCGCGGTCCGACTGGGCCCTGGGGCCACGCACGGCCGGGCCTTTTTTTCGGTTCAGCAAACGAAACTGGATGCCGGCGGCATCCGCGATCCGGCCCATCACCCCGTCCAGGGCATCGATCTCGCGCACGAGATGGCCCTTGCCGAGCCCGCCAATGGCGGGATTGCAGGACATTTCGCCGATGGTCTCCCGTTTGTGAGTCACGAGGCAGGTGTTCGCACCCTGGCGCGCCGCCGCCGCTGCGGCCTCGCAGCCGGCATGGCCGCCGCCGATCACCACCACATCGAACCGCATGACTCTCATCCACTCCGTTTCACGTGAAACACTACTTGCCGATACAAAAGTCCCGAAACACTATATCGAGCAGGTCTTCCACATCCACCGCTCCGGTAATGCGCCCCAGGGCCCTCATGGCGAGCCGCAGGTCCTCCGCCAGCAGTTCCGGTGCCCCGGCACCGACCCGCATGCCGTCAAGGGCACGCCGCAGATGCCCGACACAATCCTCGAGAGCCTCCCGGTGGCGCAGGCGGGTCAGCGGCGTCTCGGTCGCCACCGGCACTATTGTTCGCATACGGTCGGTCAGGACAGACAGGACCCGGTCGAGGCCGTCCCCCGTCTCGGCGGAAACGGCGTGGATGACCTTTTCCGTCCACGGCCCATCTTTGGACAATGCCGCCACCGCGCCGCGCAGGGCCGCCGGATCGAGGCGATCGGACTTGTTCAGGAGAACGCAATCTCCCTCACGCCAGTGGTCCACCAGGGCGGTTCGATCCGCCGATAGCCCGCTGTCACCGCCGGTTCCGTCGACCACAAAGATGCGCAGATCAGCGGCCTCGGCGGTGGCCACAGCCCGGCGGATGCCTTCACGCTCGACGGCGCCGATCGTCTCGCGCAACCCCGCCGTGTCCGCCACCCGCACCGGCACACCGCCCAGATCCAGGGCCACGTCCACCACGTCCCGGGTGGTGCCGGGCTCCGGCGACACGATGGCCACGTCCCGGCGGGCCAACAGATTGAGAAGCGTGGACTTACCCGCATTGGGCGCACCCAGGATCACCACGGAGACCCCGTCCCGAAGCCGCTCTCCGCGCCGGGGATCGCTCAAGTGCCGATCCATCTCCGCGATCAAACCGGTGAGATCGGTTCCCAGATGCGCCAGCACCCGATCAGGGGCGTCGCCTTCATCGGGAAAATCGATCTCCGCCTCACCATGGGCCATCATCCGTATGAGCCGGTCGCGCCAGCCGCCGATCAACCGGCCGAGGGCCCCTTCGGTCTGGGCCAGGGCCTGGCGCCGCTGGCCATCGGTCTCAGCATGGATGAGGTCCAGAAGACCTTCTGCCTGCGTCATATCCATGCGTCCGTTCAGGACCGCCCGGCGGGTGAACTCGCCCGGCTCCGCCGCGCGCAGGCCAGGCAAAGCCGCCAGGGCCGCGAGGGTGGCCGCGAGGGTGGCCCGGCCGCCATGACCCTGGATTTCCGCGCAGTCCTCGCCCGTGAAACTGCCGGGACCGGGAAACCAGAGCGTGAGCGCCTGGTCGATGACCTCGCCCGTATCCGGCTGCCGGATGCGGTCCAGCCTGGCGCGGCGCGGCGCGGGACAATCCCGGCCGGTCAGCGCGGCCAGGGCCGGGCCGGCCCGTTCGCCCGACAGGCGGATCACCGCCACGCCCGCCAGGCCGGCACCGCTCGAAACGGCAAAGATCGTATCTTCAGCCATGGTGCCTGCGCGCTCCTTGCTCATGTTGTTCCGATGAACCACGGCGCACCCGCGTCGCGGCGCTTGGGGGACCGGTCAAGGTGCATTATGGTCAAGACCCGATGAGTTCGGCATGCATACGACCGAGACCGGAGAAAACGCCCCATGACCGCCGCCATGCCCTCCGCGCAGCCCGCCGCCAATCTGCTGGACCGGGAGACCAGCCCCTATCTTCTTCAGCATAAGGACAATCCGGTCCACTGGCGACCTTGGGGCCGCGAGGCACTGGCCGAAGCCGCGGCCGCCGACAAACCCATTCTGCTTTCGGTGGGGTATGCCGCCTGCCATTGGTGCCATGTCATGGCCCATGAAAGCTTCGAAGACCCTGCGACCGCCGCGGTCATGAACCAGCGTTTTGTGAATATCAAGGTCGACCGGGAAGAACGGCCCGATATCGATGCCCTTTATATGATGGCGCTGCACCTGATGAACATCCCCGGCGGCTGGCCGATGACCATGTTTCTCACCCCCAAAGGAGAACCCTTCTGGGGCGGCACCTATTTCCCGAAAGACGGGCGCTTTGGCCAGCCGGCCTTTATCGACATTCTGCACCGGGTGGACGAGGTCTATCGCACGGCGCCGGACCGGGTGGCGCGCAGCTGCGAGGCCCTGACCGCGGGCCTGAAACAATTGTCCCGCCCGCCCAAGGCAAGCCCCGGCGCGGATGTCATCACGGCCGCGGATCTGGCGGCCGCGTCCGAACCGGTCCTGAACATGATCGACCCGGTCCATGGCGGCTTCGGCGGCGCCCCGAAATTCCCACAGACAGGCCTCATCGATCTCCTCTGGCGGGCCCACCGGCGCAATCCCGATGAAGCCTGCCGAACGGCGGTGATCTCCACCTTGTCTCATATGGCCCAGGGCGGTCTTTACGACCATTTGGGCGGCGGCTTCGCGCGCTACAGCGTCGATGACATGTGGCTTGTGCCGCATTTTGAAAAGATGCTCGACGACAATGCTTTGATCCTTGCACGGATGGTCGAGGTCTGGCGGGAGACCCGCTCGCCCCTGTTCGAGGCGCGGATCCGTGAGACCGTGGCCTGGGTGCTCGAGGATATGACCTGCGAGACCGGAGGCTTCGCCGCTTCCATCGGTGCCGATTCCCAGGGCGAGGAAGGCCGGTTTTATGTCTGGAGTGCCGCAGAGGTGGACTCGGTCCTCAGCCCCGACGAGGCCCGCCTGTTCAAGGAACTCTACGACGTCCAACCCTCCGGCAACTGGGATGGCGTGTGCATCCTCAACCGGCTCGGCAATCTGGACCTCCAGGACCGGGAGACCGAAGCCCGGCTGTCCGCCGCGCGCCAGCGGCTGCGGGCGGCGCGGGCGAAGCGGCCCGCCCCGGCCTTGGACGACAAGATTCTGGCAGATTGGAACGGCCTGATGATCCATGCCCTGACGGATGCGGGCATGGCCTTCGACGAGCCGGATTGGATCGCAGCCGCCCGCCGGGCTTTCGACTTCGTCGTGCGGCACATGGGCGACGGCGCCGCTCTCGCCCATTCCTGGCGCCTGGGTGAGGCCCGGCACATGGCCATGGCGGACGATTATGCGGCCATGGCGTCGGCGGCGATAACTTTGCATGAAGCGACCGGCGAGGCCGTGTTCCTCGACCATGCACAACAGTGGACGGACCATCTCAACACGCATTTTTGGGATCGGGAGAACGGCGGTTATTTCCAAACCTCCGATAAGGCCGATGCCTTGATCGTGCGCAGCCGCAACCCATTCGATTCAGCCAGCCCCAATGCCAACGGGCTCATGCTCGATACCCTGGCCCGGTTGTTTGCACTGACGGGCCAATGGGCCCACCGGAACCGGGCCGACGCGCTCGTGGCCGCTTTCATTTCCGAGGCCAAACAGGCGCCCCAGGCCTTGGCGGCCTTCTGGAACGGGTTCGATACCCTGCTCAACCTTACCCATATCGTCATTGTCGGGCGGCCCGACGACCGGGAGCGCGCGGCCATGGCCCGCATCGCCCGGCAAGCCCCAGTCCCCGGCCGGGTCTTGCAGGTTCTGCCCTTGGGCGCCGATCTTCCGCCGGGTCATCCGGTCCATGGCAAGACCAATGGCTCAGGTGGCACGCGGGTCTTTGTCTGCCGCGATGGCCGCTGCTCCCTGCCGATGCGCACGGCCGACGACCTGGCCGCGGCCCTTGCCAAGCCCGCGGGATCTTGAACCGTGTGCGGCGCATGATATAGCCCTTTGCGTCGGTCGCTTCCGGTTCGCAGCATCGTGCCATGGCTGTCATGCTGCATACTGATTATTCGGCGCCGACCGCGAACACCACTTTGAAGGAGGCCCCCATGAGCGGCACTGAAATCGAGATCAACGGACCCGACGGACCTTTCATGGGCTATCTGGCCAAGCCATCCGCAAGCAATGCGCCGGCGGTCGTGGTCATTCAGGAAATTTTCGGCGTGAACGGTGTCATGCGCGGCATCTGCGACGACCTTGCAGCGAAAGGCTTCGTGGCCTTGTGTCCGGACCTGTTCTGGCGGATCGAACCACGCATTCAGCTCACCGACAAATCAGAAGCCGAATGGAAACGGGCATTCGAGCTGTTCGGACTGTTCGATCCGGATTCGGGCGTGAAAGACATTCAAGCCACTATCACCCATCTGCGCTCCGTTGACGGAGCGAACGGTAAGGTGGGTGCGGTCGGATACTGTCTCGGTGGGCTGATGGCCTATCTGACATCGACCAGGACCGATGTGGATGCCTCCGTCGGCTATTACGGTGTGGGCATTCAGGATCGGCTCGACGAACAGACCAAGATTTCCAAGCCTTTGATGCTCCATGTGGCGGAACTGGACCAATTCGTGCCCGCCGAAGCCCAGGCCAAGATGAAAGAGGGACTGTCCGGTAACGACAAGGTCACCTTGCATCACTATGCCGGGCTCGATCACGCCTTTGCGCGCAAGGGCGGTGACCATTACGATGAAGCCGGAGCAACCCAGGCGGATGCCCGGACCGAAAGCTTCCTCAAGACACATCTGGGCTGAACACCATGACCACATCCGTCGGCGCCATCACCATCGAAAGAACGGGCGGACCGGAGGTCCTGTCCTGGGGCCGACGGGACCTGCCGCCACCGGGCCCAGGGCAAGTCCGGGTGCGGCACACGGCGGTCGGCGTCAATTACATCGACACCTATCACCGGTCGGGACTCTACCCTGTGCCGCTGCCGAGCGGACTGGGGCTGGAAGCGGCGGGCATTGTCGAGGAAACAGGCCCCGAGGTCACCGCCCTGAAGGCGGGGGACCGGGTGGCCTACGGGACCGGGCCCATCGGCGCCTATAGCGAGGCCGCGAACTGCCCCGCCGACCGGGTAGTGCCCGTTCCCGACGGCATCACCGATGACATGGCGGCCGCAATCATGCTGAAAGGCATGACCGTTCAATATCTCCTTCGCCGCACTTATCCGGTAAAGGCCGGCGACACGATCCTGGTCCACGCCGCTGCGGGCGGTGTGGGCCTGCTGGCCTGTCAGTGGGCCCATCATCTGGGTGCCACCGTGATCGGAACGGTAGGCACGGATGAAAAGGCGGCACTCGCCGCGCAGAACGGCTGCCACCACCCCATTGTCTACACCCGGGACAATGTGGTGGAGCGGGTCAAGGAGCTGACTGGCGGCGCGGGCGTTCCGGTGGTCTATGACGGGGTGGGCAAGGACACCTGGGATATGTCCCTCGACTGCCTGAAACCGCGGGGACTGATGGTCAGTTTCGGGAACGCCTCCGGTGCTGTACCGTCCATTTCCGTGGGCGATCTTTCCGCGAAGGGATCGCTCTTCCTCACCCGGCCCACGCTGTTCCACTACACCATGACGCCGGAAGATCTGAAGGAGACGGCGGACGATCTTTTCGCTGTGATCCTGGCCGGTGCGGTCAAGGTTTCCATTCTCCAGACCTACTCCCTGGCCGAGGCGCGCACGGCCCACGAAGACCTGGAGGCCCGCAAGACCACGGGCGCAACACTGCTGCGTCCCTGACAGCAGCGACCGGCGCCCTCATGAGACAGAAGGGAGTGTGTTCGAATGGATGGTGTCATTGTCACGGGCCCGTTTTCCCTGCTCATGACGTCCGGATTGCCCTATCTCATGGCGCAGCATGCAATTTCTCTCGCGCTGAGCATGGGGGTGGTGGGCCTCGTCATTCTTGTGGCTCGTGTGCATTCGAAGGGACCGAAGCAGCCTTCACCACCTGCGCGACCGAGATCCATCGGGACCAGTCCGGTGGCGGGCCGTTTCGTCCGCCTCATGATCCTGGCCGGTGTTTTCGGGGTCGCGGCCGCCGGATTGGGGCTCCGGGAGTCGCGCATGGCGGTATCCGTACACGGATGGATCGATGGCCTGGCCCGCGCGCCGCGCGGCACGCTCCCGTCGGCGATGGAACAACCCGGCATCACCTTGAAGCGGACCGACCTTGACCGCCTGGGCCCGGCGCTGGGTTTTCAGAGTCCAGATGATGAGCCCAAAAGAACGGCAAAGCCGGCGGCGGCGCCCGAAGAAATCGAACTGTGACAATGCGCTGGGGCCAGATGGGACGGGATGGATCCCGCCCGATGGTCAACGACTTCAAAATGGCGATCGATCAGCGTCACGTATTCATTGAATCGAAGAAATCGCCATTGGTTTTGGTATTTTTCAGCTTGTCGATCAGGAATTCGATGGCGTCGATGGTGCCCATGGGCGCAAGGATCCGGCGCAGAACGTAGATTTTCTGCAGATCGGCCTTCTTGATGAGCAGCTCTTCTTTTCGTGTGCCCGATTTGAGGATGTCGATGGCCGGGAATGTCCGCTTGTCGGCCACCTTCCGGTCGAGGACGATCTCGGAGTTGCCGGTACCCTTGAACTCTTCGAAGATCACCTCGTCCATGCGGCTACCGGTATCGATGAGCGCCGTGGCGATGATGGTCAAGGACCCACCTTCTTCGATATTCCGGGCCGCACCGAAAAAGCGTTTCGGGCGCTGCAGGGCATTGGCATCCACACCGCCGGTCAACACCTTGCCCGAGGACGGCACAACAGTGTTGTAGGCACGGCCGAGCCGGGTGATCGAATCGAGCAGAATGACCACATCCCGCCCGTGCTCCACCAAGCGTTTGGCCTTCTCACTCACCATTTCGGCAACCTGAACATGGCGCACCGCAGGCTCATCGAAGGTCGAGCTGACCACCTCGCCGCGTACGGAGCGCTGCATGTCCGTCACCTCTTCGGGCCGCTCGTCCATCAACAGGACGATGACATAGCATTCCGGATGATTGGTGGTGATCGAATGGGCGATATTCTGCAAAAGGACGGTCTTACCGGTCCGCGGCGGCGCGACGATCAGACCACGCTGGCCCTTGCCGAGGGGCGCGACCAGGTCGATCACCCGCGAACTTAAATCCCTCGCGGTCGGATCCGGCAGTTCCATATGCAGGCGCGAATCCGGATAGAGCGGCGTGAGATTGTCGAAATGGACCTTGTGACGGGATTTCTCCGGGTCCTCGAAATTGATTGTGGTGACCTTGAGCAGGGCAAAATACCGCTCACCATCCTTCGGACTGCGGATCTGTCCTTCCACCGTGTCGCCGGTCCGTAAGGAGAACCGACGGATCTGGCTGGGACTGACATAAATGTCGTCCGGCCCGGGAAGATAATTGGCCTCCGGCGACCGTAGGAAACCGAAACCGTCCTGTAGCACCTCGAGGACCCCGCCCCCCGTGATCTCCACATCCCGTTCGGCCAGCTGCTTCAGAATCGCGAACATCATGTCCTGCTTGCGCATTGCGCTTGCATTTTCGACTTCGAGTTCTTCAGCGAATTCGAGCAGATCCGTGGGCGTTTTCGCCTTCAGCTCCTGCAGTTTCAGTTCCTGCAGTGTCATGGGAACACATACCTTTTTCGGGTCACGCCGAACGGCATTAAGGTCCGGCAATCGGGTTGGAAGCTGGGGATAAGAGGGGGAGGAAGAAAAACATCCGTTTGGGCCGCCACACCCTTGAGCCGCCGGATCTGTGGACAGCAAGATCCGGGCCAAAGCAACGACCGAACCAAACCAAGGATGTCACCCCTGACCACATCCCTGATTCGCTTGGAGGATACCACGGCCTGTCAAAGTAGGTAAAACAACTTGACAACCCGTTATACACCTTATGCAGAACGATCCGTCTTGCAAGCGGATCTCACGGTTTTTTTGCCCAAGCACGCAATTTTTGATTGCTGCGTGTGGTGTCGGGATACGAATCCAGCCTGGAAGGACTGTAAGGGCCGCTTTTCGGGCCGAAAAGCGGCTCAGAAGGGCTTGAGGATCACCAGAATGACGATCGCGATCATGAGAAGCGTCGGAACTTCATTGAAGATCCGCCAGAACCGCTCCGTGCGCTCATTGGCGTCGGCTCGGAACTTCCGCGTGCTCGCAGCGAGAAACCCATGGACACCCGACAGGCCGAGCACGAAGAGCAGCTTGGCGTGGAGCCAGCCCTGACCCGGTCCGGTGAGCCCCAATTGCAGGATCATCAGGAGCCCGAACAACCACGTCGCGATCATGGCCGGGTTCATAATGAATTTCAGGAGCTTCTGCTCCATCACCTTGAACGTCTCGGCGGTCTCGCTGCCCGCTGCGACTTGCGAATGGTAGACGAACAGGCGCGGGAGATAGAGCAGACCGGCCATCCACGCGATGACGGCAATCACATGGAAGGCTTGAACCCACAGATAAAGGCCATCGGGCAGCATGCTGGACGTCCTGTTTTCTAAACCGAAGGCCGAGCGGGCCGGTTGCGGATCAGGAAAGCGAAGGGGCGGGAGATGCCTTTTGCGATGCTTTCGGCGTCCGGTCCGCGGCCCAGGCCTGGAGCACGGACAGGACACGCGCCACATGCTCCGGCGGTGTCTGGGGCACGATGCCATGCCCGAGATTGAAGATATACCGGTCCGGGCCCAGGGCGTCCAGCCGCGCCCGCACATGGGTGTCGAGCGCCTCGCCGCCGGCGACCAGAACCATGGGATCGAGATTGCCCTGGACCACCGTGTGGGGCTTCAACACGTCGCGGGCGTAGTCCAAGGGAACGCCGGTGTCGAGGCTGACGCCGTCCACCGGCACGGCCTTCACAAAGTGCTCGTAAAGCGCACCGGAAGCGCGGGGAAAGCCGATGATTGGCACGTCCGGATGGGTTTCCTTGAGGCGCGTCACCAGCTTGTGCATGGGCCGAACGCACCAATCCTCGAACCCTTCCGGCGGAAGCCCGCCCGCCCAGCTGTCGAAGACCTGAAGCACTTGGGCGCCTGCCTTCACCTGGGCGCTCAGATAGGCCGCGGTTACGTCGACCAGCATGTCCATGAGGCTGTCGAACAGACCCCGGTTGCCGTAGATCCAGCGGCGCACCCCGTCGAGTCCAATGCTGCCTTTGCCGCCGACCATGTAGCTCGCCACGGTCCACGGCGCGCCGGCAAAGCCGATCAGCGTGACATGGGGCGGAAGGGTCGATGCCAGGCGCCGTACGGTCTCGTAAACCGGATCCAGATGATCGTGAATCCGGTCCGGTTTGAGGGCGGCAAGCTGCTCGGCGGTCTCAATCGGGTCAAGCTTGGGTCCTTCGCCTTCGACGAATTCCAAATGCTGCCCCAGGGCATGGGGGACCAGCAGGATATCCGCAAACAGGATGGCCGCATCGAAATCATACCGGCGAAGGGGCTGGTGGGTCACTTCCGTCGCCAATTCCGGATCGTAGCACAGATTGAGGAAGCTACCGGCCTTGGCCCGGGTCTCCCGATATTCCGGAAGATAGCGCCCGGCCTGGCGCATGAACCAGACCGGTGGTCGGTCGACGGCCTCGCCCTTGAGAACCTTCAGGAGCCGTTTTTCCGGTGCGCTCGTCTGGTTACCGGCCTGTGTTGGCGTCATCGGTGCCATCCCCCTGCGTCCCAAACTCTTTCTTAGAGTCTTGAGGTTGAATCTGTTGGACCAGGGAATCCCGGGGATCCCCTCTCTTCGTCGGTAACACTGCCCGCAATTCACCGCCTGTGGACGACCCGGCGTGGTGAAAGGCGCGTATGTCCATAAACCGGGAAAAAGGCAGGCAAAGGTAAGGCTGGCGGGAGTGTGACAAGCGGGGATAGGAAGGACAAGAGCGTGTTGCCCGTGCTTGTGCACCCGGACGGGGGAGGCGACACGGACGGCTTATCCCCTTTGCGCAGCCGGTGATGAAAGCGGTGTCAATTTCGGGTCAACGGACACAGATCCGGCGAGTTGTCCCGAACCGCTGCGTTACCCCCAATTCATGCACCGGTTGTCCGCAATGTCCCGTGACGGTTTGTTCATGTTGGGGCGCCGTGCGCGTTGCTATGCAAGCCTCGCTGAGGGGGTTAGGTTTTTTGCGCCGCACGACCTGTGAAGAGTGGTGAAGCCCGATGCCGAAGCGACCCAAGGCCGAGACCTATTTTCACTTGCACCTCGTCTCGGACGCGACCGGTGAAACCCTGACCACCATCGCAAAGGCCGCCACGGCACAGTTCGTCGGCGCGCGCCCCCTGGAACATACCTACGCCCTCGTCCGCTCGGAGCGGCAGATGGCGCGGGTGCTTCAGGAAATCGAGGCCGCGCCGGGCGTCGTAATGTTCACGCTCATGAATGACGAGCTGCGGCTCATGTTGGAGAACCGATGCCGGGACCTGATGATCCCCGCCATCCCGGTGCTCGATCCGGCCATCGATGCGCTGGCCAAATATCTCGAAGCCGACCGCAGCCATAAACCCGGCGGCCAGCATGAGTTAAATGCCCGCTATTTCTATCGGATCGAAGCGTTGAACTTCACCATGGCCCATGATGACGGTCAGAGCGTCGAGGATCTGGACCATGCCGAGATCGTCCTGGTCGGGGTCAGCCGGACGTCGAAGACACCCACTTGTATTTATCTGGCTAATCGGGGCTTTCGGGCGGCCAATATCCCCATCGTGCCCCATGTGCCGCTGCCCCAGGGACTTGAGGGATTACAGGGCCCGCTGATCGTCGGCCTCACGGCCAATCCCAGCCGCCTCGTGCAGATTCGCAAAAACCGTCTGCTCGCCCTGACCCGGGAAGATCAGCCCCAAAGCGAGTATGTGGACGAGGACGCGGTGCGTGAGGAGATCCTCTATGCCCGCCGGGTGTTCGAGCGCAATGGCTGGCCCATTATCGATGTCAGCCGCCGTTCCATCGAGGAAACGGCGGCGGAAATCCTGAATTTGTACCAGGCGCAGGGCCCCACGGAATGACGGCGACACCCTTGATCTTGGCATCGGGTTCGCCCGTGCGCCGGCGTCTGCTGACCCAGGCGGGCCTTGCTTTCTCCGTCACGCCGGCCGACCTGGATGAGACGGCGATCATCGCGGCACAGATGGCGATGGGGGCAACGCCTGACCGCATCGCGCGAACGCTGGCGGAACAGAAAGCTCTGGCCATCGACGCCGATCCGAACACAGTTGTTCTCGGGGCGGATCAGGTACTTATTCAGGACGGTGAGATTTTTCAAAAACCGCGAGACGCGACGGGCGTGCGGGAGCGGCTGACGCGGCTGCGGGGGCGGGCCCATGAACTGATCTGCGCCGTGGCGCTGGTGCGCTCTGGCGCCGTGGTCTGGGGCCACACCGAAAGGGCCAGCTTGCTCATGCGCAATTTCTCTGATGCCTTTCTGGAGACCTATACGGATCGTCATGGTGAGGATGTCACCGGAAGCGTCGGTGCCTATCTCCTGGAGGCGCACGGTATTCAGCTTTTCGACCGTATCGATGGCGATTACTTCGCCATTCTGGGGCTTCCCATGTTGCCCCTTATGGGCGCTTTGCGCCGCTGCGGGGTCCTGTCCGAATGAGCGAGACGGACCAGGAAAGGCGCCACGCCATCACCGGCAGGGCCCGCGTTGCCGGGGTGATGGGTTGGCCGGTGGACCATTCCCTGTCGCCGCGCCTCCATAGCTATTGGCTGGAGCAATACGACATTGACGGCGCCTATGTGCCGCTGCCGGTTCATCCGGATCGTTTGGAGGACGCCATTACGGGCCTTCGGGGGCTTGGCTTTGCCGGTGCGAATGTCACTGTACCCCATAAAGAGGCCGTAATGCCGCTTCTCGCGTCGATCAGTCCGACGGCCCGCCAGATTGGTGCCGTCAATACGCTGACAGTCGATGGCTCCGGGGCTGTCCATGGCGATAATACAGATGCGGAGGGTTACCTCGCCAGCCTCGGTGCTGCCGTCGATGTGGAAACCCTGCGCAAAGCGGTTGTTCTGGGCGCCGGCGGGGCGGCGCGGGCCGTTGCGGTTGGGCTTCTGTCCCGCGGGGTGCACCGGATCGTTCTCGCCAACCGCACGCCGGCCCGCGCGGCAAGCCTCGCCGAACACCTCCAGGGCCTCGGGGCGAGGGTCCATCAAGCCAACTGGCCGCCATCGAAGTTCGATCTTCACGATGCCGATCTTTTTGTGAATACGACCAGTCTTGGCATGGCGGGCCAGCCGCCCCTTGTGGTCAGTCTCGAAGGTCTGTCGGCGGGCGCCGTGGTCAGCGATATCGTCTACACACCGCTCGAGACCGAATTGTTGGTCGCGGCCCGTAACCGGGGACACCGGGTCGTCGATGGCCTGGGCATGCTGTTGCACCAGGCGGGGGCGGGGTTCGAGGCCTGGTTTGGCGTGCGCCCGGAGGTCACGCGGACGCTGCGCACCCATGTTCTCGCCGCACTCGAAGACAGGAAATGAGATCATGTTGATCATTGGGCTGACGGGGTCCATCGGGATGGGAAAGTCGACCACGGCGGCCCTGTTTGCGGAGGCGGGTGTCCCCGTCTATGACGCCGATGCCGCCGTACACGCCCTTTATGCGCCCGGCGGTGCCGCGGTGGGTCCCATCGGCGAGGCCTTTCCCGAGGCCTTAAAGGACGGTGGGATCGATCGGGCCGCCTTGGGCCAGGCGGTTCTGGGGCAGCCGCAAGCGCTCAAGCGTCTTGAAGCCATTATCCACCCCCTGGTCGGCCGGGTGCAGCTGGAATGGCTCCAGGCCCGGGCGGACGATGGGGTGCCGATGGTCGTTCTCGATATCCCCCTCCTTTTCGAGACCGGCGGGAATGCCCGGGTCGATGTGGTCGTGGTTGTCAGCGCCCCTGTCGACGTCCAGCGCCGACGGGTGCTGGAGCGGGAGGGTATGAGCGAGGAGAAACTCGATGCGATCCTGGCCAAGCAGTTGCCCGATGCACAGAAACGCGCCCATGCGGATTTCATCATCGAAACCGATCGCGGCATCGAGGATGCCCGGCATCAAGTGCTTCAGGTCCTGCGGCGGCTGGAAGGACGCAAAGGCCAGCTTTGGCCGGCCCGTCAGGACATGGATCCCTGACCCGCAGAGCGCAAATCAGCTATGCTGCATGTCATGATGGGCTGATGGGAGGAGGTGCGGCCGATGGTTCGTGAAATCGTTCTCGATACGGAGACAACAGGGCTTGACCCGAAACAGGGGCACCGGATCGTCGAGATCGGCGCGCTCGAACTCGTCAACCATGTCTGCACCGGACGCAGCTATCATCAGTATATCAATCCCGAACGGGACATGCCCGATGAAGCTTTTCGGGTTCACGGTATCTCGGAAGATTTTCTCCGGGACCAGCCGGTTTTTTCAGATGTGGCAAAGGGCTTTCTCGATTTCGTTCAGGACTCACCATTCGTGATCCACAATGCGGAATTCGACATGAAATTCCTCAATTGGGAATACGAGCACCACGGATTTGCCCGCTTTGCCAAGGATCGGGCCGTTGATACTCTGGCCATGGCCCGCCGCCGGTTTCCCGGCGCCCCCGCGTCCCTCGATGCCTTGTGCAAACGCTTTGGCATCGACACGTCAAGCCGCGATCTGCATGGCGCGCTGATCGATGCCCGTCTGCTTGCGGATGTTTATTTGGAGCTGAAAGGCGGACGCGAACCCGGCTTGATGCTGGGTCTTGGGCCCCATGGCGACGGTGAGGGGGAAGGCCGCCTGCGCCCGACCCACGGGCCTCGCCCGCGTCCCCTGGCCCATCGGCTCAGCGGTGCGGAAGAGGAAGCCCATGCGGCCTTCATCGAGTCTCTGGGATCGGACGATCCGGTCTGGCGCTGGGCCGGTTGAGGGGCCGGAACGGGCGCCTTACCCGGTGGGCGATCAAGATACGGTTGGGCTGTCGCCACCATCGGTGGCCGGCTTGCGCTGCATCATCTGTTGGCGGAACAGGGCAGCGAAATCCACCGGATCCAGCAGCAGAGGCATGAAACCGCCATCGCGCGTCATATCGGCGAGGATGCGGCGCGCGAAGGGAAACAGGGTGCGCGGGGCCTCGATCAAAAGGACCTGCTGCATGCTCTCCGCCGGCACATTTTCGATGGCGAAAAGACCGCCATAGGCCAGTTCCGCGATGAACAGGGTCTTGTCGTCCCGCTTTGCCGAGGCGGAAATGTGCAGCATGCACTCATAGCCGCCATTGCCCAGATCGCGCGCCTTCACATCCACATTGATGGAGACGTCCGGTCCCTTCTGTCCCTGCACGGCGGCCAGGGACTGGGGTGCGTTCGGGTTTTCAAAGGACTGGTCCTTGATGTACTGGGCCAGCACGCGCAGCTGGGGCACGGCCATGCCGGCACTGACGGCTTCGCCGCCGGCACCGTTGGCCGTGGCGGCATTACCGGTGATTTCACCAGCTGCGGTGCCGTTTGCGCCGTCTTTTTGCTGATCATCACGGTTGTTGTCGTCCGAGTCGCTCATTGCGCTTTCCCCTTGACCCTTCTTGGCCCCTTAGACCCTTATTCACATCACTGCTCCGGTAGCATGGCCCCCGGAGACGGGCAAGCGGCCCGCAACGACCGGCGGGGGAGCGCGGCGATCAGGACCGACGGGGCGGCGAGCCTGGCCGGGAACCCGGTCCCCGTCCCCATCGGGTGTCCGAGGCATCATCGTCCGGCTCGGGCTCGGCATCCTCGAATTCACCCTCGATGACCGTCGGCCCGGGTCGATGGGCGCTGGAGGAGCGTCGGACCTCGACGGTCCCATGGTCCAGAATGAATTTCAGGAGCCGGCGCCCCAACACGTCCCGGATCGGCGGCACCAGCAGCGTGAACCCGACGGCATCGGTCACGAAACCCGGTGTGAGCAGGAGGGCGCCCGCAATCACCAGAAACAGGGCCGTGAACACCTCGCCCAAGGGCATTTCGTTACGGGCCAATGCCTGGCGGGCGCGCAGCAGCGCTGCCTGTCCCTGGGCCCGCATGACGATTGACCCGATAAAGGCCGTCCCCACCACCAGCCCGATCGTAGGCCACAGGCCGATCCGATTGCCCGCCGCGATCAGAATGGCGATCTCGGCAATGGGCGTGGCAACCAGTATGAGGAAAAGAAGGATCGGCACGGCTTGTCTCCTCGTTGATTGGTGGCGGTGGAGCAAGGCCCGGCACGCGACATCAATCGGGCTTGTTGACCATCTCTTGACGGCATTATTGTGGAATTCCGGGACAGCGAAGTGTGGTACCTATGCCCTTGGTTGGGGAGGCGGCACCGCCATTCGGTGGCATTCTCGCCGCACGGGACGGATAAGCATGCTTCCTACCGCCGCGTTGCTCCCTATGTTAAGAGCCGGTGTTCAGCGTAAAGGCCCAGCGCGGTCGCGGACACCTCCTGCCTTTTGGGAGGTTTGGAACAGTGGGTACAACTGGGATAGGGTCCGACGTGGCATTTCTCGAAATCATCGTCCTTGCGGTGTTGCTTGCCTTCATCGTGGTGAAACTGCGCAGTGTCCTGGGCCGGCGCACCGGCGAGGAGCGTCAGCGGCCCAATCCTTATCTGGATCGGGGCGATGCCAATGATCGTGACGATGACGACGACACGGTGGTGACTCTTCCCCGCGCCCGCGTGCGCTCCGAGGAGCCGGCCGTCGAGGACCGAATGAGCCGGTTTGCACCCAAGGGCTCGCCCCTGTCACAGGGTTTGATCGATATCCAGATGGCCGATCGGACCTTCGATCCGGATCAGTTCCTGGATGGGGCGAAATCCGCCTATGAAATGATTGTGACGGCGTTCGCTGCCGGGTCCCGTACCGATCTCGAGCCGCTGCTCAGCACCGATGTGATGCAGGACTTCGAAGCCGTGATTGCTGCCCGGGAGTCCCGTTCGGAAACGGTCGAATTCCAGTTTGTCGGACTGCAGTCCGCCAAATTCACCGAAGCGGCCCTTGAAGACCGGGTCGCTGAGATCACCCTTAAATTCGTGAGCGAGGTGATCTCGGTCACCAAGAATGTGGACGGCGCCATCATCGAAGGCGATCCGACCTCCGTGCGCACCGTGACCGACACATGGACCTTCGCCCGGGATACCCGCAGCACCGATCCCAATTGGGAACTGGTCAGCACGGCCGGTTGACGACCCGTTTATTCTTTCCGGACAGATCGGGAGCGGACCACCGGACCGACAGGCCTCGCCATGACGGATCATCGATTTCCTTCCAGCGCACACCCAGGCCCCGCTCATCCGGCCCGGCCGCGCCGGCGGTCAACGGACCTTGCCCGCTGGTCGCTTGGCATGGCGATCCTTGGTTTGATAGCGATCGCCGCTTTGATCTGGTGGTTTTTTCCTTTTAGTCGTCAGTCCGATCAGCCTGTCGACACGCTGCGCCTGACGCCCGTGACCTGGCAAGCCCTGCCCGGGTGGAGCGCCGATTCCCTGACACCATTTTGGCCAGCTTACTTGCAATCCTGCCAAAGGCTGTTGCGGGTTGCGCCCGGGACGCCCATGGCGGGCAAGCCGGGGCGGTTCGGGACCGCCGCCGACTGGCAGGGCCCATGCCGCGCTGCCCAGGAGATCGCAGCCCATGATGCCGCCGCCATTCGGCGCTTTTTGGAACGGGCCTATCGTCCTTTCCGGGTGGAAGGGGCCGATGGCGCGGCGGGACGGATGACCGGCTATTTCGAACCCGAATTGCGCGGCAGCCTCACGCGCACATCGCGCTTCGTCACCCCCATCCGAAGCCGCCCCGACAATCTGATTGATGTGGATCTGGGGCAGTTCCGCGAGGATCTGCGCGGCCGCCGCATTGCGGGCCGGGTCGAGAATGGGCGCCTCGTGCCCTATGCGGCGCGTCAGGACATCGAGCGCGGCGCCATCGACGATCGCGCGCCGGTGCTGGCCTGGGTGGATGACCCCGTGGATGCCTTTTTCCTCCACATCCAGGGATCCGGCCGGATCCGCCTGACCGACGGATCGGTTCTTCGGGTCGGTTATGCCGGCCAGAACGGCCATCCCTACACGGCCATCGGCCGGGTGCTCATCGAGGACGGCCATCTGACCCGCCAAACCGTATCGATGGAGACGATCCGGGGCTGGATGGCGGACAATCCTGACCGGGCGGCAGCGCTCATGGACCACAACGCGTCCTATATTTTCTTCCGCCGCCTGGACCTTGCCGATCCGCAGGCGGGTCCCTTAGGTGCCGAAGGTCTGCCCCTGACCCCGGAACGCAGTCTTGCGGTGGATGCGGCCTATTATCCCTACGGCGTGCCGATCTATTTGACGACCCAGGTACCGGACCCGGCGCAGGCGGGAGGGTCCCGAACCTTCCGAAAGCTGATGATGGCCCAGGATACGGGCGGCGCCATTCGCGGGGCCGTCCGGGGTGACATTTTCTTCGGAAGCGGCCCTCAGGCCGGGGCGCTGGCCGGGCCCATGAAAGCCCTGGGGCGGTTCCATGTGCTGGTGCCTCACGGCCTCTCAGGACAGGCCGGGGCATCCGGAAAGCGTTGATCGGGAAAGGTGGAGCCCTTGCGCAAAAGACGCGGTCTGACGGCCGAGGACATCGATATTTGGCGGCGCGCCATGCGCAGCACGATGCCTTTGCCAGGTCGCGATCTTCCGGCGACCCCCACCAAACCAAAACCAAAACCAATGGCGGTGCGTCCGGACACGGCGCCGAGCCCGCCTGCGCGCCAATCGGCACGCTCCCAGGACCGCGGTTCGGGCACGCCGGCATCGGCCTTTAACGGGCTGGATGCGGCGACGGCGCGGCGTGTGCGCCGGGGCCGTCTGTCCGTCGATGGGCGGATCGACCTTCACGGCATGCGCCAGGACGAGGCCCATGGTGCTCTCAACCGCTTCATCATGGCGGCGAATGCAAGGGGTTGGCGCTGTGTCCTCGTCATCACGGGCAAGGGTGACCGGGCCCGACGGGAGGACATGGAGGCGGTGTTCATGGCCCGCCGCGGCCAGGGCGAGGGCGTGCTGAAACGGATGGTTCCCCTCTGGCTGGGTCAGGAGCCCCTGCGCAGCCGGATCTATTCGGTCCAGGCGGCGCATCAGAGGGACGGGGGATCCGGCGCGCTTTATATCTTTTTGAAGCGTGGGCGGACCTGATACGGTCTGGCCACCGCGACAAGAACCGCGCCGGACCGGCGCAGGCCGGAAAGTCATGCTGTTCAATTTCAAGCAGTCGGAAAAAACGCTGCGCAAGCTGGGCGACGAATTTCAGGACAAGTTCCGTTACATCGTCGCCTTTACGGGCACCCTGTTCGCGTTCTATGTCGTTTCTTATTTCTTTGTGACCTTGGACCGCATCCAGGACCCCATTATCCGGGTGCTTTATATTTTATCCGTGGCGGCCCTTATTGTCATTGCCACACTGTTTGTTCTCCGGGGCATCTTGTCTCCCGCCAAACCGGCGGGGACGAGCGAAACGGCCGTGCCGCGTGTTCGTCTCCATCCCGAGAGCGCCCAGGCGTTTTCGACGGTGAAGGAAGTGGCGCTGGAATTTCCTGGCCGCGCACTCGACGCGGGCGGCGAAGGCGAACCGGGCGAGGCATCCCCGTCCGCCGGATCCGGCGGGGACGTGAGCGTGATGATCGTCCATCCCTCCCATGCGGGGGAAACGGCACTGCGCGCTGCGCTGACCGGTGAAATTGCGCGGCGCTCGGCCAAGGACGCGCGTTGGTCGAAACTCGGGCTCGCGGTGCTGCCGCCGATCGGTGACGACGGCGCGGCGAACGAACCCGTCCTGGCCCAGGCGAAAACGGCCGACCTTGTCCTGTTTGTTTTTGACAATGATCTGCTGCGCGGCGAAATGGAGGGCCTGCGATCGCTGATCGCGGACCGGGTGCCTCTTATTCTCGTGCTCAACCAGGTGGACCGGCTGCGGGACGACGAGGCAAAGGAACTCCAGGACTCGCTTTGGGCCAAGCTGGCCGATGTGCGCCGGCGCCCGCCCTTCGTGACCTGTGCGCCCGATCCCTTGCCCGAGCGCCTGGTGATGCGGCAGGCGGACGGCACGGAGCGGGTTGAACGGACTGTTCCGGATCCGGATCTCGGCGATCTCATGGCCGCGCTCGACAAGGTGCTGCGCACGGCCCGTTGAGGGTGCGGTGTTGGTCGGGTCCATGATCTGGGCGGGCCTATGATCTGGACGGGAATGGCGGCGTCGGCGCCTTCAAGGTGATGTAAAGGATTGAAGACCTATGGGGAGCAAGCCACTGTCCGCCCGGGACCTGCAGGTTCAGAACTACGAGGACACGATCGAAAAGCTCCGTAAGCTGCGGGAGGACAACCACGACCTGCCGGAGGTCGAGGCCCAGGTCGTCAACGAAGCTTTGGAGTCCATTTCCGAGTTCGAGCTGAAACTGGGCCAGAACCAGTTCGGCATTGCTGCCTTCGGCGAAGTCAATGCGGGGAAAAGCCGTCTGCTGAATGCCCTCGTGGGCCGGGACGTGTTCGGCTATTCCGAGCGGGGCGGAGAGACCAAGGACGCCCATGTGGCCGAGTGGGTACCCCACCGGGTCGAGAATCGCCTGATCGGCGGTCCCCGGAACACTCTGTCTGAATACAAACTGTATGTCATCGATACGCCGGGCATCGGTGAATGGCAGGGCGAGGATCGCGAGCGTCTGGCCCGCGAGACCGTTCGGTATGCCGATATCGTGCTCTATGTGGTGGCGGGGGACCTCAAGGCCCATGAAGCCAAGGCCATCGACTGGCTCGACGCGTTCAACAAGCCTGTGATCCTGATCTTGAACCAGATCGACAAGATGCGGTCCCAGGAGATCGAGCAGGCCCGGGCCTCGATCATGGCCAAGGTCGGCCACATCGTTCCCCCGGAGAATTTTGTCTGTGCCGCCGGCGCGCCGCGTTCGGAAATGGAGACCATTGTCTATCCCGACGGGCGCCGGGAGCGCCGGGAGGTGCAGCCCGAGCCCATGATCGAAGACCTGCAAGTGCGCATTCTTGAGGTCGTGGCCCGGGAGGGCAAGATCGTCGCGGCTTTGAACGCCAGTCTGTTCGCTGATGATGTGTCCGCCCGGATCGCCCAGCTCAAGGAAGACTATCGTGGCCAGGCGGCCCAGAGTGTGATCCGCAATCACATGCTGATGAAGGCTTTGGCCGTGGGCGCGAACCCGATCCCCGTGCTCGACATCATGACGGCTTATTCCTTCGACGGCCACATGATCGTCCGTCTGGGACTGGTTTATGGCCAGAAGATCGATTTGAAAACGGCCACGGCGCTCGCGCGGGAAATCATTGGCGCGTGGGGCGTGACGGCGGCGGTCGAACTCGCCACGCATATCGTGGCGTCCTTCCTCAAGGCGATCACCTTCGCCGGCTCCACCATTATCACCGCGGGCCCCCAGGCCCTGGCCGCCGGTTGGAGTTCTTATGTCATCGGCAATGCCGCCGCGGTCTATTTCCGGGAAGGTGGCTGGGGCGACGCCGGCCCCCGCGAAGTGGTCGAACGCATTCTGGAGCAGGTCGACCGGGACAGCATTTTAAGACCGCTTGCCGAAAAGCTCAGTGGGCAAAGGGCCGTTGGGAGCGGGCAAATCTATTGACGGCAAGATCGGTTTGGCGGCGTGAAATACGCACAGGTCCGGTCGCTGGCGTGCCGGCAGAAGCGAAGGGTTCCTGTGCTTTGCGCTATGCGCCCAGCGTCGCCTCTGGACGGCGCGCGTGTGCTCCTCCTCAAAACACCGATCTGTTATGACCGCGCCCATCCGGCGACACGGTTCAAACCGGCAGTCCGGTTTTTCAAGCGTGCGGTCTTGGAATAGGTCAGAGTGTGCTCCGATGGCGGCAGGGCGCCGCACCTGACGGAGACGTGATTCATGGGGCTCATCCAGGCCTGCACTCGCAATCCCGCCGGCGTGGCGGTGGTCGTGGTCATCGCCATGCTGCTTGGCCTGATGAGCATCCGAAAGCTCCCTGTTCAGCTTTTTCCGGATATCGAGCGCCCTACCCTCGGTGTGTCCACCTTTTGGCGCGCCGCCTCGCCCGAAGAAATGGAATCCGAGATTCTGGAGGAGCAGGAAAATGTGCTCCAGGGCCTGCCGGGTCTCATCGAGATGTCCGCCGAGGCCGGGCCCGGCTTCGCCTTCGTCAATCTGCAGTTCGGTCTCGAGACGGACATGAACGCCGTCACCCTGGAGGTGCTCAACCGGCTCAACCGGTTACCGCCCCTTCCGGAGGATGCGGACCCGCCGCGCCTTCAATTCGGCGGCAATTTCGGCGGCTCGTCGGAAGAGACGTTGATTTTCTTCTTCCTGCAACGCCTGCCGGACAATCCGCGATCTCTTGAGTCCTACGGCCCCTTCATCAACGACGTATTGGTGCCCCGGCTCGAAGCCATCGACGGCGTTTCCGGCGTGGAGGTCAACAACTCCAACGCGGGCAACGAGCAGGTTCAAATCATCTTCGATCCCTTTCTGGCCGCCCAATACGGCATTGACATTCCCGCCATCGCGGCCGTTGCCGGCCGGGCCGATAACAGCTCCGGCGGCCAGATTCCGGTGGGCAGGCGCCAATATGCCTTACAGTTCGAAGGCCGGTTCGACCCGGCCAGTCTGGGTGATCAGGTGATCGAATGGCGAGAGGGCCAGCCTGTGCGCTTGCGGGATATCGCGCGCATCGAAGTTTCGATTCCCCGGCGCGTCACCTTTTCCTACCAGAACGGCAACGAGGCCTTCGGCCTGCGGATCACCAAGGAAAACGGCGCCAATGCCTTGGCGGCCATTGAGGCCGTGAAGGCCGAATTCGAGGAGATGCGGGGAACCGTCCTGAAGGAGAACGGCCTTGATGCGCAACAGTCCTTCGATCCGTCCGTGTTCATCAAACGGGCCATCGGTTTGCTGACGAACAATCTGATGATCGGCATCGGCCTGGCGGTCGGGGTGTTGTGGTTGTTCCTGCGCCGGCCCAGGGCCACGCTGATCATCGGCTCGACCATCCCAATCTGCCTGCTGACCACGTTTCTCGTTCTCGATCTCGCCGGGCGCAGCATCAATGTGATCTCGCTGGCCGGTCTCGCCTTCGCGACCGGCATGGTGCTCGACGCGGCCATTGTGGTCCTTGAAAACATCATCCGCCATCGGGAGCGGGGTGCGGATGTGGCGATGGCCTCCGAACGCGGGGCCATGGAGGTCTTCGGCGCCCTGTTCGCCTCGACGGCGACGACGGTGGCGATTTTCGTGCCCATCATGTTCATCAAGGACGTGGAGGGCCAGCTTTTCGCCGATCTCGCCCTGACCATCGCCATCGCCGTGACCATGTCGATGATCGTTGCCATCACCGTGCTGCCCACCGCCGCGCGCCTGTTCGTGCGCCAGCGGACGACCGCGGGGGAGCGCAATCCCTTCTGGGACAGGGTGGCAGGGGTGCTCATGGCCCTGACCGATACGCCGGCCCGGCGTATGGGGTGGATTGCCGGCCTGATCGTCCTGCCCCTGACGGCCACCTGGATGCTCACCCCCAGCATCGATTATCTGCCGCCGGTGAAACGCGATGCGGTGGATGTGTTTTTCGATCTGCCCGACGGCGTGACCATCGACTTTGTGGATGACGAGATCGCCAAACCGGTCATCGAACGCCTCACCCCCTTTCTGGACGGGGCCCGGGAGCCAGCCCTCCTGAACTATTACTTCATCGCCTTCCCCCGGGGTGGGACCATGGGTGTGCGGGTTGCGGACCAGTCCAGGGTGAATGAGCTTGCCACCATCATGCGCAACGATATTCTGGCCGGACTGCCTGACACCCAGGCCTTCGACCAGCAGGGCAATCTGTTCGGGGGGTTCGGTGGCGGCAGCGGGGGCCTGGAGATCAATATTCAGGGGACGGATGTGGTGGGCCTCGCCCGCGTGGCCGAGGAAGCCCGCCGTCTGCTGAACGAAACCCTGCCGCCGGGCGCCAATGTGCGGATTTTTCCCAATCCGGAGCCGGCACAGCCGGAGCTGCGGGTGCGCCCCAAGGACGACCGCATCCTGGAGGCGGAGCTGACCCGGCCCCAGGTGGCGACCATGGTTCGGGCCCTGGGGGAGGGCTTGTTCGTCGGCGATTACTTCGACGGAGAGCGGCAACTCGACATCATTTTAAGGTCCGAACCCTGGGATGATCCCGATCGCCTCGCCGGTGCGCCCATCGCGACGCCCTCCGGTGCCATCGTGCCCTTCAGCGAGCTGGTGGACATCGAGCGCACCGTGGGGCCGGGCGTGATCCGCCGGGTCGATCGCCGGCGGACATTCGCCCTCGGCGTGGGACAGCCGCCGGGCATGACTCTGCAACAGTTGATTGATGCCTTCGAGACACAGGTGAAACCGCGCCTGGAGGACATGCTGCCGCCTGGCGCGTCGATCCGCTACGGGGGCAATGCGGACAGTCTGCAAAAGGCTATTGCCACCATGGCGGAGAATTTCGGCCTTGCCATCGTCCTGCTGGTCCTGCTCATGGCGGCGTTGTTCCGCTCCCTGCGCGATGCGGTGCTGGTGGCGATCGCCCTGCCGCTTGCAACCGTCGGCGGCATGGGTGCGCTCCAGGTCTTGAACCTGTTCACGGTTCAGCCCCTCGACCTGCTGACTATGATCGGTTTCATCATCCTGCTGGGGCTTGTCGTGAACAATGCGATCCTTCTGGTTGATCGCACACGGCGCGCGGAGGGAGAGGGCACGCCGAGGCGCCTTGCGGTGCGCGACAGCCTGGTCGTGCGCCTGCGCCCCATTTTCATGAGTACACTGACCAGCATTTTTGGTATGCTGCCGCTGGTGCTCATTCCGGGCGAGGGCAGTGCCATCTATCGCGGCCTGGCGGCCAGCATTGCCGGCGGCATGTCGGTAAGTCTCGTTTTCACCTTGATCCTGCTGCCGAGCCTTCTGCGCCTGGGCGAGAACCGTGCGGTTCACGGCGGCGGTGCGGCCGGTCCGTCGTGCTTTGCCGGCGCAGCGGCGTGATCCATGGTCTACGGAGCAAATCGATGACCCCCCATCTTCCCTCCCGTGTCCTGTCCGGGCTCGCCGTCGCCGCTCTGCTGGCTTGGGCTCCTGCCGCCCGGGCGCAAGGGCCCGGCAGGATGCCGCCGGCCAGTGTCGCGGTGGCCCAGGCCGAGGAAATCGCGGTCTCCGCCAGCATCGAAGTGCCTGGAACCGTTATCAGTCGGACGGATGCCCGCATTGCCGCGGAAATCTCCGGCCGGGTGGTCAGTATCCGAGATGTGGGCGACATGGTGGAGGAAGGGGCGGCCGTGGCCGAACTCGACAAGCGCCTCCTGGCCCTGGAGGTCGCTGAGAGCGAAGCCAATGTCCGGCGCCTGGAGGCCGATCTCGCCTTCCAGACCCGCAACGTTGCGCGGTTCCGGGAACTGGCCGAGCGCAACAATGCTCCGGCCCGCAGCGTGGATGAGGCCGCCGTCGCCAAGGACCGGGCGGAGCAGGATCTGGCGGTGGCCCGCATCGCGCTGGAGCGGGCGCGGATCAATCTGGAACGGGCCAGCGTACGCGCACCCTTCACCGGTGAAGTCGTGGAGCGCCTCGTTCAGCAGGGGGAATATGTCTCGACAGGCACGCCCGTAGCGCGCCTTGTGGACACCACCCATGTAGAAGTGCAAGCCCGGGTGCCGGTGCGCTCGGCGCCTTATCTCACAGCGGGCATGACCCTCGATATGACCGGGTTCGGACAGCAGGCGGAGGGCACCCTGCGCACCCTGGTCCGTGTTGGCAACGAGGTCACGCGGACTTTCGAGATCCGCCTGTCCCTGCCGGACGCGCTCTGGGTCATCGGCACGCCCGTGCGCGTCCTGGTGCCTACGGACAACCCGCGCACCGTGGTCGCCGTGCCCCGCGATGCCTTGGTTCTGCGCCGCACGGGCGCCGCCGTGTTCAAGCTTGGCGCCGACAACGCCGCCCGCCGCATTCCCGTCGAACCCGGCAGCGGCAGCGGCACCATGATCGAAGTCACCGGCGACATCGCCCCTGGCGACCGAGTCGTTATCCGCGGGGCGGAGCGGTTGCGCGATGGCCAGGTGGTGGATGTGGTGGCGGAAGCCGTCGCCGCGAGTTGAGGACCCAAGCGCCGGATCGTAAGGACGGGTCTCGACCCACTTTATGGGGCAATCATCCGTTACAGGATAAACCGGCTAAGATCCGTGTTTCTTGCCAGGTCGCCGATATGCTCCTCCACATAGGCGGCGTCCACGGTGACGGTTTCGCCGGAGCGGTCGGGGGCGGAGAAGGACACCTCGTCGAGGACGCGTTCCAGGACCGTGTGAAGGCGGCGGGCGCCGATATTCTCGATGGTAGCGTTCGCTTCGGCGGCAATGTCCGCAAGAGCGTCGATGCCGTCTTCGGTGAACGTCATGGCCACGCCTTCGGTTTCCAGGAGGGCCACATATTGTTTGATGAGGCTCGCTTCCGGCTCCGTCAAGATGCGCCGGAAATCGTCCCGGGTCAGGGCCTCCAGCTCCACGCGGATGGGCAGACGGCCTTGCAATTCAGGAAGCAGATCGGACGGCTTGGCCAGGTGGAACGCCCCCGAGGCGATGAACAAAATGTGGTCCGTGCGGACGGACCCGTGCTTTGTGGACACGGTGGTGCCCTCGATCAGGGGCAACAGGTCCCGTTGCACGCCTTCCCGGCTCACGTCCCCGCCCTGACGTTCCGAGCGCGCCGTGATCTTGTCGATCTCGTCCAGGAAGACGATGCCGTCGTTCTCCACCTTGGCGATGGCGTCCTGGATGATCTGTTCCTCGTCGAGCAGCTTGTCGGATTCCTCGGCGATGAGAATATCGTGGGTGTCGGACACCTTCATGCGCCGGGTTTTCGTCCGCTTGCCCATGGCCTTGCCGAGAATGTCGTTGAGATTGACCATGCCCATCTGGGCGCCCGGCATGCCTGGGATCTCGAAACTCGGCATGCCGCCTGAGGTGTCAGCCACGTCGATTTCGATCTCGCTGTCGTCGAGTTCGCCGGCGCGCAGCTTCTGGCGGAAGGAGTCCCGCGTCGTGGATTTAGCCTCTGGCCCGACCAGGGCATCGAGCACGCGCTCCTCTGCCCCTCGGTAAGCCTGGGATTTCACTTCGGCCCGCTTGGCCTCGCGCACCAGGGTGATGGCAGCCTCCAAAAGATCCCGGATGATCTGCTCCACATCCCGGCCCACATAGCCCACTTCGGTGAATTTCGTTGCTTCGACCTTGATGAAGGGGGCTTTCGCGAGTTTGGCCAGCCGGCGGGAAATCTCTGTCTTGCCCACACCCGTGGGCCCGATCATCAGGATGTTCTTGGGCAGGACTTCCTCGCGCAGGCCTTCGTCGAGCTGCATGCGGCGCCAGCGATTGCGCAGGGCGATGGCCACGGCGCGTTTGGCGGCCTGCTGACCGACGATGTGGCGGTCCAGCTCATGGACGATTTCCCGCGGGGAAAAGACGGACATGGATCACCCCTTGAGGCGTTCGATGGTGAGGGACGTATTGGTGTAGACGCAGATCTCGGCGGCGATGGCCATGGCCTTGCGCGCGATCGCTTCCGGGTCGAGGTCGCTATCCTCCAGGGCCCGGGCCGCCGCGAGGGCGAAATTGCCGCCCGAGCCGATGGCCGCTACGCCCGTGTCGGGTTCCAGCACATCGCCCGTGCCGGTAAGGACCAGGGTTGTCGCAGGATCGGCCACGATCATCATGGCTTCGAGCCGGCGCAGGAACCGGTCCGTGCGCCAGTCCTTGGCCAATTCCACGGCCGCGCGGGTGAGCTGTTTGGGATATTGCTCCAGCTTGGCCTCGAGCCTCTCGAACAGGGTCATGGCGTCGGCGGTGGCGCCGGCAAAGCCTGCGATCACGGAACCGCCCGGGCCCAGCGGTCGCACCTTGCGGGCCGAGCCCTTCATGATGGTCGGGCCGATGCTGACCTGGCCGTCGCCGGCGATCACCACTTCATTGCCCTTGCGAACCGACAGGATCGTTGTGCCGTGCCAGCTCCGCGGCGCCTCCTCCGTCAAACGCGTCTCCCTTGATGATCAAGCCTTTGGGCAGTTGGGCACATGTATCGACGATCGGGGCCGGGTCAAGCCTGCCCTATCCAAATCCCGCCGGCAGTCTTATAGCTTGCCTTGCGCTCCACTAAGGCAGGCTCCAAGGGATTGAACATGCGTCAGGCATCGGTCACGCGCAGGACCAAGGAAACGGATATCACCGTCGATCTCACCCTGGATGGCACGGGACGGGCGGATGTGGCGACGGGCGTCGGGTTTCTCGACCATATGCTTGACGCCTTTGCCCGCCATTCCCTGATGGATCTGACCGTGCGGGCCGCGGGCGATCTCCACATCGATGCCCACCACACGACGGAGGATACGGGCATCGTCATCGGCCAGGCCGTGCGCCAGGCCCTGGGCCCCATGGCCGGCATCCGCCGCTTCGGGGATGCGACGGTGCCCATGGACGAGACCCTGACCCGCGCAGCCATCGACCTATCGGGCCGGCCTTATCTGGTCTGGCGGGTGGCCTTTTCCCGGGACACCATCGGCACCATGGATACCGAGCTGTTCAAGGAATGGTTCCAGGCCTTCGCCACCAATGCGGCCCTGACGCTGCATGTGGATAATCTGTATGGGGAGAACTGCCACCACATCGCCGAGAGCAGTTACAAGGCCTGTGCCCGGGCCCTGCGCATGGCGGTGGAGGTGGACCCCCGCCGGCCCCAGGAGATCCCTTCGACCAAGGGCTCGCTGGGCGAAGGGGCATAAGCCATGGAAGCGGTCCTGGTCGATTACGGTTCCGGCAATCTGCACTCGGCCAAAAAGGCCCTGGAACGGGCCGGCCAGGAAGCGGGTCTGGCGCTTACCGTGACCCAGACGGACAATCCGGCTGCGGTCCGGCGCGCGGACCGGGTGATCCTGCCCGGGGTCGGCGCCTTCGCCGATTGTCGCCATGGGCTCGAAACCCATGATGGTCTGGTGGACGCGCTGGAAGACGCGGCCCGGTCAAAGCCCCTGCTCGGCATCTGTGTCGGCATGCAGCTCATGGCGTCCCGGGGCCTGGAGCACGGCCATCACGAGGGGTTCGGGTGGATCCCCGGCGACGTGGCCGCTTTGGCGCCCGCCGGCGAAGGCCCCTTCAAACTGCCCCATATGGGCTGGAACGCCCTCGACCTGGCGCCGGGGGGGCATCCCGTGCTTGCCGGGCTGCCCGGGCCCAACCCCCATGCCTATTTTGTGCACTCCTATGCCTTTAAGGCCGCAAATGAGGGAGATGTGCTGGCCTCCTGCACCTATGGCGGGCGGTTCACTGCCGTCATCGGGCGGGACAATCTTGTCGGCACCCAATTCCATCCGGAAAAGAGTCAGGCGGTGGGCCTAAAGCTGCTGGCCAATTTCCTCGCCTGGACGCCTTGACGGAGGGTTCCGTGATCCTTTTTCCCGCCATCGACCTGAAGGATGGGGCCTGTGTGCGCCTGGAACAGGGCGATATGGACCGCGACACCGTGTTCAACGCCGATCCGGCCGCCCAGGCGCGCGATTTCGCGGCCCTCGGCTTTGAATGGCTTCATCTGGTGGACCTGAATGGGGCCTTTGCGGGCCGGCCGGTCAATGGGGCGGCGGTCAGGGGTATCCGGTCGGCCGTGGACCTGCCCATCCAGCTCGGCGGCGGCATAAGGGATCGGGCCACCATCGATCGCTGGCTGGAGGCCGGCATCACCCGGGTCATCCTGGGCACGGTCGCGGTGCGGGACCCGGGCCTCGTCAAAGCGGCGGCGAAGGATCACCCGAACCGCATCGCGGTCGGCATCGATGCCCGGGCGGGCCGGGTCGCGGTTGAGGGCTGGGCGGAAACCTCCGATCTGGAGGCCGTGGAGCTGGCCAAGCGGTTCGAGGACGCGGGTGTTGCCGCGATCATCCATACCGATATCGATCGGGACGGTCTGCTGGGCGGAGCCAATGTGGCGGCCAGCGCGGACCTGGCCCGCGCCGTCGGCATTCCGGTCATCGTGTCGGGCGGTGTGGCGGGCCTCGGCGATCTGGAGGCGGTGGCCGCCGAGAGCGGGTCGGGCCTTGCGGGCGCGGTCATCGGCCGGGCGCTTTACGATGGGCGGATCGATCCGCGGGCGGCGCTCGCCCTCGCCCGGGCCGCCTGAGGGGGAGACGTCTCAATGCTCAAAACCCGGATCATTCCCTGTCTCGATGTGAAGGACGGCCGCGTCGTGAAGGGCGTGCAATTCGTCGATCTGCGCGATGCCGGGGATCCGGTGGAACAGGCCAAGGTTTATGATGCGGCGGGGGCGGACGAACTCTGTTTCCTCGACATCACCGCCAGCCATGAAAAGCGGGGCATTCTGCTCGATGTGGTCTCGCGCACCGCCGAGGCTTGTTTCATGCCCCTGACGGTCGGCGGCGGCGTGCGCACCCTGGAGGATATCCGGGCGCTCCTGCTGGCCGGGGCGGATAAGGTCTCCATCAACACGGCTGCGGTGCGCGATCCTGATTTCGTGGCCCAGGCGGCGCGCAAATTCGGCAGCCAATGCATTGTGGTCGCCCTCGACGCCCGCGGCGTGGGCCCCGAGCGCTGGGAGATTTTCACCCATGGGGGACGCGAGCCCACGGGCATCGACGCCGTCGCGTTCGCGCGGCAAGTTACCGGTCTCGGGGCCGGTGAAATCCTGCTCACCTCCATGGACCGGGACGGCACCAAGGAAGGCTTCGACCTCTCCCTGACACGCGCCGTCAGCCGCGCGGTTCCCGTACCGGTCATTGCCTCGGGCGGGGTGGGCACCCTCGATCACCTGGTGGATGGCGTGAGGGACGGGGAGGCCCATGCCGTGCTGGCCGCCTCCATATTCCATTTCGGCACCTTCACCATTGCCGAGGCCAAGGCCCATATGGCGGCCGCAGGCATTCCGGTGCGCCCCTGACCGGCTTCTTTCGGGGGTGAACGACCCCCTTCTCAATGTAACAGTTCCATGACATAGTCCGGATGATAACGGAGCGTGTCACAACCTTTCGATAGTGAAATCCGAGTGCTGAGGCCTTTGGGGGGCCTGACCATGGGATCGGTGGGGACTGCGCGGTCGCGCGAGCAGGAACTTGTTCTGTATCTGGATCCGGCCCAGATTTCGGCGCTGGGTACTTTGGGCTGGCTCGCGCCCTTATTGACGGCCCATCCCGAACCCATCCGGACCCGGTATTTCGACACGGGCGATTTCGCCTTTCGGCGCCGCGGCTTCGGCTTTCGTCTGCGTGAGGCGGGCGGCCAGGTTGTGCAGACCGTCAAGACGGCGGGCACGGCCCATTCCGTCCTGAAGGATCGGATGGAGTTCGATGCCTTTCTCCCCCCGGGCGCCTGTCTGCCGGACCCGTCCCTCGTGCCCGAGCCGGCCTTGCGTGACGCGATCCAGGCCCAGCTTGATGTCAAACCCCTGCGCTGTCTGTTCGAGACCCGGATCAACCGGCGGCGGGCCCATGTGATCCTGGCCGACGGCACCCACCTGGAGGCCGCCCTGGACCAGGGGCAGATCGTGGCCGGATGCCGGACCATGCCCGTTTGCGATCTCGAGCTCGAACTGTTGCGAGGGACGCCGGCGGATCTTTTTATCCTTGTCCAGATGATTACGGCGCAGGTTCCGGCTCGCTTGGGCGTGCGCAGCAAGGCGGGGCGCGGTTATAGCCTCGCGGAGGGCCGTGGGCCGGTCGCAGTCAAGGCCGTCTGGCCGCCGCTCCATCCGGACTGCACGGTGGAGGCCGCCTTTTCGACTCTGGCATCGGCGGCGCTGGCCCATGTGGTGGGTAATGAGGCCGCGGTCGTCGAGGCAGGCGATACACGGGGCGTGCACCAGATGCGTGTCGGGCTGCGCCGGCTGCGGGCCGGCATGGCGTTGTTTCGCCGCAGTTTCGGTCCTGAAGTGATTGACCCGCTCACCACACGGGCGCGGTCCCTTGCGCTGATGCTCAGCCCGGTTCGCGACCTCGATGTGTTGATGACGGATATTCTCGACACAGCGGCACCCGAGGTCGGGGATCCGGAGACGTTTGCGGCGCTGCGGGCGAGGGTGGGTGTTAAGCGGGCCGAGGCCCTGGACGGGGTCTTGCGGTCCTGGCGGACGGGCAGTGATTTTGTGGAGTTTGCCCTGGCTGTCGAAGCCCTCCTGGAGACCCGCGCCTGGCGCCAGACCGAAAACGCGTCCTCCGCCTCAGCTCCTTGGGCGCGGGCGGCTCGGCCTTTCGCTTTACGCATGCTGCGCCGGCGTTGGCGCTCCGTGGTCCGGTTCGGGGCGCGCCTGGAGGATCTCACCATCGAACAACGCCACGATATGCGCATTGCCGTGAAAAAACTGCGCTATGCGGGCCGGTTTTTCGGCAGCCTGTTCGATACGACCCGGATGGAGCCCGATCTCCAGGCCTTTGCGAGGCTCCAGGACAGTTTCGGCGCCTTGAACGACGTGGCGACGGCCGCCGCCCTGCTGCCCGCATTCACGCAAGACGCTGGAACCGCGCAGCCGGCCTTGGAAGCGGTGGCTGCGCGCATTATTGCCTGGCACGACGCGCGGGCGGTGGATCAATGGGAGCGGACCCGGGCCGTATGGGCAGGTCTGGAGACAGGCCCGCGTTTCTGGGAGTGCTGAGCGCTCCGGTGTTAGAGTGCGGGCGCCATGCATCCACATCGCAAGGGGCCTGCCCGTGACCACGCCGGATTTCGAACGCCTCGGTAGCATTCTGACCCGCCTTGCCCATGTCATCGAGACGCGGCGCGGGGACAATCCTTCATCGTCCTATGTGGCCTCGAAGCTGGCCAAGGGCGCGGAACACTGTGCCAAGAAGGTGGGCGAAGAGGCTGTGGAAGTGGCCATGGCAGCGGTGCAGACGGCGACGGACGGCGACCGGGCAGCCCTTGTGGCGGAATCGGCCGATCTTCTGTTTCACCTGTTGGTGCTGTGGGCCGCGACGGACGTGACCCCCGACGCCGTTGCGGCCGAGTTGGAGCGCCGCGAAGGCGTGTCGGGCCATGCGGAGAAGGCAGCGCGCCCCGGTTGACTATGTTCCGCAGACGGAGGGGAAGGGGGCGCCGTCCTTGACCCCGGCGGGCCTGTCTGCAACCTTTTTTCAAGCATGACGCATGGATTGGGCGGTGGACGCCGGGCAGGGAGGACAGCCGTGGCAAAAGCCGGCAGGGGAGATGAAGTCGTGGTCAAATTCAGGGTGTTTACCCTGGACGGCCGCCTGATCGGTGGCACCCAAGGGGATGCCCGGGAGGTGTTGACCCTGGGGGCCGGCAAGGTCTTCAAGGCGGTCGAGGACGGTATGGTCGGCATGGCCGAGGGGGAGCAAAAAGTGATCCCGGTTTCCGCCGAGCAGGCTTTCGGACCCCGGCGCAAGGAACTGGTTCTCCCCATCCCAAAGGACACGCTTCCCAAAGAGGCCCAGCCAAGCATCGGCATGGTGCTGCCCATTACGGTCGAGGACGATGTTCAACTGTCCTATCGGGTTGTGGACATTACCGACGCCCTCGTCGTTCTGGATGCGAATCATCCGCTCGCCGGCGAAGATCTCTATTTTTCCGTGACCCTTGTCGAGATCCGCTCCGCTTAGAACACAGACGATCCGTAAGGCAGGTTTGAACCCACCGTCGATAGGCCTTCAAAAAGGGGTGGAAAGACATCAAAGACGGCGAGCCGCTTTATGCTCGCCCTCCGGATGATCCGTGTGCCGACACGAAGCGGTGACTCTATTATCCAGCCCAGTCAAAGGAGGCCAGCCAAGTCAGAGGGGGAAGGGGGGCCCGGACGCATCTTGGCGGAGGCTGCGGCCGGGCGGGAGGGGGCCCCGGGAGACGATCTGGGGTGAATCGGCTGGCCCGGGCGTATGTGCGACAGTGGGGGGGCG
>JBHJGV010000005.1:0-150441 GCA_050331455.1 Alphaproteobacteria bacterium
GGTGTAATCCCGCCAGGCCCTTGCGGTCCTGCCCGACCACACCTATGTGCGGGAAATCTCCAATGAGGGCTTTTTCGGCCCCGCCTCCTTCTTCTACCACCGCCGCCCGCCCACGGGCTGGACCTCCTTCGAAGGTCCACTGCGGCCCCGGGCCTTCAATCTGGTTCAGCTCAACACGGCGGATCTCTCCCCCTGGGATGCACCGGTGGTTCTGCACAATCAGGCCACCGAGATGCGGTTCTGGACCCTCGACCGGCCCATGAACGGGCTCGCCCGCAATGGCGACGGCGACCAGATGTTGTTCATTCATCAGGGTAATGCGGATCTCTATTGCGATTACGGCCATCTGTTCGTCACCGCCGGGGATTATGTCTATCTGCCCCGGGGGACCATGTGGCGGCTGATGCCCCAGGCGGCCCTGCGTATTCTGATGATCCAGGCCACCAACACCCACTTCACCCTGCCCGACCGGGGGATGGCGGGACCCCACGCGGTCTTCGATCCGGCCGTTCTCGATGTTCCCGCCTATGATGAAGCGTTCCGGGCCCATCAGGCCCAGGAAGGGGAGACCCCTGTCTTCATCAAGAAGCGCGGCCAGGTCTCCGTCGCCACCTATCCCTACAATCCGCTGGATGCGGTGGGCTGGCACGGCAATCTTTCCGTCCTGCGGCTCAACGTCAAACACATCCGCCCCATGATGAGCCACCGCTACCACCTGCCACCATCCGCCCACACCACATTCCTATCGGACCGCTTCGTGATCTGTACCTTCTGCCCACGGCCTTTTGAGAGCGATCCCGGCGCGATCAAGATCCCCTTCTTCCACAACAACGACGACTATGACGAGGTTCTGTTCTACCACGCGGGCGATTTTTTCAGCCGGGACAATATCGAGGCCGGCATGATGACCTTCCACCCCTGCGGTTTTACCCATGGCCCACATCCCAAGGCGTTGACCAAGATGTTCACCCAATCCAAGCCGGCCACGGACGAATATGCAGTGATGCTGGATGCCCGGGACCCCTTGGACGTGGGCTCGGCCGCCGAGGCCGTGGAATGGACGGGCTACAAGGACAGTTGGAAGACGTCATGAAACTGGCCACGCTGAAGACCGGCGGTCGGGACGGCACCCTTGTGGTCGTCTCCCGCGATCTCACCCGCGCCGTGCCCGCCGCAGGCATCGCACCCACGCTCCAGGCGGCCCTCGACGACTGGGCGGAAACGGCGCCGCGCCTGCATGCCTTGAGCGAGCGGCTGAATGCCGGGGAAGCGAATGACAGCGTGCCCTTCGATCCGCAGGCATGCGCCGCCCCCCTGCCCCGCGCCTATCAGTGGGCGGATGGCAGCGCCTATGTGAATCATGTGGAACTGGTGCGCCAGGCCCGCGGCGCGGACATGCCGGAGAGTTTCTGGACCGACCCGTTGATGTATCAGGGCGGCTCCGACAGCTTCCTCGGCCCCCATGACCCGATCGAGGCCGAAGACGAGGCCTATGGCATCGATTTTGAAGCGGAGATTGCGGTCATCACGGACGATGTCCCCCGCGGCGCGAGCGAGGCTGCCGCCGCCGGGCATGTCCTGCTTTTGATGCTGGTCAATGACGTGTCCTTGCGCAATCTGATCCCGGGGGAACTTGGCAAGGGCTTCGGTTTTTTCCATTCCAAACCCTCGTCTGCCTTCTCGCCCGTCGCCGTCACACCGGACGAGTTGGGCCGGGCCTGGGACGGCCAGAAAGTCCACCTGCCGCTGATCAGCGATCTGAACGGGGCCCGCTTCGGGGCGCCCAATGCGGGCATCGACATGACCTTCGGCTTTCCCCGGCTCATCGCCCATGCGGCGCGCACGCGGCGCCTAAGCGCCGGCACCGTGGTCGGATCGGGCACGGTGTCCAACCGGGACCGGTCTGCCGGCTCATCCTGTCTTGCGGAAAAGCGGATGCTGGAGACCCTCGACACCGGCGCGGCGGAAACGCCCTTCCTGCGCTTTGGCGACCGGGTGCGCATCCACATGCTGAATGCGGACGGACAAACGATCTTCGGCGCCATCGATCAGGTGGTCAAAAAAGTCGCCGCCTGACCGAGAAACGGGATCGTCAGGCGGCAAAGGACCCGGACGCGCGCGCGGGCGGCCGCGCCATGTTTTCCACGGCGGCGAAAACCGTGCCCGCATCGACGCTGTAGCGCTCCCGCGGGCCGCCCGGCGTGCCCGCCACGGCGCAATGGCGATGGCCCAGGGCGTAAGACAGCAGGGCGTAGGTGTTGCGGAGGCGGTTCGCCGGGAACAGCTCGACCACGCCGCTTCCGGCCGGTGCGAACAAGAGATGGGCAAAGCCGGCCCCGTGGGTGCCCGCCACCAGTTCGGCATCGAGAAAACAGGCGATCTGGTCACGGAACGCCATGGTGCCCAGCAGCAGCGGCTCAAAGCCACGGGCGGCCAGGCCCGCCCTCAGCGCGGCCTCGTTGGTCAAGCGTCGTTTGCGCGTATCCTGCCGGCTGATCCACAGCCGCCGGCGCGCCGGGCCGGGCCGGAGACCGTAGCCCTCCAGGAAAAGCCCCCTGACCCAGTCGAGACAGGCTTCGTCGGCCACGGTGGTCGTCACGTTCTGCCAATAGTCGATTGTCAGCAGGCGGTCGAAGCGCCATCGCTCGCGCGCCGGCACGGTGGTGATTGCAAGGCGGGGATAACGGGCACTCAGGAAACGGAAAAAATCTGCCTGAAACGGGGGCAGGCCCTCATTGACGAGGATCTCCAGGTCCCCGTCCTTCAAATCGAACCGCTCCAGGGCGTAATAGAGCTTGGGAACACGGTCGAACAGGAAGTGAAAGAGGTGCCGGTGTCCCTGCCAGGGGCCCACAAAGCTGAGGCTGGGTTTCCCCCGCCGCGTAACGGACCGCAAGGGTTGGGGGCGAAAGTCGTGATAAGTGGCATAGGGTAGGCGCCGGCGCTGGAGCAACAGCCGCTCCCCGGCCTCATCCACCAGCGCACCCGTATTGCCGAGGACCGTGACATCCGGCAGGTCGATCAGGGCCACACGGCGGGCCGGCTCAGCCGGCAGGCGGCAGCGCTCGATGGCGGCGCCCGATCCGGGTGGATCGGGCATGCGGTTGAGAAAGGCCTTTTCCGCCGGACAAGGACGAAGGGGCACGGGCTCGTGAAGGGCCCGCACGCCTCCCGCATCCTCTGCCGGGATCGCCTTTTCGTACAGGATAACCCGGCGCCGGAGCGCAGGAAGCAGGGTGAGCATGCCGCGGGCGGCCAACCAACGAAGGTGCCGAACGCTGCGGCGCTTGAGGGCCATACCGTCTCCTTTTCCCCACCCATGATCCGCTATACCGCTTGATGCGGCATTCGGCCAAGCCCTGTTGCAGCAGCACACACGAACGCCCAGGCCATGCGCCGCCGCTTGCCACGGGCTTGCGCATGGCGAACCATGATGGTTTGGGCCATGGTGCTATGGGAAGGACTGTCACCGATGACCCGCCTCATTCTCGGAGTTCTCTGCGCCATGACCCTCGGTCTGACCCCGGCCGCCACCGCGCCGCGCCAAGCCCCCTATGGCACCTGGACCTCGCCCCTGTCGGCCGCGGATCTGGGCGGCGCCACCCTGGGCTTCAGTACCCTGCGCGCGGTGGACGGAGCTCTCTACTGGCTGGAATACCGGCCCCATGAGGCGGGGCGTTCCGTGGTCATGCGCCTCAATGGCGACCAGACGATGGAGACCGTGACACCCGACGGCTTCAATGTGCGCTCCCGGGTCCACGAATATGGCGGAACGCCCTATGGTGTGGCCGGAGACACGGTTTATTTCAGCCATTTTGCTGATCAGAGGATCTACGCACAGACCGCCGGCGAGCCGCCGTTCGCGCTGACCCCGGCGGAGCCGTTCCGGTTTGCCGATTGCGCGGTGGATGCGGGCCGCAACCGACTGATCTGCGTGCGCGAGGACCACCGACCCGAAACGCTCGCGGACCATGGCGAGGCCCGCAATGGCCTCGTGGCGATCGATCGGCACACCGGCGCCCAAACCATCCTGGTCCAGGGGTCCGATTTCGTGGCCTATCCGCGCCTGTCCCCCGATGGCGCAACCCTGGTCTGGACGGCCTGGGACCATCCGAACATGCCCTGGGATACCATCAGCCTGCAGATGGCGAGGGTGGGTGCCGATGGCCGGCTGAGCGAGATCCGCACGCTGAACGAGGGCCAGAGGGAATCCGTTTTGCAGCCCCGCTGGACGGCCGACGGGCGGCTTTTGTTCCTGGCCGACCGCTCCGGCTATTGGGCGCTCTACGAGTGGGAGAACGGGACTGTCCGTCCGGTGATCGAACGACCGGCGGACCTTGGGGGCCCGCTCTGGTCGCTCGGCGAGAGCTGGTTCGATGTGCTTGCCGACGGCCGGATCATAGCGGCCTATACGGAAGGGGCCAAAGGCGAACTGGGCCTGATCGATCCCGCGACCGGCCTTTACACCCCGATCGATCTGGGGCCGGCCGAGATCCATGATCCGACTGTGGTCGGCGGGCGGCTTTACGGTGTAGCCAGTTTTCCGGACCGCATGGCCGCCCTTGTGGCCATCGATCCCGAAACCGGCATGCTCGACACTCTGCGCGAGGCCGGTGAGCAGCCGCTGGACCCGTCCTTTATCGCCGTCCCATCGGCCACCGCCTTTCCGACCGGCGAGGGCGAGCAGGCCCACGCCTTCTATTATCCGCCCACCAATCCTCATTTCACGGCGCCCGAGGGCGAAACGCCGCCGCTGATCGTGACGGTCCACGGGGGCCCCACAGGGCACCGCTCCTCCGCCTTCCGCCTCGACATGCAATATTGGACGACACGGGGCTTCGCGGTGCTCGACGTCAACTATCGGGGCAGCACCGGGTTCGGGCGCGCCTATCGGGAACGTCTGTATGGGGAGTGGGGCATTGCGGATGTGGAGGACGCGGTCAAGGGCGCGCTGCATATGGCGGACCGGGGCCTTGCGGACCGCAACCGCCTCTTGATACGGGGCGGCAGCGCCGGTGGCTATGTGGTCCTGGCGGCCATGGCCTTCCACGACGTGTTCGCGGCCGGCGCCAATTATTTCGGAGTCAGCGATGCCGAAGCCCTGGCCAAGGACACCCACAAATTCGAGTCCCGCTATCTCGACCAGTTGATCGGGCCCTATCCGGAACGCCGGGACCTTTATGTGGCCCGCTCGCCGATCCATCATCTGGACGGCTTCGACCGCCCCTTGATCGTGCTCCAGGGTCTCCAGGACCGGATCGTGCCGCCGAACCAGTCCGAGGCCATCGTCAACGCGCTTAGAAAAAAAGGGATTCCGGTCGCCTATCTGACGTTCCCCGAAGAACAGCACGGCTTCCGCAAAGCCGAGAACCGGGAACGCGCTCTTGAGGCGGAGCTTTTCTTCTACGGTCAGGTGCTCGGCTTCACCCCGGCGGGAAATCTGCGCCCCATAAAAATCGAGAATTTGTGACGGCCGCTTAAGCGGTAGGGCGGGTTGAAACCCGCCATCCAGGCCATCCTCCCATCCGCATTCCGAAAATGATCCAGGGGGCAGGTTCAAACCGCCCCATGGCGGCCGGGCTGAAAACCCGTCCGACATTTCACAAAAGCCGGACGGGCACCGCCCCTGATCACTCGGCTTTCGTGGCCACCAGATCAACGTCCACGACCACCTCGATGGCAATCTCGTCACCGCTTTCGTAGTCGCCCTGGCCGACGCCGAAGGCGGTGCGGTCCAGGGTGACGGTGCCGTCCATGGTTACGCTGTCCCCGTCAAACACAAGAGTAAACGGCAGCGTGATGGGCTGTTCCGTACCGCGGATGGTCAAGGTCGCGTCGGCCTCATAGGCCCCCTTGCCGGTCTCGCGGAAGGCCGTCGTCTGGAACGTGGCTTCCTTGTGCTGCTTTTCCGCAAACCAGGTCTTGCCGCGGGCCCGGCGGGAGCGACTGCGCGATCCGGCATCGATGCTGTCGATCACGACCGTGACATTGGCCGAGGCCGCTTCGAGCGCGTCCGGATCGAACGTAATGTCGGCCGTCCATTCACCGAAGGCGCCTTCGATGCTCTTGCCGTCCTGGACGAAGGTGAAGCCCAGGCGGCTTTTGTCCATGTCCACGGTCCAATCGGCGGCCCAGGCCGGAGCGGCGGCACCGAGGGCGAAGACGACGGCGGTGGCAAGACTGCGCGTGATCATCTGTATCCCATCCTTCACAAAAATGCGGGCGTAGTGCCCGGAATTACATAGTGGTGCGTCCCGGGAGCATCCTGCGCAGAACCGCGTCCCGGTCGACAAGGTGGTGTTTCAGCGCGGCGCACAGATGCACGGCGAGCAGAGCGACGAGGCCCCAGGCCAGCAGGCCGTGGACGCGTTTCATCGTCTCTTCCAGGTCCTCATCGGGCTCCACCAGATGGGGCACATCGAAAAGGCCGAAATAGGACGTTTGAATGCCCAGATCGGACGCCGACACCATGACCCAGCCGCTGAGCGGCATGGCAAACATGAAACCGTAAAGCAGAATGTGACTGACGGATGAGGCCCGGCGCTGCCAGCCCGGCATCGTCGCGGGCAAGGCGGGAACCGCTCCCGGCACGCGCCACAACAGGCGGATCAGCGCGAGGACCATCAGGGTCAGGCCGAAAGACTTATGGAGCTGATAGAGTTCAAATTTGAGATCGCTGAACTCCATGTTTTCCATGATGGTTCCAACGATAAGCATGCCGATAATCATCACGGCCATCAGCCAATGGATCAGCTTGGCAATGATGCCCCAATGGCTGTCCGTCGGCCGCCAATCCCGGGGACCACGTTGAGCGGGTGCCGCGTCCATGGGAGATCCTCCTTTGCTTGACATCGCCTTTGTATACGGTGCGCCCCGCGTCACGTCACGCCGCCCGCGATCGCCCCTCCCAGGCCTCCCGCAGACAAACGCCCAGAAGCTGGAACTCGTCGGCCCGGGCGCTGCGGGCCGGCCAGGCCAGGGCGATCTGACGCACCGGGCCCGCATCGGAAAACCCCACCGCCTCCACCCCCGCCCCGTGGAGCAGGCCCGCCTCGACCGCCATGGACGGCATCAAAGTATGCCCGAGCCCCAGGGCCAGCATGGGGACAAGGGTGTGCAGACTGGTGGCCTGGATGGGTGACAGGCCCTGGGTGCGGTCGAGGGAACAGGCACTGAGCACCTGGTCGCGCAGGCAATGACCGTCCTCCAGGAGCAGAAGGTCGGTCTCCTCCACCTGGGCCAGGGGCACGGGACCCGGCGGCGTGGCCCCCTCGGGCCGGCACAGCATCAGCGGGTCGTCGAACAGGACCTCCACGGCAAGACCGGGCAAGGTGAAGGGCAGCGCCAGGAGCAGCACGTCGAGGCGCCCGGCCTCCAGCGCGTCAACGAGATCGGCTGTCCGGTCCTCCCGCAACACGGGCCGCAAATCCGGATAGCGCTCCCGCAGCCCGCCGAACACCATGGGCAGCAGAAAAGGCGCGACGGTCGGGATCACGCCGATGCGCAACGGGCCCGTCAGCGGCAGGCGCGGCGCCTTGGCATCAGCGACGAGGGTTTCGAGGTCCACAAGAATGCCCCCCGCCCGCTCGGCCACCTGCAGGCCCAGGGGCGTGAGGCTGACCTGCCGGCGGCTGCGATCCGCCAGAGGACTGCCCAGCAAGGCCTCGAGATCCTGGATCCCCGCCGACAGGGTGGACTGGGTGACCGCACAGGCCTCGGCGGCCCGGCCGAAATGGCCCGCTTCATGGAGCGCGACCAGGTAGCGAAGCTGTCGCACCGTCGGCAAATGACTGTTGGGCATGGTCCTCCCCATGGTTAATCGATTTACTCGATGACAATCTGCCGAAACATTCGATTTGCTCAATCCCTTTTCCTGGGGTAGGTCGCGCACCACGTGTTGGGTGTCATAAACCGTTAAGGGACCGCGTTTTCAGGATCCCTTGGACGGATCCCTCCCTCTGACCCGTCCTTAACCATGGAGACAAACATGCTGGGTGTTGGCGACAAGCTTCCCGAATTTGAAGTCGTTGGTGTGAAGCCGAAATTCATGATGCCCGAAGAGAACGGCGTGGAGGCTTTCGAGCCGATCACGCAGGCGAGCTTTCCGGGCAAGTGGAAAATCATTTTCTTCTATCCGAAGGATTTCACCTTCGTCTGCCCGACCGAAATTGTCGAATTCGCCAAACTGAACGGAGAGTTCGCCGACCGGGATGCCGTCGTTCTGGGTGGCAGCACGGACAACGAGTTCTGCAAGCTGGCCTGGCGCCGCGAGCATCCGGACCTGAAGGAACTCGATCAGTACGGTTTTGCCGACACGAACGGCTCCCTGGTCGATGGCCTGGGCGTGCGTGAGCGGGATGCCGGCGTGGCCCTGCGCGCCACATTCGTGGTCGATCCCCACAATGTCATCCAGCACGTGTCGGTCAACAATCTGAATGTGGGCCGCAACCCGACCGAAATCCTTCGGGTTCTCGACGCTCTTCAGACGGACGAGCTTTGCCCGTGCAACCGGGCCGTCGGCGGCGCCACCCTGGCCGCCTGATCGGCTCTGCCTGTTCGGGTCGGCCCATGGCCGGCCCGTTTTTCCTCACGATACGGAGTGACGTGCCATGAGTTTCGATGCCCTGAAGGAACGCCTTCCGGACTATGCCAAGGACCTCAAGCTGAACCTGTCGTCCCTCAGCCGCGAGGAAAACCTGACACCGCAGCAGCGCGCCGGCAGCTTTCTCGCCGCGGCCCTGGCCTCGCGCAATGCGGATCTGATCAAGGCGGTCGACGCGGAAGTCTCCGGCGATCTGAATGCCGAAGCCCGCGAGGGCGCCAAGGCGGCCGCGGCCATCATGGGCATGAACAATGTCTATTATCGCTTCGTGCATCTTGCATCCGCCGACGACTACAAGACCCTGCCGGCCAAGCTGCGCATGAATGTGATTGCAAATCCGGGCGTGGACAAAGCCGATTTCGAGCTGTGGTCCCTGGCCGTCTCGGCCGTCAATGGCTGCGGCATGTGCATCGACGCCCATGAGGCCGAACTGCGCAAGGCCGGACTGTCGAGCCAGCAGATTCAGGCGGCCGTGCGGATCGCTTCGGTGGTTCACGCCGTTGCCGCCGTGATGGACGGGGAAACGGCTCTTGCCTCCTGATACGGACGACCGACTCCCCGGGACTCTCGCCATCCTGGAAACCGTTCTCTATGCCGAGGATCTGGACGCCGTTGAAGCATTCTACACCCAGGTCCTCGGCCTGCCCCTTCTGATCAAGGAGGCTGGGCGGCATGTTTTCTTTCGCTGTCCCGGCTCCATGCTCCTGGTGTTCAATCCCAGTGTTACGGAAACGGTGCGAACGGAAATCAATGGCTTTCCGGTGCCTTTGCACGGCGCTCACGGGCCGGGCCACATGGCTTTTCGGGAATCCGAAGCGCGTTTGGACCAGTGGCGGGACCATCTCGCCCGCCATGGCATCGCCGTTGAAACCGACATGACATGGCCCAACGGCGCCCGGTCCCTCTACTTTCGCGATCCCGCCGGCAATTCCATCGAAATCGCGACGCCGGATCTGTGGGGATTCGACGCCTGACGGCGCCCGGATTTCATGAAACACTGCTGTGGGTGCACCCACCATGTCCGAGGGAGGCTCCCTTGCCGTCGTCACACGACCTCACCCGCCGCCACATGCTCACCCGCGCCGCCGGGGCGGCCTGTCTGCCTTTGCTGTCCCCCATGGCTTTGTCCGCGGCCACGGTGTCCGCAGTGTCCGGAGCCGCGTGGGCCCAGGAGACCGACGCGCTCGATCCCGCTTCGGCCGCCGTGAATGCCTTTCTGGCCGGGCCAGGCACGCTGCCGCTCCACCAGAAAACGCTGGGCTCCATCCGGGCTGACCTGGAGGAGGCGGGGCAAACCTTCGGGGCAGAGCCGATTCCGATGGCCGACCGTCGCGATACGGACGTGCCGCTTTCGGACAATCGCACGCCCGTCCGGATCTACCGTCCCCTGAATGCCGGGGACGGACCGCCGCCGATCCTTATTTATGTCCATGGCGGCTATTTCGTCGGCGGCAGTATTGACAGCCATGATCATGTGGCCCGGTCCCTTGCGAGGGCCTGCGGGGCCATGGTGGCGAGCATCGGATACCGGCGGGCGCCCGAACACCCCTATCCGGCGGCCCTCGACGACGTCTCCGAAGCGTTGCGGTGGCTTGCCGACAAGGGGGATGTTCTGGGCGGCGACAAGACCCGGATGGGGCTTGTGGGCGATGATGCCGGCGGCATGCTGGCCGCGAGCACGGCGATCCGCTTCCGCCGCCAACCCTTTGAAGGACTGAAATTCCTTGGGCTGATGACGCCTTATCTGCGGCTCGACGATGAAACGGATTTTCCATCCCGCAGCACCTATGGTTCGGGCGGCTACCGCCCGTCCCTTGCGGATCTTGCCTGGATGCGGGACCGGTATCTGAGCTTGGAGGAGGACGAGACGCCGAGCGGGCTCGTGTCCCCCCTCCAAGCCAGTGCTTTCAAGGGCGTGCCCACAACCCTGGTCATCACGGCCGGACAGGATGCGGTACGTGACGAGGCCGGCTATTTCGTCCGCCGCCTGAGGGAGAATGGCGTGGTGTCCGGCGAACGCCGTTTCGACGACACGATCCACGATTTCATGTTCTATGCGCCCCTGATCCCCGCCGGGGCCATCGCCTTCGACGTGCTGGCGGCCCAATTCCGGCAGGCCCTCACGCCCTGATCCCGTGAGAGCCCGCCTGTGGGCGGGCTGCCGATGGGACGGTACGATTACGCGCCCAGAAATTCGTCCCGCAACTGACGTTTCAGGATCTTGCCGTTGGGATTGCGTGGCAGGGGCTCCTCCCGAATCTCGATCCGCACAGGCACCTTGAAGCCGGCGAGACGCTCGCGCACATAGGCCTGGAGCTGTTCCTGGGTCACCCGGGCGCCGGGCGTGACCTGGACGATGGCGCCCACCTCCTCGCCCAGCACGTCATGGGGTATGCCCACGACCGCGGCATCCATGACGGCGTCGTGGCTGTAGAGGGCGTCCTCCACTTCGACGCAATAGATGTTCTCGCCGCCCCGGATCAGCATGTCCTTGGCCCGGTCCAGGATGAAGATGAAGCCCTCCTCGTCCATGCGCGCCACGTCGCCGGTCTTGAGCCAGCCGCCGCCGAAGGTCTTTTCCGTGGCCTCCGGCTTGTTCCAATAGCCCTTCACGACATTGGGACCCCTAAGCCACAACTCACCCACGCCGCCGACGGGCAGGTCCTCGCCCGCCTCGTTCACCACCTTGGCCTCGTTGACGGGAAACACCACGCCAACGCTGTCCGGTCGCAGACGATAGTCGTCGCCCACATTCTGACTGACCGCCGAGGAAATCTCCGTCAGGCCATAGCCGTTACCGGCCTGGACATGGGGAAACGCCTCGGCGATGCGCCGCACGAGGCCCGGGGCCGCTGGGGCGCCGCCATAGCTGATGCTCTGTACACTGGACAGGTCGAACTCGCGAAACCGTGGATGCTCCAGCACCTGCCAGACCATGGCCGGCACACCGCCGAAATGGGTGCCCCCCTCCCGCTCGATCAGCTCCATGGCCCGGACCGGCTCCCATTTATACATCATGACGATCCGTGTGCCCGTGAACAGGTTCGGCACCAGGATCGAATGGCAGCCCGTGGCATGAAACAGCGGCACGGAGAGCAACAGCACCCGCTGGGGTGCATCGGGGTCAGGCTGCGGGATCTCCTCGCCCCGGCGCAGGGCCGCACGGGCCTGGGAGCAGCTCAGATTCATCAAATTGGTGAGGAAATTGCGGTGGGTGCCAAGGGCCCCTTTGGGCTTGCCCGTCGTTCCGGAGGTGTAGAAGATCGTGGCATTGTCATCGGGCTGAATATCGACGTCCGGCAGGGGGCGATCGGGCAGCAGGCCATAGGCGGCCGTCTCCTCCACGAGATCCTCGAAACGCTCCACGAAGGAGGGGATCTCGCCGCCCGCCCGCGCGACGATGACGCCGTCCAGGTCCAGGGCTTCGAAATGGGGCATCAGGCGGTGCATGCGCTCCTCGTCCAGGATGGCAAGACGCGCGCCGGAATCCGAGAGTCCGTATTCAAGCTCCGGCCCCGTGCCCCAGGCATTCAGCGGCACGACCACCGCGCCAACAGCGATGACTGCAAAAAACGCGACGGACCATTCGGGGAAATTCCGCATGGCGAGGACCACCCGGTCGCCCTTCTGGACGCTGTGAATGTCCTTGAGCTCCTGGGCAAGACGCGCCACGGCACGGAAATGGTGCTCGAAGGTGATGCGCTCATCCTCGAAGACGATGAAGTCCTTGGCGCCATGGGCCCGGCTCGCCTCCAGCACCGCACGGATATGGGGTGGCTGGGCCGTGTAGGTCCGCAGGGTCACGCCGTCCACGGTGACCGTTTCCATTTCGAAAGGCGCGCCGGGGGCCGTCAGCCGGGCGTGGGCCTCGGCCATGGTGAGCGCCGGAAAGTGGGGGGATACGGGGGCGGTCTGGGACATGGGCACGGCTCCTCCGGGTTATGTCCGGTCCTGGTTTCAGAACCGGTTTCCACCATGATCCGCGAGGACCGGGGAGCCGTCAAAGGGTCGGTTGCCCCGGCCCGCCATGGGTCGGGCGGAGGGCGTGTGGAGACCATCCTGCTGGGTTTCGGACCGGCCGACCCGCAAAGGTCTTGCCATGGTCTTGCATGCCCTTCGCCGTCGCCTCGACGGCCTGCGATTGTGCCGATTTCAGGATGCTGTAGAAAGGGATCGTGATCGCAAAGGGTAGCTAAGACCGATGACCGACCTCCCCCCCGCCCCTGTTCGAAAAGCCCGCGCCAAGGCGAGCCCGCCCCAGGTCGGGATTGTCAGCCTCGGCTGCCCCAAAGCCCTTGTCGATTCCGAGCGCATCATCACGCGGTTGCGGGCGGAGGGTTATGCGGTCTCCAACACCTACGAGGCGGCCGATGTGGTGCTGGTGAACACCTGCGGCTTTCTCGACACGGCGCGGGCGGAGTCCCTTGAGGCCATCGGAGAGGCCATGGCCGAGAACGGCCGGGTGATCGTGACCGGATGCCTGGGCCAGGAGGCGACCCTGATCCGGGAGCACCATCCGGATGTCCTCGCCATCACGGGACCGCACCAATATGAGGCGGTCATGGACGCGGTGCACGAAGCCGTGCCGCCGGCCCATGATCCGCATCTGGATCTCGTCCCGCCCCAGGGCCTGCGCTTGACGCCGCGCCACTACGCCTATCTGAAAATTTCCGAAGGCTGCAACAACACCTGCACCTTCTGCATTATCCCTTCCTTGCGCGGGCGGCTGGTCAGCCGCCCGGCCCGGGCCGTGCTCGCCGAAGCCGAAGCGCTGGCCAAGGCGGGGGTCAAGGAATTGCTGGTCATATCCCAGGATACCAGCGCCTACGGCCTCGACCTGCGCCACGCCGAGACCGAATGGCGAGGCCAGACCATCCGTACCCATATCACCGATCTTGCCCGCGCCCTGGGGGATTTCGGCATGTGGGTGCGCCTCCATTATGTCTATCCCTATCCCCATGTGGACGCGCTCATTCCCCTCATGGCAGAAGGCCTGATCCTGCCCTATCTCGATATTCCCTTTCAGCATGCAAGCCCGACGGTGCTCAAAGCCATGCGCCGGCCGGCCAAGCATGACAAGCTCCTGGAGCGGATCACCGCCTGGCGCGAGATCTGTCCCGAGCTGACTTTGCGCTCCACGTTCATCGTGGGCTTTCCGGGCGAGACGGACGAGGATTTCGAGGCCCTGCTGCGCTTCACCGAACAGGCCGGCATCGACCGGGCCGGTTGTTTCAAGTTCGAGCCGGTGGCGGGCGCCGAGGCCAACGATCTGGTGGGGCCCGTCCCGGAAGAAGTGAAAGAGGAGCGCTATCACCGCTTCATGGAGGCCCAGATGGACCTCAGCGAAGCACGCCTTGCCGCCAAGGTCGGCCGCACCATGGACATCCTCCTCGACACCGTGGACGAGGACGGTCCCATCGGGCGCACCATGGGGGATGCCCCGGAGATCGACGGCTCGGTCTATCTGGAGGCCGAGGACTGGGGGGCCTTCTCGCCGGGCCAGATCGTCCGGGCAAAGATTGACGCGGCGGACGCCTATGACCTTTGGGCCAGTCCCGTCACACCCGGCAACTGAATTCGTCCCCAGCACAAGGAGCCGCCGCCCGTGTCCAAACCCCATCCCGAACTGCCCCTGGGGCTTGAGGACATCCGTGAGGCAGCCTCGCGCATTGCACCCCATGCGGTGCGCACGGGCCTGATCACCCATCCCGCGCTCGACCGGGCGACGGGAGCCCGGGTGTTTCTGAAGCCGGAAAATCTGCAGCGCACCGGATCGTTCAAGTTTCGCGGGGCCCTCAACGCCGCACGGGCGCTCACCGAGGCGGAACGCTCCCGGGGCCTCCTCGCGTGGTCGTCCGGCAACCATGCCCAGGCCGTGGCCCTCACGGCAAAACTGCTGAATTGCCCGGCGACCATCGTGATGCCGGCGGATGCCCCGGCCCTGAAGATCGAGGCCACCCGGGCCCATGGCGCGCAGATCGTTCTTTATGACCGGGTGGACGAGGACCGGGAAGCTGTCGGTCGCGCCATCGCCGAGCGGACCGGCGCCGTCATCATTCCGCCCTATGACCATCTGCCCACGATTGCCGGCCAGGGCACCATGGGCTTCGAGATCGTCCAGGATTTGACCGAGGCGGGGCTGGCGCCGGACATCGTGCTTGTGTGCTGCGGCGGCGGCGGGCTGGTGGCGGGAACGGCGCTCGCCATCACGCATGGCTTTCCGCAAACCGCTGTGCTGGCCGTGGAGCCGGAGGGCTTCGACGACACGCGCCGCTCGCTCATTGCCGGCACGCGCCAGACCAATCCGTTGAACAGCGGTTCCCTGTGTGACGCCCTGATGGCGCCCACGCCCGGCGCGGTGACTTTTCCGATCAACCTCACCCTGCTGGCCGGCGCATTGGCGGTCTCCGAGGCGGCGGCCCAGGCGGCCATGCGCTTTGCTTTTTCCCATCTCAAGCTGGTGCTGGAGCCGGGCGGCGCGGTGGCCCTGGCGGCCCTGCTCGACGGCGCGCTCGATTTTCGGGGCCAGACCGTGGTCGCGGTCCTGAGCGGAGGGAATGTTGACCCGGACCTGTTCGCCCGTATCCTGATGGCCTCGGACGATGCTCCGGTGACGGTTCGATGACCCGCGCCCGGCTGAAGGATCTGGTGCCATGCTGAATGCCACGCCTGTGAATGCGGATCTGATCGGGATTGAGGGAAGCGCCCGACACCTCGACACCCCCGCCCTGGTGCTGGATCTGCCGGCCTTTCGCCGTAATGTGCGCCGCATGCGCGATCGCATTGCGGGCACCGCCGTGACCCTGCGCCCCCATGCCAAGACCCACAAATGTGCCCAGATCGCCAAGATCCAGATCGTGGCCGGCGCGCAAGGCATCTGCACGGCCAAGCTCGCGGAGGCCGAGGCCCTGGCCCGTGAAGGCCTCTCGGACATCCTCGTCACGTCGCCCATTGTTGGCATGCGGCCCATCCGGCGGCTCATGGCCCTCAATGCGCGCCTGGACCGGCTCGCCGTCGTTGCCGACGACGCGGACGCGATTGCGGCCCTGACCTGGGCGGCCGAGGCGTCGGGACGCAGACTGACGGTCTTTCTGGACCTCGATGTGGGCACCCATCGCACCGGAGCCTTGCCCGCGGAAGCGGCGGCGCTCGCCGGCCTGATCGCCGAGGCGCCGTTCCTGCGCTTTGGCGGCGTGCAGGCCTATGGCGGCCATCTCCAGCACCTCCACGGCGCCGAGACCCGCTCCTCGGAAACCCGGGCCATGTGGCGGGTCGTGGCCGATGTGGTGGACCATCTGCGGGAGAACGGCATTCCCTGCCCCACCGTCACCGGCGGCGGCACCGGCACCCATGAGGACGATCTGAGTGCCGGCGTGCTGACGGAACTTCAGGGCGGGTCCTATATTTTCATGGACCGGGAATATGCCGACCTCGAAGACGCGCCCGCCTTCGAGCAGGCCCTGTTCGTTTATACCCGGGTCATCAGCCGGCGTCAGAAGGCCTTCGTCACCACCGATGCCGGCATCAAGGCCTTTGCGACCGACGGCCCCCTGCCGACCCTCGCTACGGGCCCTTTCGAAGGCGCCCGCTACTTTCTGCAAGGGGACGAATATGGCGGCATTGTCCTTGGCGCAGGCAAGAACGGGGCCGGCGGGGCCCGCTCGGACGCGGAGATCCTGTCCGCGATCCGCGCCATCACCGCCATGAACATGGACGACACCGTGCCCGCGCCGGCCCGGTCCGTCGGGCTCGGCACCCTCGTGGCCTGCGCTGTGCCCCATTGCGACCCCACCGTGAACCTTTACGACCATATCCATGTGATCGAGGACAACTGTCTGATGGCCATCTGGCCCGTCATCGCCCGAGGAGCCAGTCAATGAGTGCGCCCCCCCGCTTCCACCTTGCCTTCCCCGTGGACGATATCGCCAAAGCCCGGGCGTTCTACGGCGATCTGCTCGGATGCCCAGAGGGGCGCAGCGCGGAGCATTGGGTGGACTTCGATCTCCACGGCCACCAGGTCGTGGCGCATCTCGCGCCCCAGGACGTGGGCTGCCGGGCCCACAGCGCCGTGGACGGCCATCAGGTTCCGGCCCGCCATTTCGGCCTGATCCTGGACTGGACCGACTGGGAAGCCCTGGCGGAGCGGCTGCGCGGGGCGAACGCCGATTTCATCATGGAGCCGACGATCCGTTTCGAGGGGCAGACCGGCGAACAGGCCACCCTGTTCGTGCGCGACCCCAGCGGCAACGCCCTCGAATTCAAGGCCTTCCGGGATGAGAGCCAGATTTTCGCACGCTAGGGAACCCTGCGACGTCACACAGATCATCGGCGGGGCCAGCCTCGGTGCCACTGAAACCATCCGCAAGCATAGCAACCGGCCGATCCTTCCCAACCGGGGGCTCGCACCCGCCCTACAGGTCCGTGTCCCCATCCTGGGAGGGCGGTGAAATCTGGCGAACGGCCTGATCGGTTTCGGCGAGGCCCGGCAAAGCGTCGTCGCCGGAGCCGACCCCGAGATCGTGGAGCCGCCGGGCTGACGGCAGAACCCGGGTCTGGATTGCACCGATGAGGGCATTGTGACGGCGCACCGTCTGGTCGAGGGCTGAAGACAGGCCCGCCACATGCTCCAGCATGCGCCGCAAGCGGCGATAAAGCGCCGTCCCCTCCTCAAGCACCCGGGCGGCTTCTTCACTCGCCCGTTCCTGGCGCCAGCCGAAGGCGACGGCCTTGGCGAGGGCTAGGAAGGTTGTGGGCGTGGCAATGATCACCTGCTGGCGGTGCGCGAAGTCGAACAGCTCCGGGTCCCGCTCCATGGCGGCGGCGTAGAGATTGTCTCCGGGCACGAACATAACCACGAAATCCGGCGTGCCCTCCAGCGCCTGCCAATAGGCCCGGGCGCCGAGCTGACGGGCATGGGCCCGCATCTGCCGGGCATGGGCCGTGAGCAGACGGTCGCGCTCGGCTTCGTCGGTCGTCTCAACCGCCTCCAGATAGGCCGCCATGGGGGTTTTGGCATCCACCACGAAACGCCGCCCACCCGGCAGACGCACCACCACATCGGGCCGCACGCCGCCCTCGGGGGTGTTTACGGAATGTTCTCTGTAGAAATCGATCTGATCGGCCATGCCGGCCATTTCCAGCACAGTGACGAGTTGCTGTTCGCCCCACCGGCCGCGGGTCTTGGGCGCCGTGCGCAGGGCCGTTGCCAGGGTGGCGGTGGCATCGCGCAGCCGCTCATTGCTCTCGAACAGGCTCTGGACCTGCTGGCCCAGCGCGCCCTCATCGAGCTTGCGCGCTTCCTCCATGGCCGACAGGCGTGTTGCATAGGCCGCCAGAGTCTCCTTCAGGGGACGGATGAGGCCCTCCACGCCGTCCTGCCCCGCCCGGGACTGGGCCTCGAAACGGGCCGCCGCTTCGTGGATCAGGACCGCCCCGTGCTCGCGCATGGCGCCGTCGGTCATGGCCCGCAGGTCCCGCGCGATGGTGCTGCGGATATCCGTCAGCTCCCGCAGTTTTTCGCCATGGGCCTGGCGTTCGGCCTCCAACGCCGCTTCGGCGCGGGCGGCGCGGGTCTCGGCCCCATGGGCCGCATCGCGGCTGGCATCGAGGGCCGCGTGAAGATGACCGCGCTCGGCCGCGTGATCGTGCATCTGGGCCAACAAGCCTGACCGCTCCGCCTCCAGCCGGGCCAGGCCGGCCCGGGTGTCGGCAAGATCCTGGCGCAGCCGGGCCGCGACCCGAACCGCTTTCCCGTGGGCCCTGAGCGCCAGGAACAAACCACTGAGACCGGCGACCGCGAGGCTCGCAAGCAGGCCCAGAGCCAGTTTGACAACATCATCCGGCGCCATGGCGTGGCTCCTGTAACGGTGATTCGGAACAAAAAGAGTACCACCGGAACACCCGACGCCGTCCCGCGCGCCGCCGGTCATCCGGCTTAGCCCCATCGGGGGACCGATCGGGATGCGCATTCAGCGGAGTGCGAAAAATTCGAGGCAACTGCGTCTTGAATCGAAGCGTCGTTCGCCATGCCGCCTTAGGAGGCCCCGCCCTATCCTTTGACCCTGTAAACGGATGAGCAAGGAGACGGGTTATCATGATCAGACGTCTAATGACGATTTATACAATGCTCTGCCTGGTTCTGCCTGCGGGGCGGGGCTTTGCGGCGGAGCCGAGGGATCTGGCTGCCCCCCATGCCAGCATCCAGCCTGAGATCCTGGAGAGATCGGCACGACAGTCCGTGTCGCAGGATCAGGACCAGCGCACACGGACCATCCGCACCCACCAGAAGCTCGCCGCCGCCGTGCTGCTGTTGGGCAGTGCCCCCGCCTGGCGCACGCGCCCGACCATCACGGCAGCGCTGGTGCGCTCCCCCGACACCTCAACGCGCAAACAGCGCCGGGCGGACGAACGGGCGGCGCACGGAAGGGGCCTCAGCGCGGCGCGATGACCAGGGACTGGATGGCCCGACCGAACGCCCCGTGTTCGTCCCAGAGGGACCCGTATGCGAGGCCCCGGCCGTCCGGCCCGACCATCGCTTCCCCGTCGAGCAGCATCCATTCGCCCACGGGCACGCGGGCGAAATGGACCGTCAGGTCGGCGTTGATGTAGGTCCAGTCCTTAAAATCGAGGGGCACCCCAAGAGCGTTGCAATAATCGGCACTGGCGGCGGCGCGCATCAGCGGGGTGGGCTCCATGCCCTCCACAAAGGGCCGCTTGACATGGAACCAGCAGGCCCGCCCCTGTGCCCCGATGCCGGCGCCGCCCAGGGGCGGCACATCGCGGAACTCCACGGTGCTGTTGAACCCTTCGACCTTGTGAAACTCCTCCGCAACAGCCGCATCGGCCCGCGAAACATGCCGCGCGACGGGCAGGCGGGCCGCCTCGGGCAGATCGAGGGGCCGGTCCGCAACCTTTAGGACAAAGGCGTCCACCACATCCTTTTCGCCGGCACTGAGCGTGATGGCGATGGTCTGGATGTTGCGGCCCTGGCGCGTCACCCATTGGCGGATGGTCAAGGGGGCGATGGGCACGGGTCGTTTCAGTTCGATGGTCAGACGCGCGACGCGCATGGGCTGGGGCGCGGGAATGCGATCGGCGAGACAGGCGATCAGGGCTGCCGGCGCCGCCCCATGCAGCATGGTCGGGTCCCACGGTCCGGCACAATGGACCGAGGGCATGGCCTGGTCCCCATCGAGGGTGAAATAGGCTTCCATCCTGGGCGTTTTCCTCTCCTGATCGGTTCGGCTCCGGTCGTTGGCGGCCCTGGTCGGGTCTTTGGCGAGCCTTGTTCGCACCAGCCTAGCCGGGCGCGAGCGGGACTGCCAAGCGATCCGACCCCGGCCATCCTCCGCACCAGGAGCCTTTTTGTCCCCTCTTGCGGAAGGGGCATCGCCTCGTGGAGACTTGGGCCAAACGGCACGGTCGGCACTGGCCGCCCGTCTCACGCTCCACGAAGGACACGCCCTATGCCCGCATATGACGCTTTGTTCGCACCGCTTCCCTTTAAGGGTTTGACGCTGCCCAACCGCATCGTCATGGCACCCATGACCCGCTCCTACAGCCCGGCCCAGGTCCCCGGCGAGGACGTGGCGGGCTATTACCGCCGGAGGGCGGAAGGGGGCGTGGGCCTGATCATCACCGAGGGCACGACCCTGCGGGATCAGGCGTCGACCTTTGACGGCCGCGTGCCGAAGATCGACGGGGAACCCTCCCTTGAGGGGTGGGCCCGGGTGGTTGAGGCCGTCCACGGCGCCGGTGGTCTGATCATGCCCCAGCTCTGGCATGTGGGGGCGGTGCGCCGGGCCGAGCGCACGGACCATCCGAATGTTACGAGCAAAAGCCCGTCCGGGCTGTTCCGCCCCGGCAAGGCCCAGGGCGAGGCCATGGACCGCGGCACCATCGAGGACACCATTTCCGATTATGCCCGCGCCGCGGCGGACGCCCGGCGCGTCGGGTTCGACGGGGTCGAGATCCACGCGGCCCACGGCTATCTGATCGACCAGTTCTTCTGGGAGGGAACCAATCAGCGGGATGACCTTTATGGCGGCGGCCTGATCGAGCGCACCCGTTTTGCCCAGGACGTCGTGCGCGCCGTGCGCGCCGCCACCGGGCCCGACTATCCCATCATCCTGCGTTTTTCCCAGTGGAAGCAGCAGGACTACACGGCCAAGCTCGCCCAAACGCCGGACGAACTCGGGGCCTTCCTCGCCGTCCTGGCGGAGGCTGGCGTCGATGCCTTCCACTGCTCCACACGGCGCTATTGGGAGCCGGAATTCGAGGGCTCGGACCTCAATCTCGCGGGCTGGGCCAAGACACTGACGGGCCTGCCATCCATCACGGTCGGCTCGATCGGTCTTGATACGGATTTCATCACCACCTATGGCGACACGCCGGGCAGCGCGCCCTCCCGCATCGACGATCTCGTGGCCCGGCTGGAGCGGGGGGAATTCGACCTCGCCGCCGTGGGCCGGGCACTGATCGCCAATCCCGATTGGCCGCGCATGGTGCGGGACGGCGACATGGCTGGCCTCAAGGCCTACACCAAGGATCTGCTGGGCGCCCTCGACTGATCCTGGAAGCGGGGCGATGGGCCGGCCCGTCTTGCCAGGGCGGGCGGGCCCGCCTATCCATATTGTGACTGTGCCCGGTCTTCCGGGCGGGCCAATCCATTCTCACGACAGAAAGCGGGGCTCACCATGCGTGTCTGGCGCCGGATCGCATGCGCCGCCGTCTTCATGGCGGCCGGACTGTGTCTTCCAAACACCTTGACCGCTCAATCGGTCAGCAGACCGTCCGCGGAGCTTGCCGATCTTTATCGCCGGGTCGACATCGATCTCGACCAGCATTTCCGGGAGGCCTGGGCCCTCTGGCAGCATTTCGAGGCGACCTATCTGCCGGACGACATCCCCTTCCCGCTCACGGGGCGGCGCGCCGTTCATAACGAAGACGACATCCGCGAATATCTTTCGGAAATGCGCAAGGCGCGCGGCGCCCACCGAAACAATGCGACGGTCGCGGGACGACTGAACGACTGGCCCGTGAAAATGGCCCAGTGGGCCCGGCTGAACGCCCGACTGTCCCTGGCGCGCCTTTGGGAGATCAAGATTTTCGACGCTCAGCATGCCTTGGGCTTGATCGCGCGCGACGCGCGGGCCGGGCTTGAAGCGGCCCGCAGTGAGGTGGAAGGCGCCCTGGCGTCCGCAACAACCGAGGACGCGCGGGAGGCAATCCTTGCGGATTTTCAGGCCCGGGAGCGCCGGCGCGGCGCGGTCCTGGTGAGCCGGGTCCGGGTTGTTGTGGAGGATCTGGCACAGTGGCGGGCCCGGCTCGCAGGCAAGACTTGGCGCTGGGTGCATTTTTTGAATGAAACCGGGCCGGAGACCGCGGCAGCGCCTTTCCGCAGCATGCTGTACGACTCGTTTGGAGTCGCGTTGAAAACACGGCACGAGGATCCGCTCGACCCGCTGTTCGGCACCGACCTGCCGCGCGAAAGCATGCTGAACTGGCTCGGTGACCTTGAAGCCGACCCGGCCGTCCTGTCCCTTGAGATCCTCCGTGATCCGCAAGAAACCATCCGCCTGCCCCTCGATTTGACGGGCGCCTTCGTTCCGGTCGAAGACCTCGATCCCGTGCGCCTCGCCGGACCCGCGGCGCCGGCGACCGGATCTGCGGCGCGGCGGGCGGCCACGTCCATCGCCGGTCTTGTCGAGGCTATCGAGGCGTCGAAGGCCCGGGAGCGCTCTCACATGTTCCGCCTGCTGGCGGCCCTCGACGCGCAGCCGGCGCCGGCGGAGCTGGTGGACCGGACGAAGGCCCATCTTGCCCGGATCAATGAGACCATCGCTGTTGTCGCAGAGCCGGTGGAATTCGCGGCCAAGGCCGCCGCCGCCGCCGCGGAGCGGAATGCCCTGCGCCAGGCCCTCCAAGCAGCGCGGCAGGACGAGCCCTCCGACCCGGATCGCATTGCCGACCTCGAGGCCGATCTCGCAACCCGCCAGTCCTTCGTGGACCGCCTCGAGGCCCGTGCGGAGCGCGCCCGGGAGGCCTTTGCCCAGGATGAGGAACTCGCCGACGGCTGGGCGAAACATCGGGATACGAACCGCACGCTGCGCCAGGCCTGGCAGGATCTGGGCCATGCCCGCCTCGCCGGTATTCTTGCTCTGTGGCCGGAAGACCTGCCGGCCCTCAGCGCCTCCCCGGCCGCGTTCCTGCTGGATCTTGAAGACACAGCGGCAGGTCTCACCCGCTTTCTGAAGGCCGCGGCGCCGGCGGTGGCCGCCGATCTCAACGACGCGGCGCCGGCCATTGAGGGCATCGCGCACGAGGATCGCCATCAATACCGCCTCGCCCGCGAACTGCTCCGGGCGCGCATGATCGGCGCCCGCCTCGCCGTCCATCTGCTGAACGAGCGGGCCCCGGACGCGGCGCAGCCCGAAGCCTTCCTGGCCGATGCCCCAGCGGCGGCGGCCAAGCGGGCCGAAGCCGCGCTGAACCGGTTCGAAGCCCTTCTCGCCGGCGAGCGGGTTCGCACGCCGGACGGCAAGGGTGCAACGGGCGACGCCGTGCCGGCGGTTCCGGAGGATCAAGTCCAGGACCTGACAATTCGCCTTGCCGCTCTCCAACGACAAGACGCGCCCGGACGCCGGGGGCGCAAGCCGGTTGCCCTCGACCCGGCCGCCGGGAGCGATGCCTGGGGGTTTCTGGAGCGCCTGGCCAAAGCCCATGACATGGGATGGCCCGTGGCCGGTACGGGGGCCCTGGTGCTCGACGATGCCCTGGTGCGCGAAGACCTTGACCGGCTGGAAACCCTGCGCCGGCGTCTGCGGACTTCGGACGATGCGGGCAGCGATGTGAGTGCGCTGATCCGTGCCCTCACCTTGCGCCCCCTAGCGGCCGCCGAGCCGCTGACGCTGCCTTGAGGAGCGAGCCCATGACAATCCGTACCCATCCGTTCCGCAGTGAGGGGTTGGCCCGCACAGCGTTGGTCATCCTCACACTGGCCATTGCGGGATGCGGCCGGGGTGACAGGACCGAGAGCACGGAGCCCCTGCCCAGTCTTTCGGCGTTTGAAGACCGCCTGCTCGCCGCAACGCGCCGGCCCGGCGATACGCCGCGTGCGGCGGCAATGGAAAAGGCCGTGCTGGCCGCCTTCGCCGCCCTCGACGCCGAACCGGCCCCCCCGCTGGAAAACGATCCGGCAGCGGACATCACCGGACTTGCCGTCGTGCCCGGATCATCCGCCCTTTGCGCATCCCCTTCCATGGACCGAATGGCGCCCCTCGGCGAGCGCCTGACAAGCGCGGCCACGGCCATTGGCGATGCCCTGGAAGCCTGCCTGTCCGGGTGCCCGGCCGTGTCCTGCGAAACCTACAAGACATCCATCATTGCCGCCGAACGCAGTACCAGCACGGCCCAAGCCCTGTCGGGGCGCCTCGCCGGGGCCGCCGTCGCGGATGACGAAGCCGTATCGGCCCGCCTGATCCGTTGGCGGAGCGATGCCCTCAAGGCGGCGGCCGACGGAACGGCGCTGGTCCTGAAAACGGCCGGCCAGGCGTCCCAAGGCGCCTGGGACCGGGACGGGACCCGGTTCCGGGCGCTCAGTGCCCTCCATCGGCGTCTGGCGGCCGAGGGAGCGCGGCTGATCTGGGACCGGCATTTGGATGGACCGGACGCGAGTGCCGCTGTCGCCGCCCTCGAGGAGGCGGCACGGGTTTTCGGCGTGCTGGCCGCCTATGCCTCACCGGCGGGCGGGTCCAGCGATCGCAACGCGGACGGAGAAGGCAATGCAACCGCGCCGGGCCTAGCCGATGCGCTGGCCGGCCCCTTTGCCCGCGCCCTTGCCGACGCCGGGATCATGGTCCTGTCCGCGGGCGCACGGCTCGAGGCCTTTGCGCTAGGCGCCAACCCGGGCACGGACACGGAGGCCTCAGACGCCTGTCTTTTGCCGGTGTCCCGAACGCTCGCCGCCGTGCCTCGCCAGATGGCCCCGCTCGTCCCGCGCCTGAAAGCCTGTGCCAAAGCGAAGGGCTGCACGCAGCGGCCCGCCCTGTCCCTCGACATGTTCGAAAACGCGCGGCTCTCGCCCGAAGACGGGGCCGAACGCTTTGACGAAGAGGCGAACGCTTTGGAGCCGGCCGCGCAAGCCTTCCGGGACGCCGACTGCGACTGACACCAAGGCCCCTCTGTGCGGTGCACAACCGCCGCGAGGATCATACCGCATGCCAGGGCAGTCGGACAGTTTTGGGTAGTAAACGCATGGTGCTGCGCAATAAAACGCTGCATCGGACAGTCTTTTTCGCTAGGGTCCCGCCGAGAGAGGAATACTGCTTTTTTCCGCAGTCGAGCAGGGGGGATCCGGCACATGGCCGCCGCACCGAGTCGTCTTCGTGGAACCGTCATAGCCCTGACGGTCTCGTTCATTCTCGCCTTCGGCGTGACGCTGCCTTTCGGGGCCGGCGCCGCACCCCATGCGATAGCACCCACAGCGTCCCATCCGCTCGCAGTGACCCTGGCCGCGCAAAATGCGGCACCGGCCGCGCCCGACGCCGCGCAGCAGACCGACACGGCAGACACGGAAACACCGCCTGCGCAAGACGGCGCTGCAGGGGACGAGACGGCAGCGGACGAGACTGTAGGAGGCGGGGCTGAACCGGCCGACGATGAAGCCGGTTCGGACGAAACCGCGGAGGGTGAGGACGAAGACGGGTCCGCGACCGATTACGGCCGCTTTCAGTCAATCATGTCCCTCGTCGAGGCCGGCGGCCCGATCATCGTCATTCTTGCGGTGCTGTCCTTCATCTCCCTCGCCATCATCCTGGCCAAGCTTGTGCAGTTCGCCGTGCTGCGAGTGAACAAGCGCTCCTTCATCAAGCCCACGGTCGATCTCGTCTGCGCCGGCAAGCTGCAAGAGGCCATCGATAGCGTGGCCGCGACGCCGGGTGTCGTGGCGCGGGTTATGGAAGCCGCCCTCAAGGGCAAGACCCTGGGCCCGGCCGCGGAGGACATCGCCCGCGAGGAGGTGACCCGCGTCGCCCAGGCCAAGCTCGACGGGCTTGAGTCCGGTCTGACCTTCCTGCGCCTCATTGCAACGATCAGCCCGCTGCTCGGTCTTCTGGGCACCGTGCTCGGCATGATCGAGGCCTTTCAGCAGTTGCAAAGCGCCGGCGACCGGGTGGATCCGGCAATTCTGTCCGGCGGGATCTGGGAAGCGCTGCTGACGACCGCAGCCGGCCTGAGCGTGGCGATCCCGGCGGCCGCGTTCTACACGGCCCTCCAGCGCACGGTGGATGTGACGGCCCAGGCCATGGAAGACGCGGCGACCCAGTGTTTTACCGCGCCGCTCTACACCGCGGGGCCCACGCCGGCGCCGGCCGTCGCCGAAACCTCGACGGCCGCCTGACCCCCGTCCGCCCTTTTACAGACCGGGGGTCCCCATGCGCCTGCGCCGCACCCAATCCGCCGTCACCGTGCTGAACATCACGCCCATGATCGATGTGGTGTTCATCCTGCTGGTGTTCTTCATGCTGGCCACCAATTTCGCCAATTTTCGGCTGATCCGCATCGAGACACCGGAAGAGACGAAAGTGGTGGACAAGGCCGATGCGGCCATCGTCATTCTGCTGAAGGCCGATGGCACCACGACCTTCGACGCGGAACCGATTCGGAAGGGCACACTCGCCGAGGCGATCGCCGGCGTGCTGGCCATCGATCCCGGCCGGACCTTCCTGATCCGCCCCGAGCCGGGGGTCAGCCTGCAAAGGGCCATCGACGCCTTCGGCACGGCGCGCCTCGCGGGCGCCCGGGCCCTCGCCTTCTCGCCGCCCCGGAACGAGGGGGCCGCGCCATGAAACTCCAGCGCTTTCGGGAGGAGGAAGACCTCGTCAACATGACGCCCCTCATCGACGTCGTGTTCATTCTGCTGATCTTTTTTATGCTTGCCGGCGCCATCAAGCGCCCGCCGGTGGTGCCCGTGGAGCCACCGAAATCGACGGCCGAGGAGGAGGGCGACGAAGGCAGCGTCGTGATCCTGGTCGGCTCGGACGGTGATCTTGCCTTTGACGGCCGGTCCCTCGCCAGTGATGCGGATCTGTTGAGCGCCATCGGCATCTATCTCACTGTGCGTCCCGACACGGAAGTTCAGCTCAAGGCCGATGCCGCCGTGGATGCCGCCCGGGTGATCGCCGTCATGGAACTGCTGCGGGAGGCCGGCGCGCGCTCCCTTGTCCTGTTGACCGTCGGTCAGGAATGAAGGGCTGAGGCCATGCTCAAGCGGCGCGCGAAAAAGACCATCCGGCCGACCCCGCTGCCGGTGACCTCACCCACGCCCCTCGGCGATACCCGCACGGGGGCCCCGAACCGCTCCCAATGGGCCCTGGCCGGCGCCGTGGCACTGCTCATCCATGGCGCCGCCGCCCTGCCATTTCTGACACCGCCGCCACCGCCGATTATCGGCGTGGGACCGGGTGATCAGGGCGGCATTGCCATCGATCTGGGCCCGCCGCCGGCGCCGGAGCCCCCTGCCCCGGAGCCTGAACCCGAGCCTGAGCCCGAACCGGAACCCGAGCCTGAAGACGAGATCATCGAGGAGAAATCTGCCGAGGCGCCGCCGCCGAAACCGCCCGAAGAACCCCGCGAGCGCCCGGCACCGCCGCCGCCGCCGCCGCCGCAGCTTCCCCGCGATATCCAGACCGGGGGCGGGGGCGACCTGACCCTGGAGGAATATCTGTCCCTCAATGATTGGGTGCGTCAGGCCCGCCAGGCGATCATCGGGGGCCTTCAGTATCCCAGGGATGCGCGGCGCAACCGCCTCACCGGCGAAGGGCAGGTGATCGTCACGGTCAACCGGCGCGGCCGGATCGAAGGCTGGGAGCTGACGAAATCGACGGGCCATGTGCCGCTCGACCGGGCCATCGGGCGCGCATTCCGCATCGTGCGCCGTCTCCCGGAGATCCCGCGTTCCGTGCCCCACAATCGTCTGCGCTTCGTCGTGCCGGTGCGCTTCGAGATCGTTTTCGATCAACGCTGATCGATTGCGGTCTCTGGCGTTCTGGTCTCGGGGACAGGGGCCTCGGGGGTGCCGGGTGCCGCGATGCCGGGACGGAACCAGGTCTCACCGCGGCAGATGAGGAAAAGACAGCCCTTGACCTTGAGATAAACCTCGTCGGTCAGTTCCAGGCGGCCGCGATAGCCCCGGGTCGCGTTGGGTTCGAACAAGCGTCCGCCGGTCCAATGCTCGCCGTCCCATTCGAACCCGGACAGCACCTGATGGCCCATGACCTCGGGACGTTTCCAGGTCCAGACAATCCGTCCGCAAAGGCTTTCGGATCCGGCCGTGCAGGGCTCGATCTCGACAATCGCGCGCCCGCCCTCGGTCATCCACCGGCCGACCACGGCCTCCCGCGGATCTTTCGATGATGCGACCGAGCGCGAGTCCGCTGCGGCCGGACCGGTCACCAGACCACCGAACAAGGGGCCGCCGAACAAGAGGCCGCAGAGCAAGAGGCCAATGATCGCGTGTTTCACTGCCATGATGCCTATTCCTCTTGCCCGCCCCTGTGCCGGCTCTGGCGCCGCTCGGCCCATCATGAGGGGAGTCTGGCGCGGAAGATTTGAAATCCAGTGTCCGTGCAAAACCGGCACGGTGTTGGCCCATCCAAGGCTGAGTCGCGAAACGGCCAAGCCGTGTCGAGCGCGCGGGCGGGAGTGCGGCGCGGTCCGGCAGCCGAACCCTTCCGTAAACTTGTTAAGGTGCGGGTGCACTCAAGCATTTATGTCCGTGGCCGCGCCCGGGCGACACCGCCAAGCCTCTGATGCTGCAAACAAAGTCCTATCCCGTTTCGCCAAGGAGAGATGGCCCCGTGACTGCATCACCGGAACTCAAGGCTCCAAGACGGCCCCTGTTTGGCACTGTTGTGGCCGTTGCCCTGCTCCTGGCCGGTTTGGTCGCCTTCGTGACCTTGAGCAATTTGCGCGAGGCGCCCCAGGGCGGCGCCGCGGAAGACCGCGCGCCGCTGGTCGAAGTGGTGACGGCCGAGCCCAGTGACGGGCCGGTCCGGGTCTCGGGCACCGGGTTCGTGCGCGCCCGCGACGAAGTGACCCTCGCTGCGCGGGTTTCGGGTCAGGTGGTGGCCATCAGCCCGGCTTTGGAGCCGGGCGCGGCCGTGGCGCAGGGCGATGTGCTCGTGACCCTGGACCGTCGCCCCTTTGAGGCCGCTTTGGAACAGGCCCGGGCGGACCGGGAGGCGGCCGAAGCCGATCTTGCCTTCACACTTCAGCAGATTGAGCGCACCCAAAGTCTGAAAAGCGGCGGCTTTGCCAGCGCCGAACGGCTCGACGACCTCGTGAGCCAGCGCGGGCGTATCCGGGCCCAGCTTGCCCGCCTCGACGCCCTGATCCGGGACCGAACCCTTGATCTGGAGTTCACTGAGATCAAGGCTCCGTTCACGGGGCGGGTCGTCACCAAGGCCGTCAGTGTGGGTGCCGTCGTGCAACCGGGCACGGAACTCGGCCGTCTTTATGCCTCGGATGTCTTCGAGATCCCGGTTCCCCTCGACACCCGCGACGCCGCGCTCATTCCAGGCCTGTGGTCCGGAGACGCGGGCGGCGAGCCCGGCGCCCCGACACCGGCCACCGTCACGGTCCGCTACGGCACGGGCCGCTATGTCTGGCAAGCCACCGTTGTCCGGGCGGAGGCCCGCATCGACGATCAAAGCCGCACCTTGAGTGTGCTGGTGGCTGTGAGCGACCCGGACCGGCCCGGCCGCCCCCTGGAGGACAGCGGGCAGGTTCCCCCGCCCCTGCGTCCGGGCATGGTGGCCGAGGTGACCATTGAAGGGCGCCCCCTGCCCGGCCAGATCCTGCTGCCGCGGGATGCCCTGCGGATCGGCGCACGTATCTGGATCATCGACGGGGACGGCCGCCTTCGGATCCGTCCCGTACGGATCATTTCCGCCACCGGCGAGCGCGTCACCGTGGCCGCACCGGACCTCGCGCCGGGCACGCCCATCATCACGAGCCCCCTGGTGGGCGCGGTCGACGGCCTCCGCGTGCGCATTCCGGACCGGGAAACACCGCCGGCTGAGCAGCCTGGCACGGGAGAGCAGTCATGAATGGTGCGATCGCCGGCATGGTCCGCAATGGCGTGGCCGCAAACCTGCTCATGATGTTCCTGGTCGTCTCCGGCCTTCTCAGCGCCCTGACCATCAAGCAGATGGTGTTTCCCGAATTCAGTCTCGACCAGGTGGAAGTGCGGGTCGATTATCCCGGCGCCCTGCCCGAGGAAGTCGAGGATTCGATCATCAAGCGGATCGAGGAGCAAATCGAGGGAATCGACGGGATCAGCGAGATCCGCGCCACGGCGGCCGAGGGTATCGGCGTCGTCATTGTCGAATTCAGTCGTGGTACGGATGTCCAGACCAAGCTCGATGAAATCAAGAGCGAAGTCGACCGCATCACCTCCTTCCCCGAAGACGCCGAGGAGCCCCAGGTCTCCGAACGCACCAACCGCTCCCGCGTGGTGGAAATCGCTCTTTATGGGGAAGTGGAGCCGCGGATCCTGAAGGACCTTGCGGACGAGGCAAAGGACACTCTGGCGGCCCGCCCGAACATCTCCTTCGTGGATGTCCGCGGCACCCAGCCCTACGAGGTGTCCATCGAAATTTCCACGGATACCCTGCGCGCCTATAATCTCAGCCTGACGGATCTTGCGGACATCGTGCGCGACAACAGCCTCGACCTGCCCGCCGGTGAAATCGAGACCGACGGCCAGGAAATCCTGGTGCGGACGGTGGGCAAGGCCCTGTCGGGTGCCGATTTCGCCGATATCGTGGTGGTCACCGGGCCCGGCGGCGCGACGGTGCGCCTGGGCGACATCGCCACCGTGGTCGACGGGTTCGAGGACACGGACCAAGAGATCCTGTTCAACGGTCAGCCCTCGGCCTATGTCCAGGTCTTCCGGATCGGTGAGGAGCGGGTCCTTGATGTGGTGGCCGCGGTCAAGGATTTCCTGGAGACGGAGCTGCGACCGTCCCTCCCGCCGGGCGTCTCCGCCACTCTTTGGCGCAATGACGCGGTGGAATTCGAGGCACGCATCGCGCTCTTGATCAAGAACGGCACGATCGGCCTGCTGCTGGTGGTCACGGTACTGACGCTTTTCCTGAACACACAATTGGCCTTCTGGGTGTCCGCGGGGATTTTCGTGGCCTTTGTCGGGGCATTCTTCGTGATGTCGCTGTTGGAGGTGTCCCTCAATCAGCTTTCCCTGTTCGGCTTCATCCTGGCCATCGGCATCGTGGTGGACGACGCTATCGTGGTGGGGGAGAACATTTTCGCCGAGCAGCAAAAGGGCCGTGGGCCCGTGGACGCGGCCACCCTTGGGGCCCAGCGCATCGCCCGCCCGGTGATTTTCGCGGTGCTGACGACGGTTCTCGCTTTTTTCCCCCTGTTGTTCCTGCCAGGGACCCTCGGCGCCTTTCTGGGTGACATCCCGGCCGTCGTGATCATGGTCCTCGCCCTATCCCTGGTGGAGGCCCTGCTGGTCCTGCCGCGCCACTTGTCCAAGGTTCATGACAGCCACGGCCGTAATCTGCTCGGGTTTCTCGACGGGCCGCGGCGGTTCGTCGACCGCCGGCTGACGGATTTCATCGAAGGCCCCTTAAGCCGGGCCGTGGCCTTTGCGATCCGATATCCCTTCGTGACGCTCGCGGGCGGCATCGCGATCGCGCTCACCTGTTATGGCCTTCTTGCCGGGGGTTTGGTGCGCTTCGGCTTCGCGCCGCGGGTCGAGGCGAGCTATGTCCAGGTGGGCGTCGAGTTGACCCCAGGCACCACCGCCGAGCGCACCCGGACGACGGCGCAAGCCATTCTCCAGGCCGGCCTTGATGTACTGGTGGAGATCGAGCGGGAACAAGGCTTTGAGCGGGACGCCATGCTTAAGGCCACCTTTTTGTCCGTGGGCGAAGGGACCGGCATCGGCGGCGCCGGGCCCGGCGGCGGGGCGGTGTCCCTGCCCCAGGCCAATGAGGCGACCGTGCTGGTCGAACTCACCGCCGCGCCGGAGCGGACCTTCCCGACAGCCCTGTTCGAGCAGCGCTGGCGCCGGAACATTCCAGAATTGCCTGGCGTGCGGAAGGTCACCTTGTCCTCGTCCTTCGTCAGTGTTGGCGAGCCGGTTCAGGTGGAGTTGTCATCCGGTGACACGGCCCAGCTTAGCCAGGCCGTGGCGGCGGTAGAGGCGGAGTTGCGCCGCCTGACGGGCGTGTTCGATGTGGCCACCGATGAACAGCTTGGCCGTCAGCAGGCCACCTTGTCCCTGCGCCCCATTGCGCGGGCCTACGGCCTGACGCTCGAGAGCGTCGCCCGGCAGGTGCGGGGCGCCTTTTTCGGGGCCGAAGCGCTCCGCGTACAGAGAGATCGCGAAGAGATCCGAGTCTATGTCCGCCTGCCCGAGGAAGAACGCAACGCCATCGGCGACATCCGGGCCTTCCGGGTGCGCACGCCATCGGGCGGCTTTGTCCCCCTCGACGAGGTCGCCGAGATCCGCCTCGAGGTCGGGCCGACGGCCATCAACCGCCGCGACGGGCTGCGCATCGTGACGGTGTCCGCCGATCTCGACATCACGGTGACGTCGGCGGCGGATGTGAACGGTTATCTGGCCGAGAATTTCTTCCCCGATTTGATGAACCGGGTGCCGGGCTTCACATGGCGCTTCGCCGGGGAGCAGGCGGAACAGTCCGACGTGTTTTCGGTGCTGCTGCGCAATTTCCTACTGGCCCTGTTCGGCATTTACGCCCTGCTGGCCATCGCCTTCCGGTCCTATGTCCAGCCCTTCATTGTCATGAGCGCCATTCCCTTCGGCCTGGCCGGTGCCATTCTGGGCCATTTCGTGCTCGGCATCACCATGACGATCATCAGCATTTTCGGTGTGGTCGGACTGTCGGGTGTCATCATCAACGGCGCCCTGGTGCTCATCGATTTCATGAACGAGGCCCGCGAACAGGGCGCCGGCAAGGCCCAGGCAATTCTGGACGGGTGCAAGGCCCGCTTCCGGCCGATCCTGCTGACCTCCCTCACGACCTTTTGCGGTGTGGGGCCGCTGATCTTCGAGCCGGGGGTGCAGGCCCAGTTCCTGATCCCGCTTGCGGTCAGCATCGGCTTTGGGGTCCTGTTCGGCACGCCGATCTTCATGCTCATCGTGCCGGCCCTGGTTTCCTGGCAGTCCGGTGCCGCCCGGTCCCTCTCCCGGGGGGAGGCCGACTGACGGGTCGGCGCTTTCCCCGTTCACAGCACGCCCGGGCCTTGCCACACTGGACGCAAAATACTGGCCCAGGAGAGGAGCGTCCGTGTCCATCACCCGTGTGCTGATCGCCAATCGCGGCGAAATCGCCATTCGCATCGCGCGCACCTGCGCGGCGCTGGGCCTTGAGAGCGTGGCCGTCTTCGCCGAGGACGACGCCCAGGCCCTGCATGCCCTGCGGGCCGAGCAGAGCGAGGCCCTGAAAGGCGCCGGACCGGCGGCCTACATGGATATCCGCTCGGTCATCGCGGCGGCCACGCGCGCCGGATGCGACGCCGTCCATCCCGGCTATGGCTTTTTAAGCGAGCGTGCCGATTTCGCGGCGGCCTGCGCCGCAGCCGGACTGACCTTTGTCGGTCCCGCGCCGGAAACCCTCGCCCTGTTCGGTGACAAAGCGCGGGCACGGGGCCTCGCCTTCGACAGCGGCGTGCCGCTGCTCGCAGGCACCCATCAGGCCACGTCCCCCGAAGACGCGCGAGCCTTTCTCGATGCCCAAGGGCCCGGCGGCGCCATCATGCTCAAGGCCCTGGCTGGCGGGGGCGGCCGGGGCATCCGGCCCGTGCGGTCCGCCGACGAACTGGCCGGCGCCTATGAGCGGTGCCGGTCCGAGGCCATGGCCGCCTTCGGGGACGACGCCCTTTATGTGGAGCGCTTCCTGCCCCGGGCCCGGCATGTGGAGGTGCAGATCGTCGGAGACGGCACCGGCGCCGTGACCCATTTGTGGGACCGGGACTGCACGCTCCAGCGCCGACACCAGAAGATCCTGGAAATCGCTCCCGCGGTCGGCCTTGATCCGGACCTGCGCACGCGTATCCACGAGGCTGCCCTCTCCCTCGCTGCCCATGCGGCCTATCGGGGCATCGGCACCATGGAGTTTCTGGTTGACCTGGAGCGCAAGCCCGATGCGCCCGATGCCTTTGCCTTCATGGAGGCCAATCCACGCTTGCAAGTGGAACATACGGTGACCGAAGCCGTGACGGGTACGGATCTTGTTGCCGTACAGCTGGCCATTGCCGCAGGGCGGACTCTGGAGGCGTTGGGCCTCGCCGGCGACGGGCGGCCGGAGCCCCGGGGGATTGCTGTCCAGGCCCGCCTCAACATGGAAACCATGGCGCCGGATGGCAGCGTGAAGCCCACCGGCGGCACCTTGAGCCTGTTCGAGATGCCCTCGGGTCCCGGCATCCGTGTGGACAGTGCGGGCACGGCCGGCCTGTCGCCTTCGCCGCGATACGATTCGCTCCTGGCCAAGATCATCACCCATGGGCCCGATGCGGATCTCCCGGGTGCCCTGCGCCGGGCCGAGGCCGCGCTGTCGGAGGCCCGCGTCGCGGGCATCGCCACCAATCTTGCCTTCCTGCGGGCCCTGACGGGCCACCCGGACATTCGAGCGGGCCGGTTTACGACACTGTTTATCGATGATCACAGTGCAGCACTGGTCGAGGCCGCGAACGCCCTGCCCGGTTCCGGTCTGCCCGAACCGCTTGGCGACGCCGTCCCCCAAGGCGCGGCCCTGACGGACGGCGCCCTGCCCTCCCCGCTCCAAGGCACCGTCGTGACCGTGAGTGTGGAACCGGGGACCCGAGTCTCCCGCGGCCAGGACCTGTTGATCCTCGAGTCCATGAAAATGGAGCATGTGGTGTCCGCACCCCATCCGGGTATCGTCCGGGAGGTGACTATTGTTGCCGGCGATACGGTGCGCGAGGGCCAGGGCCTTTTGATCCTGGAAACCGTGGACGGTGCCGATGAGGCCGTTGCCGGTACGCAGGAAGGGGATCTGGACCGGATCCGGCCGGATCTGGCGGAGGTCGAAGCCCGCCACGCCCTGGGTCTCGATGACGGACGGGCCGACGCGGTGGCGAAACGCCGGGCCCGGGGTCACCGCACGGCGCGCGAGAACATCGAGGACCTGTGCGATCCCGGCAGTTTCCTCGAATATGGCGCCCTCGCCATTGCCGCCCAGCGGCGCCGGCGCAGTGTGGACGACCTGATTGCCAATACGCCTGCGGACGGTCTCGTGGGCGGTACGGGCCGGATCAACGGCCATCTGTTTACAGACGAAGCGGCCCGCGCGATGGTCATGTCTTACGACTATATGGTGCTCGCCGGCACACAAGGGGCCATGAACCACAAAAAGACCGACCGCCTGCTGCATCTGGCGGAAGAATGGCGTATGCCCATCGTCCTGTTCGCGGAAGGCGGCGGCGGGCGTCCCGGGGACACGGATACGGCCGCCGTGGCCGGCCTCGACGTCCCGACCTTCCGCACCTTCGGACGCCTCAGCGGGCTCATGCCCCGGATCGGCATCGCCAACGGGCGCTGCTTTGCCGGCAATGCGGCCCTGTTCGGCTGCTGCGACGTGACCATTGCGACGCGCGACTCAACCATCGGCATGGGCGGGCCGGCCATGATCGAAGGCGGCGGCCTCGGCGTGTTCAAGCCTGAAGAGGTCGGCCCCATCGACGTCCAGACCCGCAATGGCGTCGTCGATGTGGCGGTGGCCGACGAGGCCGAGGCCGTGGCGGTCGCCAGGCAGTATCTGTCCTATTTCCAGGGTCCTGTCGCCGATTGGACCTGTACGGATCAACGGCGGCTGCGCCATCTGGTGCCGGAGAACCGCCTGCGCGTCTATGACATCCGCACCGTGATCGAGACCCTGTGTGACGAAGGCTCGGTTCTAGAACTGCGCCCCCTGTTCGGCCCGGGCATGATAACGGCTCTGGTGCGCATCGAGGGTCACCCTTACGGTCTGATCGCGAACAATCCCCAACACCTGTCCGGCGCCATCGACAGCGACGGGGCCGACAAGGCCGCCCGCTTTCTGCAGCTTTGCGATGCCTTTGATCTGGGCGTGATCTCTCTCGTGGACACGCCGGGGATCATGGTCGGTCCCGATGCGGAGAAAACAGCCCTGGTGCGCCACGCCTCCCGGCTGTTCGTGACCGCGGGCAGCCTCACGGTGCCGCTCTATGCCATCGTGACCCGCAAGGGCTATGGCCTCGGCGCCCAGACCATGACGGGGGGCAGTTTCCATGCGCCCACCTTCCTCGCGTCCTGGCCCAGCGGCGAGTTCGGCGGCATGGGCCTTGAGGGCGCGGTGCGGCTCGGTTACCGCCGCGAACTGGAGGCCGAGACGGATCCTGAGGCCCAGAAGGCGCTCTATGACAAGCTCATCGCTCGGTACTACGCCCACGGAAAAGCCGTGAACATGGCGAGCGTATTGGAGATCGATGCCGTGATCGATCCGGTCGAAAGCCGCCGCTGGATCACGGAAGCCCGCCGTGCCCTGCCCGCCCCGCCACCGCGCACCGGCAAGAAGCGTCCGCTGGTGGATACGTGGTGAGGGTGTTTTGATCCGCACGGGATGGCTCTTGGTCCGTCAGGAGGCCAATTGTTGGGTGGGAAGCAAGTGATGGGTCGAGACCCGCGAGATAAATAATCTTTTTACAGATAAAAAAGGACTGAGGGCATGATCACCCACCCCCTTCCCGGCCGTTTCGTCTATTTCGAGCCCAATGGCGTCATGCTCCGGGCAAGGATCGCCGGGGACGGACCTCCGGTGATTTTCGTCCACGGCTTTCCGGAGTCCTGGTATTCCTGGCGCCACCAGATCGGGCCCGTCGCACAGGCTGGCTTCACGGCCGTGGCCATTGATGTGCGCGGCTACGGGGACAGCGCCAAACCCTTCGCTGTCGAAGACTACGACATGGAAAGCCTGACCGGGGACGTGGCGGGTCTTGTGGATGCCCTGGGCCGGGGACCGGCCATCCTGGTGGGCCATGACTGGGGCGCGCCGATCGTGTGGAATACGGCCCTCGTCCATGACGACCGGATCCGCGCCGTGGCCGGACTGTCCGTGCCCTATACCGGCGTTCCGTCTGCCCCTTTTATCGATGTGGTGCGGGAGATCTTCACCAAGAACGGGCGGTTTTTCTACCAGGTCTATTTCCAGGACGAGGGCTTGGCGGAAGCCGAACTGGAGACCGATGTGGAAGCCTCTTTGCGCAAATTCTATTACGCGATCAGCGGCGATGCGCCGGAGGGGGCATGGCCTGCGGACAAGCCCCATGGCGCGGGCCTGCTCGACCGGCTGCCCGATCCCGACCCCTTCCCTGCCTGGCTGACGGCCGAAGACCTCGCCTATTACACGGGCGAATTCCGCCGGTCGGGTTTCCGGGGGCCGCTCAACCGCTACCGCAACCACGAGCGGGACTTCGCGTGGTTGCAGTCCTTCCGGGAGCGGACCATCGATCAGCCCTCCCTGTTCATCGGCGGCACAAAGGATCTGGTGCTGAAAATGATCCCCGGATCGGACATGGTAGCGGCTATGGCACCCCATTTGAGCGACCTGCGCGGCGCCACTCTTCTTGAAGGCTGTGGGCACTGGACCCAGCAGGAGCGGCCCGAAGAGGTCACCCGCCTCCTGCTGTCCTGGCTCGACGGTTTATAAAGGACCCGTGCCTTGACGGGCCGCAGAACGCCTTCACAATCGGGAATAAAAAAACATGCCGAGCGCCATCGCCTGATTCATACCGCAGGAAGCCCAGGAGGAGATCCATGTCCGATACACCGACCCCCGAGGCCCCGGCCCCCGACGGCCTGACCCTGCTGGCCGAGGCCATGGGGCCGAAGCTGGCCGTGATCGACGACCGGCCCGACGGCACTGTGATCCAGTGGACCTTTGCGGACCTTGAGGCAAACGCCAATCGTCTGGCCCATGTGCTGCAGAGCCACGGCGCCGGCAAGGGCACCAAGGTGATGGTCTGCGGTCAGAATTCCTGCTGGGTGGTCGCCTTCGGCCATGCCTGCCGCAAGATCGGCGCCGTTTCGGTGCCGCTCAACTACCGCCTCACGCCGGAAGAGGCGGCCTATGTGGTCGACAATTCCGACTGCGAAGTGGCCCTGGTGGACGCGGAATTCGCGGATCTGTTTCACAAGCTGCGCCCGGACGCACCCAAATTGCGCGCCATCCTGATGTATGACGGCGAGCCGGGCCCGGACATGATCCGCGCCGCCGAGGCCCTCGATGCCGCCCCCGCGACGCCTCCCGGGCCCGCGCCGACAGACGGCGGATCCACGATGATTTACACCTCCGGCACCACGGGCAAACCCAAGGGCGCCGTGCGCAACCGCGTGGGCGATCCGAACCTGATCGCCCAGCTGGTCGGCGAACTCGGCTACACGAACGACGACATCTATCTCACCACTGGGCCGCTCTACCATTCGGGCCCGAGCGGGATCATGGCGATCGCCCAGATGCTGTCGAACACGGTCGTGCTGCAGCGCAAATTCGACGCCGAGGACTGGTTGCGCCTCGTCGACAAATACCGGGTGACGTCGACCTTTTCGGCCCCGACACCCATCCGCCGGATCTGCCAATTGCCGGAGGACGTGGCCCGCAAATACGATGTGAGCAGCATGCGGATCATGATCGCCAATGCGGCGCCCTGGTCCTTCGCCCTGAAGAAGCTTTATCTGGAACGGTTCCCGGCCCATTCCCTGTTCGAGATCTACGGCTCGACGGAACTGGGGATCAATACGGTCCTGCGCCCCGAATACCAGCTTGCGAAGCCCGGCTCGTGCGGGCGGCCGGCGCCGGGGGTCGAGATCGTCCTGTTCGATGAGGACGGCAACAAGATTACCGAACCCCACGTCCAGGGCGAGCTTTACGTGCGCAGCGCCAACACGTTCACGACCTATTACAAGGCCCAGGAGAAGTTCGAGGAGGACCGCCGGGGCGATTATCAGACCGTCGGCGACATCGCCTATTTCGATGAAGAAGGCTTCATCTTCATCTGTGACCGGAAGAAGGACATGATCATCTCCGGCGGCGTGAACATCTATCCCGCCGAGATCGAGGATGCCCTGGAGCACCATCCCGACATCATGGATGTCGCCGTGTTCGGCATTCCGGACGAGGAATGGGGCGAAGCGATCCATGCGGTCGTGGTCATCCGGGAGGGGGCGGACCTTGCGCCCGAGGCCATCCAGGCCTTCGCCCGGGAGCACCTGGCCGGTTACAAAGTGCCTCGCTCCATCTCCTATATCGACGAGATCCCGCGCACCGGCTCCGGTAAAACCCTGAAGCGGGACCTGCGCAAGCCCTTCTGGGACGACTACGACAAAGGGGTTGCATGACCAGAGGCGCGGGCGAGACACCCTGACCGGCCATGGCTTCCCGGGTCGGCCCATCGGGCCGGCCCGACCGCGGTGCGGGGAGCCCGGCCAGATCGGACGCCCCGCCAGCCCCGCCCCATTGACATTTCGATGCGCCTGAGCGAGCCAAAGGCCCGGTTACCCTTTGGGAGCGATCCATGGCGCGGTATCTGTTTCTCCATCCGAACCTGCCCGGACAGTACAAGCATCTCGCACCGGCGCTGGCGGCCGATCCGAAAAACGAAGTCGTGTTCGTTACCGAAAACACGGTGAAGCGCAGCGTGGACAAGGTCCGCAAGATCACCTACGCGCTGCCAAAGGACACGGGCAAACCCCATCTTTATGCCGACGTCTTCAACACGGCCGTGGCCACGTCCCAGGTTGTCGCGCGAACCCTCCTGGATCTGAAAAAGAAAGACGGCTTCGTGCCCGATGTGGTGATCGGGCATTTGGGCTGGGGCCAGGGGCTGTACGTCAAGGACGTCTATCCCGACACCCGGGTCCTGAGCTTTTTCGAATATTATTACAATCCCGATGGCGGTTCGGCGGGCTTCCTGCCGGGCGAGGAGTTGGACGTGGGCGGCGCGGCCAAGCTGCGCAGCCGCAATGCCTCCCTGCTCATGAGCATGCGGGACGCCGATTGGGGCACGGCACCGACGATTTTCCAATTCCGTCAGCACCCGCGCGAATTCTGGCCCAAAATGTCCCTGCTCCATGACGGAGTGGATGTGGACGCGGCCCGGCCGGGCCCCGAACGGCCCCTGACCCTCACCAAGGACGGCCCCACCCTGACGCCGGACGACGAGGTGGTGACCTTCATTTCACGGAATTTCGAGCCCTATCGGGGCTTTCCCACCTTCATGCGCGCAGCGGCGAAGCTGCAGAAAGAACGCCCCAAAGCCCATATCATTTTCGTTGGCCAGGAAGGGGTCAGCTACAGCCGCCGGACACCGGACGGCATGACCTACCGGCAGATCATGGAGGAAGAGGTGTCGCTCGATCCGGAGCGCACCCATTGGATGGGTTATCTGCCCCACAATGAAATGATCCGTGTGATGCAGCTGTCCCGGGCGCATATCTATCTGACCGTGCCCTTTGTGTTGTCCTGGTCCATGCTGGAGGCCATGGCCACGGGCTGTGTCGTGGTCGCCTCCAACACGCCGCCCGTCCTTGAAGTGATCGAGGACGGTTACAATGGTCTCACCTGCGATTTCTTCTCGCCCGAGGATGTGGTGGCCAAGATTGTCCAGGTGTTGGAAGCGCCGGACAAGATGATGGAGCTTCGCCGGGCCGCCCGCAGCACGATCATCCAGCGCTACGCCCTCGACATCACGCTGCCCTTCCATGTAGGTCTGGCCAAGGACCTGGCCGAGGGGCGCACGCCGCCGCCCACGGCGGACAAGATCCGCCAATTCAACAGGCTGCACGATCAGGATCCGGAAAATCCGCCCGCCCGCATGGACCACTGGCCCAAGGCGCCGGCGGACATGGACAATTATCTCGACATGGGCATCGTCCAGCGCCTGAAGGAGCGCCTGGATGCGGAAAAGGCGCAGGCGCCAACCGAGACCACCGCGTCAGCACAGGCACCGGTCGCCACATCCTGAAGCAGCACGGCGATACTCCGTAGAGAAAGGGTTATCGGCCCTGCCCGTTTTGGTTGGTACCGGGCGCACGCTCCTCATGGCCAGCCCGAGGCCCCCTCCGGCTGTGTCACCAAGGCATAAAACACGCGCCGCTGTGCACCGGACCGGATGGGCCGGCTCCCCCCTCCTCCACCCGGCGAAAATCGTGATCGACAAATATAGGTCGGCTCTTTGATCAGACGGAAAGCGTGATCATGCAGTGCACAACGCGCGGGGCGTCGGTTGCGCGCTGTAAATCCTAACCTTGCCCCGTCCATGTCCTTTCCGTGTGTATGCACGCTGGCTTTTTTTGCTGCACTGCATTATGCGGCGATGGACAAAAGGTCTTGGAACCGCAAGGCAATTTCAAAAAAAATCACGTGACGACCGGAAAGTCCCGGGGTTACTTTGACCTTACGGAAAATTTGACCATTGGACCGTTGTGGGCGGCCAAAAGGGTCATGGGAGGGTTGCATGAAACATCTGCTTGGTGGCGTGTGCGCCGCCTCTTTGACGTTGGCCATGGGTTCGGTTCCCGTCCTCGCCCAGGATGATAAGAACGACGACGTCGAAACGATGACGGTGACGGGCTCGTTCATCGCAGGCACACCGGAAGATGCGGCGTTGCCGGTGGACGTGATCGGCCGGGGCGAACTCGACGAAATCGGCGCGCCGACACTGAATGAATTGCTGCGGAACATCGGCGCGGCCCAGGGCCTGATCGGGGAGACGAACCAGTTCGACACCCGCGGCGGTCAGGCCAACGAAGGCTCCACCACCATCAACCTGCGTGGTCTTGGCTCCGCCCGGACCCTGGTGCTGATCAACGGTCAGCGTCATGTGGGATCGGACACGATCGGTGTCGATGTAAACGCCATCCCGCTTATTGCGGTCGAGCGGCTTGAACTTCTCAAGGACGGTGCCGCCGCCCTTTATGGTTCCGACGCCATCGCCGGTGTGGTGAACTTCATTACACGGAATGACTTCGAAGGTGTCGAGTTCCGTGGGAACTATCAGTTCATTGAAGGGTCCGACGGGAACGACTGGGATGTCGGCGCCATCTTCGGCCACAACGGACAGATCTTTAATCGCGACTACAACATCGTCGTCGCTGCCGAATATGCCCGCCGGGGTGAACTGACGATCACGGACCGGGATTTCGCACTGCCCACCTTCGAGGAGAACAACCAGGCCGGTTTCTCCACGATTGGTAATCCGGGCACGTTCATTCCGTCGAATGGTTTCGCCGGCGGCCTGTTCCCGGATCCGAACTGTGACGAGTTGGGCGGACGGGATATCGGAGGCTTCTGCCGTTTCCGGTTCACCGACTTCGACAACCTGATCGAAACAACGGAAACAATCCGTCTGTTTACGCACGGTACTGTCGATCTGGCGGCCAACCATCAGATGAGCTTTGAAGCTCTTTACAACAAGGTGGACATTCCTGAGTGGAACACGTCGCCATCCTATCCGCCGCAGACGCTGCTTGCACCGCAGCAGCAGGTCCTGCCCGATCACCCGGGACGGATCCGGTTCTTTGAGCAGAATCCAGGCTTCGGCGCCAATTTCGATGAGGATGAGCCGATCTTCTTCTGGGGCCGTTACACCGGTGTGGCAGGGATTTTCGGCGAGCCTGAAGAAGGCCGGCGGAAGACACTGCAATATCGCGGCGCGGTCAAGTTCACGGGTAATCTCTTCGACGGCCGCTTGAACTATGACATCGGCGGCAGCTACTCCGAACGGATCCGTGTGATCAACACCAACGACATGTCGGTGCAGAATTTCGCGTTTGCACTGCGTGGCCTTGGCGGTCCGGACTGTGTGCCGTCCGAGGGCACGCCAGGTGTTGGTCCGTGTCAGTACTTCAACCCGTTCTCCAATGCGATCGAGACCTCGGTCGTCAATGGGGTCACCAATCCGCAATTCGATCCGTCCGTCGCGAATTCGGATGAGTTGCTCACCTGGCTGACGTCCCGGTCCCAGACGACCACCTCGAACCGGCTCGCCGTGATCGACGCCGTGTTCAGTGGCGATACGGGTTTCGAACTGCCCGGCGGCACCATCGGATTTGCCTTCGGCGGTCAGATGCGGAAGGAGTATTTCGAGGTCGAGATCAACGACGCATTCAATCTCAACCTTAACCCCTGCCCCTTCAACGATCCGTTTGCGGTTGAAATCGGCCTGACCGAAACCCTAGACTGCGGATCCCCAACCGGCGGCTTTGCCTTCCTGGCCGGCCAGTTCCCCCAGTCGCTAGACCGGAATGTCTATGCCCTGTTCGCGGAATTGGCTCTGCCGATCACGGATAACCTCAATGTCCAGCTTGCCGCCCGCTATGAGGACTATGGTGCCGTCGGCGGCGGTTCCACCCTCGATCCGAAGCTGGCCATCCGGTACCAGGCTTTGGATTGGCTGGCCCTGCGCGGTTCCGTCTCCACCACATTCCGGGGACCGGGCCAGAGCTTCCTGCAAGGCCGGGCAACGGCCCTGGAGTTCATTCCCCAGGCCTTGGCCTTCCGGGCCCTCGACACCATCGGCAACCCGGACCTCCAGCCGGAAACGGCCGTCACCTTGAATGTCGGCGCCCTGTTCGAACAGGAAGTCGGCGGTGTCAGCCTGCGTGCCACCCTCGACTACTGGCGTTTCGACTTCGAAGATCCGTTCCAGCTGGAACAGGGTGCCCAGATTGTCGGAGCCTATGTCAGTAATGATTGCGCCGACGGCGGTGCCGGCGTCGGAACCGAGATCTGCGACTCCCTCCGGGGTCAGATCTTCCCGACCGGTGTCAATGCGGCCTTCCTGGAGCGAATTGAACGTCAGTGGGTCAACGGGTCCAACATCACCACCGACGGGATCGACTTCTTCGGCCAGGCTGACTTTGCCTGGAAGGACGTCGACTTCACCTTCGGGGTTCAGGGCACCTACACGATCAGCTACGAATCCGATGACTTCACCAACCGGGACGGTCAGGTTCTCGCTCCCGGTGGTGACTTTGCCGGCTTCTTGAACGAAGGAACGCCCTTCCAGACCATCGTCGGATTGCAAGGCAACACCTTCATCAAGGCGCGTTACGAAAACCACTTCCTGAGCTTCGTGGCCCGTTATGTGTCCGGCTATGAGGACCAGATCGCGACCCAGCCGGAGCTTGTGAACATCGACTCCTTCACGACCTTCGACGTCTACTACACCCTTGACCTGTTTGACGGTCGCACGCGGTTCAACGTGTCTGTCTTCAACCTGACGGACGAAGATCCGCCCGCGGCGCAGCTCGACATCAACTACGATCCGTTCACCCACTCCGCCTTCGGACGGATGGTCAAGGTGGGTCTGATCCAGACGTTCTGAGGCCACGACCTCCACCGAACACTTCGGTTGAAAACGACGACGAGGGCCGGTTCCGGAAGGAGCCGGCCCTCTTTCTTTGATAGCCCCTCCCTATCTCGATCAACCCCAGGTATTTTGCACTGCAGCGAAACACGCTAAAGCATGTAATATCGTTGGACTCCCCGATCTTTTGCCGTACGCTTAACGACACAAAACAACAAAGGCGTCCTGAGGGAGGACCGCCATGACCAAAGCTGCAACAGCGTCGGGTCCGTCGAAATCCGTCGATTTCGGACGAAATCGTTCGGACCGACAATGGATGCGGGATGCGGCCCCGTTCGACAAAACCGCCAACAAAGCCGGTAGAGGGCATCCGAACCGCTCGCCGGCATGGTCTTGGGAGGGTTCCATGAAGTATCTTTTCGGTGGCGTGTGCGCCGCCGCCCTGACTTGTGCCCTGAGCGCCCCGCCGGCGCTTGCGCAGGATGACAAGAACGACGACTTGGAGACCATGACGGTCACCGGCTCGTTCATCGCCGGCAGTCCGGAAGATGCCGCCCTGCCGATCAATGTCATCGGCCGCGGCGAACTCGATGAAATCGGCGCCCCGACCTTGGCCGAGTTGCTCCGAAACATCAGCGCCGCCCAGGGCCTGATCGGGGAGACGAACCAGTTCGACACCCGCGGCGGCCAGGGCAATGAGGGGATCACCACCATCAACCTGCGCGGCCTGGGCTCGGCCCGGACCCTGGTGCTCATCAACGGGCGCCGCCACGCGGGCGATGAAGCCATCGGCGTCGACGTGAATGCGATCCCCCTCATTGCCGTCGAGCGCCTGGAACTCCTGAAGGACGGCGCGGCGGCCCTTTACGGGTCGGACGCCATTGCCGGTGTCGTGAACTTCATCACCCGGAACGACTTTGAGGGTTTTGAACTGCGCGGCAACTATCAGTGGTTCGACGGCTCCGACGGCGAATGGGATATCGGCGGCATCGCAGGCTTCAACGGCGATCTTTGGGGCAATCCATTCAACGTGGTGTTGGCCGCGGAATATGCCCGGAGGAGCGAGGTCACCCTGCCGGAGGCAGGCTTCATCAGGCCGTTCTCGGAAAATCCGGAAGGCGGCTATTCCTCCATCGGCAATCCGGGCACGTTCCTGCCGCTGAACGGGTTCGCCGGCGGCCTGTTCCCCGATCCCAACTGTGATAGCTTGGGCGGGACCAACGCGGCCGGCTTCTGCCGGTTCCAGTTCACCCAGTTCGACAATCTGGTGGAAGAAACCGAGACCATCCGCGTCTTCACCCACGGGTCCTACGACTTCAACGAAAACCACTCTATGGAGTTCGAAGCCCTGTTCGCGCGGGTCGACATTCCCGAGTGGAACACCTCGCCGGCCTATCCGCCCCAGACCCTCCTGGCACCGAGCAATTTCGTGTTTCCCGACCATCCGGGCCGCGTGCGCTTCTTCGAGCAGAACCCGGATTTTGCCGCCAATTTCAATCCAGATGAGCCGATCATCTTCTGGGGACGCTACACCGGCGTTGCGGGCGTAAATGGTGGGCAGCCGGAAACATCCCAGCGCCTGACGGAACAGTATCGCGGTGCGATCACCTTCAAGGGCAATCTGTTCGACGGACGGTTGAACTATGACATCGGCGCGGCCTATTCGGAGCGGATCCGGACCCTCGGCAGCTTCGGCGACATGTTCGTCGAGCGCTTTGCCCTGGGTCTGCGCGGTCTCGGCGGGCCGAACTGCGATCCGGCCACCGGCGCGCCGGGCGTCGGGCCGTGCGAGTACTTCAATCCCTTCTCCAACGCCATTGAAACATCCGTTGTGAATGGGGTCACCAATCCGCAATTCGATCCCGCGGTCGCCAATTCAGAAGAGCTGCAGGATTGGCTCGTGGGACGGGGAACGAGTGTTGAAAAAAACCGCCTTGCGGTCATCGATGCGGTGTTCAGCGGAGACACGGGGATCGCGGTGCCCGGCGGCACAATCGGCTTCGCCTTCGGGGGCCAGATCCGGAAGGAATTCTTCGAGCTGAATATCTCGGACAACTTCAACCTGAACCAGAACCCCTGCCCGTTCAACAATCCCGTCTCGGTCGACCTCGGCATCGTGGACACGCTCGACTGCACCGGGTCCGAGACCGGTCTGTTCGCCTTCCTGGCGGGGACCTTCCCGGACAATCTCCAGCGGAATATCTACGGCCTGTTTGCCGAACTCGCCATTCCGTTGACGGATGATATCAATATCCAGCTTGCCGCCCGCTACGAGGATTACGGCAGTGTCGGCGGTGGCTCGACCCTCGATCCCAAGCTGGCGGTCCGGTGGCAGGCCGTGGACTGGCTGGCCTTCCGCGGCTCGGTCTCCACGACCTTCCGCGGCCCGGCCCAGAGTTCGCTCACCGGCCGGGGCACGAGCCTTGCCTTCATCCCGCCGACGCTCGCTTTCAAAGCGGTGGATACGGTTGGCAATCCGGACCTGCAGCCGGAAACAGCCGTGGCCCTCAATGTCGGCGCCCTGTTTGAGAAGCAGGCCGGTCCCGTCAGCCTGCGGGCCACCCTGGACTACTGGCGGTTTGACTTTTCCGATCCGTTCCAGCTTGAAAGCGGCACCCAGATCGCCAACGCCTATATCGCCAATCAATGTGCCGACGGCCAGGCGGGTGTCGGCTCGGAGACATGCGATATCCTGCGCACCCGGATCTTCCCGGTCGGCGTTAATGCGGCCCTCCTTGAACGGATCGACCGGACCTTGACCAACGGGGCCGACATCGTGACGTCCGGTCTCGACTTTTTCGGTCAGGCCGACTTCGCCATCGGCGCCGTGGAAGTCACGGCCGGGATCCAGGGCACGTACACCCTGGAATTTGAATCCGACGACTTCACGCTGGAAGAGGGCCTGGTCGTGGCGCCCGGCGGCGACTTTGTCGGCTTCCTGAACGAAGCCACACCCTTCCAGACCATTGTGGGTCTGCAGGGCAATATCTTCACGAAGTTCAACTGGCGGAACCATTTCCTCAGCTATGTGGTGCGGTACACCTCCAGTTACGAAGACCCTATTTCCGCGCGGCCGGAATTCTCGACCATCGACAGCTTCGTGACCCAGGACATCTACTACACCCTCAATCTGTTCGAGGGACGCACCGTGTTGTCGCTGTCCGTGTTCAACCTGACCGACGAGGAGCCGCCCCAGGTCTCGAACGATCTGACCTATGACGGCTTCACCCATTCGCCCTTTGGCCGAATCGTGAAGGTGGGCATCATTCAAAAGTTCTGATCCATACGGATCGTCATCTCGCGGGAAAGGCCGGCCCCCTGGGTCGGCCTTTCCTTTTGGCGGCCCCCGTCCCGCCCCAGCACGACATCGGGTATTTGGCCTCGCGTGCAGATTGGCCTAGCCTGAAAGAGAAGGATGAAAACCGCCGGGCCCAAGGCCCGCAGCCCATGGGGAGGACCCGCGATGACGCAGACCGGTGACCAGAGCGCCGCCGCACTCGACTTCGACCCCGATGCCTTGCGGGAAAGATACCGCCGTGAACGGGACAAGCGCCTGCGTGACGACGCCAACGAGCAGTATGTCGAGATCAAGGACCAGTACCGCCACTATCTGGAAGACCCTTATGTGGACCGCCCCCTGGAGCGCGCGCCGCTGACGGATGACGTGACGGCGGTGGTGGTCGGTGGCGGCTTCGGCGGGCTTCTGGCCGGGGCACGGCTGTGCCAGGCGGGCGTGACGGATGTCCGCCTGATCGAAAAGGGCGCCGATTTTGGCGGCACCTGGTACTGGAACCGCTATCCGGGCGCCGCCTGCGATATCGAATCCTACATTTACCTGCCGCTGCTGGAGGAAACCGGCTATCTGCCCGTCGAGAAATACGCGCGGGCCCGGGAGATCCTCGAGCACAGCCGGCGTATCGCGAAACACTTTAATCTTTATGACAATGCCTGCCTGCAGACTGAAGTGACATCCGTGCATTGGGACGAGGAGGCCTCCCGCTGGATCGTCCGCACCAATCGCGGCGATGCCATGCGCGCGCGGTTCCTGGTGATGTCGAACGGGCCCCTGCACCGGCCCAAACTGCCGGGCATTTCGGGGATCGAGAGCTTCAAGGGGCACAGCTTCCATACCAGTCGCTGGGACTACGACTACACAGGCGGCGGGCCGGAAGGCGGACTGACCAAGCTGGCTGACAAGCGCATCGGCATCATTGGCACGGGCGCCACGGCCGTCCAATGCGTACCCCATCTGGCCCAGGCGGCCCGCCAACTCTTCGTGTTCCAGCGCACCCCCTCGTCCATCGATGTGCGCGACAACCGGCCCACGGACTGGAAATGGGCCCAGTCGCTGGAGCCCGGCTGGCAGAAACACCGGATGGATAATTTCAACATTCTGGTCTCCGGCGGGTTCCAGGCGGAGGATCTGGTCAGCGACGGCTGGACCGATATCATCCGCAATCTGCTTTTCCTCGCCAATCAGGAGACCGGAGGCAATCTGACTCCGGAAAAACTGGCCGAGATCGCCGAACTCGCCGATTTCAAGAAAATGGAACAGATCCGCGCCCGGGTGGACGAGATCGTCGCGGATCCGGCGGCGGCCCAGGCCCTGAAGCCCTGGTACCGGCAATTCTGCAAACGCCCCTGTTTCCATGATGACTATCTCCAGGCCTTCAACCGGCCCAATGTCACCCTGGTGGACACGAACGGACAGGGTGTGGAGCGGATCACGGAAAACGCCGTCGTGGCCAATGGCCAGACCTATGAAATTGATTGCCTGATCTATGCCACGGGTTTCGAAGTGGGGACGAGCTACACACGGCGCTCCGGCTACGAAGTGTATGGCCGGGGCGGTCATTCTTTGACCGAAACCTGGGCCGAAGGCGTGCGCAGCCTCCACGGCATGCTGGTGCACGGTTTCCCGAACCTGTTCATCATGGGCGGCGCCCAGGGCGGCTTCACGGCGAATTATCCCCACCTGCTCGACGAGCAGAGCACCCATATCGCCTATATCATGGAGCAGGCCGGGGCCCGGCAGTTGCGGGCCCTTGAGGTCACTCCGGAGGCGGAAGAAGACTGGGTGCAGAAGATCATCGACAAGGCGATCCTCCGAACCCAGTTTTTCGAGGAATGCACGCCGGGCTATTACAACAATGAGGGCAAGCCCAGCGAACGCAGCGGCCAGGACAGCTTTTACGGCGGCGGCTCCATCGAATATTTCGCCATCCTGGAGGCCTGGCGCCAGGCCGGCGACCTCGCCGGCCTCCACCAGCGCCGCGATTACGGCCGGTGAGGCGACGCGCTCCGTAACCGGACCATCGACCCCGAGCCGTAGGGCGGGTTTAAACCCGCCCTTCACACCCTCGGACCCCGGTTTTGACTCCGTCGGCGGGTCCAGACCCGCCGGGCACACCCTGGGACCTCGTGCCAGCCGTAGGGCGGGTTTAAACCCGCCATTCACACCCTCGGACCCCGGTTTTGGCTCCGTCGGCGGGTCCAGACCCGCCCTACAAACCGGCCGCGCAGCCGGCCCCCCCCTCAAACCCCGTGCTCGGTTTCGACTCCCTCGGCGGGTCCAGACCCGCCCTACAAGCCGGCCGCGCAGCCGAACACACCCTCAAACCCCGTGCTCGGTTTCGACTCCCTCGGCGCGTCCAGACCCGCCCTACACGCCCGCCGCGCCGCCGGACAGAGCCACGAACCCCGTCCTCCGGATTGGCTCCGCCGGCCGGTCCAGACCCGCCCTACACACCGGCCGCGCAGTCGAACACACCCTCCACCCCCGTGCCAACCGTAGGGCGGGTTTAAACCCGCCATTCACACCCTCGGACCCCGTGCTCGGTTTTGGCTCCGTCGGCGGGTCCAGACCCGCCCTACACGGACGGTCAGGGTCGAAACCGATCTCACATTCGGGCGATGCCGAAGCTGTTGGGCCGGAGGGTCCGGTTTTGGGCCTCCCATACGGTGTCGAGCAGAAAGCCCAGGGTCTGGCGGGTTTGCCGCGGGTCGATCATGCCGTCATCCTGGCAATGGCCGGAGGTGTAGAAAGCGCCCGCCTGGCCGTTGAAATGACCGATCAGATGGGCCTCCTGGGCGGCCAGGGCCTCCCGGTCGAGCGCGGCGCCTTGAGCCTTGGCCCGGTCCTCAGCCACGATGGACATGACCGTGGCGGCCTGTTCGCCGCCCATCACGCCCGTGGAGGCATTGGGCCAGGTGTACAGAAAGTCCGGGTCATACCCCCGGCCACACATGCCGTAATTGCCGGCACCATAGCTCGCGCCGATCATGAACGTGATCCGGGGCACACTGATATTGGTCACGGCCTGGATCATCTTGGCGCCGTGCTTGATCATGCCGGCTTGCTCGTATTGCCGACCGACCAGGAACCCCGTGGTGTTCTGCAGGAAGACGACCGGCGTACCCGCCTGGTCCATGAGTTGGAGGAACTGCGCCGCCTTGGTCGCCCCGTCCGGGTCGATGGGGCCGTTATTGCCCACGATCCCAACGGCATGACCGAAGATCTCCGCCTGCAGACAAACCGTGGAAACGCCGTAGCGGGGCTTGAAATCCTCGAACGCGGAAGCGTCGACCACCCGGACCACGACTTCCCGCACATCATAGGGGATACGGTAGTCCACCGGCACAATGCCGGCGATCTCGTCCGGGTCGAGCAAGGGCTCCCGGACGGCCCTGGAAGGCAAGGGGGGGCAGTGCCGGTTCCAGCCCAGACGCGCCATCACCCGCCGGGCCATGCGGCAGGCCTCGTCATCATCCTCGGCCAGATATTCGGCAAGGCCGGACACGCTCGCATGCATTTCCGCGCCGCCCAGCTCCTCGTCGGTGGCGATCTCCCCCGTGGCGGCCTTGAGGAGCGGCGGGCCGGCGAGGAACGCCTTGCCCCGTCCCTTCACGGCGATGACATAGTCCGACAGCCCCGGCATATAGGCGCCGCCGGCCGTGGAGGACCCGTGCAGCACGGAAATCACCGGGCAGCCCTTGGCGGACAGGCGGGCCAGATTGGCGAACAGGCGCCCGCCTTCGGTAAAGCCTTCCACGGTGTAATTCAGGAGATCACCGCCGGCGCTTTCCACCAGATGCACGAAGGGCATGGCCTGGTCTTCGGCGATCGTCTGGGCCCGGCGCAGGCGATAGGTGCCCGCAGTGGTCATGGCACCGGCCTGAATGCCGCTGTCGTCCACGACGACCACGCAGCGCACGCCTTCGATGAAGCCGATCCCGGCGAAGATGGTCGAGCCGGCGATGGACGTTGCCTCATCGTCCGTGTCAAGCAGATAGCCGGCGAGATTGCCGATCTGAAGCCAGGGCATGCCGGGGTCGAGGAGCCGGGCGAGCCGGGCCCGGGGCGTGAGTTGACCCCGGGCCTCGAAACGGGCCTTGCGCCGCTCCGACAGGGCCGGCGCCCGGGCATTCAGCGCCCGGAGCTTCTCGACCAGCCCCAGCATGTCAGCCCGGTTTTTCTTGAACGTCTCCGATGCGGGCGCGATGCGCGTTCTGAAATGGCTCATGGCTGTCGTCCCCCATGCTCGGTCAGCCTTCCTGAGGCCGTAGCCTCAGTGTCCCATTTTTTGACGCGCCGACCAAATTCGGTAGGCTCAAAGGCAAAAGAATACCCGACAACGCGCAGGCTTCGGATGGTCTCGCCTTGCTGCACTGCACACATAAAGCGAGACAAGGCCCGCCGGAAGAACGGCGCCCAAACGGTCGGACGGTTCCGACCCATCAGGACACGCCCCGTGAGGATTGAACCATGACGATGACCCGCATCGAAGCGCTCAAACTGCTGACGGCCCCCGGCGAGCCTTATGAGCTCATGGAGGTGGACCTGTACGGGCACCCCTGCCGGGCCTTCCGCAACGCGCCGCCGACTCTGCGGGATCTGTTCGAGAGCACCCGAAGCGATCTCGACTTCATCGTCTTCGAAGATGAGCGGCTGACCTTCGAGGGCACCTGGGCCCAGGCAGCCCGCCTCGCCCATCACCTTTACCATGATCTGGGCCTGCGCCACGGGGACCGGGTGGCTATTTCCATGCGGAACTATCCGGAATGGATCATCAGCTTCATGGCCGTCACCTCCATCGGCGGCATCGTGGTGGCCATGAACGCCCTGTGGCAGCCGGGCGAAATGGACTATGCCCTCAATGACAGCCAGCCCCGGGTCGCGATCCTCGATCAGGAGCGCATCGATCGCCTGGTCCAGTGCCAAAGGCTGCCCCGGGGCCTCGCCGTGATGGCGGTGCGTCCCGCCAAACCTCTGCCGCCGGGCATGACGGAATGGCACGAGGCCCTGTCCGGCATCGGCTCGGTTGCCATGCCCGAGGTCGACCTGGACCCGAATGACGACGCAACGATCCTCTACACGTCGGGCTCGACGGGCTATCCCAAGGGGGCGGTGTCCTGCCATCGCAATATCATCAGTGCCCTGCTGTCCTGGGAACTCGATTATCAGGCCTCGTCGGTGAGCGGCCTTGTGGGCCCGCCGGACCCGGATGCGCCCCAGACGGCGGCCCTGCTGGGCGTGCCCCTGTTCCATGTGGCCGGATCCCATGCGGTCTATCTGGCGTCCTACCGGTCCCAGCGCCGGCTCGTGTGCATGTATAAATGGGATGTGGACCGGGGCGCCGAACTGATCGAGCGCGAGCGCGTGTCCATGTTCGTGGCCACGCCCGCCATCACGGGCGATCTGGTGGCGGCGGCACCGACCCTAAACCGGGATCTCAGTTCCCTTGCCCTGGTGGGCGGCGGCGGTGCGCCCCGGGCGCCGGAGCAGGTGCGCAATATCGACAAGAATTTCGCCAATGCCCTGCCCAATACCGGCTGGGGCATGACGGAAACGAACGCCATCGGCACCGGCATTGCGGGAGCGGACTATCTGCAGCGCCCGGAAAGCTCGGGCCGCGTCTCCGCCGTGCTCGACATCAAGATCGTGGACGAGGCCGGCAACACGCTTGCGCCCCGCCAGCGGGGCGAGCTGCTCGTTCGCGGCACATCGGTCATCCGGGGTTACTGGCATCGTCCGGACGCGAACCGCACAACGTTCCAGGACGGATGGATGCGCACGGGCGACGTGGCCTATCTCGATGAAGAGGGCTTCCTGTTCATCGTGGACCGGATCAAGGATCTGGTGATCCGAGGCGGGGAAAACATTGGCTGCGGCTCCGTCGAAGCGGCCCTGCTGGAACATCCAAGCATTTTGGAGGCCTGCGTTTACGGCGTTCCGGACGATCGCCTGGGCGAAGAGGTCGGCGCCACGCTTTACATCACCGGCCCGATCGACGAAGACGAACTGCGCGCCTTCCTGAAGGAGCGCCTCGCCGCTTTCGAAATTCCGCGCTACTACATTTTCTTCGAAGAGCCCCTGCCCCGCACGGCATCCGGCAAGATCTACAAACGCGAATTGCGCGCCGCCGCGTCCGAGCAATGGGGCAAGGGAAAGGGCTGAAGCGCGGCTGGGCACAGGCTCGGGCGGATCAAGATCCGGCCGACCGGGTCACGTCACGGCGCATGCGAGGCCGTCAAGCGATCACGCTCCCGACGCAGCGCGGCGTTCGTCCTCATAGGCCTCGTAGGAGTGCTTCAACGTGGCGTGGTTGAGGAGCATCTCGGCCACCTGGTCGGTGCCGCTCGCATCGAAAATCCGCGTTCGGACCCAGTAGGATTCCGTGCGCCGGCTCTCCGACAGGGCGGCAATCTCCCGGCGCAGGACATAGTCCTCGCCGACGAATAGCGGGCCCTTAAGCATACGGATTTCCTGATCCGCGAACAGACCGACGGCGGGACCCTTCACCGGAAAGCGGGCCTTGGCGCTGGAATATTCCGCCAAGACACTGACCATCTCCAGGGGAATGATCGGCCGGCCCCAGGGTGAGGCGGCGGCATCGGCGTAGAGGGGCGAGGGTTCGGTGATGTGGCGCAGCTTGTCATTGAGCGAGAAGGGATAGAGATTGCCCATATGCTGATCCGGAGTCATCCGGACCCGCTCCTCTTCGGCCCCCGCCTGCCCAACATGCAGGTCTGCCAGTATGACGAGTTGCTCGGGCGGGCGCAGCTTGGCCATGCGCCCCTCGAGCAGGGTCGGCCCATGGTCGGGCCCCAGGCTCGCACTCGCCTCCAGGACCGGCGTGCCGTCCTCCTTCTGCGCCCAGGCCCGCACGCGGGTCTGCCCCTCGCCCGGCACCTCTACAAAAGCACGCACCGCCTCCCCCTCGACCACCATGGTCTGGTAGTGGGCGGAAAAACAGCCTTGCTCGAACCAGGCCGTGCCCCAGATACGCGCAAGAAGCGGCGTGAACTGACTGAAATGGGTCGGTCCCTCGATGGGTCCGGCCCTGAATCCGAGGCTTTCCGCCATAGAGTCGTCATGGAGCGAGGCGTGCCCGCCATATTCCTGGTCCGCCAGCATTTGGCGGGGATGGCGCAGGGGTCCGGACAGGACGAGCGGCGTATCGAAACTCATCGGCATTCCTTTTGGTGTCTGGCCTTTTGGTGTCTGGCCTTTTCGTGTCTGGCCTTTTGGTGTCTGGCGGTTTTCCATGGCGACGCTCACGCGCCGGGCACCACATCGTCCTGAGCGGTCACGATCCGGACATTCTCCGCATGGCTCTGCCGGCTGATCCGGTAGAGGAGCAGCACGAGGGCGGATGCCACGCCGAAGACGACATAAACCATGGGAAAGGCGATGCCGTAATCGAACAGGACGTCATCGGAGATCGTTCCGGGCCGGGCCTGAGTCGGGAACTGAATGAGATCGAGCACAATACCCAACAGGAACACGCCGAGACCCGAGGTGACCTTGCGGGCGAAGGTCCGTGTGGCGAAGAACAGCCCTTCGGAGCGCCGCTTGGTCTTTTTCTGACTTTCCTCCACCAGATCGGCGATCATGGAGGACAGCATGGTGCCCATCATGACGAGCACGGTCACCTCCAGGAAGCTGTGTACCACGAGGATCGGCAACAGCCAGTCACTGTCATTGCCCGGAAAGAACCCTATGAGCCGCAGCACGATGGGGAGCGGATAGTTCAGGACCGCGATCAGGCTGAGCGCGATGGCCACATGCTTTTTCTCCCGGCCCCGTGCAATGCGCGAGACCAGCATCAGGGCCACCGCCGCCGACAGGAAATGGGACAGGGTCATGTAGCGGATTTCCGACCCCGTCAGCTCCCAGAAGAAAAACTGCGTGTAGTTATAGGCGGCCGCGGAAAAACCGGCAGCCGTGTAGAAAAAGATCGCCGACAGGAACAGGGCCAGAAAGGACCGGTCCGCGATGGTCTTCCAGAACGCGCCGAAAATTTTCAGGGTGTTGTAGGCCTCGGCCTCGGGCGGCTTGATCAGATTGGGGATGTGGTGGTGGGTCCCGATGGAAGACATCAGCATGGTGACCAGCATCAGACCACAGGCGAACAGCCCATAGCTTTCAAAAGCCTGCACACTCAAGCCGCTGGGATTGGCCTCGGTGGGCACCAGAAAGACGGAATAGGCCAGGAACGCGATTGATAGGCCGCCCCACCAGCCGAAAAAATACCGATAGCTGAGGATCGATGTCCGCTGGTCGTAATCGTCGGTGAATTCGGCCACCAGGGCGGTGTTCGGCACCTCATAAACCGTGATGAACGTCCGCACCAGAACGGACAGAACCAGCATATACAGAAACAACACTTCATTCGACACCGTCTGCGGATCCACGAGCGGGACCCAGAGCAGATAATAGGACAGCACGACCGGAATGATAGCCACATACATGAAAGGATGGCGCCGTCCCATGCGCGAGCGCCAATTGTCCGACATGTGACCGATCAGGGGATCGGAAAACCCGTCGATGACCAGGGCCACGGCGAGGGCGAGACCGGCGAGGGAAGCCGGCAACCCCAGGATCTGGCTGTAGAACAGGAGCAGAAAATAGCCAAAACCATTGTCCTTCACGCCGTAGGCGACCGAGCCGATGCCGTAAAGAATCTTGGTCGGTTTGGAGACCGGTGCCTTGCCGTGCACTCCGTCACCCACGCCCTGATCCGCCATGCGCTCCTCTCCTCCCCGGTTGTCTCGGGCCCTTTGGCAGCGCCCTTTCTTGTTCACCCCATCCCAAAAGCCTACACTATGCGCAACACGACAGATACAGGGAAGGGAGGCTCCCATGATCAAGGCCGCGCGCGCACGGACGATGTGCATCTGCGTTTCGGCAGTGCAGCAATCATCCTCGCCTGCCTTGCGGGCCCAGCCCAGGCGGACGGGCACGGCGCAACAGGACGAACCCGAGGCCATAACGCTCAGCGTAACGCCTATTGGCGCGATGCCCCCCTCACCCGCCGACCGGCTGGGCCGTCACCGGCACAACACGGTCATGCACCGTACCTTGCCATGCTCATTTATGGAGCGGGCACAGCCGCCGTGTGTTGGGTGCTGGAGCGGACAGGCAAAATGATCTATCCTTAAACCTTCGCGAAAGGAGGGCGGAGCCATGAAGACGCGTGTGCGCCCGCGCAACATTGCGGCGCGGGCCCTCAAGACCTGCCGGCCCAAAGTCCACCGGGACCGGACCAAATACACCCGAAAAGGCAGAAAGCCCCGTGGCCCCCACGGGGCTTTCGCGCATCACAGTCCCGCCAAGGGCGGATTGCCGGCCGATGCGGTGCGCCATGCAACACACGCCCTTTGACGGTTCATCCCCCCCCTTCACCATTGCACTGAAACCGGTGGCCCCATCCGCGTGGCTCGCCGGACAGCCGCCGCTCGCACCCGTGTTGCGCCAGAAGGCGCGTCTCATGCAAACGTCCTGGCACGATGTCTTCAAGGCCCGGCCCGGGTCCCTCGGTGCCCAGGGCGAGGCCCTTTCGCTGATCGTCGATCATCTTCATCAGGATCATCCTCTGGCCCTGCGCGTGGCAGGACCGGCAAGCGTCCGGGTGCTCACATTGATCGAGACGGGGGAGCGGTTTCTGGAAGCCGAATGGGCCGGTGCGCCCCTGGCCCTGGCCGCCCGGCTGGTCGCCGACGACCTGGTGCTCATGGTACGGGAGGGCGGCGCATGGGCCTTCGATGCCGGATGCGTGTGCTTCCCCTCCTCATGGCGCCTGGAGGACAAGTTCGCCCAGCCACTGGAAGCCATCCATGCCCCGGTCCCGGGCGTGAATACATCCCTTGGGGCACGGATCAACCGGATTTTCGATCATCTGGCCCCGGATCGGCCTTTGATGCGGCAGAACTGGTCGCTCGCGACCGATCCGGCCCTGCGCCTGTCGCGCCAGGGCAACATGTTTGACTGGCCGCCGGCCCAGAAGGCCCGGGCCCAGCTGCCGCCCATCGTGATCCGTGTGGAGCACCAGACCGTCCGGAAACTGGCGCGGAGCGGCGCCATCTTGTTCACGATCCGCATCGACGTCACACCGCTTTGGACCTTGAGGGAGCGGGACGACGGGGCCGTTCTGGCGGGCGGCCTTGCGCGGGAGCTTGAAGCATTGACACCGGAACAGGCCCGCTACAAAGGGCTCGGCACGGGGCGGGAAGCGATCCTGGCGCTGCTGCGGGACTGGGCGCGGGACGAGAGGCGATAGACCTCAAAAGAAAGCCCGGATGCGCAGGGTCCGCATCCGGGCAATGTGCACGTTGAGACGGTTGGAAACCGTCAGATCTTGAAGTTCGTGTCCACATAGGCCACGAGCTGTTCCACGCATTTTTCCACGGAACAGGTTTCGGTATCGACGACCAGATCCGGCTGGTCCGGTGCCTCATAGGGCGCGGACACACCAGTGAACTCCTTGATTTCGCCGGTCCGGGCCCGCTTGTAGAGGCCCTTCGGATCGCGGGTCTCGCAGGTCGACACGTCGGCCTTCACATAGACCTCGTGAAAGGTGCCGTCCTCGGACGCTTCCCGGGCCCGGTCCCGGTCGGACCGGTACGGAGAGATGAAGGCCGTGATGACCACGGTTCCAGCCGTGGCGAACAGGGCCGCGACCTCACCCACCCGCCGGATGTTTTCCGCCCGGTCTTCCGGAGAGAAGCCCAGATTGGCATTGAGGCCGTACCGGACATTGTCCCCGTCCAGAACAAAGGCGTGATACCCCTTGTCGAACAGACGCTGCTCCAGCTCAACGGCCAGGGTGGACTTGCCGGCACCGGACAGGCCGGTCAGCCAGATGACACCGCCCTTGTGGCCGAGGCGCTCGGCCCGCCGCTCCGGCGTCACCCGATAATCGACCTTGGTGATGTTGGTGGACCGCTGGGTGATGAGTTGGCGCTGGTCGGCATAGCCTTCCATGGAAATGATACCGCCACCGGCGATGTCATATTTGTCGACGAGAACGAAGCGGCCCGTGGTGCCCATGGTGGCGAACTCGTCCACGGCGACGATCCGGCGGGCCCGGATGATGACTTCGCCCACCTGATTGCGCTCGACTTCATCGGATGCGGCATGGCCGAGCGACGTGGTGTCAATGATCCGCTCGACGCTCTGGATCGTGACTTTCGCCTCACCGGTACCGATCTTCATTTTGTAAGTCGCCCCTTCCCGGAGCGGTTCCCGGCCAAGCCAGAAGATCCGAGCCTTGAAGACATCCGTTTCGAGGGGCGCATCGGTCTCATGGCTCAAGGTCTCGCCGCGCTCGACGAAAATCTGCTCATCAAGGGTGATGCCGACGGACTGGCCAGCCTGCGCCGTCTCGGGACCGGCAATCGTACCCTTTGACGACCAGGTTTCGATCGATTTTACCCGTGCGGATTTGTTCGACGGGGAAAAGAGGACGGTTTCGCCGACTTTCAGCTGACCCGATTCGATCCGTCCGGCAATGATCCGGCGCTCATCGAATTTGTACACGTCCTGGACAGTCATGCGCAGGGGGCTCTCGACCGGGGCCGTCCGCGCCTTGAACTCATCAAGCGCACCCACCACCGTCGGTCCCGTGTACCAGTCCATCCGGGTGGACCGGGTTGCGATATTGTCTCCGTCCCGGGCGGAAATAGGCACGAAAACCGTCGGCTCGATGCCGATCGTGGACAGATAGGACCGGTACTCTTCCTCAATGAGATTGAACTGATCCTGTTCGCAATCAACGAGATCCATCTTGTTCACGGCAACGGCCACCTGCCGGACACCCATGAGGTGCAGGAGATAGCCGTGGCGGCGGGACTGTTCCTGAACGCCTTCACTAGCGTCGATCAGCAAAAGCGCCGCGTCGGACTGGGCGGCACCGGTGATCATGTTCTTCAGAAACTCTTTGTGCCCCGGTGCATCAATGATGGTGTAGTCGCGATGGTCGGTCTTGAACCAGATTTGGCTGGTATCGATCGTGATGCCCTGGTCGCGTTCGGCCTGCATCGCGTCCATCAGGAAGGCCCATTCGAAGGGCATGCCGCGCCGCTCCGACATGGCCTTGATGGCTTCGTATTTGCCTTCCGGCAAGCTCCCGGTGTCATGGAACAGGCGGCCGACGAGGGTCGACTTGCCGTGGTCCACATGGCCGACGATCACGATGCGGAGCAGTTCGCGGATCCGGTCGGTGCGTGTTCCGTCAACGGATGCCAATTGTAGATTTGACTGAGCCATGACCACTCCTCACATGTAACCGTCGCTGCGCAGACGCTCGAAAGCGTCCTCGGATTCGTGGTCCATCGCGCGCCCGGCCCGCTCTTCGGTCTTGATGGTTTCGAGTTCGGCGATGATCTCGTCGAGCGTTGCAGCATTGCTGTCGATCGGGAAGGTAATGCCGACCTCGCCCAGGGACCGGAACCGCTTGCCCTCCTTCGCGAAGTAAAGGGGCACGACGGGGATCTCTTCACGCTTGATGTAGCGCCAGACATCGAGTTCGGTCCAATGGAGCAACGGGTGGATCCGGATATGGGTCCCCGGGGGATAGTCGGTCTTGTACTGGTCCCAGAATTCCGGGGGCTGGTCCCGGAAGTCCCACTGCCCCTGCTCCGTCCGCGGACTGAACACGCGCTCTTTGGCGCGCATTGACTGCTCGTCGCGGCGTATACCCGCGATGAGCCCGCCCAATTCGTATTTCTTGACGGCTTCCTTCACGCCTTCGGTCTTGCGCGCCGCGAAACGGGAGGCGGGCGGTAGCGTGTCGTCCACGGATTCAATGGGCGGACACTCATCGGCAATGAGATTCAGGTCCCATTCCTTAGAATACTGTTCCCGAAAAGCGTAAGTCTCCGGAAATTCCGCCCCCGTATCAAGATGCATGACCGGGAAGGGCATGTGACCGAAAAAGGCCTTTTTGGCCAGCCAGATCATGACGTTGGAGTCCTTACCCAACGACCATAACATGGCGATGTTATCGATCCGGTTGAAAGCCTCACGCAGAATAAAAATGCTCTGGCTTTCGAGCTGGTCAAGCCGATCCATGACTCTCCTTTCCCGTCTCGTAGGGGTCCCGCGCCTTGCGCATGGACCGCGTGCCTGTTGGCGATAGCCGCGGTCCTTGATGGACCTCGACCGGCTGAAACTGTCCTTGTGACCTTTGAGCGTCGCCCCTTCCGCCCCTTTGAGCAGGCTGCCCTTTTACGCAGGGCCAGGGATCCGCCGATACGGTCCCATTTTTGCCGACTGTCGATGGTCAGGCCGCCGCTTCAATCTCCGCCGCAATGGCGTCCACGACTTCCCTGACCACTTTCTCATCGGGCCCTTCGCCCATGACCCGGATGAGAGGTTCCGTGCCCGATGGCCGGACGAGAATACGGCCATCCGCACCCAGCCGGATCTCGGCGGCACGGATTGCCGTTTGAACACGATGCGCCTCAATGGGTTCGGCTCCCATACGAGGCACACGCACATTCTTCAGCACCTGCGGAAGCGGGTCAAAGAGATGGCAGACCTCATTTGCGGGGCGCCCTTTGGTGATGAGACAGGCCAGTACCTGCAACGCAGCAATAAGGCCATCACCAGTTGTTGCATAGTCTCCCAAAATGATGTGGCCGGACTGTTCTCCGCCCACATTGAATCCGTTCGCCCGCATATGCTCGATCACGTGCCGGTCGCCCACCTTGGTCCGGATGAGCTTGAGGCCATGGGACGCCAGAAAGAGCTCAAGGCCCAAATTCGACATGACCGTGGCGACAAGACCGGGCCCGTCCAAGCGATCCTCTTGTTTCATGGCCAAAGTGATCAAAGCCATGATCTGGTCGCCGTTTATGATTTTACCAGTGTTATCGGCAAGAATAACCCGGTCGGCATCGCCATCCAGGGCGATACCCAAATCGGCCCCGGTCTGGCGCACTGTTTCACACATCAACTGAGGTGATGTCGAACCGCAATCGCCATTGATATTGAAGCCGTCCGGTTCGTCTCCCAGGGGGATAACATCCGCCCCGAGCTCCCATAAGACCGCAGGAGCCACTTTATAGGCAGCACCGTGGGCGCAATCAATCACGATTTTCAGTCCTTCAAGACTGAGCTGACGGGGAAAGGTGCCCTTCGCAAATTCAATGTAGCGCGCCTGGGCGTCATCCACCCGTTTTGCCCGCCCCAACTGTGCCGGTGCAGGCAAACCGTCAATGGCTCCCTTGGCAACCAGAGCCTCGATGGCCGCCTCCGCGTCGTCGGATAGTTTGTACCCGTCGGGTCCGAACAGCTTGATCCCATTGTCTTCGTAGGAATTGTGGGACGCGGAAAGCATGACGCCCAAATCGGCGCGCAAGGATCGGACCATCATCGCCACGGCCGGCGTCGGCAAGGGTCCGAACAGGAACACGTCCATCCCAACGGCCGTGAAGCCCGCCGTCAGGGCCGGCTCCAGCATATAACCGGACAATCGCGTGTCTTTGCCGATCACGACCCGGTGACGGTGGTCGCCGCGCGTGAAACGATGCCCGGCGGCCATACCCACCAAAAGGGCGGTCTGCGCATCCATAGGCGGCGTATTGGTGCGGCCACGAATCCCGTCTGTTCCGAAAAGCCGACCCGCCATCCCGCAACACCTCTCTTGCCCATCGATTCCGTCCCGGACGCGCGGCGGCGGCCCGGCGCGCATGCTCATTCAACAGTTACGGATTTCGCAAGATTGCGCGGCTGGTCCACGTCCGTTCCCTTCGCCACGGCCGTCCAATAGGCGAGGAGCTGGACGGGCACGACATAGAGCAGCGGCGTGATGAGCGGGTCCACCTTGGGCACTTCGATAATCCGCCAGGCCCGGTCACCGGCCCGCTGACGCCCCTCGGGGTCGGTGACCAGCACGACCCGCCCGCCCCGGGCCGCCACCTCTTCCATGTTGGAGACGGTTTTGCTGAACAGCTCATCGAAAGGCGCCAGGATCACCACCGGCACCTGTTCGTCCACCAGGGCGATGGGCCCGTGCTTCAGCTCGCCGGCCGCATAGCCTTCGGCATGGATGTAACTGATTTCCTTGAGCTTCAGCGCGCCTTCGAGGGCAATGGGATAGGTGATCCCCCGGCCGATGAACAGGACATCCCGGGCCTTTGCCAGATCATGGCCGAGAGCCTCGTAAAGCCCCTCATCCCGCAGCACCGCCGCGATGACCCCGGGCACCTCCAAGAGATGGCGCACAAGTTCGGCTTCCCGGGCATTGTCCAGAACGCCCCGCGCCCGCCCCGCCGCAATGGCGAGGGCGCTCAGCACACTGAGTTGGCTGATGAAAGCCTTGGTGGACGCAACGCCGATTTCAGGCCCCGCAAAGGTCGGCAGCGTGCGGTCGGCCTCGCGCACCATGGTGGATTCCGGCGCATTGACGATGGCCATGGTCTCCACACCCTGGTCCCGGCAATAGCGCAGGGCTGCGAGCGTGTCGGCGGTTTCCCCGGACTGGGAAATGAACAGACCCCGGCTGCCGGGCAGCAGGAGAGGCTCGCGGTAGCGGAACTCCGAGGCGACGTCGAGATCGACGGGCAGCCGAGCCAGCCGTTCGAACCAGTACCGCGCCACCAGCCCGGCATAGAATGCGGTCCCGCAGGCCGATATGTTCAGCACATTGACGGACCTGAAATCCGGACTGTCGGGAACGACGATGCGCTCTTGAACCGGATCGACATAGTAACTCAAGGTATGGGCGACCGCGTCGGGCTGCTCGTGGATCTCCTTGGCCATGAAATGGCGATGGTTGCCTTTCCCCACCAGGGCCGGAGAGATGCTGACCACTTTGACGTCCCGCGCAGCGGACCCACCCGAGGCATCACGCAGATCCGCACCCGAACGGCTGAGGATGACCCAATCATCCTCTTCTAGATAGGCCACGCGTTTCGTGATGCCGGCAAGGCCAATGGCGTCCGAGCCCAGATACATCTCGCCGTCGCCGAAACCCACGACAAGCGGGCTGCCTCGCCGTGCACCGATCATCAGATCGTCTTCACCTTCGAAGATGACCGCGAGGGCGAAGGCGCCGTGCAGGTCGCCCAGGCTTGCCTGGACGCTGGCCTCGGGGGACAGGCCGCGCGCCTTGTGACTGGCGATCAGATGGGCGATGACCTCGCTGTCCGTGTCCGTCTCAAAGACGAAACCGTCAGCCTCCAGCCGGTGTTTCAGATCGCGGAAATTTTCGATAATGCCGTTATGGACGAGCCCGACCCCGTCAGCACTGTGCGGGTGGGCATTTCGTTCGGACGGGACACCATGGGTCGCCCAGCGGGTGTGGCCGATGCCAACCGCCCCCTCGAGAGGTGCGTCACCGATCAGCGCATCCAGGCTTGACAGTTTGCCGACAGCCCGCCGACGATCCAACTGCCCTTTGTTGACTGTCGCAATACCGGCGGAGTCGTAACCGCGATATTCCAGGTGTTGGAGGGCTTGCAGGAGCCGGGGAACAACCCCGTCCTGGCCGACGATTCCGACGATACCACACATGCCCGTGCCTGTTCCTCAGATGTTGCGCTGCGCAACCCCCGCATCGGGGGTACTCCAGAGTTTGGGAAATAACAATGGATCGGCCTCTAACATGTTGTTGCCGGTCGCTAACGTCTTGTGAAAGCAGGGCGGATCCGCCCCCCGGACCCTCGCGCGACTTTCGGGAGGGACCGGTGCATGTGACGGGCTTGTCATAGACATAGGCTCTGCAACAAGGTAACCCGGAGCCAAGGGGAAAAACGTGGAATGAATCTTGGATCCGCCGGCAAGGGGCGGCGGACGGGTTGGACCCAGGCGCCATATCGCGTTGCGCACCAGGCTTTCATCCGGCATGCGGCGTTCCCGATGCCCCGCCGGAGTGAGCGGGGCGTGCATCGGCGATGACCGAACCTGGCGGTGCTCCCGGTTTCCGGACGCCGTACAGCCTTGAAACCGGAGTGCGGACCGCGGCTGACAAGGCCGGTCTCGTCCCGGAACAGCCGCGATATGGGATCAGGTGAGCATGCAGACGTTTAAGCGAATTCTAGTGACCGGCGGGGCGGGATTCATCGGTTCCTATGTCTGCGAAAGGCTTCTGAAATCGGGTCATGAAGTGCTCTGCGTCGATAACTTTTTCACCGGTACGCGCCGGAATCTGCACCACTTGCTCCAAGACCCGAATTTCGAGTTGCTCCGGCACGACATCACCATGCCACTTTTTGTGGAAGTTGATGAAATATACAACCTGGCGTGCCCGGCGTCTCCCGTTCATTACCAGTTCGACCCGGTACAAACAACCAAGACGAGTGTTCATGGCGCCATCAATATGCTTGGGCTCGCCAAACGCTTGAAGACCCCGATCCTCCAGGCTTCGACCAGCGAGGTCTATGGCGATCCGACGGTTCATCCGCAACCGGAGGAATATTGGGGTCATGTCAATCCGATCGGCATTCGCGCCTGCTACGATGAAGGTAAGCGCTGTGCCGAAACGCTGTTCTTTGATTATCACCGCCAATACACTCTCTCGATCAAGGTGGCGCGGATCTTCAACACCTATGGACCGCGCATGCAGGCCAATGACGGGCGCGTTGTTTCCAATTTCATCGTCCAGGCCCTGCGCGGCGAGCCCATCACCATTTACGGCACCGGCGCCCAGACACGCTCCTTCTGCTACGTGGAGGACTTGGTGGACGGGCTGATCCGCCTGATGGACACGCCCGCGGATGTGACCGGTCCGGTCAATCTCGGCAACCCGACCGAATTCACCATCCGGGAGCTGGCGGAACTGGTGGTCGAACTCATCGGGTCCAAGTCGAAGGTGGAATTCCATCCCCTCCCTCAGGATGATCCGAAACAGCGCCAGCCGGACATCACCAAGGCCCGGCGCCTGTTGGACTGGGAGCCTGCGGTGCCGTTGCGCAACGGCGTGGAGCGCACCATCGCCTATTTCGAAGACCAGATGCGGCGCAACCTGCTCCAGGGCATTCCCAGCCGCGAACCCATGAACCTGTCCACCTGACCGGCACCACAAGCCCTGGCACGACAGCCCCGGCACGACAGCCCCGGCACGACAGCCTGTGTCCGGCCCGCTGGGTTGCGGTTTCCTCCCAATACCGAATAATTCTTTGTTAACAGACCCGCTCCACACTGAGGATCACCGGAAGACCGCACCCGTGGTGCGGTCCCCGGGCCGCGTTCGCATATGTCCGGGATCATCTGAACAGGCACTGTCAGTACCAAAAGTGTCCCGGCCATGGGCCGCGGCGTGCTCCGGTCCCTGTGACAAAGGGGACATGAAGGCAGCCGTCCCCAGTGGGGCCATGCCGGGGGCGACCGGCGTTACGGGAGTTGGGACATGGCAATCTTGATCACGGGCGGTGCGGGATATGTGGGCAGTCACATGGCCCATTATCTCGTGGACAAGAATGAGCCGGTGATCGTGCTCGACGATCTGTCGCGGGGCCGGCGCGACCTTGTCCCCCGCGAAGCCTGCTTCGTACACGGATGCGCAGGAAACGGCAAGCTGCTTGCCAACCTCGCCAGCGCCTATGACATCGAGGCCGTCATCCACTTTGCCGGCTATCAGATCGTGTCGGAATCCGTGGAGTGCCCCTTGCGCTATTACGAGCGCAACACGGCCGTCTCGCGCACGCTTTTGGAGGTCTGTACGGATTTGAAGATCGACAAGCTGATCTTCTCCTCCACCGCATCGGTCTACGGATCACCGGACGTGATCCCCATCACCGAGGACACGGCCCTTCAGCCGATTTCACCCTATGGCCGGTCCAAACTCATAACCGAGATGATGATCGCGGATGCCGGGGCTGCCCACGGGCTTCGCTCGATCATCTTGCGATACTTTAACGTGGCCGGCGCCGACCCGACCCTGCGGACCGGTCAGATCAGCAAGATCCCGACCCATCTGGTCAAGATTGGCTCCCAGGTGGCCCTGGGTCTGCGGCCACAGCTTCGCGTGTTCGGCGCAGATTATCCAACACCGGACGGCACCTGTATCCGCGATTATGTCCATGTCATGGATCTGGCCGATGCCCACTACCGCGCGCTCGAGCATCTGCGCCGGGGCGCGCCGTCGGCGACCTACAATGTGGGCTATGGCCGGGGCTATTCGGTGCTGGACGTGATCCATGCCTTCGAGGCCGTTACCGGCGTGCGGATGCCGTACCACTATGACGCCCCCCGGCCCGGCGATCCGCCCATCCTGGTGGCGGACAGCACGGCGCTGGTGCGGGATCTGCGCTGGATGCCCCGCCACGGCGATCTGCGGGACATCATCCGGTCCGCCTATGCCTGGGAGAAAAAACAGATGGCGCCCGGCGAGGACATCCCGCTTCTCGCCAAGGCGGTCTGAGCGGACCCTTTAGATTTCCGACCGGTCCTTTTTCGTCAGCTCCGAGACGATATCCTTGACATTCTGGGCTTTCTCCCGCGTCGTCACCAAGACCGCGTCGGCCGTCTCGACCACCACCAGGTCGCGGATCCCGGCCACCGCCACGAGGCGGGACTCCGAGCGGACCAGGGATCCTTCGGCATCCACGGCAAGGACATCCCCCGAAAAGCTGTTGCCGTTGGCGTCCGTGTCGGCGATATCGTGGATGGCGGTCCAGGACCCCACATCGCTCCACCCCATGTCGGCGGACACGACGGCGGCTTTGTCCGTGTGCTCCATGACGGCATAATCGATGGAATCGGAACGGCACCCGGCAAAGATCGCAGGATCGGGCATGACAAGGCGGTTGGTTCGGCTGGCTGCATCCATGGCCTGGCGGCAGCAATCGAGAATATCGGCACAATGCGCTGCCATTTCATTCAGCAGCGTATCGGTACGCACCGTGAAGATGCCGCCATTCCAGAAATACTGACCGGAAGAGACATATTGCTCGGCAATGTCCCGACTGGGCTTTTCCACGAATTCGGCCACCACGAAGCTCTGACCGCCATCTCCGATGCCGTCGCCCCGGCGGATATAGCCATAGCCCGTTTCCGGCGTATGCGGAACGATGCCGTAGGTCACCACCTTGCCGGCCTGGGCCAGGGCCACGGCCCGGTCGACCGCCTGGCGATACGCTTCGCTGTCCACGATGTGATGGTCTGCGGGAAGAATGATGAGCACCGCTTCCGGATCCTGCTCCGCCGCCAGCAGGGCCGCGAGGGCCGCGGCGGGAGCGGTGTTGCGTCCCACCGGTTCGGTGATGGCCCGATGCTGACCGACGCCGATGGCATCGAGCTGGCGCTCGATCTCCCCGGCATGGCGCGCATTGCACACAATGATGGGCTCGTCGGCTGTCGAACCGGATTGGGCAAGGGCGTCGCGTGTGCGCACCAATGTTTCCTGGAGCATCGTGCGCTCGGACACGAGGGCGTGGAGTTGCTTGGGATGGGCGGTCCGCGACGCCGGCCACAACCGGGAGCCGATGCCGCCGGAAAGGATCACGGGAATTATGGTCATGGTTGCTTTCCATCCTGGATCGAGCCGCTCGGGGTCGGGATGTCCCGCCCGGACACCCGCGATCGCAGACGGCGGCATTGCGTGGGGGCCCTCGCCTTCTCCGGCTCCGCCCGAACGGTCCGCGCCTTGCGAACTGCGACTCAGGATGCCGTTTTCAGCCGGTCCCCATCCCGGCACAGGCCCTCATAGGCCTCGATCAGACCCTGGGTCGATCCGGTCATTCCGGCCGGGCCGTCCTGGTCCAAAAGGCGCTTTGCAAGCCGCTTACCGAGCTCCACGCCGAACTGGTCATAGGAGTTGATATCCCAGATCGTGCCCTGAACGAAGATCTTGTGTTCGTAAAGAGCGATGAGGGCGCCCAGACGCTCCGGCGTCAGGGAGTCGACGAGGAGACTCACGCTCGGGCGGTTGCCCGTAAAGGTCGTATGCGGCGTGAGCGATTCGATCTCGTCAGGATCGAGGGCGCGGCTCTGGAGCAGGGCTTCGGCCTCGGCTCCGGACTGGCCCCGGGCGAGCGCTTCCGTCTGGGCAAAGAAATTGGCCATCAGGAGCCGGTGGTGCCCGTCCGTCCCCCCCTCCGGCCGGGCCACGGCAATGAATTCGCCCGGCACGATCTGGGTGCCCTGGTGCAGCATTTGGAAGAAGGAATGCTGCACATCGGTGCCGATGCCCCCCCACAAGACCGGCGCGGTCTCGCAGCCGACCCCCTCCCCGGCCCGTGTGACGCGCTTACCGTTGCTCTCCATATCCGCCTGCTGAAGATAGGCTGGCAGCAGTTTCAGCCGCTGGCAATAGGGCAGGACGGCAAGCGTCGGATGGTGCCGGAAACTCGTGTGCCACAGGCCCACCAGGCCGAGCAGAACGGGCAGGTTCCGCTCCAGGGGCGTCTCCTGAAAATGGCGGTCCATCTCGAAGGCGCCGCGGCGCAGCGCATTGAAGCCCTCAAGGCCCACGGCCAATAGGATGGGCAGCCCGATCGCCGACCAGAGGGAGTAGCGCCCCCCGACCCAGTCCCAGAACGCGAAGGCGTTCGCCGGATCGATGCCGAATGCGGCCACGGCCTCCAGGTTTGTCGAGACGGCAACAAAGTGCTTGGCGACAGCCTCCTCGCTGCCCAGCGCTGCGAGAAGCCAGGCCCGGGCAGAGCGGGCGTTCGCCATGGTCTCCTGGGTCGTGAAACTCTTGGACGCCACCACGAAAAGCGTCGTCGCCGGATCGAGTTCACGCACGCATTCGGCCAGATCGACGCCGTCCACATTAGACACGAAATGGCAGCGCAAGCCGCCCTTGTGGTGGGGACGCAGGGCATCGACGACAAAGCGCGGACCGAGGTCGGAGCCCCCAATGCCGATATTGACGATATCGGTGATGCGCTCGCCCGTGTGGCCGACCCAGCGTCCGCTGTGCACGCGCTCGACAAAAGCGCCCATCTTGTCGACCACGGTTTCGACATCGGCGACCACGTCGCGCCCGTCGACCGTCAGGGGCGCCCCGTCCATGCGCCGCAGGGCGGTGTGCAGAACGGCTCGGCCTTCGGTCATATTGATCCGTTCACCGGCAAACATGGCCGTGCGCCGGCTTTCAAGGTTGCAGGCCCGGGCCAGGGCCAGGAGGCTGTCCAGAGTCTGCGCCGTCAGCACTGTTTTGGAGAAATCCACAAGAATGCCGGATGCCCGCGCACTCATGTGCCCGAACCGATCGGGATCAGCCTCGAAAAGATCCGTAATCCGCACATCGGCGAGGGTTTGGGCATGGTCCTCGAGGGCACTCCAGGCCGCAGCCCGCTGGCCGTCGTCCATGCCCGGTGAACCGTTGTCTGTCGCCATCTTCACCGCCGTCTTTGTCATGGTGTCCCCACATGTCGCGCGAAACCGGTCCCGCGTCGCCCTGTCCCGCGCCGGGCCGGGCCGGGCAAGGGGACGGACCGCTCTGAAAACCGTTATGACGGCCGGGCCCGTTGGGGGTCCACGTCCGGGTCCATGTCCTGGGCGATGAAGGCATAGGCCGACATCAGATGGTAAAGGGTGCTGGCCGGTATGGCCTTCGCCGTGGGCTGATTGTCCGGGCCCATAACGTCGAGCCATCCGCCACGCGGAGCCGGATCGAGATAGAACCGGAACAAACGATCCACGAAGGCCGCGGCTCGGGGTGCCAGCACCGGAGAATGGCGGGCCATGAGAGCATGGGCCCTCAGGGCCTCCGTCTGGGCCCAGCACCGTTTGGTGGCCGATTTCACACCGCCTTCACGCCAGATCTCGTCATAGGCAAGTCCGGATACGGGATCGAGCCCCCGGGCGAGCGCCACCTCGAACACTTGATTGGCTTCGGCGCCGGGCTCGGCATGGCGCTCGCGCGGCGCATGGGCGGCGGCATGGGCATGGAGCAGATAGGTCCACTCGAAATGGTGTCCCGGCTCTACGATATCCCCGGCCCCGTCGCCCGCCGGCGCCCAATCGTCGGTGAAAAACTCCGTCAAAGTCTCTGTCACCGGATTGAAAAACCGGGTCCGGAACATCTCGACGATGCGGTCCGCGGAGGTCAGATGCCTCGCATCGCCGGTCGCGTCATGGATTGCGAGAAACGCTTCGAGCAGATGCATATGGGGGTTCTGACGGCGGGGCAGCTTTGCCGGCACGCCTTCCAGGAAGCCGACCCCGTCCGGCGCAACCAGACGGGCCTCCACAAAGGAAAGGGTCCGCTCGAGCGCGCCCGTGACCTTGGCATCCGGCAGAATACGCATCGCATGGGCCAGCCCGAACAGGATGAAGGCATGGTCATACGTGTCCTTCGCCGTGTCCGCCGGTTCCCCTGAGCCCGCCAACCGGTGGAAAAATCCGCCTTCGTCGCCGTCCCAGCCATGGGCGACAAGCCAGTCGACGCCGGCGCGCACAAGATCCCGGTAGTCGCCGAGACCGAGCAGGGTCGCTTGGGAAAACACATAGATTTGCCGGGCCTGCACGCGGATCCGCCGGACCACGTCCGGCTCCGGGCGACCGTTCAAATCGAACTGTTCGATAAAGCCCCCCTGCCCGTCCACACCGTCCGTGCTCCACATCGGCAAGGCATGGTCGACCAGCCAGGCGCGAAAGCGCATCGTCTGTGAGGCGAGGTCTCCGGACGGGCGGGACTCGGGGCCAGGCGTGGTCGATCCCATGGCTTACGCTCACTCCTCTGTTCCCATGGCGCCGACCGCCCATCACGTCCCTTCCAGCCGAGGCCCCAGACAGCCGAGGCCCCATCCAGACAGCCAAGGCAATAACCGGCTGAGGGCCGGCTAGGCGGCCTCGGGCCACGCGACCTCAGTGTCTTCGGACGCCCAGACGGATGCGTAATGCGCCGCCAATCGTTCCCCCTGGCGTTGCATATCATACTCACGTTCGACAAGCAGCCGCGCCGCGTCAAGCATGGCGCGCCATGCATCCGGACGACGGACAGTCCATAGCAGGTGTGCGGCAAGCGTGTCGACGTCGCCTTCTGGGGCCAGCAGCCCGGTCTGGCCATGCCGGAACAATTCCGGCCGATCGCCGAGCTGCGTGGTGATCACCGGCATGCCGGTCGCGGCCAGTTCTGTCAGCAGATGGGGCAGCCCGGCGCCGGAATCGCCGTCCCGGGACTGGCAGGCTGCGGCGAGAAAGACATGGTGGCGGCCGCTTTCTTCGTGAATACGCTCGCGGGACTGGGCGCCCAGCCGCCGCACCCGGTGCTCGAGCCCGGCCGCCCAAATGGCCTCGTCGATCCGTGCCAGTTCGGCCTGACTCTCGGTGGTTTGGAGGGCATCGCCGATCAATGTGATCTCAAGGCAGACATCGCGGCGGATCGCGCCGAGTGCCGCAAGGGCGTCCGGCAGGCCGGTGCGCTCCACAAAGGAGCCGGCCAGGAGCACACGCAACGGCTCACCGCGGGCCCGGATCCGGGGTTGATACCGGTAGCGGTCGAGATCCACCCCGAGATGGTGCACGGCGACCCGTTCCGGCGCCGCGCCGCGGGCCACGACCCGCCGCACCGCGTCCGGGCCCTCGCACAGGATCAGGTCGGCGGAGGCTGCAAGATCGGAAAAACGCTTCGCCCAATGGGGCAAAGTCGCCGCGAGAACATCCATCTGCGATCCGTAGACCGAGACCACATGGGGCACCCCAGCCTCCCGGGCGGCCTCCCCATTGGCCCAGGCATGGGCGGCGAAGTGGGAATGGAGCAAGTCCGCGCCGATGCGCACGGCCGTCTCCGCGACGAAGGGCAGGGCCCGGACGAGACCCAGCCGGCGCATGCCCCGCTCCAGATAGTATCTACCCGGATGATCGGTCCGCAAAGAGTGGATCGGGGGTGAGGGGAACAGCGCCTCGTTCTGCCGCCGCTCACAGACGATATGGGGGCGCACACGGCGCGGCAGGCTGACGATCTGGGTATGGAGCCAGTGCTCGCCAAAGGGCAGCCATTGGACCGTCGAATGAAGGCAGTTCATTGGGTTTGCTCCCGTGTCACGGAGGGCCCGCGCCCCATGCCCCATTGCGGGACCGCCCCGTGAAGAAAGCGTAAAGACGGAATGGGCTCATCAGGCGGCTACCGGCAGCGCCCGACCGTCAAGATAGGCCGCCCGCATGGGCAGGATGGGATCCTCCGGACCGGCTCCGTAAAGGGCGGAGGCCTTGGCCTCGACGGTGCGCAAGAGACGTTCGTTCCCCTTGAAGACCCCCTCGTGCCAGAGCAAGAAACCAATCAGGGGCCAGTTGGTGCGGATGAGGCGCCGGTCCTGTTCCGGGATCGCAGGGCCTTCGAGGCCGTCGAGAACGCAGTCCGTCAGGGGCCGCATCATCTTTTGAAAAGCCCGGCGCGGCAGGGCCGGGGGCGGCGCAGCCATCCGCCAGACAAGATCCGCTGGCAGAAGATCCGTCATCGCCCGGCGCAGGATCCAGCCCGGCGCCCCGTCACGGGCGAGATAGGCGCCCGGCAGCCGAAAGGCAAAATCCGCCACCCGGCGGTCGAGAAACGGCATGGCAAGATCGAAAGGCACGCCCATGGCGGCCTGGCCCAGACAGCCCAACCGGTCCGGCAGATCCGTCCGGGTGGCCGCCTCGACGAGCATGCCCTCGAGCGACCAGGCCCGATGGGGATTGAGACGCCCGGCGTTGAGACCGCTCAGATGGGCTTGCGCAAGGCGGTCCGGTAAGGGGGGACCGGCTCGATGAGCCGTGCCGTCCTGGCCCAAAAGGCTCACAAGGGCGGCACGGCGGATGGCCTGATCAAGATCCGTCCAGGCCGTTCGCCCCCGGACCGACCGTGGCCAGGGCAGCGCCCCCGACGCCGTCATCGCCGTGATGACCGCCCCTAAACGCCCGCCCGCCAGGGCGGATGCAAGCGCCCCCTGCCCGTGCCGCCGCCCGGCCCCGAACAGGGCCCCGGCGCCGGTCCCCGACAAAGCGCCGAGGGCGCCCTGCCCCGACATGGACGCCAGCAACATCTGCCGGGCGCACAGCAGCGGATCGTCGAACGGCTCATCCATCAAGGTGCTGAAGGATCCGGCAAGGCGCCACAGGCCGAGAAGCGGAACCGGCACCACTTGATGGAGACTGTCCGTGCCGTCTGCGATCCGCGACGCGAGGCGCACGGCCGGGCCATGGCTTGACGGCGCACCGAATGCCCCGATTTCCTCCGCATAGGTGTGGATCCGCCGGCCCGCCGAGCGCCCGGCAAGAACCGTAACCATGGCGCAGCCCAAATGACCGTCCGGCCCCGCCGGATCGAGAATGGCGGCAGCGGGTCCGTCCTTGGCGATCCGGATGGAGACCGCATCGGCCAGAAGATCGCGCAAGGTCGCCGCCGCCTCGTCCGGTCCCACATCGCCGGGGCGCAGGCGGCTGCGCGGCATCGACCACAGGGGCATGGGCTGTCCCGGAAACGGATCGGCGGCCCGCGTCACGGTGCCCGCGCCGATGGGCCGGATATCCCGGTAGAGCGTCGACCCGGGTCCCTTGGCGCCGAAAAGGAGCCAGCGGGCGGTCGCCCCGCGGTCAAGACGGCGCTGTCCGGCGACGGACGGAACGGCAAGGAGGCCTTTGATCTCCGAGGCGAAGTACAGGATCGGGCCCGACCGGGTCCAATAGAGGGGCTTCACGCCCAGGGGATCGCGGCTGAGGATCAGCCGGTCGCGGTCGGCATCATAGAGCGCGAGGGCCCATACACCATTGACCCGTGCAAGGCCCTCCGGGCCCCAATCGCGGATCACTTCCATCAGGACTTCGGTGTCGCTGGTGGTGCGAAATCGGGTGCCCCGGACGGTCAGATCCCGGCGCAGGTCCTGGGCATTGTAGACGGTTCCGTCAAAGGCCAGAATGAACCGTCCGTCTGCGGATATGAAGGGTTGATGGGCCCGGTCCGTCCGGTCGCTCCCGGCGAGGCGCCGCTGGGCAAGGCCAAGACGGGCCAGGGGTCCGGCCGTGCCCAGTTTGGGCATGCGGGCGGCCAGGGCCGGGACCGTTCCGGCGCCAGCGAAAGAGATGAAAGCCCGTTCGGGCGTGTCGATGGCAACGAAGCCCTCGTCATCGGGCCCGCGATGGGCCATGGCCCGCACCATGGGCGCGAGCACCGCACTGTCCGCGCGGCCCCGCTCCAGGTGGATGTAGCCGGCGATGGCGCCCATGGAGCCGTCCCTGTTCGTCCGGATGCGCCAGATTGGTGGCGACGATCCCGCTCATTCACCGCGTGGCCTTCACTGGTGGGGCTGAACGGATTAAGCCGGGCTTAACGCGGGTGAACCACAAGAGGACAGGACCTGCTACAGCAGGACGCAGCCGTCCCGCACGCGGGCCAGATCCCGCTCCATCATTTCCTGTACGAGATCCTCGAAACTGGTTCTGCTGCGCCAACCGAGATCGGCCGCGGCGCGGGAGGCATCGCCGACCAGATCCTCCACTTCCGCGGGGCGGAAATAATTCGGATTGACCCGGACGATCAGGCGCCCGGTCCCGCGATCCACGGCATGGCGGGCTTGGCCTTCCCCCTCCCAGGCGAGATGGAAACCCGCCACTCGGGCCGCCGTGTTCACGAAGTCTTCGACCGAATAGGCCCGCCCTGTGGCAAGGACATAATCGTTCGGTGTGTCCAAGCGCACCATGGCATGCATGCCGGCCACATAGTCCCGGGCATGGCCCCAATCCCGCCGCGCGCCCAGATTTCCCAACTCGAGCACATCCTGCTTGTTGTTCTTGATCTCGGCGAGCGCAGACGTGATCTTCCGTGTCACGAATTCCCGGCTCCGCAGGGGGGATTCGTGGTTGAACAGAATGCCGGACGTCGTGTGCATTCCGTGGGCTTCGCGGTAATTGCGCACCATCCAGTGGGCGTAAAGCTTCGAGATGCCGTAGGGACTGCGCGGTGCGAAGGGCGTGCGCTCCGTCTGGGGCGATTCGACGACCCGTCCGAACATCTCCGAGGTGGAGGCCTGATAGAACCGGATCTGCGGATTGACCTCGCGCACAACCTCAAGCAGTCGGGTCACAGCGAGACCATCCACTTCCGAAGTGTACAGGGGTTGCTTAAATGACACGCCCACAAAACTTTGCGCAGCAAGATTATAAATTTCATCCGGCTGCGTGTCTTTCAGGACACGCAGAATGTTGCCCATTTCGAGGAGTTCCAACTCCACCAAGCGCACATCTTTTTCAACATTCAATTCTTCGAGCCGCCATGACGCCCTGCTGGATCCGCGGCGATGGCTGCCAAAAACTTCGTAGCCCCGGTGAAGCAGAAACTGTGCGAGATAGGCCGCGTCCTGACCGTAGATACCAGTAATCAAAGCCCGCCTCGCCGCCATGGAGTCCTCTTTACAGTCAGGTCTTGAGAAGAAAAGGACCGGGGAAGGCCTTGCCGTGCAGGTACGCTTCAAGCGCGCTGAGACACGGATCGTCCGGTCGCCACGAGGCGCGAACTATACTCGGGGCCGCCCCGGGGGCAATCCCTTCCACACGCCACGTGACCGGCAAAGACCTGGTTGTAAATAGGGCTTGGTTGCACAAGGCCGACTTATCCCGGCATGGGCACACTCGCCAGCCCACCTTCCGACGGCGGTCCTTTCGTCAGTCCTGCCGGATCCGGCCCGCTCGGCCCGCAATGGCGGCCCCGCGGGCGATCCGCGCCGCATGGGCGTAGACGGATGGGCCAGCCGCCGCGGCGCCCACGGACGCCGACGCCGTTTCGGGAAACGGCGCAGCCTTGCCGGAGGCGGTCACGGGAAACCCGGTGCACAGCGCCAAAAACAGGCCTGTCAGGCGGAGCGAAACGGCTTTGGTCTGCATGGGTATGATCCCTCCTTGCCTCGCCAGAGGAGCGGCGGATGCACAGCATTGCCTCCTTCCCACGCGGATCGTTAAGCAGTCCTTTCTTTTTCTCCGCTTCGCTCGAACCAAGCATGAGCCAGCAAACCGTGCCGGTCGGTCCCACCTTCGTGTCAGCGCGCCGCGTTGCCGCCTCCGTATCCCTTGGAATAGGGGCATCCCATGCGGGGGGAGTTCCCATGCAAAAAAAGTATATCAAGCTCTACATCTATTGATGCTGTATCCCGGCGGCGGGAGCGGGTAATGTCACCTAAGGACTGTTTTTCCGCATCTATTGGGGCCTGAGCTGTCGTGGCGGGACGAAACCTTCGATGCCCGGACCGAGGCGCCGTCAGCGATGACATGATCCCCGAAGCAGGATCCGCCCGACATGTCGGCCATTTTCTATTCCATCCGCAAGCTGCTGCGCCGCTTGCGCCACACCCGTCAACGCCCGACCGCCCGGGGGATCCGGGTCGTTCTGGGCGCGTTGTTGACCGTGGCCCTGCTTCACAGTGTTCTCATTGCCTTGGTGGAGGATTGGTCCCTTGCGGACGCCCTGTGGTTCACGGCCACCGCCGGCACGACGGTCGGCTTCGGCGACTTATCTCCGGCAAGTCACCTGGGACGCTTGATCACGGTGCTTCTTATCTATATCCCAGCGATCCCGGCGATCGGATACCTCACCAGCCTGTTGGTGGAAGGCATTATCGACCGGCGGGACCGGACACGGCTCGGGAGGGTCCAGCTGATGCTCAGTAACCATCTCGTCTTCATCAACTACCCCAAAATCGACGGGGCGGTCTATTTCGAGCGGGCCATCGAACAGTTCCATCAGTCGAACACCGATTATGCGGACCGGCCCATCGCCATACTGACGGACAGCCTGCCCAATGGCCTGCCCCAGTCCCTGCACGATCTGGGCGTCTCGCTGGTGTCCCACCGGCCCAACGAGGCGGCGGCGCTGGAACTGGCCTGTGCAGCCCAGGCGGACACGGTCTTCGTCCTGACACCATCGGGCCAGGAGCCCTGGGAAGAGAGCCTCGTCTTCGACATTGCCCACCAGATTCTGTTGCTGAGGGGCGATGGCCCCCGTCCCCGGATCATCGCAGAAGCCTTCAGCCCGGAAATGAAATCGCGCCTGCGCCAGATGGGTGTCGATGCCGTGGTACGGCCCATCCGGGCTTATCCGGGACTGATCGTGCGGGCCGCCATCGCGCCGGGATCAGAGGCGATCGTCGAAGCCCTTTTCGATGCCCGCGGCGAGGAATGCCAGCGCCTCGATCAGCCTTTTACCAATATCGCGTGGTCGGATCTCGCCAGCAGTCTCGTGGCGCGCGATTTGGGCACCCCCATCGCCATCCAGGACGAGCATGGCGTCGTGCGGGCCGATCTGAGCGGATCGGAGCGGGTGAGCGGACGGGCCGTTTATCTCATCGTGCCCAGCCGGTCCCAGGAGAGCTTCGAGGCTGCCCAGCAAGCCGCGGCCCTGGATCGCCCCGCCCCGGTCCGCTCGCTGGTGCCCCCCAACGCGCCGTCCGGCCCGACTTCCGGTCAAGGGGAGGCCTGACCCATGCCCATGCTCTGGACTGGCCTTGTGAGGATCCTCGTGCTGCTCGGCGCGGTGCTGTTGGTCAGTGCCTGCAACGACCCCAATGCCAAGGCGATCGCGCAACTCGATACGGCGATCAAGGATCGTTTTGCCAAGGTGGAGCAGGACCTTGGCGAGGGGCGGCTGCCCAACGCCAAGATCCTGGCCCGCTATGTGGCGCAGGCCAAAACACTGGAGCCCGATTATGCGGATGTCATGGACGGTCTCGGTACCATGGCCGGGCCGCAAAACCGCCGGTTCCAGGACCTTAAGGTTCAGCACAAAGAGGTCATGAAGGCCTACGACAAGCGCTCGGTCCCGTCCGGACAGATCGCCGAACAGCTCCAGCGAATCTATGATGCGGCGGCCCCCGAGCGGATCAATGCGGGGCTGGTGGACGAGATCAACACCGTCGCGGCCCTGACGAACGGCGCTTTGAGCCCCATCAATCTGCCCGACGGCGGCGCGCTGCCCGAGGCGGGCACCGCGCTTGTGGGCAACCCGTCCTATGGCAGTTGGCAGCAACAGTCGAACGGCACGCCCATGTGGGTCTGGTTCGCCCAATATGCCCTGCTGCAAAGCGTCGTCGGCAACATGTTCTACCCGTCCTGGTACTATAACCGTCCGTGGTCCTATGATTACGACGTCTACCGCGACCGCTTCGGCACACCCCGATGGCGCAACCGGGAGGCCGGCCGCATGAGCCGCAACTGGCCCAGCATCGAGCGCGAAGGCCAGCGCCGGGGCCGCAAGCCCTCGGCCTATGCCCGGCGGACCAACCGCTCTGTGCAGGACAGCGCCGCAAGCCGGCGCCACGCCAGTTTCGGGGAAACCCGGGCCCAGATCGCACGCAACGGCGGACGCCGGCCAAGCGCCTATCAGACCCGCACCGTGAACACCTCCGGGTCCGCAAGACGCGTGTCGTCCTACGGCTCCGGAAACCGCTACCCCGCATCCCGCCGATCTGCCGGCTCAAGCCGCTCCTTCAGAGGCAAATAGACCCCGTCGCGTCGCAGGATCGGCCGCCCCAAAGGATCCCGGGCCGATCCGGAAGACGCCCCATCCGGGAGGACCCGTTCCATGCTGTCTTATCTGGGACTGAGCAATTACCTTATCACGATCCTGCTGGTGAACCTCGCCATCGGCGCGGCCCTGCTCGTCAGTGTGCGCATTTTCGTGGGGCTGGCCACGAATGTGAACTCGATCGAGGAACTGGCCGAACGGGACAATCCTGCCTTCGGCATTACCCTGGCCGGCACCTTGCTCGGCGTGGGCATCATCGGCACCGGGGTCATTTCCGGCGATCCCGCCGCCACCATTGGCCATGAAGTCATGATCCTGCTGGCCTATGGCGCGGCGGGGCTCGCCGCCATCATGGTCAGCCGGCAGATCTTCGACCGCATCTCCATGCCCGATCTCGATGTCCACGAGGAACTGCGCCAGGGCAAGGTGGCCGTTGCCCTGACCGATGCGGGCAACGCCCTCGCGACCGCCCTTATCGTCCGGAGCGTGATCAATTGGGTCATGGGCGACGATTTGACCGTCGCCGTGATCGCTTTTTTCGGTTTCCTGGTCAGCCAGATGGTGTCGTCGATTGTCACCTATTATCGGATTAGTGCCTATAATCAGGCCCATGACGACTCGTTCCAGAAAGCGCTCCAGGACGGCAACACGGCCCTCGCCCTGCGCTTCGGCGGTTTCCAGATCGGCGCGGCGCTGGCGATTACCAGTGCGCTCAATCTTGTCCCTTACGATCCGGCGGCGCCGGTTCATGTGCTGCTGTACTGGCTGGGTCTGTGTGCGGTGCTGTTGATCCTGCTGTTCGCGCTGGGCTGGCTCGCCGGGCGGCTTGTCCTCGGCTCCGTGGACATGCGCCATGAGGTCGACAAGGAACGCAATGTGGCCATCGCGGTGATCCAGGCGGCGATCCTGGTCGCCATCGGGTTCGCCCTGTCGGCGGCGACCGCATGACGGCGGCCGAGGCCCGCGTGCCCGCCCGAACCGCGCCGGCGCCCTGGCCCCTTTGGCTCCAGGACGGCGTCGTCCTGGGCGTGATGGTCGTGCTGGCGGCGGCCTGCATTGTCTATGAGTATCTCTTGTCCCATTATGCGGGCCGCGTGCTCGGCATGATGGAACATGCCATTTTCGCGATGATCGGCGTGATGATCGTGTCCATGGGCCTCGGCTCCCTCGCGGCCCGGCGCATCCGGGATCCGGATACCGGTTTCCTGGTCGTGGAGCTCAGCCTTGCGGTGCTCGGCGCCTCGGGCATCCTGCTCATCGCCGGTGCGGTCGCCTTCGCCCAGGACCTGCCCGTCATCATTGCTCAGAATTTCAGCCTGCCGCGGGATGCCGTGCCCACGGGTGCGCTCACGGCCGCCGTCGACCGTGCCGCCGGCACGGTGCCCTATCTGGTCGGGGCGGCCATCGGGGTTCTCATCGGGATGGAAATCCCGCTCATCGCCCGGGTCCGCGAGGCACTCTACCGCCGTCACCTGACCCATAATACCGGCACTGTCTACGGCTTCGATTATGTGGGCGCCGGGCTCGGCGCCGCGATCTTCATCACGGTGCTGCTGGCCTTGCCCCCGGAACAGGTCGCGGTGGGGGTCGCCGCGGTCAATCTCACGGCCGGCACCGCGTTTCTGGCCCTGCGCTGGCGCCAGGTTTCGGCGCGCCGCACCCTCGCCGCCGCCCATGCCCTCGTCCTGCTCGCCCTGCTGCTGATCGGGACCCGGAGCGGCACCTGGCACGCCCTTCTGGAGGACAGTCTCTATCAGGACCACGTCATCCTGGCAGAGGACACGGATTTTCAGCATATCACGGTCACCGGGCGCACGACCGGCACCGGCATGGAGCACCGGCTCTACCTCAATGGCCGGTTACAATTCTGTTCCTGCGACGAGGTGATCTATCACAGCATGCTGGTGGCACCGCCCCTGCTCGCAGCGGCGCGGACGGACGACATTCTGCTCATCGGCGGCGGAGATGGTCTCGCCTTGCGCAATATGCTGCACTGGGAGCCACGGCGGGTCACGGTTCTGGAACTGGACCGGCGCATGGTGTCCCTGTTCTCGGAGCGGCAGGCGGGCGGCGCCAATGCCCCTCTGATTGCGCTCAACGAAAGCAGCTTTGACGATCCCCGAGTGAATGTGCGCTTCGGTGACGCCTTCAATACGGCCCAGGCGCTGCTGGCGGAAGGCCGGCGTTTCGACGCCATCGTCGTGGACTTGCCGGATCCCTCTCATCCGGATCTCAACAAACTCTACAGCGTCCGGTTTTATGCCCTGTTGCGCCGCCTGCTGACCGGTGATGGCGCCCTGGCCGTTCAGTCGACGAGCCCGTTCCATGCCCGGGACGCGTTCCTGACCGTGGGCGTGACCTTGGAGGCCGCCGGTTTTGGCCGGGTGGCGCCCTACCGGGCCAATGTGCCCAGTTTCGGAGAATGGGGGTGGACCCTCGCTGCCCCCGACGGCGCCCCTCTTTCCACGCGTATCGCCCAGAGCCGCCAAAGCATCCCTGCGCAAAGCTGGGCCACGCCGGACCTGATCGAGGCCGCTTTCGCCTTTCCCAAAAATTTCCTGGCCCGGGCCGATGATCTGACGCCCAACACGGTCAGCGGCAATGCCATGTACCGCTTACACCAGGACGCCTGGGCGCGAGAGGACATCACCGTCACCGGGCAGCCTTGACATATTATGTCGCCTGCCCATGTTTGCATTGTGCCGTCGAGGAGACTGATGAAATGACGACAGAAATCGTGCAACGGCTTGAGGAGATCGGCCAGGACACCCTGGCCTACCCCTTCAAGATCGAACCCCTGCCCGGGGAAGAAAAGGTCTATCGCGTGGTGGTCGATGGCCAGCCGGAGTTCCCCATTGCCATGTCCGAGGCGGACGGAGAGCTCTTGTGCATGGTGCGCCTTTTTGGGACGGACGAAATCGCCGAGGGGCGCCGGGACGATCTTTTCGAGACCATGCTGGCGGGCAATCTGACCCTGCCCTTGAGCACCTTCGGGCTGACGGATGGGGCGGTCTATCTGTTCGGGTCCCTGTCGGCGGCCTCGCGCACAGAAGTGATTGTCGAGGAAATCCAGGCCCTGGCCGGAAACACCGTCGAGGCCCTCGAACTCGTGCAGGATTACCTGACCTGAGGCCTGCGCCCATTCGTACACGGATGCCCTGCGACTGCCTAACGTGGAGATGACGACCATGGGACTGTTGACCAAAATCGTGACGGCCGTGCGCGGCGGTGCCCGCGAGACCGGGGAGGCCATTGTGGACGCCAATGCCCTGCGGATTCTCGACCAGGAGATCCATGACGCGAAGCGTGAAATTCAGCGGGCGGAGCAGAGTCTTGCCGGGCTGATCGCTGATCAGGAAACCGCGCGCTCCAAGCACGAGACCGCCCAGCGCAAGATTACCGAACATGAGGACTATATCGCCCAGGCCCTGGACAAGGGCGATGAGGCCCTGGCCCAGGAAATCGCCGAGCGGGTCGCTCAGTTCGACGAGGAAAGCGCCTATCAGAACGGCATTGTGGACGACCTGACCGCCAAGATCGCTCAGCAGAAAGGCTTCCTGCGCGACGCCCAGCGTAAGGTCGAAACCATGGAGCGGGAGGCGCGCATGGTGAAGACCACCGAGCGGGTCCAGCGCACGACGGCCTCCCTCGCCTCCTCCTTCGACAGTGGCTCAAGCCGGGTCGCCAAGGCGAGTGAGAGCCTGCAACGCATCAAGGAACGTCAGGAACGCCGCGCCGCCGAAATGAAGGCTTCGGAGCAATTGAACCGGGAGCGCACCGGTGCCGACCTGAACGACAAGCTGCGCGCTGCCGGGATCACCGCGTCCGGAGGATCGAAGGCGAGCGACATCCTCAACCGCGTGAAGGCGAAGCAGTCATGAGGGTCCCAAAGCTGAGCGCCCTGTTCGGTCGGGAAAAACCGGTGGAGCGAAAGGCCATCCGCTCCCCGGACGGCCTTGAGGTCGGCGATTATGTGGAGTTCGGATTCCTTCCAATTCCGGACCTGTCCAACAAACGCTTCGCCGTCGCCCAGATCAACCATGTGGACTACGGGCATGGGGCCCAGCGCTCGCTGGTCCTGGCCAGCGGCGAGACCACCGTCGGCCTGTCCTATGAGGCCGGCGACCAGGGCCGCGCGCTGATCGTCACGAAGCTGCTGCCGCGCCCCGATGTGGAACAGCTTTTCGACATGGACCGCTTTGCAACCGTGTTCGACACGGGATTGGCCAGCGCCCTGCCGCTGATCGGCCGGCCGGAGCATCTGGATCCCTGGCTCGACGGGTCCGGCTATGAGGAACGGGTGGATGCCGTCCCAGCCCGGTTCAGGACCGGCACGGATCTTCAGTGGTCGACATTCGACTTCTATGAACTCGAAGGCATGTCCGATGCGGGCTTCACCTTGGAAATCGAAGTCTATGACGATGACACGGAAATCTATGCCTGCCGGGCCCTGAGACCCGATGCGGTGGAAAAATACTGGCCGTCCGGCGCGTAAGGACGGCAAACGGGAGGCCCCTGTTGCCGGAAACGTCAAAGACCCGGGCCGTGCGCGCCGTGCAAATGGCCATGGATCTCGATGCGCGGGTCGCGCGGACCTTGCGGGTCCGGGCGGCCCAGGAGGACCTGACGCTCCAGGATTATGTGCGGCGCCTGCTCGGGCTTGATTTCAAGCCGGCCCAGCGCCCGCGCCTGTCCATCAGTCTGTCGGATGCGGATTATGAGATCCTGGCGGCCCGCTACGGCCTCGCCGCCGGTGACCGGGCCGCGATCAAGAAAGCCGTCATCACGTCCCTGACCGATCTCACCGAGCCCTGATGGCGGATCACGCGTCGGGTTTGATGGCGAGCAGCTCACAGCGGCGGGTCTGGAGCATCGCTTCGGGCGTACGCGCAGCGCCCGAAGGATCCTTGCCATAGTGCGCCGCATCGTGAAGGTCGAAGCCCGCCTCGCCCAGAAGGGTCAGCAGAGCCGCGGGATCATGGCCCGCGGCTTGTTGAAGGCCGGGATTCCAGGTGAGCACCAAACGCAGGCCGGGGCGCTGCAGGGTCTGCGCTGCGCCTTTCAACACGGACAGTTCGTGCCCCTCCACATCGATCTTCACCGCGCCGATGGTGGACTCCTGCCAGAGCAATCGGTCGAGCAGGATCACGGGCACGTCGAAAACGGTATCGTCGCTCTCCCCCTGCCCCGTATCGAACGCACCGGCGGGCGGACGCGAGGCCGGGACCCGGAACGCACGCGTACCGGCCGCCTCTCCTGCCGCGGCCCGCTCCACATGAATGGGCGCCATGGACCAGTTGATCTCCATGTTTCGGGTCAGGAGATCTGCGAGGACCGGATTGGGCTCGACGGCAATGACCCGCGAGCCCTCGGCGGCGCCAAGCCGACTGCCGACCAGACAGGCGTAATAGCCGAACCCCGCCCCCACATCCACAAAGGTCGTGCCCGGAGGACACAGGCCAGGCAGCAGGGCTGACAGTTTAGGCTCCCACTGGCGATACACCACGAGTTGGGGCGTCATGATGAGATCGTCGCTGGGAACCAGATATTTCATGTTCTGAAGGGTTTGAACGAGGGTCGTGCCTTCGGACATGGGGAGGCCGAAGGGGCCCACGAGCTGGCGCACCTGGGTGCTGGTGACCTCCAGCCGCTTCAGACGCTGGTCCATGGATTTGAGCAGGTCCATCATCGACTCCCGCCGGAACCCGGCCATGGCCCCCATGAGCTTCTCCCCGAAATCGAACGCGACCAATGGGCCGCCGTCAGGGGCCGGAGCACGGCCCGGCCGCGCACCCGCAGGCGGTCTGGGCTCCGCCACCGCCGAGATCACAGGCCGGGCAGGACGGGTAACGGCACGCGGCGGGACATCGTCCGGGCCCGTCAGGCGGCTGGCATCACTCTCCGCCCCGCGATGAAGATCGGCCAGGAAGCGATCCTTGAACCAATCGGACAGGGCATCGGACTGCTGGCGCAGTCTGGTGTCCGTCTGGACCGGCAGGCGCCGGTCGATGCCGAGGAAAGCCAGCGCGTCAGACATCTGGGGCGCGGGCTGGTCCAGAATATCCTCATAGAGGATCCGGAAAGGCTCGATCTCCGCCTCGCGGAAGAAATCGTCCCAGAGCTGATCATGCAGCTCGATTTCCCTCAGCGCCGTCAGGATCGCGCTGAAATCATAGTCAAGGGCAGGCTCCGGCCCGTTCTGGCGATAGACGTGCCAACGTCCCGACGTTTTGGCGCGCCAGAAGCTGACCGCTTGGGCAAACTTGTCCCGCCGCATCACCTGGAGCCAGCGCGCCTCGGGAAACTGGTCTGCGAAGCTTTTGGCTTGCCAGCGATCGAAGCCAAGGGCGACGGCAAAATGGGTCCGATGGGGCCACATCAGCTTGGTGGCCAGGACATGGGGCCCGCCATTGGCAAGAATACCGCGAAAGGCGACCCGGCAGTCCTGCGCCGTCACTTCCGGGGTACACAGACGCCAGGAGTCCGCCAGCATCTCGCGGCCAAGACCCGGCACCCCATTGGCATTGAGGAGGGTGGCCGCAAAGGTGCTGCCGGACCGGAAAGTGCTGGCCAGGATGACGCTGCTGCGGATTTCGGTGCCCGCCAGTTCTTCCTGCCACAGGGCGCGAATGTCTGGCGCCGTTTCAGGCGCTGCGGAGGGTTGCGCTTGGGCCATAGGTCACCTTCTTGTTTCATCCTTTGACGGATGGACAGGTTGCGTTGCGGCGCCTGCGGCCCTTCAGGCGGATTCGGCGAGCGGCGGCTGGGCGAGGACCAGGTGGGATCCTTGGGCGCGCAACGGTTCGGGGCCCGATTGGTTCTGTGGGCAACGGCCGCGGATGGACCGGCGGGCGGCCGCCGCATACGTCATCTCCAGACCATCGATCATGGTCGCCGCCGTGTAACGCGTTTCGAACAGCCGGCGGCCCGCGCGCCCCAGGCGGAGCCGGCGCTCCGGATCCTTGACCAGCGCGCGCACAACCCGGGCCAGGGAGGGCCCATCACCCGGCGGCACGAGAACGCCCGTGCCCTCCTGGTCAAGAATTTCGGCAATGCCCCCAATATCGGAAGCGATGACGGCCGCACCGGCACGCAGCGCCTCGATCACGACCAGGCCGAAGGATTCATAGCGCGAGGGCACGACCACGATATCGGCGTCGCAATAGACATCGAGCAAGGCATTGCGTTCGAGCGTGCCCGCGAAGCTGACCCGCGTCATCCAGGGCGCATGTCCGTTCTTCCGCTCGAAAGCCGTCCGCAAAGGCTCGTCCGGCGCGGGAATGGTGTCATCGCCGACCAGACTGACGCGCAGTTCCGGGAGCGAGGCCATCAGGGCCGGCAACTCCGACAACAGAACATCCGCCCCCTTGCGGTGCTCCAGACGCCCCACAAACACCACATGGACACTCTCCCGGGGGGGCCTGCCGCCCCGGTCGAAAGCGGGAATATCCGTCAAGCCATGGGGCACGACCGTGACCCGTGCGGGTTCGAGGGACAGGCCATGGGCCGTCTCCACATCGCGGACCAGAGCCTTGGAATTGGCCAGCAGATGGGGCGCCTGGGCCAGCATGCGGGTTTCCGCTGCGATCACCCGGTTGACGTGATTGGTCCGAAAGTCCGGACGATCGAGCCAGTCCGGCTTGTGCGGCAGGGCAAGGGCCGCCGTCGTATGGACACTGACCACCAGGGGAATCGAGCCGGCGGCCAGGACGCCCATGGGCTCCACATCCCAGATCGGTCCGGACACCACATCAAGGCCCCGGCGCAGGCGGATCCGCATCGCTTCGTCGAACGCGCCGATGCAATGGGTGCGCAGACTGCCCGGCAGATCGGGCAATGGCGGGAACTGACGCGATGCGCCGCCTTCGGGTTGGATCCGGTGGACCCAGACGCCGGTCTCGAAATCCACCGTATGCCGACCATGCGGGCTTCGGGTGATGACGCTGACCTCGTGTCCGCGCGCCGCGAGCCCTTCCGCCGCCTGGCGGGTCCAGACCGCAATGCCGCTGTCGGTGTCTTTCCCCCAGGCCTGGGACAGGAACACGAGCCGCAGCCGATCTTCGGCCGGGCGCCGGGGTGGGAAGCGCCGATAGCTCCGCTCCCGATGGGCGTTGAGGGTGTCAGCCGAAAGCAAACGCGGTGCTTCGGGAGCATGGGCATCCCGCACGCCGGCCGCCACGCCGTCCTCGACCTCCCGGGAGAGTTGGTCGAAGCGCTGTTGGCTCAACTCGCCATGCTTGAGGCCCCAGGCCAAGTGACCGGCCTCCCGCTTCAGGTAATCGCCCAGATATTCGACGGCACGCCCGGAGCCGAACATGGCGCCGGCATGGCGGTGGACGAAATAGGCCTTGCTCCGGACGGGAATGAATTTGGAGCGCGCGACCCGGTTTTCGTCCCGCAAATGGCTGGGGGCATATTTGTGATGGACTTCGGCCTCCGGTACCATGGCGCAGCGCCAGCCCGCATCCATCATCCGCACATTGACGTCCGTCTCATCCAGAAAATAGGCATATTCCTCATCGAAACCGCCCATGGCCAGAAGCGCGTCGCGCCGGAAGGCTGCATTGGTGCCGGTTGTGCTGATAAAGCGCTCATGGCCCGGACGGTCCTCGATGCCGGCGTCCTCCAAGGACTCGTATTGAGTGTTATCGCCAAAGCGGTCCGCGACGACCACCTTGCACTGGAAGGCGACGCCGGAGTTATCCCGGGTGAACCCGCCGGCGGCGCCCACACCGCGATCGGCGAACGCCGTCGTCAGGCGGTCCAGCCAGTCCGGCTCAGGCACGGCGTCATCATCGATGAAGGCCACGATGTCGCCCCGGGCCGCGGCGATCCCGATATTCCGGGACATGGAGAGATTGGCCTCGGGGCAGGACAAAGCCGTCACATCGGGCCCCGCCCCGGCGATCACCTGTTCGGTTTCGTCCGATGACGGTCCATTGACCACGATGACTTCGAAATCGGGGTACCGGAGCTGGCGCAGGCCCTCCAGAGTCGCCCCCAGGGTCGCGGCGCGGTTAAAGGTGTTGATCACGACCGATACGGACGGCTTCTCCGGCGGCTCGCCAAACGCGGCTCCGAGTTGGGCGCGCAGGCCGACCGCATCGGCGGGACGAATGCCGGACGAGGGCACGGACCGGCCTTCCTCAAGGGCCCTCAGGCGGGCCTCGATGCCGTCCATTGCCCCGGCCATCACGCGCATCATCTGGGCCAGACTCCGGGCATCGTCCGCGTCTCCGGCCCGCTCGCTCTGGGACCGGCGGAGGCCTTCAAGGGCCAGGGACAATTGCTGCACCTCGTCCCGCATGCGATCGATGACCCTCAGCTTGCGACTCATCAGGACACATCGCACCGCGACGGTGATCACCGAGCCGAGGCCGGGAACGGCCTGGAGACGGAAGTAAAGGCGCTTGTACCAGGCTTTGGGTCGCGGCATGGGCCCCTCCCATCTAAGGTATGCGGATTTTGGCGGGCAGCCGGGAATGCCGCCGACGCAGGTCAGCGCGCCGGGCGTCGACGCAGGCCTTGCCGCGATGCGACACGTGGGGGATCGGGAACGCGCGAGGGAGAACGGCCCTCCCGATCCCTCTGCCTTGTGGCGGGGGGTTCGATAACAAGCTGTTAACGGGGGACGGGCGGGGTCGCGTGGTGCGGGGGCCGGTCAGGCGGTCCGGCGCCTTTGAGCACCGGCGACTTCACGAACGATCTGGCCATCTCGGGACAGGATGATGGCGGCCCATTGGGTCGGCCCGAAATGGGCGCAAATGATCATCAGGATCACGGTGATGGGGACGGCGAGAAAGAGCCCCGGGACACTCCAGATGATCCCCCAGAAGGTCAGGGATACCAGAATGACGACCGGGCTGAGATTGAGGGACTGTCCCATCACCTTGGGCTCGACAATGTTGCCGATGGTGAATTGCGGCACGAGGCCGAGAACGGCGACGACCACGAGAAAGGTCTGCACGTCATATTGCAGAAGGGTCTGGAGCGCCGGAAACACCACACCGAGAATGGACCCGACCGTGGGCACATAGTTCAGCAGAAAGATCAAAAAAGCCCAGAAGCCCGCGAAATTTACGTCGAGATAGCGCAATACGGCATAGCTGAGCCCAGCGGTGATCAGGCTCATGAGTGTCTTGACAGCCACGTAATCCTGAATACGCCGGGCCAGGGTGGAAAACAGCCGAACGATATGGGCCTGCTGGTCCTTATCCCGGAACATGGCCTTGATCTTGATATCGAAGGTACTCTGCTCGGCGATCAGGAAGCCAGTATAGATCAGGATAATGATGGTCTTGCCCAGGATGTCGGACAGGTTGGCAATGATATTGCCGAGCATATTGCTGATATTGATCTGCTCGATCAGGCCGGCGACGTCGTCCTCAACGCCGACGGCCATGCTGGCCTGTTCGAAAATTTCCCGGATGCGGTCGCCATAGGTGGAGGCGTCCCGGATGATCGCCGACGTATTGTCCGAAATGAGCGATCCGGCCGCATAGACCACCCCCAGGGTCGTGGCGATGGCGAATGTCATCGCCATCCATTCCGGCGCGCGGGCGGTGCCAAGGGGGATGGACTGGATGGCCCGGGCCTGGGCACTGACAATGGCCCAAAGCAGGATCGAGATGGCCAGGGGAACCAGGACGTCTTCGGCGAAATTGAGGAACCAGACCATGGCCACAAAAGCCACGAGCGCGATGCCCACCATGGGGCCGCGCATGGCGCGTTCAATGTCGCTCTGCCGGGTGTCCGTCATCACGTCGCTCCCGCCCCCTGCCCTGCCATTCGCCGCGAACCTATCAGGTCAGTCGGGGACGGCCAAATTGGGCGCAGCGCTCAGGCCACCTTGCCCGGTTTCAGGCCTGCCTTCGCGCCGGCGGATCCGCCCTTCGCTGCGGCCGGCTTGGGGGCCGCCAGGCCCGCAAGCTTGGACAAAAGCTGGGTTGTGGCTTTCAAGCGCGCTTCCGGTGTGTCGCCCCCCCGGCCATAGACCAGCTTGCCGTCGGGTTTCATCTTTGTGGCCACTCGGGAATGGGAGACGAAATCGATCAGCGCCGGGATGTTGGGAAAGCCCGTCGGCCGGAATCCGAGGGTAATGCCCTTGGGCCCCGCGTCCACCTTGTCAACCTGGCAGGTCCGGCACAGCCGTTTGATGCCGACGATCTGCAACAGATAATCGACCTCCTCGGGGAGCGGTCCGAAGCGGTCGATCAGTTCCGCGGCAAAGCCCTCGATATCCTCCGACGTTTCCACATCGGCGAGGCGCCGATAGAGCGAGAGACGGACATTCAGGTCAGGGACATAATGCTCCGGGATCAGCACGGCGGTGCCCACATTGATATGGGGCGACCAGGTGCCGGACGCTTCCACGGGCATGTCGCCGGAGCGCAGGGAAGAGACCGCCTCCTCCAGCATGGACTGGTAAAGCTCGATGCCCACTTCGCGGACATGGCCGGACTGTTCCTCGCCCAAAAGATTGCCCGCGCCCCGGATGTCCATGTCATGGCTGGCCAGGGTGAACCCTGCGCCAAGCGTGTCGAGGGACTGGAGCACGTCGAGGCGCTTTTTGGCCGTCGTGGTGATTTCTTTGCGGTTCGGCACGGTCAGATAGGCATAGGCCCGCGCCTTGGAGCGGCCGATCCGTCCCCGGATCTGGTAGAGCTGGGCCAGGCCGAACATGTCCGCCCGGTGAACGACCAATGTGTTTGCAGACGGAATATCGAGACCCGACTCAACAATCGTGGTCGAGAGCAGCACATCGAACTTGCCATCATAAAAGGCGTTCATGATGTCTTCAAGCTCGCCGGCGGGCATCTGGCCATGGGCCTTGATGAATTTCACCTCCGGCACCTGTTCTTCCAGGAACTCGGCGGCTTCGGCAAGATCGGCAATGCGCGGACAGACGAAAAAGCTCTGTCCGCCCCGGTATTTCTCCCGCAACAGCGCCTCCCGCAACACCACCGGATCGAAGGGCGTCACATAGGTGCGCACGGCCAGCCGGTCGACGGGCGGCGTGGCAATGAGGGAGAGTTCGCGCACCCCGCTCATGGCGAGTTGGAGCGTACGGGGGATCGGGGTCGCCGTCAGGGTCAGGACATGGACGTCGGCCTTGAGCTGTTTCAGGCGCTCCTTGTGACCGACGCCGAAATGCTGCTCCTCGTCGATGATCAGCAGACCAAGATTGGCGAAGGAGATGCTTTTGGCAAGGAGCGCGTGGGTGCCGACCACAATGTCGACCTTGCCCTCGGCCAGATCCTTTCGGGTCTGACTCGCCTCCTTGGAAGAGACCATGCGCGAAAGCTGACGGATCTCGATGGGCCAGCCGGCGAAACGCTCGGCGAAGGTCTTGGTGTGCTGGCGCGCAAGCAGGGTCGTTGGCACGACGACGGCCACCTGGTTGCCCTGCATGGCGGCCACGAATGCGACCCGGAGCGCCACCTCCGTCTTGCCGAAGCCGACATCGCCGCAGACCAGCCGGTCCATGGGACGGCCAGACCCCAAATCCTCCAGCGCGTCGCCGATGGCCCGCTCCTGGTCCTCCGTCTCTTGATAGGGGAAACGAGCGCAGAACTCGTCATAGATTCCCTGGGGCGGCACGATGGCCGACCCGTCCCGGAGCTGACGTTCCGCAGCAATCTTGATGAGCGCATCGGCCATTTCCCGGATGCGCTGTTTGAGCTTTGCCTTGCGCGCCTGCCAGGCCTGGCCGCCGAGCTTGTCGAGCTGAATGGCCTCGTCATCGGAGCCGTAGCGGCTGAGCAGTTCGATGTTCTCCACGGGGAGGAACAGCTTGTCACCGCCGTGATAGACGATCAGCAGGCAGTCATGGGGCTGGCCCTGGATTTCAAGGGTCTGGAGCCCTTCATACCGGCCGATGCCGTGGTCCACATGGACGACCAGATCCGCCGGGTTCAGGCTCGCGGCCTCGGTCAGAAAGTTCTGGGCCTTCTTGGTCTTTTTCCGCTGGCGGATCAGCCGGTCGCCGAGCACGTCCTGCTCGCCCACCAGCATGTAGCCCGGCGCCTCGAAGCCCTGCTCCACCCCCAGCACGGCGATGCCAACGGCCTGTTCGGGCAGGGCAAAGACGTCGTCGAAGCGGGTGACGGGGCGCACATCGTCAAGGCCGTGATCCTTAAGCACCCCGCCCATCCGGTCGGCCGAGCCCTGGGTCCAGCAGGCCAGGATCACGCGTTTGCCGTCCGCCTGACGGGCCCGAACCACATCCTTCAACACGTCGAAGACATTGACGCCGTCCTGGGCCCGTTCGGCGGCGAAAGTGCGCCCCGGCCGGCCCGTGGCGGCAACCTGGGCCATGCTTTCGGGCGCGGCGTAAGGTGTCAGAATACGGACGATCCGTGTGTCGAGCCCCTCGCGCCACTGGGCCTGCGACAGGTAAAGCCGGTCGGGCGCCAGCGCCTTGTAGCGCGGTGCCGAAAGCCCTTTGCCGAGACCGGACATTTTTTCCGCTTCCTGGCGGGCCTGGAAATAGTCCGCGACAAAAGCAAGGCGCGTGTCCCGCGCTTCCTCCGCCTGGTGATCGAGGCTGACGGGCGCACCGGGCAGATAATCGAACAGCGTCTCAAGGCTCTCATAGAACAGGGGCAGCCAATGCTCCATGCCCTGGTGCTTGTGGCCTGCACTGACGGCCCCGTAGAGGGGATCGTCGTCGGTCACGGCGCCGAATGCCGCCACATAGCCGCGCCGGAACCGCTGAATCGTGTCGTCGGTGAGCAGCACTTCGCTGACCGGTACCAGATCGATGCCCCGCAGCTGACCGGTGGTGCGCTGACTTTCCGGATCGAAGGGGCGCACGGACTCCAGACTGTCGCCGAACAGGTCCAGACGCAAAGGCTGATCCTGGCCGGGCGGGAAAAGGTCTACGATGCCACCGCGCACGGCAAACTCGCCCGCGTCCCGCACGGTCGAGGCCCGGGTGTAGCCGTTGCGGCCCAGAAAGTCCGTGAGCGCCTCAAGATCGATCCGGTTGCCCACGCGTGCCGAGAAAGCCTGATCGGCCAGGGCCGCCCGGGGCGGCACCCGCTGGAGCAGGGCATTGACCGTCGTGATAACGATCAGCGGGCTCGCCTCCCCCTGCCCGTCCAGCCGGGCCAGCATGCTGAGGGCCGCCATCCGTTGGCTGACGATTTCCGCCTTGGGCGAAACCCGGTCATAGGGCAGGCAATCCCAGGCCGGCATGCGCACGACCGGCAGATCCGGGGCGAAAAAAGCCAGGGCTTCGGCAAGGGCTGTGGCGCGGGTGTCGTCGCGGGCCACGTGAAGCCAGGCCCCCCCCTGGAAACGGGCCAGCACGCTCAGCAGATGGGCGTCATAGCCGTCCGGCGCACCGGTGATGACCGTCGCGCCTTGATCGCGCAGCAGCGTGCGGGGGCTGACATCCAGAATCGGGTCGGCAATGGGACGGGGCGTTGCGGTCACGGGCCCTACCAGTCGGTTCGGTGCCGCCATGCGATCCGGGAGGGGATCGCAGGGGCGCGTGAAATGGGATGGTGGCCGACCCCGGCCCGCACGATCAGCGCTGGGTGGCGTTGACCAGGGCGTGCATCGGCGCTTGCAAATGCTCACCGGACTGGATCATCCGGAAAACGTCATGATCGTGCTCTGCTGGAACGGGCGCCCGGCCGACGATCCAGTTGTAAAGATCATGGTCATCGGAGGCGATCAAGGTTTCGTACCGGTCGAGTTGATCGTCGGAGAAGGCGGCCAGATGGGCATCGGCGAAATGGCCGAGCATCAGATCCGCTTCCTTGAAACCCCGGTGCCAGGACCGGAAATGAAGGCGTTTCAGGCGCGTTTCGCGATCCATGGCACGGGTGTTAACAGAAGTGCTTTCTGGGCCCACAGACGGCTCCTTGGCGTTTGAGGCAATGGGGCTTGAGGCGGCTGCCTGTGCGGGAAACCGACCCGCTGTTGCGGATATAGACCGGCCGGCCGCCTCTGTCATGCCCGTGTCATGTCGTCCAAGGCCCGGATCCGTCTCCCGCCCGGTCCGCCCGTTCAACCATCAGAGGCTTGCGCCCATGCCTGACACTCCGTTTTCGGCTGCCCCCGATCCCGCCCCCAGCGCGTCCCAAACCGGGGGACCGGGCCTTCCGGAGCGGCCGGACCACTGGTTCACGCTGGCCGATGGGCGCCGGCTCGCCTACCGGGTCCAGGGTCCTGTCGATGCGCCGCCCGTCTTCTATTTCCACGGCTGGCCCGGCTCGCGGCTCGAACCGGGCTTTTTCGATTTGAGCGCCGTGCGCCTGATCGCCCTGGACCGACCGGGCTATGGCCAATCCAGCCCCCAGGATGCCCGCACCTTGACCGACTGGGCGGCTGATGTGGGTGCCCTGGCCGACGGCCTGGGCCTGCGGCGCTTCGGCATCGTGGGCATGTCCGGCGGGGGGCCCTATGCGGCGGCTTGCGCCCACGCTCTGGGCGCCCGGGTCATCACTTGCGTACTGATTTCCGCGCTCGGACCGCCCGAGGCGCCCGGCATGTCGAGCATTCGCCTGTCGCTGTTGCGCGCCCTCGGCAAGCGGCCATCGACGGGCACGGCCCTGTTCGGCATGGCCCGGCGCGTGCTGCAATCGCCGAAGAATGACCGCTATGTCGTTCGGTTGCGGAAGGTCATTCCCCGCGGTGACCGGGACCTTGAAGCCCTGGACCCGGCATTTCTCAGCCATCTGCTGAATTCCTGGCGGGAGGGCACGCGGGCCTCCGTCGCCGGCATGGCTTCCGACGCCCGCGTTTACGGAACGCCCTGGCCCTTCAAGCTGGAGGACATCTCGGTTCCCGTCCGGCTGTGGCACGGCGAGGCGGACCGCATCGTGCCCTCGACGATTGCCGAACACGCCCATGCGCGCCTGGGTGACAGTGTTCTGAAACTCTATCCCGAGGAAGGACATATCTCCCTCATTCGCATCCATCTGGACACAATTCTGGAGGATCTGCGCCGCTGCATGGCCGGTGGAGAGGTGACATTATAAGCTGCCTTCACAGGGCCGTGTGGTGGTCGAAGGGTTCTACATCTTGACCCTTCCACCCGTTCCGGTCGATGTGGAGATTGGTTACCGAGAGATCATGGACGCGACGCGCGCCCCCTCCTCCAGTTGATTACCTCGAAGGGAGACCGTCTTGCCCCGGCCCATCCGCTCCGAACACGCCCGAAATTGTCCGACACAGCGGGCCACCGCGACCCGCCCTCTCCGCTCGCTTCTGGGTCTTGGCTCGCTGCTGGGCCTGGGCCTCGTCCTGGCAGGCCCCTCCGCACATGCCGCCGATGAGGGCATTTCAGCGCTCTGGAAGGACGCGGACACACGGGCCCAGGCGCGCTACCGCTTCGAGCATGTGGATCAGCAGGGTTTCGACCGCAATGCCCTGGCCTCAACGGTCCGCCTCCGGATCGGGCTGCGGACCGGCACCTATAAGGGCCTCACTTTTCTCGTCGAAGGCGAAGGCACGGCCATTCTTGGGTCCAACAATTTCAACAGCACCCAGAACGGCTTCACCAATTTTCCCGTCGTTGCCGATCCGGAACACGTGGAGTTGAACCGCGCCCAGGTCCAGGCCAAGTTGCATGACCGGGTCAGGCTGACCGTCGGCCGTCAGAAGATCGCTTACGGCAATGAGCGTTTTGTCGGCAATGTGGACTTCCGCCAGGACGACCAGACCTTCGATGCGGTCCGGGTCGATGCGGAACCCCATGACCGCATGAAGGTGTCCATCGCCGGCGGCAACCGGGTGAACCGGATTTTCGGCAATGAGAACGTGGCCGTGCCGCCGCCGGCCACGGGCACATTCACCGGCGGCTTCGTGCTGAGTAACCTCACCGGCGAGATCACCGACACGGTCGACGGCGAGATCTACGGCCACTGGCTGAACTTCGAGGAATCCCCCACCGAGTCGACGCGGACCATCGGCATCCGCCTCAATGGCGACCATGATGTGGGCAGCGGGATCGTGCTGGGCTGGACCGGGGAATATGCCTACCAGACCGATGCGGCAGACAATCCCCTGAATATCGACCTGTTCTACGCCCTCGCCGAAGGGCGGGTGAAAACGCTGGTCGGAACCCTGAATGGCGGCGTTGAGGTCCTGGATGGGAACGGCACCGTCGGCTTCTCCACGCCCCTGTCGACGCTGCACAAATTCAACGGCACCGCCGATGTCTTCCTGGTGACGCCCGCCGTGGGCCTGCGCGACGCCTTTATCGGCTGGACCTCCGAACTGCCGGGCGCCGGCCCGGTACGCCAGATGAAGGCCAATGTCACCTGGCATGACTTTTCGTCGGACAACGGCTCGGACGACCTGGGCCAGGAAATCGATGCCGAACTGGTGGCCATCATCAACAAGAATGTGGGCACCGGCCTTAAATTCGCGAAATATGGCGGCGGCGATGCCATCGCACCCCCTAACACCACCCGCTTCTGGTTTACCTTGGACTTGAAATACTGATCGTGCCGGGGCCGGGGATGACTGGGAACGTCCCGCGTCCCTCTATAGAGTGGGGTGACCCATCTCGGCGCGATCAGCGAATGCAGTCGCCGGCGGTGGATTGCGCGGTGGGTTGAAACCCACCCGACACGGATGAGCCTGCCCGCTCTCTTTTGGCGACCTTCGATCCATGCGCCCCACGGTCCTGTTTCCCCTGTTCAAAGATGTCACGACCCTGCCGGGAGTGGGGCCGCGGCTGGGGAAACTCATTGCGAAGCTGGCCGGGTCCCAGGTTGTGGATCTCCTATGGCACCTGCCCAGCGGCCTTGTGGACCGCTCCAAACGTCCCCTCCTGAAGGACGCCCATGACGGCGATCTCGTCACCGTCGGGGTCACCGTGGATGCCCATTTGCCGCCCGGGCGACCCCGCGCGCCCTATCGGATCCGCGTGCGGGACGAGACGGGCTTCCTGACCCTCGTCTTCTTCCATGCCCGGCCCGATTATCTCAATCGGATGCTGCCCCAGGGCGAGAGTCGTTTCATCAGCGGGCGCATCGAGGATTATCACGGCAGCCTTCAAATGACGCATCCGGATTATATCATGGATGCCCATGACCTGGATGATCTCCCATTGAAGGAAGCCACCTATCCGCTCACGGCTGGCCTCCAGCCGAAGGTCATGGCCAAGGCCATTCACGGCGCCCTTGAGCAAGCCCCGGATCTGCCGGAATGGCACCGCGCGGATATGCTGGCGCGGCGCAAATGGCCGGCTTGGCGCGCGGCGGTGCGCACCGTCCACCCGCCCGACACCCAGGAGGATCTGGACCCGTGCGCGCCGGCGCGGGAACGTCTGGCCTATGACGAACTCCTGGCGAACCAGCTTGCCCTTATGCTGGTCCGCCAGCGGATGACCCACAGTGCCGGACGGGTGATCGAGGGGACCGGGGTTCTGTCGAAGGAAATCCTGGCCAGCCTGCCCTTCGCCCTGACCGGCGCCCAGACGCGCTCGCTTGAGGAAATCCGCGCCGATATGGCAAGCCCGAACCGCATGATGCGGCTGCTCCAGGGGGATGTGGGCTCGGGCAAGACCGTGGTGGCCTGCCTTGCCATGGCAACGGCCGTCGAGGCGGGGGCGCAGGCCGCGCTCATGGCGCCCACGGACATTCTTGCCCGCCAGCATTTCGCTGGGATCGATCCCCTGATGATGGCCGCCGGCGTGCAGGTTGCCCTGCTCACGGGCCGGGAAAAAGCCGGGGACCGGGCCGCCGTTCTGGCCGGGCTCGAAAGCGGCGACATCCAGGTCGTGATCGGGACCCACGCCCTGTTCCAGGACGACGTGACCTTCCACGATCTTGCCCTTGCGGTCGTCGACGAGCAGCACCGCTTCGGGGTCCATCAGCGCCTTGCCCTCGGCGAGAAAGGCGGCGGCCCCGGCCAACGCCGCCCCGTCGATGTGATGGTCATGACCGCGACGCCGATCCCCCGCACGCTGACCCTCACGGCCTATGGCGACATGGCCGTCTCCCGGCTGGACGAGAAACCGCCGGGGCGCAAACCCGTGACGACCCGCGCCGTGCCCCTGTCACGCCTCGACGAAGTCGTGGACGGGCTGCGCCGGCCCCTCGCAAGCGGCGGGCAGGCCTACTGGGTTTGCCCGCTGGTGGAGGAATCGGACGTTCTGGATGTCACGGCGGCGCAGGAGCGGTATGAGGCCCTGATGCAGGCCCTCGATCCGGGACCGGAAGGCCCGTCCGTTGGGCTCGTGCACGGACGAATGAAGAATGCGGAAAAGGACGCGGTCATGGCCGGCTTCAAGGCGGGCCGAATCAAGATCCTGGTGGCGACCACGGTGATCGAGGTCGGCGTCGATGTGCCCAATGCCAGCATCATCGTGGTCGAACATGCCGAGCGTTTCGGCCTCGCCCAGCTTCACCAGCTCCGCGGCCGTGTCGGGCGGGGCACCGCCGCCTCATCCTGTCTGCTCCTCTATGGAGAACCGGTGGGCGAGACCGCCCGGGCGCGCCTCAAGATCATGCGCGAGACCGAAGACGGCTTTCGGATCGCTGAGGAAGATCTGCGCCTGCGCGGTGCGGGGGACATTCTGGGCACCCGCCAGAGTGGCCTGCCCCGCTTCCGGCTCGCCGATCTCGAGGCGCACGCAGATCTGCTGGCCACGGCCCGGGACGATGCCCGGCTTTTGCTGGAGAAAGATCCCGAACTGACCGGCCCGCGGGGCGAGGCGCTGCGTGTGCTGCTCTATCTGCACCAGCGGGACGAGGCGATCCGGTTTCTGCGGGCTGGATAGGGCAATCCGTGTCGAATCGCCCTGCGTCCGCACGTCTCCCTGCTCCTTTGCGGCACCGGTCTTCGACGCGGCGCAGGCGTGGTACTCTCTTCGCAATGCGGCGAGTCGGTTCTTGTCCAGCCTGTGAAGCGCCCGACCGCCGGCCCACACCTGTTTTGGAACCAGCCCTCCCTTGGAACCAGCCCCATGACCGACCTCATCGAAACCATTGACCATGAGAACGAGCCGCCCCAGCCCAAGAAAAAGACCCAAATCGTGGTCGTTGGCGGCGGCTCGGCGGGCCTCGAACTCGTGGCCCGTCTGGGCAAGCGCTTCGGCCGGGACCATTACGACATCATCCTGCTGGAGAAGAACCAGACCCATATCTGGAAACCGCTGCTCCATGAGGTCGCGGCCGGCTCACTCGATGCCAATCTCGACGAAGTGGGTTACCGGGGCCACGGCCACAATCACGGTTACCGCTTCTTCCTCGGCAGCCTCCAGGATATCGACCGGGAAAACCGCCACGTCATTGTTGAGCCCCTGAAGGACGAAGACGGCACGGAGCTGATGGGCCAACACCGGATCCGGTACGACTATCTCGTCATCGCCGTGGGTTCGGTTTCGAATGATTTCGGCACGCCGGGTGTCGCGGAACACTGCCTGTTCCTGGACAGCCGAGTGGAAGCCGACCGGTTCCGCCAGCGCCTGCTCAACCAGTGCCTGCGGGTCTCCCGCAAAATGTCGATTGAGCCGACAACGGATGAATATGTGGACATCACCATCGTGGGAGGCGGGGCCACCGGGGTCGAACTGTCGGCAGAGCTGTATAACGCCGCGGCGGGCCTGCGCCATTACGGTCTGGAGGTGTTCGACGAAAGCCGCCTGAGGGTGACCCTGCTGGAAGCCGGTCCGCGTATCCTGCCCGCCCTGCCGGAGCGCCTGTCGGAAGCGGCCAAGGCGGAACTCGAGGCCCTCGGCGTCGTGGTCAAGACCAATGCCATGGTGACCGAGGTTACGGCCGATCATTTTCAGACCAAGGATGGCGAGGTGATCCCGGCGGATCTGAAAGTCTGGGCCGCTGGGGTGAAAGCCCCGCCATTGCTGAACGGGATTGGCGGCCTGGAGTCGGGGCGCAACAATCAGCTTCTCGTGCGCCCGACCCTGCAAACCACCCTTGATGAGCGCATCTATGCCGTCGGCGATTGCGCTTTTTTCAAGCCGGAGAATGCCGAGCGGCCCGTACCGCCGCGCGCCCAGGCGGCGCACCAGATGGCCGAGACCGCGTTTCACAACATCTGTGCCCAGATCAAGGGTCAGTCTCTTAAGCCCTTTGTCTATCGCGACCACGGCTCGCTGGTGTCCCTGTCCCGCTTTTCCACAGTGGGCAGCCTGATGGGTAATCTGGTCGGTGGGCGGATGGCCGTGGAAGGCCGCATGGCGCGGCTCATGTATGTCTCGCTCTACCGGATGCACCTGTTGGCCATCCATGGCTGGTTCCGCGGCCTCTTCCTGATCGTGGTCGGCCATGTCAATCAGGTCGTGCGGCCCAAATTGAAGCTACACTGAGGATCGGGCTCCGCAGAAGGCTCGCCGATCAGGCCTTGAGGTCCGGTCCACCCGAACCGTGCCCATCGGCCACGAAGGGGCCGTGGGCCTCGCTTGCGCGGACCCGCCGGGCGATTTCGGCCATGGCATTCTGAAAATCGGCCACATAGCGGGCACCGCTGAACTGGCGGGTCCGCTCCTTGGCCGCAGCGAGGCGCACCCGGACGTCCCGGCGCAGGGCAGGATCGGTGGCCAGCCGCGCGATGCGCTTGGTGTAGCCTTCGAGGTCCGTTGCAATCCAGTCCGCCATGTCGAGGCGGCGCAGCATGCTGGCGGCCACCCGGGAGGCGAACGTTTTGCCCTCCAGCGTGACCGTCGGCGTGCCCATGAACAGGGCGTCGCTTGCCATGGTGTGACCGGTATAGGGGAACGTGTCCACGAAGAGATCAGCGAATTGATATCGGCACAGATGATCAGGGGGCGCCATGGACGGCGTGAAGATCGCACGCTTTGGATCGATGCCCCAGGCCTCCAGGGTGGCCCGGATGTTGCGCGGCGCCACGTCGTTGACCTGCCACAGCCAGAGGACCGCCTCGGGGACATGGTGCAGAACACTCCCCCAGGCCCGCAAGGTGGGCGCCGTGATCTTTCGAGGCTGATTGAAGCCGCACAGCACAACGGCGTCCTCCGGCAGACCCAAGTCGGCCCGGCTCTTGAAACGGTCCGACACGGGACGGCCGGAGTCGTTCGGGAAATAGCCACCCGGCAAGCGGATAACGTGTTCCTGGAAGAAACGGTCGAAGCCGTCCGGGATCACCCCGTCGTCACCGATAATGTAATCGAGATAGGGTGCGCCGAGCGTGCCCGGATAGCCGAGCCAGTTCACCTGGGCGGGAGCGCAGCGGGCCGCCATGATGGCCGGCCGCCCGCCATTGGCGTAACCGTCCACATCCAGCATCACATCCATGCGGTCGTCCCGCATGACCTTGACTGCGTCGAAATCCGACAGGCCCGATAAATCGACAACGCGATCGAACAGACCAACGAGATTCTTCGTGTACGCATCGCCGCTGGGCCGTGCATAGGAATAGCAGACGAAACGGAACCGGTCGCGGTCATACCGTTCCAGCATCTCCTTGACGAGATAGCCCGTGGCATGATCACGCATCGTGAGAGAATAAAACCCCACACGGATCTTTCCCGTGTTCGGCATGGCCGGCGGCTGCCAGCGCGGCAGGGCCGCCGCTTCCCGGGCGATCCCCGCGGCATAGCTGCGATTGGCCCGGAGCAGTTCCGCCGGGTCCACGCAAAAGGTCATCAGAAGATAGGGATTGAGCTTAGCGCCTGCGCCGACCAGTTTCTGACAGCGGCCGATCAGCGTGTCGATATCCGACCAGTCGCAGGCATCGAGCTTGGTCTGAAGGGCCGTTTCCACTGAATTCGGATCGTCTGGCGCCAGTTCGACCGCACGGCTCGCCGCCTCCACCGCCTCGTCGATGCGTTTGAGGCGCGAGAGCAGACCGGCCAGGTTCGACCAGGCCAGATGGTGATGTGGATTGCGTTTCACGCACGCCCGAAAGGCATCGATGGACTCGTCTGTCCGCCCCCGGTGTTTCAGGGCCAGACCCAGATTGTTGTAGGAATTGGGATCTTCCGGGTTGACCTCAAGGGCCGACCGGGCGTGTTTCTCCGCCGTGGGATAATCGCCCTGGACCAGGGCAAGGACGGACAAATTGGCGTGGACGCTCGCGCGTGGGGCATCGTCCCGGGCCAGCAACACATCGTAGAGCCGTTTCGCCGTCGCGAGATCGCCCTTCTGATGAGCCGCGGCGGCCTTGGCCATCAGGGCCTTTGCGTCCGTATCCTCGTCCATGGGCCCGTCACCAGCTTGCCGCCTGGGGGGCCGACGGCGGCAGGGAGATGGTGCGGCGGATTTCGTTACTCTTGAAACCGATCATATGGGGCCGGCGCACGCCCGGCAGGGCCGCGGCCTCGAACAGCTCCGTCACCACGCCGTCGAACTCGATCCAGTGGACCCGGTCGCCGGATTTCAGGTCGATGATGTTCAGCGCGCATTTGGGTTGCACATTGCGGGCCGTCAGAGCCTCGTCCAGCGGCAGACCCTGAAAGGTTTTCGAGCCGCGCGGCAGGCTGGTGGTGATAACCGCATAATCGCCGACAAAGGTGCAGCCGCGAAGAAAGCCGGGGCAAAAGGCGATGGACTCGAAGGTGCCTTTGTCGAGATCGCAATAGCCGAACTGACCGGTTCCGGCCTCGCAGACCCACAGGCGCCCGTTATACCACCGCGGTGAATGGGGCATGCACATGCGCGAGACGATCGCTTCGCCGGAGGGCACCTCGAGCACCTGGCCGCCATCCATCCGATTGTCCCGCCAGGCTTCCGCGCTGTCCGTCCGCGAGGTGATGGTCACATATTTCGGTGCGCCCGTTTCATCCAGGGCGACACCGTTAAGATGGCACCGGTCCTCGGCGGCAAGACGCGTAATGAAGGGCGGCTGCCAGACGCTCTCGAAGCTGTAGTCCTTGCTCACGGTCGCAAGACACGAGAACAGGGTGTTCGCAAAGATCAGCCGGCCGTCGGGACCGATCTGCATGTCATGGGCGTCCACATCGCCGGTGATATAGGCCTGCCGCGGAACGTAGAGGGCATCATATCCATCGTGGGTCGCGCCGCTCTCCAGGACGTTGCGGAAGCGCCAAATCTGATACGCGGACGCCAAATAGAGTTCGTCCTTATGGGCGATCAATCCCATGCACCGTTCGACCGTCCGCTCCGCAATCGACAACTTGTCGTCGGCACTAAGGCCGAACATGAAGACTTTGCCGGTCTGATAGCTCGTGACCGCGAGAGATGCACGCATATCCGCCAGCCAGGTCGTGCATTGGCGCGAGGCCGTAATCTCAAGACGGGGCGGCTGCTCGTTCGGGGCCGTCTGATGTTTTTCACCCATGGGTTTTGATCCTGTGGTCGCGACATGCGTGCTGAAAGCCTTGAACCAAAGGGTTGAATGCGGCTTTCCCGAGTGTTCCCGCCCATGGGTAACGGGACGCGGCGCGGATGGGAAGAGCCGAGCGGCATTACCGGAGCGCGAATGGAGGACCGAGAGCGCCTTCATGCCGTGCATGGTGACGCGCCTGCCGCGTCGATCGCCCTGCGCGCTCCCCTGTTTCGGACACACAAGCGACACAGACGTTGCTCTTTGGCAACACTCGACGTGAAACCCGCCAAGCGCGCCAAACGTAACTGGCATCGGCGCGACCAGCGATGAACAGTACACCGCAGACGGAGAATCGGGCCTCACTTCATCGGCTTTAAGCTTTGCCCCAAACCCGATGGATCACCCGATCGACAAACAGACAAAACAGGACGCTCAACCCCAGTATTCGCCTGGGGATCGGCGCGACAGAGGGGAGGTCCAGTGCTTGCTTAACCTCCTGTTGACGGTTAGCGGCTCAGACCCCTGGGACAGGCGCTGACGGCGCCCCGGTGAACAGTCCTCCGCAAACGGATGGATCCCGCCTTCCGGATGTCGGCGCCGGAGGTGACGGTCGCAGCCACGCGTCAGCGCGCTCCGCGCGACCCGCCTTCCTGGCCCGGGACTTGCTCGGCCCAAGGGTACCTCGTCGACCGCGCTGTTTGTGGGTCCCCGATCCATTGAATGAGGGACGTCACGACCAAGTCTGCCCGATCCGCTTTTTGAAAGCGCGGCTAGGGAGCGGATGTGAGGGGTCGGCGATTGCAGGCCGCGTCGCTTGATCCCGTTTGAAAAATCCGGCGCCAAGTGTTTACGCCGCACGGACGATGACGGGAGAGGGGTTTTTATGCGGAGTAATCCATTCGATCTTTCGGCACTTGACGGCACAAACGGATTGACACTGAGGGGCGCGGGCATCGCCGATTTGACGGGTCTGTCCGTGGCTGCTGCGGGCGATTTGAACAATGACGGCTTCGACGACATCCTGATCGGTGCCCCGGAGGCCGATCCCCTTGCGCTGGCTGCGGCGCTCGGCGGCGGTCCCCTGCCCGACCTGAGCAATGCGGTGGAAGACGGCCTTGCTTTTGTCGTGTTCGGATCATCGGCGCTGGGCGCGGGCGGAGCCGACCCGTTGCTCGCCCTCGGCACACTTAACGGCGTGAACGGATTTATCATCACCGGGTTTGACGATGGGGACGGCCTGGGCTTTTCAGTGAACGGCGCCGGCGACGTCAATGGCGACGGGATCGACGATGCCATTATCGGCGCGCCATTCGGCACCCGCGATGCCCAGGACGGCATCGGCGAGGCCTATATCGTCTTTGGAAGCACCGAACTGGGAACCACGGGTGCCGGTGCGTCCCTTGCGGTCTCGGATCTTGACGGCGCAAACGGCTTTGTCATCACCGGCATCGACGCCGGTGACCAGACGGGCTTTTCGGTCGCGGGCGCCGGAGACCTCAATGGCGATCTGATCGACGACTTTCTCGTCAGCGCGCGGGACCGCAATGGCAGCGCCGGCGACACAGTCGTGGTGTTTGGATCAACCGGTTTCGGCGGCACAGGTGGCCCGTCCAGTTTCGACCTGTCATCCATAGACGGCGCCAACGGTTTCGCCCTGAACGGGATCGACGCGGGAGACGAAGCGGGGAGCTTCGTGGACGGCGGCGGCGACATCAATGGGGACGGCCTTGCCGACCTCATCATCGGCGCTGCGGAAGGCGACCCCGCTTCGGTCACGAATGCCGGCGAAAGTTTCGTGGTGTTCGGATCCACGGCCCTCGGAAGCAACGGCGCTCCCGCATCCCTGGGCCTGTCCTCCCTGGACGGACTGAATGGCTTTGTTCTGAACGGGGGGTCGATCGGGGACTATGCAGCCGTCGTTTCTTTTACACGGGATATCAACGGCGACCATATCGACGATCTGATCGTCGGCGCACCCTTCGGTGACAATACGAACAGCAATGCCGGCGAGAGTTATGTCGTTTTCGGATCATCGGCGTTCGGCACGTCGGCCGGGCCGGCCTCGCTCGATCTGACGGCGCTGAACGGCACGAACGGCTTTGTCATCAACGGCATCGATGAGGACGACAATGCGAGCGTTGTGTCCGGCGCCGGGGATGTCAATGGCGACGGCCTGGGCGATCTTCTGGTTGGCGCGCCGGGCCCCCTGGCGATCGACGGCGGCGAGGGCTATGTGATTTTCGGCTCGACGGGCTTCTCGGCGTCGCAGCTCGATCTGTCCGCCCTCGACGGGAGCAATGGGGTCGTGCTCAACGGGATTGCCGCACCGCTGGCCGCGCCGGTTCCCCCGCTTCTGGGAACAGCGGTTTCCAATGCCGGCGACGTCAATGGGGACGGGGCGGACGATTTCCTGATCAGCGCCCCAGCCGCCGGAAGCACGGCCCTCACACTCAATGGGGATGTATTCCTTGTGTATGGGGACGACGGGATCGCGCCGACCGCCGTCGTGACGACCAGCGAACCGGATCCAACGGACACGGATCCTTTCATGATCACGATCGAATTTTCAGAAAAAGTCAGCGGTTTCGACCAGGCCGATATCAGTGTCGAGAATGGTCAGATTGCGGACTTCATAGCCGTGAGCGAAAAGCGCTTCACGGCCGGCGTCGATGCCGACGCAGAGGGGACCGTTACCATTGACCTACCCGCGGATGCGGCCATCGACCGTGCCCGCAACGGCACCGCGCCCGCATCCTTTTCCATCCAGATCGAAGCAGATGGAGGCCCGATCATGCCAACAGCGGATCTTGATCTTTCCCAACTCGACGGAACGAACGGCGTTACCATTCAAGGCATCAGCGTCAATGACCGGTCCGGCGCAGCGCTTTCCAATGCCGGCGACATCAATGGCGACGGCATCGACGATGTGGTCATCGGCGCCATCTCCGGCGACCCGAACGGCAAGCCCAGCGCCGGCGAGACCTATGTGGTCTTCGGCTCCACCGATCTCGGTGCAACCGCCATTCTTGGTCTCCTTGGGCAGCCGGCGACGCAGGGTTTCGTGCTGAACGGGATCAATGCCCAGGATCAGTCGGGATCCGCGGTGTCGGGCCTCGGTGACGTCAATGGAGACGGCGTCGACGATCTGGGCATCGGCGCCGTCAATGCGGACTCCTCGACCGGTTCCTCCGGCGGCCAGACCTATGTCCTGTTCGGCAATTCGAACTTCGGGGCGACGGGCGGCATCACGGCATTCGAACTGTCCTCGCTCGACGGTACCAACGGCTTCGTCATCGAAGGTCCGGACACCAACGACAATACCGGCTTTTCCTTGTCCGGCGCCGGCGACCTCAACGGCGACTCGGTCGCTGACTTTATTATCGGTGAGCGGAACGATTCCGGGGATCTGGAAGAGGCCTATGTGGTCTTCGGATCCTCGGTGGGTTTCGGCGGCACACTCAATCTCGGCCAGCTCGACGGGACCGACGGTTTTGCGATCAATGCCGGCCGCGGGGTGGTGAACGACAATTTCGGCCAATCGGTATCCGAGGCTGGGGACGTCAACAATGATGGCTTTGACGACCTGATCATCGGCGCATCGCTGACCCAGAACGGTTTGGCCCAGGCCGTGGGCGCCGCCTATGTGGTTTTCGGACGGTCAGACTTTTCGGCCTCCGACCTGAGCCTCAGCACGCTCGACGGCACGAACGGGTTCACCATTCTCGAAGCGGTGCCGAACGACCTGTTTGGCGCGGCGGTCTCCAAGGCGGGCGATCTGAACCATGACGGCTTCGACGATGTGGTGATCAGCGAGCCCTATGGCGGGGCCGGCGGGAGAGGCCGAGCCTATGTGGTCTTCGGAACATCGGACACATCCATCTCGACCCTGACTGTTTCGGACCTTGATGGATCGAACGGCTTTCTGATCAACGGCGCCAACAGCCTCGACTCGCTCGGCTTCTACAACACCAGCGTCAGCACGGCGGGCGATTTCAACGGCGATGGCATCGACGACCTGCTGCTGGGGGCCGACGTCGCAGATCCCGACGGAAGCACGGCCGCCGGCGAAGCCTATGTCGTGTTCGGATCGAGCACGGGTTTCGCTGCCAGCGTCGATCTGAGCTCCCTTGACGGAACCAATGGCAAGACTCTGAACGGCATCGATCCGAACGATCAGGCCGGCGCGGCGGTCGGCAGTGGCGACTTCAACGGCGACGGCGCCAGCGATCTGCTGATCGGGGCACCGGGAGCGAACCGGGCCGGACGGAACGACACGGGTGAATCCTATGTGGTGTTCGGCACCACGAGCGCGCCGCCGGCGGTGACGGTCTCCACGACCGAGCCCAGCCCGACCCAGAACGATCCGTTCACGGTTACCTTCACCTTCTCCGAAGCCGTGAGCGGCTTCGCCGCCGAGGATGTCACTGTCTCCGGGGGCGTCGTGAACGGGCCGCTTTTCACGGCCGACAATCAGGTCTTCACCGGCGTCGTCAATGCCTTTCTCAATGCTGAGGTCACGGTCTCCGTCGAAGCCGGTGTCGCCCTCGATGCCAGCAGTCTGGGCAATCTGGCCTCGAACACCGTGTCGGTTCAGGTCGACAACAGCCTGCTCGACTTGTCGACCCTCGACGGATCCAACGGCTTTGTCGTCAATGGGGTCAACGCCCTCGACCAATCCGGTTTTGCGGTCTCCGGTGCCGGCGACGTCAACAATGACGGTTTCGGCGATTTCATCATCGGCGCCCGCTATGCCGATGCCGGTGCCACGCGCAGCGGCGAGACCTATGTGGTGTTCGGCGGGACGGATGTGGGCGTCGGCGGCAGCTTCGATCTGTCCTCCCTCGACGGCACGAACGGCTTCATGGTCGGCGGCAGCGACTTCAACGACCAATCCGGCTCCGCCGTTTCGGATCTGGGCGACGTCAATGGCGACGGCATCGACGACCTGCTCATCGGCGCTCCGTTGAGTGACAAGGGCAACACGAACCCGACCAGCGAGGGCGAAAGCTATGTCATCTTCGGCGCCAGCACCGGCTTCGACGATGCGATCATGGCGTCCGCCCTCAACGGCAGCAACGGTTTCGTCCTTGCCGGGATCGATCCCGGTGACCGGTCCGGCCTCGCGGTGTCGGGCGCCGGCGATTTCAACGGCGACGGCGTCAACGATCTGCTGATCGGCGCGTTCCTGGCCGATCCGGGCAACACCAGCGCCGGCGAGACCTATGTGGTCTTCGGCGGCTCGACCCTCGGCAGTGGCGGGCTGTTCGATCTGGCCGGGCTCAACGGCTCCAATGGCTTCATTCTGGAAGGGCGGGGCGGATTCGACCGCAGCGGTCGCTCCGTCTCCTCCGCCGGAGACGTCAACAATGACGGCTTCGATGATCTCATTGTCGGCGCCGTGAGCCCCAGCCCGAACGGTCAAAGCTCCGCCGGCCAGAGCTATGTGGTCCTCGGGACGAGCGGAGCGACACCGACCAATCTGGGCGTTTCCTCCCTGGACGGACGCAACGGGTTCGCGCTGAACGGCGTCGATCCGTTCGATCTGGCGGGCTTGTCCGTGTCCGGTGCCGGCGACGTGAATGGCGACGGGATCGACGATTTCATGATCGGTGCCGAGCGGGCGGATGTGGATGGCGACAGCGATGCCGGTGAGGTCTATGTCGTTTTCGGCTCAACCGAATTCGGTGCCACGGGGGCCGATGCGAGCATCGAGCTGTCCTCCCTGGACGGATCCAACGGGTTCGTCCTGCAGGGCGATGACGCCAACGACCTGACCGGCCGTAGCCTCTCCGACCTCGGCGATGTGAATGGCGACGGGATCGATGATCTTCTGGTCAGTGCTGTCCTGGCGGATCCGCACGGCTCGAACAATGCCGGCATCAGCTACGTTGTCTACGGGTCTCAGGATATCGGCGGCTCCGGGGCCTGGAGCCTGTCCTCCCTCGACGGCGCGAACGGATTTGCGATCAACGGGATCGATCCGGACGATCTGTCCGGCCAGTCCGTCTCCGGCGTTGGCGATGTCAATGGGGACGGGCTCAACGATTTGATCATCGGGGCCTATTTGGCCGATCCCGGCGGACGAAACGCCAGCGGTGAGAGCTATGTCGTCTTCGGACGGGATGCCACTGCCCCGACGGTCGCGATCACCAGCCTGGACGGCACGAACACGGACACCAATCCGTTTACCGCCACTTTCACGTTCTCCGAGGACGTCACGGGCTTCGACGCGAATGACATCCTGGTCTCGGGCGGCATCCTCAATGGGCCGGTCTCCATGATCGATGCACGGACCTATACCGCGGCGTTCATGGGCGATGGGCCCGGCGTGCTGAGCATCGACGTGGTGCGCGGCGCCGCCCAGGATGGGGCCGGCAATGGCAGCGACGCAGCCAATCCCTTCCTGATCAACGTGACCGAGGACACCCTCGCGCTGTCCTCCTTGAACGGAAGCAACGGCTTTGTCCTCCACGGCATCAGCAATGGCGACCAGTCCGGTTTCGCCGTTTCCGGTGCGGGCGACGTGAATGGCGACGGCCTCAAAGACCTGCTGATCGGTGCCCGCTACGCCGATGGCGGCGCGCCCAATGGCGGCGAAACCTATGTCGTGTTCGGTGACGGCTCCCTGGGTGCGTCGGGTGGCTTCGATCTTTCCGCGCTGAACGGATCCAACGGCTTCACACTGCTGGGCATCGATGCGGATGATCGATCCGGCGCCGCCGTATCCCATCTCGGCGATGTCAACGGCGACGGGATCGACGATTTGCTCATCGGCGCGAACCAGGGCGACCCGGACGGCAATGTCGGGGCCGGCGAAAGCTATGTGGTGTTCGGATCGTCCACGGGCTTCAATGCCTTCATGGACCTGTCGACCCTGAACGGCAGCGACGGCTTCGTCCTCAACGGGATCGATACGGGTGACCGGTCGGGCCTTGCAGTTTCGGAAGCGGGTGACTTCAACAATGACGGCATCAACGACCTGCTGATCGGCGCTTTCCTCGCCGATCCCAAGGGCGTCAACAATGCCGGGGAGACCTATCTTGTCTTCGGGGATGCCAATCTCGGCAACTCCGGCTCCCTCGACCTGTCCGACCTCAACGGCACGAACGGCTTCGTCATCAATGGCCGCGGCGGTGCGGACCGGACCGGGCGCAGCGTCTCGTCCGCCGGGGACGTCAACGGAGACGGCTTCGACGACATCATTGTGGGCGCCGTCAGCCCAAGCCCGAACGGCCAGAGTTCGGCCGGCCGCGGCTTCGTCGTCTTCGGCACCGGCGCTGCCCTTGCGCCCAGCCTGGACCTGTCGACCCTCGACGGCCAGAACGGCTTCGCCCTCAACGGCATCGATCCCTTTGACCTCGCGGGCCTTGCGGTGACCGGCGGCCATGACCTGAATGGCGACGGTCTCGACGACATGGTCATTGCGGCCGAGCGCGCCGACGGAACCGGCGGTGCGGATACGGGTGAGGTGTATGTGGTCTTCGGGTCGGCGAGCTTCGGCACCGGAGGGTCGGCAAACGCCCTCAATCTGTCCGCCCTTGATGGATCCAACGGGTTCGTCCTTCGAGGGGAGAATGGCGGCGACTTTGCGGGGCGCTCCGTGTCCAGCGCCGAGGACGTCAATGGCGACGGCATCAGCGATCTCGTCATCGGTGCCGTGCTCGCCGATCCCAACCTGGTAGCCAGCGCCGGCCAGAGCTATGTGGTTTTCGGTGGCACCCATCTCGGTGCGGACGTGACGGTCGACCTGTCCCAACTCGACGGGGCCGACGGCTTCGCCCTGAACGGCATCGACGCCAGCGACCTGTCGGGTCACTCCGTGGCCGGAACGGGAGACGTGAATGGCGACGGCCTGGGAGATCTGATCATCGGTGCCTATCGGGGTGACCCGAATGGGAACACCAATGCCGGCGAAAGCTATGTGGTCTTCGGTCAGGCCAATGGCCGGGTCATCGAAGGCGACGCGGGCGACACGGTCCTGACCGGCACGGCCGGCGACGATGCCTTGCGCGGGGCCGGCGGCAACGACACGCTGACCGGCGGCGGCGGTGACGACCTCTTCGTCGTGGGAGCTGACTTCGGGGACGACGTTATTGTCGACTTCGATCAGGACGGAAACGATGCGGTCAACGCGCGGGCCACCGGCGGCCTTTTCTCAGATTTCGATGGCTCAGATGACGGCACCATCGACGCTGCGGATGCGGGGCTGAGCCCATCGGTCGATCTCGTGAATGGCGGATTGGATCTCCGGCTGACCTTTGCCGACGGCTCCACCCTGACCTTCGAGGACACGACCGCGCTGGGCAGCGACGACATCGTGTTCTGATCCGGCATTCCCGCAAAAAGTCGAAAGCGAAAACGGGGGCTCACAGCCCCCGTTTTTTTGCCTTCGGATCCGGCGGCGGATCAGAAAGCACCATAAAGCGACGGTTTCAGGGAAGCCCTGCGGAACCCCGCTTGCGGGATCACGCTCCCGGGTCATAGGCGGTTGGACACCTTGATCTCGTCGGTGCCGGCGGGCAGCGAGATGAAGGTGCCGTCCCGCCCCACAGTGTAGGGCCCGTCATACACGTCCTCGACACCGTCCGTAAACGCCCGTTCAAGAGCGGACAATGGAAGGGCCGGAACGATGTGATAGAACAACAGGTGATCGACCCCCGCAGCGGCGGCACTCTGCGCCGCCTGAACCGGCGAGGTGTGATAGTCCATGATATCGAGGGCGATCTTGGCAACGTTGGGCAGGCCATTGGCATCGGCGGCATTGTTCATCATGCCGACGAGCCGGAAAGACAGGGCCTCGTGGGCGAGCAGGTCCGCGCCTTTCGCAAAGCGCTCAAGATTGGGCGACTTTTTTGTATCTCCACTGATCACCAGAGACCGTCCGCCATATTCGAAACGATAGCCCACAGCCGGGGTCACCGGGAAATGATCGACCTTGAAGGCCGTCACCGTGATGCCGTCCTGGTCATAGACCGTCACGTCCTCGCCATCGGGCGGAGACTGGAATGCGTCCGCCTCGGCCGGTCCGCCGCTCGGCGGCACGACGGTTTCGCCATGGTGGGCGACGCGGTAGCCACGGTCGAGGTCATAGGCGGTGTTGAACCCGTCCACGACCTGAGTGACGCCTTCCGGTCCGGCTACTGGAAGCGGCGTTTTGTGGTTGCCCTGGGCCCAGCGCAAGGTCATGAGTTCGCCCAGCCCGTCGATGTGGTCCGAATGGAAATGGGTCAGGAAAACCCGGGACACCTGGCCGGGAGACAGCCCCATGAGCGTGAGCGTGCGCGCGGCGCCGGAGCCGGAGTCGACAACGAACATGGTCTTGCCCGCAATGACGGTGACGCACGGTCCTGAGCGCCGAGGATCGGCCAGGGGCGATCCGGCGCCGCACAAGCCCACATGGAGGCCGTCGGGCAGCGCTGCCACCGGATCCGCGCCCAGGCGCGTCGACAAGGCCCGCTCGAAAATCCATAGACCAATGTCTTTTTGAAACACATACGCAACACCCGCCAGTGCAGCCAAGACGACAACAAGAATGGCAATAATCCGGCCCATGGGGCTTTCCTCCTCCATGACAATCTGCGTTATGGCATTGGGCGCCGGCCGGCTTTTTCGACCCCAGGGGCCGCATCTTGGTCTGGCACCCGATAACGCGATCCATTAACGACCCCCTTAAGACCTAACCGATCCGGGAGGCGAAGCCCATGAGTTATGACAGCGGCAACATATTCGCGAAGATTATTCGGGGCGAAGCCCCCTGCGTGCGTGTCCATGAAGACGACAAGACCCTGGCCTTCATGGACATCATGCCCCAATCGCCCGGCCACACGCTGGTTATCCCAAAGGCGTCGGCCGAAAACCTGTTCGACCTCGATCCCGCCATGCTGGAAGCCCTGATCGTGCGCACCCAGACGGTTGCACGGGCCGTGAAGGCGGCCATGGAGGCGCCGGGCATCATGATCGCCCAACTCAACGGCTCCGAAGCCGGCCAGACGGTGTTTCACATCCATTTTCATATCATCCCGCGCTGGCAGGGCGTCGATTTCAAGATGCACGCGCGGGACATGGCTGACATGGACACGCTGAAGGCCCAGGCCGAGAAGATCATCGCCCATCTTTGAACGGCGGCCCGACCTGAAAGGCCCTGTGCGTCTTGAAGTCCCACCACCTCCGCATGGACCCCGACGCTACCCGCCGCTTACCCATAAAGAGACGGTTCATCCCATAGGGTGCTATGACGCCGACGCTGCCGACGCAGGGTTCGATCCCGGCATCGGCAAGACGCTCCGTATACTTAATGCGAACGTACTGACGACCCCTGTCGCTGTGTTGCACCAGACCGCTCTGCTTTGCAGGGCATGGCCGGTACGGGGCTTGCTTGAGGGCGTCGAGGACAAAGCGCCTATGCGTTATGACGCCCGTCAACCTTCTCAGCTTTTCGCGGCCACCTATCAGGTCAATGAAAATGTGCGGTTTCGGGTCGGGGCGGAGAACATATTCAACGCCTTTCCCGAAGAGGCCGAATTCCAGGCCAATCGCGGCCTGATCTATTCGCGCAACGCGCCCTATGACACCGACGGCGGCTTCGTTTACGGTCGGATCGATCTTTCCTTCTGACCCGAAACGGATCGTGCCGTGATCAATCGACGCCATGTCCTGGAGGGCGCCGCCGGTTTGGCGGCGTCTTCGCTTGCCAGCCAACCCTTGATGGCCTCCGCGACCCCCCAGGTCGCGCCGACGGGCGCCCGGCCCTCCGCCGAAATGCTCGCCTCAGACGAAGCATTCTGGCGCGGGATTGCGGCGCTTTACGAGACCACCGACGACATCGTCAATCTGGAAAACGGCAATTGGGGCCTGATGGCCCAGCCGGTCCTCGAGCGCTATCTCGCCCTTACGCGAATGGTGAACCGGCAGAACTCCTATTATGCCCGTCGGGCCTATGGGCCGGACGTTCTGGCAGCGCGGGCCCGGGTCGCGGCCACCCTTGGCGCGGGCGAGGACGAGATCGTCTTTACCCGCGGGGCGACGGAGGCCCTCAAAGGCATCATCGGGGGCTACTCAAAGCTCAAGCCCGGCGATGCGGTCATGTATGCCGATCTCGATTACGGGTCGATCCAGGCCTCCATGGACTGGCTGGCGGCCCGGGACGGCGCGTCGGTCGTGCGGCTCGAGGTGCCGGAACCCGCGACCCATGACGGCCTGATCGATTTCTATACGGACGCCCTGAAAGCCAATCCCGCCGTGCGTCTTTTGCTGCTGACCCATGTCAGCCACCGCACGGGCCTTGTCATCCCCGTCAAGGCGATCACGGCCGCCGCCCGCGCCCTTGGCGTCGATGTCGTGGTGGATGCGGCCCATTCCTGGGGTCAGATCGATTTCCGTATCGACGATCTGGGCGCGGATTTTGTCGGCTTCAACCTGCACAAATGGATCGGTGCGCCGGTCGGTGTGGGCCTTGCCTATATCCGGCGGGAACGCCTCGCCGACATCGCGCCGGACATGGCCTCGGGCGCGTGGGAGCAGGACCGCATTTCAGGGCGCGTCCATACGGGCACGGCCAATTTCGCGGCGATCCTGGCGGTGCCGCACGCCCTCGATTTCCATGACCGGGTTGGCCCGGCCCGCAAGGAGGCGCGGGTGCGCCATCTGCGGACCCTGTGGGTGGACGCCGCCCGGGGCATTCCGGGCCTCCAGATCCTGACGCCGGAGGATCCGCGCCTGCATGCCGGCATCACCTCGTTCCGCTTTGCCGGCCAGGGCTCCGTCGAGGCCAACAAGGCCATCGCGGCCCGGTTGTTGGACGAGCACAGCATCTTCACGGTGCATCGAAGCGGCGTTGCCGCCGGTGCCTGTATCCGGGTCACGCCCTCGCTCTACAACAGTGCGGCGGACGTTCAGCGTCTGGTCCCGGCCCTCGCCGCCATCGGGCAGAGCCTCTGATCCGCAGAGGACACGCCGGGCAGGATGGATGGATGTCATTCGCCGAGAAAGAAGGACCGTTGGGCCGGTTCGATGGCACCGATCAGGGCCTGGATGAAGGCGCCATGCTTGTCGAAGGCCTCGTCCGGCTGGCGAGAGATGCTGGAGATCCGGATCAGCACGCCGTCGGGAATCCGGCCCTGGAGCCCGACCCGCAAACGAGACCATTGCTGCTCCAGCCCCGAGGAGGGCACGTCGCTGCCCACCCGCGTCCAGTAGGTGACGGGCTCGTGCCGGGCCTCTCGGCGGGTTTCCAGACCGATGACCGGCAGGGTCTCTCCGGCCACGGAAATAGTCCGGCGCCGGGGCTTCGAGACATCGAAGCCGAGGGACGCATAGCACCGCTCCGGCCGGTGGACCTGGAGCGCATCGCTCTGGTTCCGGCCATAGGCGATGACCAGCATCAGCCGCTCCCCGTCCGCATTGCGATAGGTGCGTGACACGGTCTGGTCGTAGATCCGGCTGGTGAGCGAGTCCTCATCGTCCGAAGCGCGCGGCAGGACGGGTGTCACGGTCTTGTCGAGCGACCACCCGGCAAAGGACTCAGGCACCACGTCGTCGAGCACCAGGGGCGTGCCCGATCCGGTCAGACGCGGAGTCATGAGCAGGGCGGCGACGGCCGCGATGGCCATGGCGATGGCGACGGTCCAAATCCAGGATGCCTTCATGGGAGCAGACCTCGATCAAGCGGCGGCCGGCGCGTCGGCCCGGCGGCGAAGCAGCCGGATCAGCACCGTATCGACCATCAGGAACACACCGAGCGCCGCTGTGAACATGACGATACCGGAGAAATCATGGATGAAGCCCTGACCCGCCGCATCGCCGAGATGGTAGGTCACCAGCAAAAGGATCAGCACGCGCACGAGATTGGCGATGAAGGCCGCCGGCACCATGAGCAGCAGGAGCGCAATATTGTGCAGACGGCTCGGATGCCCCGCCAGATACACATAAAAGAGGCCCACCGCAGACAGGCTGAAGATTGAGTTGAGACCGGCGCAGGCGTCTTTCACCAAGAGCTCGTATTGGCCGATATAGAGCACCACCCCATTCTGGGAGATCGGATAGCCAAGGGCGTAGAGCCAGTCCGTCGCCACCTCGGAAATCACCTGCTTCAGCGGACCCGTCAGGCCGTTCATGATCCATCCGGGAATGGGCACCGCGAACATCAGGAACAACAGCGGGAACCAAAGCTGCCGCAGCAGGCGCCAGCCGTGGAAAATCAGCAGGAGACCCATGAGCACGGGCAGAACCGAGCCGACCTCCACGAACAGCATGGTCTGGGACCGGCCGACGGCGTAGCAGGCAAGGCCGAAGGCGAGGATCAATCCGCCAAGGACGGGTCGGGGGGCGGACGGTGTCAGGTCGAAGGCCTTCAGGCGGAAATAGGCGAGTCCGCAGGCCACGGCGATGATAAAGGGCCCGTGGCCGTCCTGGGGCTGCTCCCACGGCCCACTGGACAAACGCGCAATGGTCGGCCCGTACAGGGCGACAAAGGCAAGGCCGATCGGCCAGAACACGGCCATGGGGTGGCGCCGGGCCGCATCCACCGCGATCCGGACCTGATGGATGCCATCCTTGAGCGCATCGGGAATCCGTTCTGTCACCGCCTGTCCCATGGGCTCTCTCCCAAACCAAATCTTGTGGGTTTCGGCCCGGACTATGCCACTGCGCCCCGTCGAAGGGAATGGGGACGCGACCGTGCCCCACAACCGTGAGTAAAAAGCGGCCGGGCCGTGCGCACGGCCCGGCCTGCAGACGGATCGCCGTTCAGCGATATTGGAACGGCAGGGTGCCGCGCTCCAGGGAGCGGTAGCGGTCCCGAAGGGCCGTCTGCCGGGAGGTGAGCGGCATGCGCCGGCCCATGATGAACAGGTCAACAGGGGCTGAGGTCACCTCCAGGGGATCGCCGTCCCAGATCACCAGATCGGCGTCCTTCCCGGGCTCCAGGGACCCGTAGGTGTCGGCGATGCCGAAGATCCGCGCCGGATTGATGGTCACGGCCGCCAGGGCGGCGTCGTGGGGCAGTCCGTTGGCCACGGCAAGGCCCGCCTGTTGGGCCAGCAGACGCTCATTGTGCGTATCGAAGCTCGTGAACGCGATGGTCACGCCGGCTGCATGGAGGCGGGCGGCATTGTCAAGGCGTGCGGCGATGTCCTCGAAACTGGAAGGCAGATTGTCCGAAGGCCGTAGAATCACGGGAACGCCGGCCGCGGCGATGTCCTCGGCCACCAGCCATCCTTCGCTCGCCCCGACCAGGATGATCCGAAGCTCCAACTCCGCCGCCAGAGTCAGCACCGCCCGAATGTCGGATGCCCGATTGACCGCGATGGCCAGGGGCATGGCGCCGAGGGCCGCCGGATGCAGCGCCTCCAAATCCCTCAGAGACAGGATCGGCTCCTCATGCCTCAGGGCGGCGCCGAGGCTGAAGCTGCCCGGCTGGCGCATGCGCGACTGGCGCAGGGCCTCCTCCAAAAAGGCGAAAGCCTGGGGCCGGGAGCCGCCGGCGATGCGCCCGCCCCGCTCGCCCAGGGCCACGACCTGCGCGACCTGGGACTGCACCACGAGGTCGGGGCCAAGGCCCAGATGAATGACGGCGCCGAGACCGCCGAAAATCGTCTCGCCCGGCGCGGTGACCGTCATGGCCCGGGTCACCCCTTCGATGCGGGTGACGGGGATGAGGGAGGAAGCCGGATTGAGGGCCGGCACCACATCGAGCGCGGCGGAGAACGGTGCGTTGTCACCCGACCGGTCGTCCCGCGTGCCGTTGACGGCCGAGACTTCCTCGATCCCGAGGCTGGAGAAAGCGGTCATGAAACCGGGGGTCACGATCCGCCCGGCTCCGCCGATGACCGTGGCGCCGTCGGGAATGTCGAGGTCCTGGCCCACGTCGAGGATGATGCCTTCCTCGATCAGCACGTCCGCAGTCTCAAGAATGCCGGCGGCGCCCATGGTGTGGACCGTGGCATCGATGATCACCACCGGATCTTCGACGTCGAGGGCCGCCGACGGCGTTGCGGTCAAGGCAAGCCCGGCGACCAGGGCAAGGGCGCCCAAGGACATAGTCAAATGGCGGATCATTGGCCGGCCCCTCCGGTCATGGTGTTGTCAATCTGACCGATCTCGAAATCGGTCCGCGGGCTGAGGGCAGGATCGTTGCGGTCATACAGCAGGGCACCGTCAATGAAGACCTGTTCGGCCTGGGCATAGACGCTGAAGGGATCGCCGGACCACACCACCACGTCGCCGGCCTTGCCCGTTTCGAGGGAACCGGTCTCCTCGAAAATGCCCAGGGCCTTCGCGGGGTTGGCGGTGATCCAGGCGATGGCCTGGGCGCGGGTGATGCCGAGGCCGATCCGGTTGCCGTCGGCCATGGTCTTGGCGGCCTCCTGGTTCAGGCGCTGGATGCCCACATCGCTGTCGGAATGGATGATGGCGCAGGCGCCGGCGGCGTGGATCAGTGCGCCGTTCTCGCGCACACCGTCATAGGCCTCCATCTTGAAGCCCCACCAGTCGGCCCAGACGGCGGAACAGGTGCCGGCCTCCTTCAAAAGATCGGCGATTTTGTAGGCCTCGACCGCGTGATGGAACGCCGTAATCTGATAATCGAACTCCCGGGCCACATCGAGCATGATGGCCATTTCGTCCTGACGGTAACAATGCATCTGCACCAGGATATCGCCGTCGAGCACGCCTTTAAGGGTCTCGTTGGTCAGGTTGCGCTTGGGGGCTTTGGCCTCTTCGCCTTTCGCGATTTTGGCCTCGTAGGTATCCCAGCTGGCCTTGTAATCCGTCGCCGCGATCCAGGCCTCGCGAATCTTGGCGATATTGCCCATGCGCGTGGCGGGGGAGCGGCCGCGGCTGCCATAGACCCGCTTGGGGTTCTCGCCGCAGGCCATTTTCAAGGTGTAGGGCGCGCCGGGGAACTTCATGCCCTGGACCGTCCGTGACGAGACATTTTTCAAGGTCACGCCTCGCCCGCCGAACAGGTTCGCCGACCCGGGAAGGATGTGCAGGCTGGTGATGCCCCCCGCCAGCGCCCGCGTGAAGCCCGGATCCTGGGGCCACACCGAATGTTCCGCCCAGACAAAGGCCGTGTTCGGACTGGTGGCCTCATTGCCGTCTGAATGGGCCCGCACACCCGGCGAGGGATAGACCCCCAAATGGGAGTGGATGTCGATGATGCCGGGGGTCACCCATTTGCCGGATCCGTCGATTTCCTGGACCGTTTCCGCCACCGACAGCCCCGTGCCGACGGCGGCGATGCGCCTGCCTTCGATCAGCACGCTCGCCTTTTCCAGGCGCTCGCCCGTGCCGGTCAGGACCGTGGCATTGGTGATGAGAACTGTTTCCCCGGGATAGGGCGTGTAGGTGCTGGGAAAGGCCGGCCCCGTATCCGTTTTCGGTGGCGCGGCCTCAGGCTCGGACTGGTTTGCCGCCGCCTCGATGACGGTCTGCACCAGAACCGGCTGGAGCCCGTGATTGTGCCCGTCATCCACTTGATGGGCCTGGCCCATCCCGTCGCGGCTGTTCAGATAGACGTCGATCGCCGCGTCGCTCTGGGCAAAGGCCGGCGCGGCCACCCCCTGCAACAGCCCCAGGGCGCCCGCAAGCACCGGAAGACTGCATTTCCCTAATCCCATCATTTCAACCCTTTGCAGTGAACGGACCCGGGGGCACCGGCGGCCGCGTGACGTGATCGTTCTGCCGGCACAGTCTTGCCCCGTTTCACCAAACTGTCACCTACGCGGCGTTTGGCGGGTGTAAACCATGTGACAAATGTGACGGACCTTTCGACTGGCCGAAGGGTTCATTCCCGGGAATGGCAAAGGGGGCCCGCCATGGGACGACTTTTGAAGGCAACCACATCGGCAATCGCAGTCCTGGCGCTTGCAGCGCCGGCCGTCGCCCAGGAGGCGGGGCCGTCCGATGAACCATCCGTCCAAGCGCCCGATGCGGAGACCATCATCGTCATCGGTTCCGTGCCGACCCGGAACCGCACTGAGGCCGTGGCTCCGGAACTCGTTTACGACCGCAAATTCTTCGAGCGCTTCGAGCCCCTGTCCGTGGGCGATGCGTTGAAGCGGGTGCCGGGCGTGTCCTTTTCCACCGATGTGGGCGAATTCGACGATCCGGGGTTCCGCGGCCTGCCCAACGGCTTCACCCAGATCCTGATCAACGGCAAGCCGGTGACGAGCGCCGGTGGCGGCGATGCCGCGACCCGGACGGTCTTTGTGGACCGGATCCCCGCGGAATTGATCGAACGTGTGGAAATCATCCGCAGCCCCGGCGCCGATCTCGATAGCCAGGGCGTGGCCGGCACCATCAACATCGTGCTGAGGGAAGGCGCGTCGCTGCCCGAAGGCGGCTATCTGCGCGGCACGGGCATCCGCTATTTCAAGAATGTGGAGGGCAATGAGGGCACCTTCCGCGGCGCCGGCGCCGTGGGCTATGCCGGTAAGGCCATGGGCGATCGGCTGACCTACTCTCTGAACGCCAATGCCCAGCAGCGCTTCAACAACAAATTCTCCGTCCAGGAAGTGTTCGACCCGGACAATTTCGCCAATGTGGACGCGGCGGCCGACGCCCTGGCCATCGGCGGTGTCAACTCCGTGATCGGCGACGGGGAAGAACGCACGGTGCAGTCGGACCTGCGCGAGAATTTCGATATCGCCCTCAATGGCGATGCCACTTACGCCTTTGAAGCGGGGCACAAGATCGGCGTCTCCGGCTTCTATATCCGCACGGAACGGGATGAGCGCGAAGACGAACTCGTTTTCGAGGATGCGCCCGACAATCTCGTGGAGATCACGGCCCAGGATACGACCTTCGAGCAGGACAATTTCGGGATCGCCGCCGATGGCGAAATCATCCTGTCCGAGACGGTCAAACTGAACCTGCGCGGCGCGCTTAACCGTTTTGACAACCAGATCGAGCAGACCGATTTCGAGCTTGCCGCCGAAGACATCGAAGGCACCCTGCCGACGGAAGCCTCCTTCCTCGAGACCTTCTCGGTGGCCGCATTCAATCCGGAGCAGGATGAGCTGGAAATCATCGACACGGAGGACCGGGAGGTCCAACTCGACGCAACCGTCACCGTCGACATGATCGATGCGGCCCAGGATTTCGGCTTTACCAGTGTGACCTTCAAAGGCGGCCTCCAGTTCCGCTTCCGGGATCGCGACAGCGCCCTCCAGGTGTTCGGCTTCGACGACGGTGTTCCGGAACTCGATGATCCGGAGCCCACGGATCTCGGCGGCGTCTTCACGCTGGAGGAAAACCGCTATGACGGTTTCGCCCTGTTCGACTGGGAAATGACCGACCGTCTCTCCGTCGAAACGGGCCTGCGCTTTGAATACACACAGACCAATCAGACGGGCTTTGTGGATGGCAATCCCGTGGATGCAAGCTCTACGGACTTTTTCATGAACCCGTCCGTACACCTGCGCTACCGCTTCCTGGACTGGGCCACCTTGCGCATGTCCTATGCCCGCACGGTGCGCCGGCCCGCCTTCAACCAGCGCATCCCCTTCGAACTCGACGACCAGCCGGACGATCTCGACACCACCACGGGCAATCCGGACCTTGAGTTCGAAAGCGCGCACGGCGTCGATGTGGGCTTCGAATTCGACCTGCCCGGCGGCGGTGTCATGGGCGTAAACGCGTTCTACCGGGACATCTCGGACCTGATCCAGCTCGTCAATCGGGGCCCCAACGGCTTGACCGAGGATGACGATGGCGAGCTGATCGTGGGTGACGATTTCACATTCGAGAATGTGGGTGATGCCTACACGACCGGCTTCGAATTCGACATCTCGACGCCCCTGACCTTCATCGGATTGCCCACGACGGGTGTGTTCGCGAACTACACCTTGTTGCGCTCCCAGGCCGAAAACATTTTCTCGGGCCTTGAGGACCGGGTGCGGATCAATGACCAGCCGCGCTTTGTCTACAATGTCGGCGCAACCCACGATTTCGAGACCGCGGGTTTCACCCTGGGCTTTTCCTATCAGCGCCAGGGCCGGGCCACCTCGACCTTTATTGACGAAATTCAGACGACGGACGTCACCGCCAACCTTGAAGCCTTTATCGAAAAGCGGGTGACGGAATGGCTCGTCGTGCGCCTGTCCGGCAGCAACCTGCTCGATGCGGAGACCCGCCAAGCGGAGGAGAATTTCGACGGCCCCATCACCATCGGGGACCTGGACAATTTCGAGATCGAGCGGGAAGAAGCCCAGCGCCGCCTGCTGCTCACCGTCCGCGCCGTGTTTTGACGATGGCGGCGCATGACACCATGGGGCGGATTTGCGCTCACCGCTCGGGGAGCGGGCAGACCGACCGGCCCGCCATTCGGGCTTTCGGCGGGTTTCAACCTGCCCAACGCATGGCCGCCCAACGCATGGCCGCCCTCCGCACTGTTTGTGCCGTGGGTATGCTGTGTTGCCTCCCAAACGCGGCCGCCTTCGCGGGGAACGCGGCAAAGGTCGTGCTTCTGCCGGAGGTCACTGCCGCGGTGGAGACCGACACGGTCGACACGCTTGAAGATGTCGCCGACGATCCGGCCATCTGGGTGCATCCGGACCGCGCCGAAGGCAGCCTCATTCTCGGTACGGACAAGCGCTTCGGCTTGCGTGTCTATCGTCTCGATGGGGAGGAAATCCAGGCCCTGCCCATCGGGCGGTTGAACAATGTGGACCTGATCCAGGACGTGACCCTGGCCGACTGGTCCGGCGACCTTGCCGCCGCCACCAATCGCAGCGAAGACAGCGTGGTTCTGTTTTCGATCACCGAAGCCGGGGCACGCGAATTGGGCCGCTTCTCGACGGCGCCGGAACCCTATGGTTTTTGCATGGGCCTTGACGGGGACGCCGTGACCCTCTTCGTGGCCCACAAACAGGGCTTCGTGCAGCCCTTCGTCCTGACGGCCCTCGAAGAGCTGCCGCTCATTCGCCCTCCCCTCTTTTTCGACAGCCAGATCGAAGGCTGCGTATTCGATCCCTTCGGTGCTCGGCTGTTTGTCGGCGAAGAGGAAAAAGGGATCTGGTCCGTGCCCTATCAGGACGGCGTGTTCGACGGGGCGGCGAAAAGACTCATTGATCGGACGGGACCAGGCCGGGCGCTGACGGCCGATGTGGAAGGCCTCACGCTCTATCAGAACGACAAGGGCCAGGGTCTGCTGATTGCCTCGTCCCAGGGCAGCGACATGTTCGTGATGTACAGTCTGACGGTGCCGGACCTGCCCATCGTCACGGCATTCCGGATCGTGGCCGATCCCTTCACCGGCATCGACGGGGCCCAGGAGACCGACGGCCTTGCGGCAACGCCCGTTCCCTTGGGAGCGCGTTTTCCCGACGGGGCCCTGGTGGTGCAGGATGGTTTCAATGTCGGCGAGGATCTCTCCCGGGACGGACGGACGGAAACGGACAAGCCTCTCGCACCCCAGAACTTCAAGATCGTTGATTTTCGTGCGATCGATCGGGCCCTGCGCGGCGAGCAGCAAGACCGGCCCTGAAACATGACCCGATTGAGGACAAAAAATGGGCCCAACGATCGTGTGATCACTGGGCCCATTTTCCAATTAAGATGAAGTCCGCTTACCGCACCCGGACGAGTTGACCTTTCACAGTCCGCACGAGGCTGCCGTCCACTGTGCGTGTGTAGATCAGGTCCATACCCCGATCCGTTATGGCCCGGTGGTATGCCTGGACTTCCGACTGGCCATCGTCGCGAACGGTAAATGTGCTGATGATCAGGGCGTTGTCATCAAGACGGGCCCAGCGCAGCACGCCCCCGTCGCGCGGATCGCCGCTATCGAGCGCCCACCAGAGATTGTCCTTGCCTTTTTGGAAAATGACTTCCCGGGTGTCGACCTCCTCAATGGGATCGTCCGGTGTGCCCTTTTTGCGCTTTACCGTGGCCGTCGTGAGCTTGAACCGGTTCTCACCGGCGGGCCCCAAGGTCACGCCAATGTCGCGGGCCGTGACGTGAAAATGCACGGACACTTCGCTTTCCGAAATGGCAGAACCCTTCCAGGTTCCATAAAAAGCCTCGACGGACAGCCTTTGTGCATGGGCCGGCACGGCGAGCGTCAGCGCCAGTGCCATGCATGCCACCGTAAGCGTGCGAGCTAGTGGAAAAGTAGCTGGTAGTCGACCCATGGGTCCCTCCCTGAATGCCGGCGCCCAGCGGGAGCCTGGATGGCGACATTGGTTAGGATAGGGGCCCGGGCGCGGAATCAAAACCCGCCCGGGTTCAAAATCGACGGCGCACCCGACCGATCAGGGCCAGGCGACGTCGGGCGGCAGGGACATGAGGATCGCTTCCGTGTTGCCGCCGGTCTTCAGGCCGAACTGAGTGCCCCGGTCGTAGAGCAGATTGAACTCCACATAACGGCCACGGCGGATGCGCTGCTCCGCCTTTTCCTCGGGCGTAAAATCTTCGTTCATGCGACGCCGCACGATCACAGGGTAGATCTGGTTGAAGGCCTCGCCCACGGCGCGCGTGAAGAGGAAGTCCCGCTCCCAGTCCTGGGTGCACAGATAGTCGAAAAAGATGCCGCCGATCCCCCGGGGTTCCTGCCGGTGGGGCAGGTAGAAATACTCATCGCACCACTGGGCATATTTGTCGTAGGCGGACCGGTCGAAGGGATCGCAGGCGGCCCGCATGGCCGCGTGGAAGTCGCGCGCATCCACGTAGGTGGGTGAGCGCTGGTAGCCGAGCATGGGCGTCAAATCCGCGCCGCCGCCGAACCAGCCCCGCGTCGTGATGATGTGCCGGGTGTTCATATGCACCGTCGGCACCCGGGGATTGCGTGCGTGGGCCACCAGTGAGATGCCACAGGCCCAGAAGCTCGGATCCTCCTCCGCACCCGGCACCTGGCTGGCAAAATCCTCGGAAAACCGGCCATAAACGGCGGAGACGTTCACACCGACCTTCTCGAACACGCGGCCGCGCATGATGGACATCACACCGCCGCCGCCGGTGGTGCCGTCGTCGCTCGGCCGCTGCCACGTCTTACGCTCGAAGCGCCCAGGAGGTCGGTCCCCGAAGCGCGCCCGGGAGTCGAGATCGTCCTCAAGGCGCTGAAATTGCGTGCAGATGCGATTGCGCAGGGTTTCGAACCAGTCCTTGGCCCGTTGTTTTCGCTGGGCGACGACCTTGTGGGCGTCGGGACCCGAAGCCGGCCCGAGAAGCGGCGGCTGGAGACGAATCGCCTGGGATTCAGACCCCCGATCAATGGGCCGGCGGCGCAGGGTGGAGATGTCGGTCATGACAGTTGATCCTCGTGACACGGAGCGGCGTCCCGATCGTCGGAACGGCCCTCCCGATTTTTGTGGCCCCCCGCCTCCGCGGACCGCTCGCTCGCCGACCGCTCGACGGGCGGCCAGCCCCCGGTCTGGGACAGTGCTTCGCTTAGAACCATGGCCGCAGCCACGGTGACGTTCAAGGACCGCCGGCCGGGCATTAGGGGGATCACCACCAGGGCATCGGCGGCCCCATGAACCTCGTCCGGAACGCCCGCGCTTTCGCGCCCCAAAAGCAGGGTGTCGTCCCCGTGAAAGACAAATTCCGTGAACGGTTGACTGGCCCTGGTGGTGAGGAGGACAAGCCGCCCGCCGTCCGGGCGAGTCGTTCGCGTTTCGAGAAACGCCTTCCAATGGACGTGCTGGATCACGTCGGCGTGTGCGACATAATCCATGCCGGCGCGGCGCAGCGCCTTGTCGGAGAAGGGGAACCCGCAGGGCCCGATGACGTCGACGCCAATGCCGAGGCACGCCCCCATCCGCAACGCAGCACCCACATTCTGGGGAATATCAGGCTGATAGAGGGCAAGGCGCATGGACGGGCCAATCCGCGGATCTAATCTTATGAGTGCAATGGATGGGGCAGAGTCGTCGAAGTGCTTTCGCCCATCGACGGCAGCCGCCACGTAACGTGTTCGCTTTGCGGCAACCTGCCCCTTAGCGCCTGGTACCGGATCTTTTATCAATGTGAGAGAAGACAGGGGAATTGGGCACGGGCATGACGCCGAACCCTCGATACCCTTCTCTTCAAGAGTGGCATGGAGTTCGGTCCGCCCACCCTTGGGTTGGCGCCTCCCCGGCGAGGCGTTAAGGTCCGCTACCAATTCAAGGCGGGGCAGATCCGACTCTGAAAGCCGGCCAGGCGTCACAGGGTCCTGACCCGCATCCGACCCACCGCACGGGGTGAAGGCCCCACGGTGCCAATTCGCAGTGAGGTGACTGGTGTCTGCAACACATGACGATGACACGAAAACCCGGCGGGATTTTCTCTACATCGCAACAGGGGCGTTCGGAGCCACGGGCGCGGCGCTCACCGCGTGGCCCTTCATCGACCAGATGAACCCGTCGGCTGCCGTGCGGGCCCTGGCGACGATCGAGATCGACCTGTCGACCATGTCTCCCGGCCAGCAGGTGAAAGTTCTGTGGCAGGGCAAGCCTATTTTTGTCCGCTATCGGACGCCGGAAGAAATTCAGGCCGCCGAGGAGGTCGATGTGAATACGCTGCCCGACCCGACGGCTGATGCGGATCGTCATCCCGAAGGTCGGCCGGAATGGCTCGTGATGATCGGGATCTGCACCCATCTGGGCTGCGTGCCCCTCGGCGAGGCCGGCGATTTCAAAGGCTGGTTCTGCCCCTGTCACGGGTCCCATTACGACACGGCCGGACGCATTCGCAAAGGGCCGGCGCCGCGGAACCTGGACATCCCGCCCTATACCTTTGTCAATGACACCACCATCCAGATCGGGTGATATCAATGGCTCATGAATCCACCTATCAGCCACAGTCGGGGTTCACCCGGTGGCTCGATGATCGCCTTCCAATCGTTCGGCTCGTGAATGATCAGCTTGTTGATTTTCCCACGCCGAAGAACCTCAACTATTTTTACACGTTCGGTGCCATCCTGACCTTCTGCCTCGTCACGCAGATCGTCACCGGCATCACGCTGGCCATGCACTATGTGGCCGATGTCGATCTCGCCTTCGACAGTGTCGAAAAGATTATGCGGGATGTGAATTTCGGCTGGCTGATCCGCTATATCCACGCGGTCGGTGCCTCCATGTTCTTCCTCGCCGTCTACATGCACATTTTCCGGGGTCTCTATTACGGGTCCTATAAGGCACCCCGCGAGGTGCTGTGGATGCTCGGCGTTGTCATCCTGCTGCTGATGATGGCCGCTGCCTTCATGGGATATGTGCTGCCCTGGGGTCAGATGAGCTTCTGGGGTGCGACGGTGATCACCAATCTGTTCAGCGCCTTCCCCGTGATCGGTGAGCCGCTGGTGCAGTGGCTGTGGGGTGGTTACTCGGTCGACAATCCGACCCTGACCCGCTTCTTCAGCCTCCACTATCTGATCCCCTTCACCATTCTCGGTGTGGTGATCTTGCATATCTGGGCGCTGCATGTTCCGGGCAACAACAACCCGACCGGAATTGAAGTGAAAGGTCCCCAGGACACGGTCCCGTTTCATCCGTATTACACGGTGAAGGACCTGTTCGCGATGGTGCTGTTCCTGCTGTTGTTCGCCTATTTCGTGTTCTATGCGCCGAACATTTTGGGACATACGGACAATTACATTCCGGCCGATCCCCTCGTGACGCCGGCCGAAATTGTCCCTGAGTGGTACCTTCTTCCCTTCTACGCCATTCTGCGGGCGATCCCGGACAAGCTGCTCGGCGTGCTTGCCATGTTCGGCTCCATCGGAGTCTTGTTGTTCCTGCCGTGGCTGGACACATCGAAGGTGAAGTCGCTGCGCTATCGGCCGGTGATGCGGGTCCTGTTCTTCGTGTTCGTCGTGGTGTGCCTTGCCCTGGGCTGGGCCGGCGCGCAGACGCCCGACCGGCAGGTCTTTGCGGGCATCGACGTCACGATGTTCTCCAGCATTCTGACCTTCCTCTACTTCGCCTATTTCCTCATCGCGATGCCCGTCGTGGGCTGGTTGGAAAAGCCGCTCCCGCAGCCGGAAAGCATCAGTGCAGCCGTGCTTGGCAGTGGGTCTTCCATGCCGGACGGCGCCGCCGCAGCTCCTTCGAAGGAGGTTTGACGTGAGCTTTATTGCAACGCGCCTTCGCCCGGCGGCCCTCGCGGCCGCCGCCCTCTCCGCTCTGGTGCTCGCGGCAGGGCCGGTCCAAGCCGCCGGCGAAGCGGAACATCCGATCCATCCGGAAAATGGCTGGCCGTTTGCCGGTCCTCTGGGACGCTTTGACAAGGCGTCGCTCCAGCGCGGTTTCCAGGTCTACACCCAGGTCTGTGCCGCATGCCATTCCATGCGGCTGCTGCACTACCGCAACCTGGGCGACGATGGTGGGCCCGGTTACGACGAAGACGAAGTGAAGGCTATCGCAGCCAATTATCAGGTCCCGGCGGGACCCGATGAGTATGGCAACGAGGTCGACGAATACGGTCAGCCGCTGACCCGTCCTGCGCGTCCCGAGGACCGTTTCAAAATGCCGTATCCGAACGAAACGGCAGCCCGGGCAGCCAATGGCGGGGCCTACCCTCCGGATCTGTCCGTCATCACCAAAGCGCGTCACGGCGGCGCGGACTATGTGTATTCCCTGCTCCAGGGGTACAAAGAGCCGCCCGAAGATGTCGAACTGCGGGCCGGCGCCTACTACAACATCTACTTCCCGGGCAAGCAGTACGCGATGCCCCAGCCGCTGTATGACGATCTGATCGAATACACGGACGGCACGCCGGCCACGATCGAACAGATGTCCTATGACGTGACCCAGTTCCTCCACTGGGCCGCCGAGCCCAAGATGGAAGAGCGCAAGAAGCTCGGCCTGATGGTCATGATCTATCTGTCGATCTTCGCCGTGCTGCTCTATTTGAGCTATCGCCGGATCTGGCGGAATGTCGATCACTGATCGCGATCCTATCTTGTCGTGGAAAGGCCGGCCCCTCGGGTCGGCCTTTTCTTTTGGGCGGCGCTGCCGTCTAATCGGGGCGGGCTGGGTGTGGACCGCGAACCGGCGTTGTTCGGAACGGGCTTGGTCCCCATCGATCAGGCAGACATTCAGGCAGAGCGAGAGGGGTCTCGGGCATGGCGAACGGCACTGGAAACACGGGTGCATCCGCCCGGGCGAGGCCTTTTCTCGCGCTCACACCGCTGCTCCTGGCCGGCATCGTCCTATCGGTTCTGATTGCCGTCCGGCCGGGCCCGGGTTTTGCGCAGGCCGTCATCTGGCCCACGCTGACGGGAGGCCCGCCGGTGGTCATTGCCCATCGCGGCGCCAGCGGCCTACGACCCGAACACACCCTGGAAGCCTATGACCTGGCCATCGATCAGGGCGCGGACTGGATCGAACCGGATCTGGTCGTGACGCGGGATCATATTCTCGTGTGCCGGCATGACCGCTATCTGTCCACGACGACGGATGTCAGGGACCGCCCTGAATTTGCCGACCGGGAGGTCACCAAGACCGTCAACGGCGTGGCGCGGACAGATTGGTGGGCGGAGGATTTCACCCTCGCCGAACTCAAAACGCTGCGCGCACGCCAGCCTTTCGAAGGCCGCTCCCGCGATTTCGACGGCAGGTTCAAGATCCCGACCTTCGACGAGGTCATTGCCCTCGCCAAAAGCCGCTCCACAAAGGAACGCATCATCGGCGTCATCCCGGAGACCAAACAGCCCGGGGCCCTCACCGCCCTCGGCCATGACGTGGCCGGCCTGCTCGTCGATGCCCTGACCCGCGCGGACTGGACGAGCGCCCGCTCCCCGGTCATCGTCCAGTCCTTCGAACCAGACCTCCTCAAAACCCTCATGACCCGGCTTTCGGTGCGCCGGGCCCAACTCGTCTTCGCCGTTCCCAACGATACGGGCGGGGCGCGGAGCAATATTCCGCTTGAGGACCTGTTCATGTACGCCACGGCCGTCGGCGCCCAGAAACTCCTGACCGTCGACCGCTCCGGACGGCCCTCCACCTTTGTCGAGCGGGCCCATGCCCTGGGCATGCCCGTGTTCGCCTGGACCTACCGGGACGACGTGCCGCCGGCCGACAAGGTCGATCCGAAGCGGGAACTGGAACGGGCCTTCCGCCTGGGCATTGACGGCGTGTTTACCGATTTCCCCGCCACTGCCGTCGATGTACGCCGCCGGCTGGTCTCCGAACGCCGCTGACGCTGTCATCACACACCGCACGCCCCTTGCCGCGCGTCGATATGGATGGGGCCGCCTGCCGGGTCCTCTTCGTCCGCCTTATTGACGCCACCCTGATTGGATGGGTGAAGAGAGGGACAGGCGTGTGCGGTCCGCCTCGCGCCCCTCGTCCACGCCATGAAAGGGAAAAAAAGCCCGATGCAAGTTGTTGAAGCCGCCGAGGACGCCACCGACATGGTCGCCGAAGTGACGCGCGCCGGCGAAGACCTGGATGCAGCCCGGGCGGCGGTCTCCGAAGTCATTTTCGGCCAGGACCGGGTCATTGAGGAAGCGCTCGTGACCGTGCTGGCCGGCGGCCATGGGCTTCTTGTGGGCGTGCCGGGCCTCGCCAAGACGCGGCTCGTGGAAAGCCTCGCGACCGTGCTCGGTCTCGACGACAAGCGGATTCAATTCACGCCGGACCTGATGCCGGGCGATATTCTGGGCTCGGAAGTCCTGGATGAGGGCGAGGACGGGCGCCGGTCCTTCCGCTTCATCCGGGGCCCTGTGTTCTGCCAGTTGCTCATGGCCGACGAGATCAACCGGGCGAGCCCGCGGACCCAGGCGGCCCTGCTCCAGGCCATGCAGGAACACCACGTCACCGTTGCCGGCGAGCGCCACGACCTGCCCCGGCCCTTTCACGTTCTTGCGACTCAGAACCCGCTGGAGCAGGAGGGCACCTATCCCCTTCCCGAGGCCCAGCTCGACCGTTTTTTGATGCAGATCGACGTCCGCTATCCGGACCTCGATGCGGAACGGCGCATGCTGCTCGCCACGACCGGCGCCGAAACGGCAACGCTGAAAAGCGTGCTGGAGGCCGGGCGCCTGCGCGATTACCAGGATCTCGTGCGCCGAATCCCGGTGGGCGAAGCGGTCATGGACGGCATTCTGACCCTCGTGCGCAATGCCCGGCCCGGCCAGAGCACCCTTGAGGACATCTCCGATTACGTGGCCTGGGGTCCCGGCCCGCGCGGCTCCCAGGCCCTGATGCTGGCGGTGCGGGCCCGCGCTCTGATCCAGGGGCGATTCGCGCCGTCCCTCGACGATGTGGAAGCGCTGGCCCTGCCGATTCTCCAGCACCGAATGGCCCTGACCTTCGCGGCGCGGGCCGAGGGGCGCACGATCGCCGAAGTCATCGACACCCTGATCAACACGATCCGCTAGGACAGCACCATGGCACGGCCCCCGCAGGGTCTTTACGGACCGCCGGGCGGGGCAGACCCGGATGGGCCCGCCCGCGCCCTTCGCTTGCGCGAGACCGCCGAGGGCCTGGCAAGGGCCCTACCGCCCCTGCTCGTCGCCGCCGATCATCTGGCCATGAGCATGATCCCCGGGGTCCATGGGCGCCGGCGCGCGGGACCTGGCGAGACCTTCTGGCAATATCGCCGCTACGGCGAAGGCGACTCCGCCGCGTCGATCGACTGGCGCCAGTCCGCCCGCGCCCCGGCGCTTTATGTGCGCGAGAACGAGTGGGAGGCCGCCCAGACCGTCTATTTCTGGACGGACGGCTCGCCGTCCATGGACTATGCGAGCCGGCCCGAACTGGAAACCAAGCATCACCGGGCCGCCGTGATCGCCCTTGCCCTTGCCCAGCTTTTGACCCGCGCCGGCGAACGGGTGGCTCTGCTCGACGGGCGCACCAAACCGGCCGCGGGCGAGGCCGCGGTGCGCCGGATGGCCGAACACATGACCCGCACGCCGTCCCTGCCCCTGGGCGAGATCCCCAGCCCCGACCGTCTGCCCCGGGGCAGCCGCGTGGTCCTGGTCAGCGACTTTCTGATGGATCTCGATATTCTGGCGCGGCGCCTGCGGGATTTCGGCGGCGGCGGCAGCCAGGGTCACCTGTTCCATGTCTTCGATCCGGCCGAGGAAGACCTGCCCTTCACGGGCCGGACGGAATTCGAGGACATGGAAGACTTCGCCACCTTGACCCTGGGCCGGACCGAGGCTGTCCGGGACGACTATCTGGAACGGGTGCGCCGTCACCGGGCGGCTCTCACCGTCCTGGCCGGGCGGTGGCGCTGGACCGTGACACCCCATCGCACCGACGCGCCGGCCGGTGACGGTCTGCGCACCCTTTATGGTCTGATATCCGGTGCCGGGCGCGGGCGCAGTCCCACGATCCCCTGATCCCTTGGAGACGAATGTAACCGATGCTGACTTTCGGGGCTCTGACCTTCACTGCGCCGGCCGTTCTTTTGGGCCTTGCTGTCCTTCCCGTGCTTTGGTGGTTGTTGCGGGTGTCTCCGCCGGCCCCGCGCCGGGTGCGTTTTCCGGCCCTGCGCCTCCTCCTTGGCGTCACCACCCAGGAGGAAACGCCGGCCCGCATGCCCTGGTGGCTGCTGGCGTTGCGCCTGCTGGCGGCTGCCCTTTTGCTCACTGCCCTGGCCGGTCCCCTCTGGCAGGCCCGCGCGCCCGAGACCACAGCCGCCGGGCCGGTGGTGATTGCCGTGGATACGGGATGGGCCGCGGCCCCCGGATGGACCAAGCGCGAGACCGTCCTCGACGATCTGCTGTCCGATGCAACGCGCCGCCGCGCCGATGTGGTGATCGTTCCCACGACGGGCCCCCATGCCGCCGGGCTGACGCCTGTCCGGCCCGAGGCAGCGCGGCAGGCAGCCGAGCGGCTCACACCCCGCCCCTTTGGACCGGATCGGGAGGGTCTCATCGCCCCCCTCGAAGCCCTCGGCCGGCGCCTTGCGGAGCGGGGCCAGACCCCAAGGGTCTATTGGCTGTCGGACGGATATGACTACGGACGGGCCCGGGATTTCGCGTCCGCCCTCTCGGCCGTCGGGTCCCTGACGGTCCTGCTGGAACCGGCGGGTCAACGCCCCCTTGCCCTCCAGGCGCCCGAGGTCTCCGGCACCACCATGGCCATTAAGGTCGTGCGCGGAGCGGGCACGGCGGGCGAAGCGCGCGCCGGCGAGGTGACCCTGCGGGCGCGGGACGGACGGACCCTTGCCGCGGCGCCCTATGCCATCGCAGCAGAGGACGTGGAGGGCGTCGCGGAAATCACCCTGCCCGTGGACATCCGCAATCGGGCCGGCCGTTTCGACCTCATCGACGCGGCGACGGGTCCATCGGCTGCCGGTGTCTGGTTGCTGGACGGACGATGGCGGCGGCGACCCGTGGGCCTTGTTTCCGGCTCCAGCGGCGACGGCACACGCCCCCTTCTTTCGGACCTCTTTTATCTCCGCCGGGCCCTTGCCCCGTATACGGATCTGCGGGAGGGCCGCATCGAGCGCCTGCTTGACGGCGGACTGTCCGTCCTCATCCTGTCCGATGTGGGCCGGATCGTGGGCCCCGCCCGCCGCCGGGTGGACGAATGGGTGGACGAAGGCGGCGTTCTGATCCGCTTCGCCGGGCCGCGCGTCGCCGCGGGCGGTGATGACCTCATTCCAGTGCCCCTGCGCCGGGGCGGGCGGGCGCTGGGCGGGGCCCTGTCCTGGGACACGCCCCAGACGCTTGCGCCCTTCGACGACGATGGCCCCTTTGCCGGCCTTGAGATCCGGGACGAAATCCTCGTGGAACGCCAGGTGCTCGCCGAGCCGACGCCGGATCTCGACTCGCGGACCTGGGCGCGGCTGTCGGACGGGACGCCCCTTGTCACGGCGGACCGGCGCGGACAGGGCTGGATCGTTTTGGTGCATGTGACGGCCAATCAGGACTGGTCGAGCCTGCCGCTGTCGGGGCTCTATGTGGATATGCTCCGCCGACTGATTGACCTTGCGGCCGGTATGCCCGGAAGTCAGGACGGGGTCTCGGCCTCGGCGCCCCGGGCCCCGGTGCGGGTGCTGGACGGCTTTGGCGCCCTGGTGGCTCCGCCCGGCGATGTGTTTCCCCTGGATCCCCGCCGGATCGGGGAGGCGCCCGATGCCCGCAATCCGCCGGGGCTTTACGGCCAGGAGGGGGCGGAATTGGCCTTCAATCTCGCACCTGCCCCGCTCTCCTTCCGGGCGCTGCCCCCGCTGGGGGCGGATATTCGGCGCACGGGCTATGTGAGTTCGCCGGCCCTCGATCTGCGCCCGCCCCTCTTCCTGGTGGTCGTGTTGCTGATCGTGCTGGAGGGAGCGGCAACCCTGCGCATGACCGGCGAAGTCGGAAAGCTCCGCCGGCTGACGGGCGGCGCTGCGGCTTTGGTCCTGGCCTGCACGCTGACGGCGCTGCCGGCGCCGGCCCGTGCCGAAACCGCGGAGGACGCCCGGGCCGTGGCCCTCGCGCGGACCAGTCACCTCGCCTATGTGATCACCGGCGACGGTGCCTCGGACAGTCTTGCGCGGGCGGGCCTGGAGGCCTTGAGCCAGGTGCTGACCGCCCGGACCGCCTATGAGCCCGGGCGGCCCGTGGGTGTGCGACTGGGGCAGGACCCCCTCGTATTCCATCCCCTGGTCTTCTGGCGGCTGACCGCAGCCCAGCCGCCCCTCGATGCCGATGCCCTCGCCGCCCTCGACGATTTCATGAAAAACGGCGGGACGGTGATCATCGACACCGCCGATCATGGGGATGCGGTGCCGGGGGCCGACGCCGCCGGCATGACCACGGCCCGGGCCCGGATGCGCGAGATCCTGAACACGCTCGACCTGCCGCCCCTGGCGCCGGTGCCGGACCAGCATGTGTTGCGCAAGGCCTTTTATCTGCTCAAGGAGTTTCCCGGCCGCTATGCCGGCGGCGGCGTCTGGGTTGCGGCCGGCAGCGGCGGGGATGCGGCACGTCCCCTGGACGGCGCGCCCTTGCGCCATGACGGGGTCAGCCCCATCATCATCGGGGCCAATGACTGGGCCGGCGCCTGGGCCCGGGATCGCTCCGGACTGCCCATGACCGCCGTGGTGCCCGGGGGCGAGCGCCAGCGGGAAATGGCCTATCGCTTCGGCATCAATCTCGTGATGTATACCCTCAGCGGCAACTACAAGGCCGACCAGGTCCATGTGCCCGCCATTCTGGAGCGCCTGAGCCAATGACCTGGGACATTCAATTCGCGCCCCTGATCGACCTGGCCTGGGTGGTTGCCTTGGCGGTGGCGTCCGCCCTCGCCCTTGTCACGGCCCTGGGGCTAAGCATGCGCGGGCTCGGCGTGCGTGCGGGCGCGCTCCTCGCGCTCGCCCTCACCATGGCAAACCCCACCTTGCGCCAGGAGGACCGGGATCCGATCCCGGACATTGTCGCGGTGCTGGCCGACGAAAGCCGCAGTCAGACCATCGGGGAGCGGACGGCCGTCACCGATCTCGCCCTTGCCGATCTCGAGGCGCGGCTTGCCCGGGACGACAGTCTTGAAGTGCGGGTCTCCCGCTTCGGCGACACGGATGCCACCAATCTGGGCGCGGCCCTGGCCAAGGCCAATGCCGATATTCCGCCGGACCGGCTGGCAGGCGCCATCGTCCTCACCGACGGCCAGATCCACGATGTGCCGGCGGACGGGCGCTTCCAGGGCTTCGATGGGCCCGTCCATACCCTGATCACCGGCATGCGCAAAGAGGGGGACCGCAAGCTGACGATCCTGCAGGCTCCGGCTTTCGGCATCGTCGGCAACACGGTCACGGTGCGCTTCCGGATTGACGATTTGGGGACGGCGGGCACGGCCGGGAACGGATCCGGGGGAACCGGCGAGGTGACCCTGCGCCTCGGCGGGTCCCGGGTCGTCACGCGCACCCTGTCGGTGGGGGTGCCGGTGGAAGTGGCCATTCCCATGGAGCGGCCCGGACCCAATATGCTGGAAGTGGAGGTCGCACCGGGGCGCGAGGAACTCACCCTGCTGAACAATCGTGCGGCCCTGTCCATCAACGGCGTGCGGGACCGGCTCAAGGTGCTTCTGGTCTCGGGCGAACCCCACCCGGGCCAGAGAACCTGGCGCAACCTCTTAAAGTCGGATCCGGCGGTGGACCTTGTGCATTTCACGATCCTGCGCCCGCCGGACAAGCAGGACTTTACCCGGGCCTCGGAGCTCGCCTTGATCGAGTTCCCCACGGACGATCTGTTCGATACCAAGCTCGACGAGTTCGACCTCGTGATTTTCGACCGCTTCAAGCGGCGGGGCGTTCTCGCCATCGCCTATCTGAGCAATGTGGCCCGTTTCGTGGAACAGGGCGGCGCCCTGCTGACGGCGGCCGGTCCGGCCTATGCCACGCCGACCAGCCTGCACCGCACCCCGCTGTCGGCCGTTCTGCCGGCCCCGCCGACGGGCACGGTCATCGAGCAGGGCTACAGGCCGGAGGTGACCCAGGCGGGCCGGCGCCACCCGGTCACGGCCGGTCTGCCGGGCGCTGGCGAGACGAACAGCGGCGAGGCGACTTGGGGACGGTGGTTCCGCCTGATCGAGGCCCTGCCCGAACGCGGCAGCGTGACCATGGCGGGTCCGGACGGGCGGCCGGTGCTGGTGCTGGACCGGGCCGGCGACGGCCGGGTCGCCCAGCTCCTGTCGGACCACGCCTGGCTCTGGGCCCGGGGCTTTGAGGGCGGCGGCCCGCAGCAGGAATTGCTGCGTCGGCTTGCCCATTGGCTGATGAAGGAGCCGGAACTTGAAGAAGAGGTCCTCACGGCCCGGAGCATCGGCCGGACCCTGGAAATCCGCCGCCGGACCATGGCAGACAATGCCGACCCGGTGACCGTGACGAGCCCGTCGGGCGCTGAGACCACGGTGGACCTCGCGGAAATCCGTCCGGGCCTTTGGGGCACCAGTCTTGAGACGGATGAAATCGGCCTGTTCCGCATGACCAGCGGGGATCTGGCCGCCGTGGTCGCCGTCGGTTCCCTCAACAGCCGCGAATTCGAGGATGTTCGGGCCGCGGCGGAACCGATGGCGCCGGTCGCCGAAGCATCCGGCGGCGGACGGTTCTGGATTGCCGAGACGGGTCCCCAATCCCTGAGCCTGCCCGCCCTGCGCCGGGCGCGCGCCGGCCGCGAAATGGCCGGGCAGCAATGGCTGGGGCTGCGGGACAACAATCGCTATGAGGTCCGGGCCAGCCGGGAGGTCGCCCTTTTCCCCCCGGCCCTTCTGGCCCTTGTCCTTCTCGGCATGCTCGTCGCCGGCTGGCGCTGGGAGTCCCGTTAGAAAAAGCTGCTGCCGGGCGTGTGGCGGTTTGCCCTTCCGGGACTTGCGGCTGATTTGTATTCTCTAGGCTATTACACGGTTTGCGCGTGACTTCGCCGGGGAAAGCCATTACAAGCGGGGGGAGTGTCATGGCGAACGGGTTTCGACGGGGACGGGCCGCTTTTGCTGCGGCATTGGTGGTCGGGTTGGGCCTGGGGGCCGGACGGGGCCAAGCGGCCGCGGCCCCTGTCGCCCAGCCGCCCGTCGAGGCCTTCGCCAGCCTGCCCTTCATCACGAATGTGCAGATCTCGCCCGACGGACAGCACCTGGCGGTCGTGCGCACCTTTGAGGACCGCAATATCGGCCTTATCCTGCGCACGGGCGGCGCCGAACCCCGCGCGGCCTTCAGCAGCCGGGAAGGCTTCGTCCGGAACATCTTTTGGCTGAACAATGATCGGGCCCTGATGTACCTCACCGGGAACCGGTATGTGCGCAATTACCGGGACGACGTGCAGCTCTCCCGGCTCGTCTCGGTCAGTGTCGACGGCAAGGACACGGATGTCCTGATGCGCCGGATCCAAAACGACCGCACGGGGATCGTGCCGCAGTCCCAAGTGCTCTTGTCCCGCAATCTCCATCGGGGCCGCAACGCCCTGGTCGCCGCCTGGACCGGCCGGACGACGAGCATCTACAGCGTCAGTCCGGCGACGGGCGTGGCACGGCTCCTGAAATCGGGCCTGGGCGCGGACCGCCAGGGCAGCCTCGGGACCTACACGGCTGATTGGATGACGAGCCCCGATCTTAAAAGCTGGGTGCGCTGGAATCGGGACGACAAAAGCAGCCCACCCCAGGTCTATGTGGAAGGGTCCATCGATGGCGGCGAGTGGAAGGAGATCCAGCGCTACGGTGTGGGTGCCGATGCGACCTATGGGATCGTGGGATTTTCCGAAACCTCCGACAGCCTCTATGTCCTGGCCGACCGGCCCGGCAAACCCACCGCGCTCTACGAATACGACCTGAAGGCCGGCACGCTGGGCCGGCTGATCTACGCCCACCCCCGGGTCGGCCTGAGCGGGGCATCCCTGGACGGACGGACGGGACGGCTGCTTGCCGCGACTTACACCCTGGACGAGCCGGAATACGAGCCCCTCGATCCGGAGCGCAAGGCGCTCCAAACCCTGATCGACAACACGTTCCAAAGCACATCCGTGAACCGGGTCATCTCGCAGACCGCAGATCATTCGACATTCATCATCAGGACCAGCGGGCCAAGCTCCCCGGCCGTCTACTACTATGCCAAACTGGAGCAGCGCCAGGCCGCCGTGCTGGGTCAGGCCTATCCGGGCCTCGATGGCGTGCCCATGGGGGCGGTGAAGGCGCTCACCTATGCCGCGCGGGACGGGCTGCCGATAAGGGCCTATCTGACGCTGCCGCCGGACGTGTCGGAGCCGAAGACCCTGCCCATGGTGATCCTGCCCCATGGCGGACCCCATTCGCGCGATCTGATGGTCTTCGACTATCAAGCCCAGTTCCTGGCCAATCGCGGCTATGCAGTTTTCCAACCCAATTTCCGGGGCTCGACCGGATACGGCCAGCGTTTCCTGGAGGCCGGGTACGGAGAATGGGGCGGCAAGATGCAGGACGACGTCACCGACGGTGTCCAGTATCTCATCCGTGAAGGGATCGCCGACCGCGACCGCATCTGCATCATGGGCGGCTCCTATGGCGGATATGCTGCGCTGATGGGCGGTGTGAAAACGCCGGACCTTTACCGCTGCATCGTGTCCATCAATGGGGTGACGAGCCTCGGCATGGTGCGGCGGGAAAGCCGGGACACGACGGCGGCGGTCTTCTCCCGGCGCACCCTGGGCGCGGCCTGGGACGACCGGGACGTGCAGCGCAAACTCTCGCCTGCCGACAATGCCGAGGCGATCACGGCGCCAGTCCTGTTGATTCATGGCCGGGAGGATCTGGTGGTCGAGTACCGTCAAGCCCGCGCCATGGACCGGGCCCTGCGCCGGGCCGGCAAGGAGGTGACATTCGTGTCCCTGGACGGCGACGACCATTTTCTCAGCCAGAGCGAGACCCGGATCGCCGCCATGCAGGCCGTGGAAAGCTTCCTGGCGCGACATCTCCGATAACCGGCGCCGGATCGTCCGCCTCGTGACCAAGATCGGGCCACCATCATATGGGGCCACCATCATATGGGGCCGGGGAGGAACCGGCCTCGGATCGCCTCGGGCGCGCAATCATCGAGAAGGTGCACCATCAGCCGGGCCGGATTGAACGGCACCGGCATGGTGACTGCGCCGGCAGACACCGGCGCGAACCCCGCACGGCGGTAATAGTCCGGATCCCCCATGAGGAACACCAGATCATGGCCCGTCGCCCGGGCGGCCTCCAGACCGTGGGCGATCAGTTTGAGGCCGACGCCATTGCGCTGGCGGGCCGGCGTGACAGCGAGCGGGCCCAGCAGCAGAACCGTTCGGTGCCCCTCTTCCGCCTGCGCGAAAGGCAGGGCTGTGAACCGGACCGACCCCAGGATCGCACGCTCTGGCGTCGTTTCATCAATGGCGACGAAGCGGAGGGTGTCGTGGAACGGCAGGCGTCCCCGCAAAAGAGCGCTCGGTTTCACATGGCGGCCAGGGCCGAAAGCAAGGTCAATCAGGTGCTCAACGGCCGCCGCGTCGGCGGCGTGTTCCATCCGTATGGAGATCATGGGGGTACCCGGCGATATCAGGCGATCTAAGGAAAAGGCGGACCCGGTTTGAGTCGGGCTTTTCCGGCGCTGATGCCGCCACGGTGCGGTGGATCAGTCGAAACGGCAGCCCGGCCCGCCGGCAAATGGTCGGCGGGAGCGGCACGGTCGTCGTGTCTCGCGAAGGGCAGGAGGCCGAGTCATCGTTCCAATCCATAGGACGGTGGACCGTCATCCACCGTGGATATTGCACGCCGGAACTATGAGGCAGGCGCCGGTCGGCGCCAAGTGATTTTTTCAAACCTCTCGCGGTCGGCGAACCGGCCCCTTCGCGTGCACACCGCCCCCCTCGTACGCGGTTGACCTTTTTGGCGCGATTTCGGGAGACGCGGGGCACAACCGACAGTCACTACGCACAAAGACTAATCGACAGGTTCCGTCTCGAGTGCTATGGAGCACAGTGCCAGACTGGAGGGCTCAGTACGGTGGCCTCACGGTCGGCGCATGCCATGGGACCACGGGCCCCGCACCGGCATGTGTCGCTGTCAGAATCGTTCTTTGTGCGGAGCTATAGAACGCATGGCTCCCCGCGACCATCCAGTGGGATATGGCCTGACATGCTTATGCATTTACATCTTTTCCGCGGCTTCGCAATAATCTGTATTTTGATGGTTCATGCTTATGCGCTGTCGGTGCATTATGCACCCGCGTCGATGCAGTCCCATGTCGCGCTGACCTGGAGCCGCGATATCGTGGAAACGCTGCTCCACGGGAGCACACTGTTCTTTACACTCCTATCCGGCATCCTGTTCTCCAAATGCCTTGCCGGCCGTCCGTGGACCACATTCTTCCAAAACAAGATCAGCAATGTGGCCCTGCCCTATTTGTGGGTCACCCTGTTGTTCACGCTGCTGACCTGGAACCCCGATACGGGCTGGACCATTTGTCAGGGCGCATGGCTGGAGACCCTCAAACAAGCCGCGTCGAACACGGTCACAGGGGCGGCGCGGTTCCACCTGTGGTACATTCCACTGCTCGCCGTCCTCTATGCCGCGACCCCCCTCGCCCAGGCCCTGCTGTCCGTCCGCCGCTTTCATGGTGTGGCGATTGTTCTCATTCTGGTGCCGCTTGTGGCGTCTCGCACCGCTTCTGCCCTCGACGTGACAACGGTGCTCTATTTCTTCGGGGCTTATCTGCTGGGCATGGCCATTGGCCGCCACCTTGAGCGGGTTCTCGGCTTTGTCCGCACCCGTGTATCGCCCATCGTTAAGCTGACCATTCTCCTCAGCCTGTGTATTCTGGGGCTTAAACGGTTTGGCCTGGACTGGTGGGGCGACATCTCCGTGCAGGAGAGCCTCTTTTACCCTCAGAAGATCCTCATCACCCTCCTTGTGCTGAGCGCATTGCAGCGGCACTCGGATCGGGCGGCCTGGCTTGCCCCGTTCGCGACCTATGCCTTCCCCCTCTATTTCTTTCACCTGTTACCCATGGAATGGGCCCTCCACGCGATCCACCGACCGCTCCTGTCCGGCATGGCCGAAACATGGGTCGTCCACATGCTGGCCCTAGCGACAACTGTCGCCAGCCTGATCGGGGTGACCTTCTTCGCCCATGGTTTCAAGCAGGCCTTGGGCCGCCGCTCCCGCGTCCTCATCGGCGCATGAGAAACGCTTGTGCCCCTCTACCGGGCGCGCGTGCGCCGGGGCTTGGCGGAGCGCCGCCCTTCACTCCATAATTGGGACAAATGCGGAAAACAGCTTCGGGGAGACGGCCATGGCGGGCGTTCTGGACGGCAAGGTGGTTCTGGTGACCGGCGCGGGCCGGGGGATCGGGCGTGAATGCGCCCTGCTGGCCGCCGAGGAAGGGGCCAAGGTCGTCGTCAACGATCTGGGCGGCGGTGTTGGCGGCGGGGACGAAGGCGATGCCAGCCCGGCCGAACGTGTGGCCCGGGAAATCCGGTCCGCCGGCGGCGAAGCCGTCTCCAATTCCGACAGCGTCGCGGACATGGCCGGGGCGAAGCACATGGTCACCCAGGCGCTCGACACGTTCGGCGGCCTCCATTGCGTGATCAGCCCCGCCGGCATTCTGCGCGACGGCATGTTCCACAAACTGCCGGACGAGGACTGGCACGCCGTGATCTCCGTGCACCTCCATGGCAGCTACAATGTCACAAAGGCCGCCATAGCCCATTTCCGCGACCAGGAAGAGGGCAGCTTCGTTCTGTTCACGTCCACATCCGGGCTGATCGGCAATATCGGCCAGGCCAATTACGCGGCCGCCAAGATGGGCATTGTCGGGCTGTCCCGGATCATTGCCATGGAAGGCGCGATCAAGAAGGTGCGCTCCAACGTGATTGCCCCTTTCGCCTGGACCCGGATGATCGCCACCATCCCCGTGAAAGACGAAGCCTCGGCCCAGCGGGTGGAACGGATGAAAAACGCAATGCGTGCCGATCAGGTGGCCCAGACAGCCGTCGCCCTCGCCTCCCCCCTTGCGGAGGCCGTGAGCGGTCAGATCTTCGCTGTGCGCGGCAACGAAGTGATCCTGTTCTCCCAGCCGCGTCCCGTGCGCTCCATGGCGCGCCTGGAAGGCTGGACGCCCGCCGGTCTCCTGACCCAGGCCTTCCCGGCCATGGCGGCGGATATGGAAGACATGGGCGCCACGGCGAGCGTGTTCCCCTACGACCCCGTTTGACGACCCGTCCGGCCCGACACCATTTCCGAACGCGAAACGGTCTGGTGACCCGCGCAGCCATGGACGGAACGGCCCCCGCGCCCATCTGTTGCTCCACGGGCGACAGAGCCTGTCATTGGCATTCGGAACATGGGAGACGCTGAGTCATGGGCCTTCTCGTCGACGGTAAATGGGTGGACCAGTGGTACGACACCAAATCCACCGGCGGGCGTTTCGTACGCCAGCAATCCGCCTTTCGAAACTGGGTGACCCCGGACGGCGCGCCGGGCCCGTCGGGCTCCGGCGGCTTTGCGGCGGAGCCGGGCCGCTACCACCTCTATTTCGCCCATGCCTGTCCCTGGGCCCACCGGACCATTGTCTTCCGTAAGCTGAAGGGCCTGGAGGACATGATCGGTGTGACCTCCGTCGACGCCCTGATGGCGGATGAGGGTTGGACCTTCGGCCGGGAGCCCGGCTCCCCCGCCGACCCCATCCACGGCGCGGGCCGCCTTTACGAGGTCTATCAGGCAGCGGACAGCGCTTATACGGGCCGGGTCACAGTTCCCGTGCTGTGGGACAAGAAAACGGGCACCATTGTCAGCAATGAATCGGCGGAAATCATCCGCATGCTCAACACGGCCTTCAACGCCCATCTGCCGGCGGACAAGGCAGCGCTCGATTTCTACCCGGAGCACCTTCGGGCGGAGATCGACGCCATCAACGACTATGTCTATGACCGCATCAACAACGGGGTTTACAAGTCAGGCTTCGCCACGACTCAGGATGCCTATGAAGAGGCGGTGACGCGCCTGTTCGAAGGCCTCGACGCCATGGAGGCCCGGCTCGGCGACGCGCGCTATCTGATGGGCTCCACCCTGACCGAGGCGGACTGGCGATTGTTCACGACCCTGGTCCGGTTCGATGCCGTCTATGTGGGCCATTTCAAATGCAATATCCGGCGGATTGCGGATTATCCGAACCTGTCCGGTTACTTGAGGGAGCTGTACCAGATGCCGGGCATTGCGCAGACGGTGCGGTTCGACCCCATCAAGCGCCACTACTATGCCAGCCACGCGACCATCAATCCCGCTGGCATCGTGCCCAAGGGCCCGGCCCTCGATCTCGACACGCCGCACGGGCGAGAAAGGCTGAGCTGAAGCGTATTGGGGATCCGGTGGCGTGTGAGCCGGGCCGGTGCTTTGTCACTCACGGCACCGGCTCCGGCTCCGGAACCTCCGACTTGATACGCATGCGCATGCGGGGATGGATCCGGCAGCCGATCGTCCATTCGCCGGGCGTTTCGATCTGGACCTCGTAGGACGCGCCCCGTTCCAGCAGGCGGCTGGAGAACTCCGAAGGCCCCTTGCGGACCATAATGTGGTGGTCGGTCAGATCGTCGTTCTGGAAGACCACCACATCACCGGGCGCGACCAGCACGCGGGCCGGCTTGAAGCGCCGGTTTTTTTGGGAAATGAGATGGCGGTCATCGGCGGTTGTCAGCCCTGCGCCTGTCACCACCAACGTCATTGCCAGGACCCAGGACACTCTGGCCATGCCTTCCCTCCCCGTTCGGTTTGCCGAAGCGTAATCGTTCGCCCTTGCCGCCCTGCCCCCCGCCGTTGCGGAGCCGATGCTGCCACCGTGACTCCACCACACGCCATACAGTAGGCTTCCAGTCAAAGATGTACGCGATCAGCGCGCAAGGGTGCAGTGACAATGCTCAAGCGATCCTGGCGGCCGGGCAAAAATCAGCGATGGAGCACGGCCGGGGGACTGCATGCCCTGTTCGGTCTCATTGTCTTCTGTCTTGAGGCGCTGCTGCCAGGCCCGGCCACCGCGGCCGATTGGGATGTGTTTTTTGCCGGCCATGCCAGCCTGCGGACAGGCCTGTCCGGCGATGTGCGGGACCGCTTCGACGGCGGTCCCAGCCGGCTGCGCTACGGGGCGCGGGCGGACGGCAACCGCGACACCCTGCTGGACGTATCTGAAATCGCATTTGAGGCAACCGTCGACACGGGGCGGGGCCTGAGCCTGTTCGCCCATCTGCACCATCAGCCTGAGGACGATCAGGGCATTGATATCGTACGCGGGTTCGCCCTGTATGAGACGGATCTGTCCGATGGCTTACGCAGTTGGGTGAAAGGCGGCGCCTTTTTCCCCGGCATCTCCCGCGAAAACCGGGGCATTGGCTGGACCAACAGCTATACACTGACCAATAGCGCGGGCGTGGCCTGGATCGGCGAGGACGTCCGGCCCGTCGGCATTCTGGCCGGGCTTGGCCATGATGGCGGCTCCGTCAGTCTTGCCCTTGAAGGCGGACTGTTCTTCGCCAATGACGCCACCGGCGAAGTGTTGGCGCTGGGCGGATTTGCCCTGACAGACATCAAGACTCCCCTGAACGGACGCACACGGTCTTTCGATGCCCGCACCCCCGGACAACCGCTCAGTGTCGATCCTTTTCGCGAACTCGACGGGCGGCCCGGTGTACAGGCCCTCGCAACGCTCCAGGCCCATGGCCTTGGTGCCATGTCGGTCCTCTACTGGAACAATCGGGGCGACACGGACGACAGCCGGCCCGGCGCCGGGATCTGGAATACGAATTTCACCGCCCTGTCCGGGGAGACCGTGCTGCCCGGCTCCCTGACGCTGATCCCCACGGTCATGGCGGGCCGGACTCGAAACCGGATGGGGCTGGGGACGGATTTCTTTACGGCGGCCCTGCTTTTGTCCCGGGATCTGGGGCCCGTGCGCCTCGCTGCGAGGGGAGAAGCGTTCACCCAGGACGATGTGCGCGCCGCGCCGCCCGATCCGTTGGACGAGCGGGGCTATGACGTTACGCTTGCTGCGACGGGCCTGATCGGCACGCACCACCAGATTGCCGCCGAGATCGTGCATGTGCACTCCCGCCGGCAAAGCCTTGACAATGCAGGCCAGGACGAAACGCTTCTCCAGGCCGAATACCGGTTCGTGTTCTAATGGAAAAAGACCAGTCCGCCGAGAGCATCACATTTGTCGATTACGTTCCCATCCGGGTGCGGCTGCTCCTCGTCGGGCTGGCGGTGATCGCGGCCATGACACTCGCCGGCGCCATGGCGTTCCAGTTGCGCGCGAACGCCATGTCTCAGGGGATTTATCTTTATGATACGGTGTTCCAATCCGTAAGCTATGCCCGGGCCGCCCAGACCGATTGGGAACGGCTGAGCACCATGATCCACGGCGCGCGCACCCTGCCCGACGACGACGATCTCGACAGCTTCGCCATGGCCGCCTACGGACGGACGGCCGTCGATGCCGCGGCCTTCTATCTTAAGGAGGCGCGCGCCAATCTGCAGGTCGCCGCCGACAGCGACCTGACCCCGCGTATGATCGAGCGGTGCGTTGCGCTGATGGAGCGGATCAAGGCGACAGGCGGCCTGATTGGCGCCCATATCGCGTCTCCGAAGGATGTTGAAAGCCTCGATACGGCGACCCTGCTGGGCGAGATGCGCTCCGTTGCCGAGGGTCTGGAGCTTTTTGTGCAGGATCTGGCGGCGGACGGTTTTCGCACCCAGGAAGACATCGCCAAGCTCGTTTCGCGCGGCAATCTCATGTTTCTCGGGACGATCAGTACCACGCTTGTCATGGTGGTCGGCCTTTCCGTGCTGTTCGGCGCGCAGATCCTGGCGCGCCTGCGCATGGTGTCGACCTTTTCCAATCGGGTGGCGGAAGGAGACCTTGACGGCGTGGTCACCGTGCGGGGGCGCACGGAACTGACCATGCTGATGCGGGGCCTTGTGCGCATGCGCGACGCCATTCGCACCCAAGTGACCGAGATCGACCGCATGCGGCGGGAGGCCGACACCCTGTTGGGCACGATCCTGCCGCCGGCCATCGCGGAGCGCCTGAAGGCGGGCGAGGAACGCATCGCCGATGCCCGGGCCGAAGCCACGATCGTGTTCCTGGATTTGAGCGGGTTCACGGAACTCAGCCGGCGGATGGGCGCAAACCATCTCATCGAAACCCTGGACGGCATTTTCAGTGCCCTCGATGAGGCCGCCGAGCGCCACAATATTCAGAAAATCAAGACCATCGGTGACGGGTATCTGGCGGCCGCCGGCGTGACCCAGCCCACGGCACGCGACGACGCCGCCCGCTGCGCGGCCTTCGCCCTGGAGGCCCGCCAGGCCATCCGCACCATGGCGGACTCCCTCGGCTATCCCCTCGATGCGCGCATCGGGATCCATAACGGGCCGGTGGTGGCCGGCATTTTGGGCAAGTCGCGGCTGTCCTTCGATGTCTGGGGCGAGACGGTCAATCTCGCCGCCCGCCTCGAGGCCTCCGCGGAGCGTGGCGAGATCCGCGTCAGCGAGGCGGCCTATTGGCGCCTGCACCGCCAGTTCACCCTGACACCCCTGGGCGAGGTCAGCCTCAAAGGGGTGGGCAACACGACGGTCTTCGTCCTGGAGGAGGCCGCGGACGAAACGGATATGCAATGACAGCGGCCCCTTCCCGTCTGTTTGGCGCGATTGAAGCCGGCGGAACAAAAATGGTCTGTGCCGTCGGCGGCGAGACCGGCGGGGCTCTGTCCCGCACCGTCCTGCCGACCACACTGCCCGAGGCCACTTTCGCCGCCATCCGCGCCTTTTTTGCCCAGGCCTGCGAGCGCTTCGGGCCGCTGAGCGCAATCGGCGTGGCCTCCTTTGGCCCGGTGGAGATCGACCCCGGCTCACCCGCCTACGGACGGATTCTGGATACGCCGAAAGCCGGATGGACGGGTGCGGATTACCGGGACGCCTTGCAGGCCTTCCCGGTGCCGGTTGCCGTGACGACGGATGTGAACGGCGCGGGGCTCGGGGAATGGTCCGTTGCAGGCGATCCTGTGCCCCGCGTGCTGGCTTATGTAACCGTCGGGACCGGGATCGGGGCGGGCGTGATCTCCCGGGGTGCGCCCCTGTCCGGTATCGGACATTATGAATTGGGTCATATCTATCCGCCCCATGACCCCATGGTCGATCCCTATGCGGGGCGCTGCCCGTTCCATGGGAATTGCCTTGAAGGCCTTGCGAGCGGACCCGCGATCGCGGAACGGTGGGGGGCCGATCTGAGCGTTCTCGGTCCGGATCACCCGGCCCTGACGCTGGAGGCGACCTATCTGGCCCATCTGGCCGTGACCTTGATCCTGGCCCATCGGCCGGCCCGGATCGTCTTCGGCGGCGGGGTGATGAAGGCTCCGGGTCTGCTCCAAGCCCTGCGGCGTCGGACGGCCAAGCTTCTTTCCGGCTATATCGATATGGGCAAGACTGAAGAGTCCCTGGACCATGCCATCATGCCCCCGAAGCTGGGCGACGATGCCGGCATCATCGGCGCGCTCACCCTTGCACGGAGCATAATCCAAGACGGCCTGCGGGAGCCGTGAACACCACGGGACCAGAACAGCAAGAGACCGCCGTCCCCATCACGCGCGCATCGTGCTCTGTCGACATATTTTCCGGGTGCTTTGGGTTTTGGCACAAGAAAAGGCCTGAGCGGGTTTGCTCAGGCCTTCGGTTTTAGCGTTTGTTTGGTTGCGGGGGCTCGCTCCACGCTATCCCTGCTAACGCGCTCTTATGACATCGCCCCAAAACTAGATCATTGATTTTCTTTGGAAAATATTGATCGACAGTTGCGGACCACATGTTGCGAGCCTTGGCCATGGGAGAAGAAAAGAAGAACAGACCGACGCCTTTTTCCGTACGCCTCACTTTCGAGGAAAGGGCGCGGCTTGAGCGGGATGCGGGCGACATGCCCCTCGGTGCTTACATCCGGTCCCGCCTGCTTGAAGACGGCTACACACCGCGCAAGACACGCCAGAAACGGCCGGTGAAAGATCACCAGAGCCTGGCAGCCGTGTTGGGCGCTTTGGGCCAGTCCCGGCTGTCCAGCAATCTCAATCAGCTTGCAAAAGCCGCCCACACCGGCGCCTTGCCGATGACGCCCGACGTGGAGGCGGACCTTCGCGAGGCCTGTGCGGCCATCCAGGAAATGAGACGTTTACTGATCAATTCCCTCGGCCTTGGCGAGGGGCCGGATGCATGATCCTGCACGGCAACCAGCGGGGCGGTGCTGCGCAGCTCTCCCGTCATCTCCTGAATGCCAAAGATAACGAGCATGTCGAAGTGCATGAGGTCCGTGGCTTTGTCGCCGAGGATTTGAGCGGGGCGCTCCACGAGGCCTATGCGCTGAGCCGGGGCACCCGTTGCAGGCAGTTTCTGTTTTCGGTGTCACTGAACCCGCCGGAACGCGAGCAGGTCGACGTCGATATTTTCGAGGACGCAGCCGATCGCATCGAACGCAGACTTGGTCTTGAGGGACAGCCGCGTATCATCGTCTTTCATGAGAAGGAGGGCCGGCGCCACGCCCATACCGTCTGGAGCCGGATCGATGCCGAGCAGATGAAGGCGGTTCAGCTTTCCCACTACAAATCCAAGCTGCGCGACGTTGCCAAGGAACTCTACTTCGACCACGGCTGGAAGATGCCCCGGGGCTTTGTCGATCAGCGCCTGCGCGATCCGACGGCATTTAGTCTTCAGGAATGGCAGCAATCGAAGCGCGCCAAACTCGATGCCCGCGACCTGAAGCGCGACGTTCAGGAATGCTATGCCGCCAGCGACAACCGCGCAGCATTCTCCCAGGCCCTGAAGGAGCGCGGTCTGTGGCTCGCGAAGGGCGACCGGCGCGGCCATGTGGCCTTGCACCATAGCGGCGAGGTTTTCGCGCTCAGCCGTTTGCTCGGTATGAAGACCAAGGAGCTCGACGCCAAGCTCGGCACGGCAAAAGACCTACCCACGCTCGCAGACCGGAAACAGGAAATCGCCGAAGCAATGCACCCGGCCTTCCACCGCATGATGGACGAGGCACGGACCGAGCATGAACAGCGTACACGGCCCATCGAGATGGAGCGCCAGCGGATGACTGGCCAGCATCGCGCCGACCGGCAAAGGCTGAATCAACTCCATGCCGACCGAGTCCTGGCCGAAGACAAGGATCGTGCCGCCCGGTTGAAGAAGGGCCTTTTCGGGCTCTGGCAATGGGTGACCGGCGGGCGCGGCAAGATTCTGGCCCAGAACGAGCAGGAGAAGGCGGCAGCCGAAGCCCGGGACCAGGGAGAACGCCAGGCTCTGATCGATCGGCAGCGGTCAGAGCGGCAGGGACTGCAGGAACGCATTCGTCAATCGCGAGACGAGCTTGCCCAGCAGCTTCGCGAACTCCACCGGGACCGGCAGCAGATGCATGCTCTCGATACAGAATTCACCAAGGCGAAGGGTAAAGGCGAAAAGCCAATCGGTACACGGACGCGGCCAAGCGCGAAACAGCGCGCCCAGAATTGGCGTGATCGTCCCGCGGGATCGATCGAACCGCCCACGCCCGAGCGATAGGGCTTAGGCTTTCGCTTCCAGGGAGCGGGTGAGCGTATCCCGCCGTGACAACGCGGCCTGCCGAACGCTGGTCACGATGGCGTCCGAAAATCCTGCCGGCAGACTTGTGCTCACTGTGTCCAGGACAGCTGGAAGCGTCTCACACAGAGTATCGATCGCGCTCAAGGCTTGGGGTTTCGAAAGGCCGCCCGCGAGCGCCGTCTCCACGAAATGCCGTCCGAAGACCGTGTCGAAGCGGTAGTGGTTCGAGCGGCCGACCGTCATGGCAAGGCGCATTTGTTTGCGCTCGATCTGCCGGGCATTGAGACTTGGCTGAGCCGTCAGCACGTCATAGAGCGGTGTCAGGCGATAACCGCCGCCGGGATTGAGAAAGAGGCTGAAATTTTTTGCGTGGCCATCCGTGGCCCCGATTAGCCAGAACAGGACGGCCGCCTTGAAGACGGTCTCGCGATCGTCCTGCGGCGCGTCACTCCCGGCTAGGAGCTTCAGTAAATCCACGAGGCCGGGGCCGCCCTGGGATTGGTATTTCCGGTCCGGCGGCACGGAGAGGGCCTGGCAGCAATCTTCCTGGGGCAGACGGATCAAACGGCCGTCCTTGGTCCAACGGCGATCGAAACGC
>JBHJGV010000006.1:0-99490 GCA_050331455.1 Alphaproteobacteria bacterium
GGGGCTGCGCGAAAACGGGTTGTTGTTTGTGATGGTTTCGGGCGGCGCGGTTGAGCTGGGCGGCATAGCCCCCGCCGGGCTTAACGCCCATGTGACCTAAACCCGGGCGGCGCGCGGCGGGGGTCCGCGGCCGGGAGAACAGCCATGCGGCGGTGACAATGAGAGCCGGCTTCATGAATTCCGAGGGCTGAAGGCCGAACCCGCCGAGGCGCAACCATCGGCGGGCGCCATTGACCTCCGTGCCAAGAACCATTGTGAGGACCATACCCAACAGGGCCGCGGCCAACACCACGAAGGCAATATGACGGACCGTCCGGATCGGAAGCATGGAAACCATCATCACCGTGACGATGGCCGGCCCCACGAAGACCGCGTGGCGTATCACGAAATGGAAGGTGTCGTAACCAAGCCGCTGGGCCATGGGGGGCCCCGCCGCAAAGGACAGCACCGATCCGGCAAAGACGAGCCCCAGCACCGTGGCGAGCACCCCCCGATCGATGGTCCACCACCATTCGCTAAACAGGCTGCGATCGGTGCGGGCCGGTGCGATCATGGGCTTTTCGGCTTCGGCCCGACGGCCTGTTCAAGGGCACGGACCAGGGCGCGGAACGCGTCGCCGCGGGCCTCGAAATTCGGATACTGATCAAAGCTCGCACAGGCCGGCGAGAACAGGACCACGGGCCGCGCCCCATTGTTCTGGCGGGCATCGGCAAAGGCCGCAGCGACGGCCCGGTCCAGGGTCTCCAGGACCACGGTGTCCGCATGGCCCGCCAAGGTGCGCTCAAAAGCAGGGCCGGCCTCGCCGATCAGATAGGCCTTGCGCACAGCCGGCATCAGGCCTGTCAGAGCGTCGATGCCGCCGTCTTTCGCGCGGCCTCCGGCGATCCAATAGATCGCATCGTAACAGGCCAGGGCCCGCGCGGCGGCATCCGCATTGGTGGCCTTGGAGTCGTTGACGAAACGGACGCCATCAATGGTGGCCACCTGTTCCATGCGATGGGCAAGACCCGGAAAGCTCACGAGGCCCGCGGACAGGCGCTGGGGATCGGGCAGGAAGCGGCGCAGGGCCGCCGCGGCGACGGCCGCGTTCTGCCAATTGTGGATCCCGGGAAGCGAGGGCATGCGGGTCAGATCGGCGATCACCGGCGCACCCGGCTGATCCGCGTCATGGAGCTGGCCGTCCTGGACGTAAACGCCGGACTCGAGCGCGCGGGTAACGCTGACGGGCGTCACGGCCACGCCTTCAGGGGCGTAGCGCTCACAGGCGAAATCGTAGATGGCCATGCAGTGTTCGTCGTCGACGCCCATCACCGCCAGGTCGCCGTCCAACTGGCCGTTCAGGATCCGCGCCTTTACGGCGGCATAAGCCCCCATGGATCCATGGCGGTCCAGATGGTCCTGGGAGACATTGATCAGCACGGAAACATCGGGCGAGAGAGTGAAGGTCAGATCCAACTGAAAGCTCGACAGCTCGAGCACATAGATCGTGTTGTCGCCCGGCGGTTCCATGGACAGGACCGGCGCGCCGATATTGCCGCCCACCCGGGCATCGAAGCCATTGCGCTGGAGGATGTGGCCGATCAGGGCCGTTGTCGTCGATTTGCCGTTGGTGCCGGTGATGGCGATGACCTTGGCCTTGCGCCGGCCGCGCGGACCGAGCGCCATGGAAAACAGTTCCACATCGCCGATGATCGGGATCTGGTTTTCCAGAGCCTTTTCGACCACCGGATGGGGCTTGGGGTGCGTCAGGGGCACACCGGGACTGAGCACCAGCGCGATGAACCGGGTCCAGTCCACATCGATCAGGTCGACGGCAACGAGCCCCTTCTCACGGGCCCGTTCCCGGCCCTTGGGGCTGTCGTCGCCGACAATGGGAAAGGCGCCGCCGGCTTTCAGGGCGAGCGCTGCGGAAAGGCCGGTGCGGCCAAGCCCGAATACGGCGACCTCCTTGCCTGCAAAATCGGTAACTGGGATCACCCGCTTACCTCAATTTCAGTGTGGACAGGCCGACCAGGGCCAGGACGACGGCGATAATCCAGAAGCGGATCACAACGGTGGGTTCCTGCCAGCCGAGCTGTTCGAAATGGTGGTGGATCGGGGCCATGCGGAACACGCGCTTGCCCGTGGTCTTGAAGGAGACGATCTGCACGATCACTGAAACCGCCTCCAGCACGAAAAGCCCGCCAATGATGGCGAGAACGAGTTCGTGCTTGGTGACCACGGCAATCATCCCCAGAGCCCCGCCGAGGGACAGGGACCCGGTGTCGCCCATGAAGACCATGGCGGGCGGCGCATTGAACCACAAAAACCCGCGCCCGGCGCCGACCAGGGCCCCGCAGATGATCGCCAGTTCACCGGCGCCGGGCACGGCCGGCAATTGGAGATAGTCGGCGAAATTCGCATGGCCCACCAGATAGGCGATCAGCCCGAAACTCGCCGCCGCGATCATCACCGGAACAATGGCGAGGCCATCGAGCCCGTCGGTCAGATTGACCGCGTTGGAGGATCCCACGACCACGAGGGCCGCGAAGGCAATGAACAACAGTCCCATGGGCAGGAACAGGGTCTTGAAGAACGGAAAAGCCAACATGCCCGCGAGCTCGGGCGGGCTGCTCACATAGACGACAACGATCATGACCGTGCTGATCAGGAACTGGAGCATCAACTTGGCGCGGGCCGACAGGCCGGCCGTCGAGCGCTTGGTCACTTTCCGGTAGTCGTCCAGGAAGCCGATGGCGCCAAAGCCCAAGGTCACCACCATCACCGACCAGACATAAGGATTAGTCAGGTCCGACCACAGCAGAGTCGAAACGGTGACGGCCGCCAGGATCAAAAATCCACCCATGGTCGGCGTACCGGCCTTGGTCACGATATGGGACTGGGGCCCGTCGGCGCGGATGGGCTGGCCCTCACGCTGCTTGGATTTCAGCCACCGGATAAAGCGGGGACCGAACACGAAGCTGATGATCAGGGCGGTCATGATCGCCCCGCCCGTGCGCAGGGTGAGATACCGAAAGACGTTGAAAAGCTGGTAGGATTCACTCAGCGGCACGAGCAAGTGGTAGAGCATGCCGGTCAGACCCCCTCGTCATGGCCGCGGGCGAACAAAGGCTTTGTGTCGCCGGTCGTCTTGGCGGGCCCGGCTTCCGCATCGTCGTGTTTAAGACGTTTCGCCAGCAGTTCGTCAACAACCACCCGCATACCGCTGGCAAGCGAGCCCTTCACCATGATGATATCCCCGCCCTGAGCCGTTTTTACCACGGCGGGCAAGAGAGCCTCGGCACCCTCACGCCACGCCCCGCGCCGGTGTTCGGGCAGCGCGTCCCACAAATGGGCCATCTGCGGACCGGCGCAGAACACAAGGTCGACGCCCGCCGTCTCGACCGCTTTTGCCAGATCGGCGTGGAAGCGCGCGGAGTCTGGGCCCAGTTCCCGCATGTCCCCGAGAACGGCCATGCGCCGTCCGCCCGTCCTTACGGGCGTGCGCCCCAGGCTGTCGAGGGCCGCCGCCATCGAGGGCGGACTGGCGTTGTAGCTTTCATCCAGGAGGGTGAGCGTGCCGTCTTCGAGATCGATATCGTGGCGGGCGCCCCGTCCATCGCCGGCCGCGAAGCCCGCCAACGCCGCGGCGGCGGCCTCCAAGTCGGCCCCGAGCGCGCCCGCGGCGGCCAGCACGGCGAGCGCGTTCACGGCATGGTGGCGCGCCGGCACCGCGAGGCGGACCACAAGGTCCCGGCCGTCCAGCCGGGCGGTCATACGGCATGAACGCTCATCGGCCTCGAAACCGATCATGCGGACATCCGCCCCGTCCCCGGCGCCGAAGGTGACGATCCGACCTGCGCCGGCGGCCCGGGCCCGCTCGGCCAGCAGACCGCAATAACGGTTGTCGGCATTGATCACGGCCGTCCCGCCGGGCTCGAGCCCGAGGAAGATTTCGGCCTTGGCCTCGGCGATCCCGTCGACGCTCTCGAAGAACTCCAGATGCACGGCCTCGACCGTGGTGACGATGGTCGCGTGGGGCCGCACCAGCCGGGTCAGGGGTGTGATTTCACCGGCGTGGTTCATGCCGATCTCGAACACGCCGTAGGCGCGGTCCGCCGGCATCCGGGCCAGGGTCAACGGCACACCGATACGATTGTTGAAGCTCTTGTCCGGTGCGTGGGTCGGTCCGCTGGCGCCAAGCGCAAGGCGCAGCATTTCCTTCGTGCTCGTTTTGCCCACGCTGCCCGTGACCGCAGCGATCCGCGCCTTGCTTGCAGATCGGCGGGCCGCCGCGATGGCGCCCAGGGCCTTCAGGGTGTCGTCCACCACCAGGAGCGGGTACCCGGCGTCGACCCCGTCGGGACGCCGGGTCACCAGGGCCGCTGTTGCCCCGACCGCAAAGGCATGGGGCACGAAATCATGGCCGTCCCGCGCGTCCTTCAGCGCGATGAAGAGGTCGCCGGGCCGGACGGTGCGGCTGTCGATGGACAATCCCGAGACGGACCAGTCTTCTGGCCCGTCGAGCCGTCCGCCACAGGCGCTTGCCAGGGCCTGCGCGGCCCACAAAGCGTGCGATGAGTCACCCATGGCGCCGCCTCCGTCCCCCGACGATCTCCCGGATCACGTCGGCATCGTTGAAGGGCAGCACGGTGTCGCCGACGATCTGGCCGGTCTCGTGGCCCTTGCCGGCCACCACCAGCACATCGCCGCGCTCCAGGCCCTCAAGGCCCGCGGCAATGGCCTCGGCCCGGTCGCCAATGTCCACGGCCCCTTCGCTGGCCGCCAGGATGTCCCGGCGGATGGCAGCGGGATCTTCACTGCGCGGATTGTCGTCGGTCACGATGACCCGGTCGGCCCGCTCGGCGGCCACGGCGCCCATCTGGGGCCGCTTGCCCCGGTCCCGGTCGCCGCCGCAGCCGAACACGACACTCAGCCGGCCGCGCACATGGGGCCGCAATGCCCCGAGCACCCGCGCCAGGGCGTCCGGCGTGTGAGCGTAATCAACGAAAATGGGCGCCCCCCGGCCGGTCTCGGCCACCCGCTCCATCCGCCCGGTCGCCCCGTCAAGGGCGCCAAGTTGATCCACCGCCTGCTGAAAATCGGCACCGAGCGCAAGGGCAAGACCCAGGGCAACCTGGACATTCTCCGCCTGGAAGGTCCCGAACAAGGGCACGGACGCTTGGGCCCCCTCCCCGCCAAAGGCCATGTCGAGATCGAGGCCCCGGGCCGTCGGCTCGACGGCGCGCAAGGCAAGATCGGCCTCGCCCGTGCCGACGCTCATGATGGGGTGCCCGGCCTCGCGGGCCGCGGCTTCGAAATGGGCCGCATGGGCACCCGCGCGATTGATGACCGCCGTTCCGCGGGGCGCAAGGCGTTCCGTGAACAAACGGGCCTTGGACGCCTTGTAGGCCTCTTCCGTGCCATGATAGTCGAGGTGATCCCGGGTCAGATTGGTGAACCCTGCCGCCTGCACCTCGACAGCCTCCAGCCGGTCCTGGGCAAGGCCATGGCTCGAGGCTTCCAGGACAAGATGGGTCGTGCCCGTATCGTAAAGCGCCTTGAGGATCTGATGGAGGCGCACGGGATCGGGCGTCGTGTGTGCCAGCGGCATGGGCCCGTTCGGGGTGACGACGCCCAGGGTCCCCATGCTGGCCGCCTTATGGCCGAGCCCCGCCCAGATCTGGCGCAGGAAGGTCGCCACGGATGTCTTGCCATTGGTGCCCGTGACGGCGGCGATCACATCGGGGCGGCCGGGCAGAAGGCGCGCAGCCAGCCGGGCCAGCGCCTTGCGCGGCTCACTGGCCGTCAGCACCGGGATGGATATGGCCTCCAGGAGATCGGAGGCAAGGTCCCGGTCGGAGGCGACCAGGATGGCGGCGGCCCCTCGTTCAAGGGCTGCGGGAACATAGCGCAGACCATCGGTTTGGGTGCCCGAGAGAGCCGCGAAGATGAAGCCCGTGTTGACCTGCCGGCTATCGGCGGTGATACCCGCGATCGGCACATGGAGTGCCGCGTCGTCCGTCGGGCCGCTCCGACGACTGAGTACCGTTACGCCGGTCTCCGGCTCGATGAGATCTTTGAGGATCATAGGTCACGGTCATCCATTGCGCGTCGAAGCCCTGGCACCGCGGCGCGGTGTGGACAGACCGCCCGTCACGGGCTCGTCCAGGGGCACGCGGCGGGCCGAGCGGTCCCGTCCCTCATGGCCCGCTCCGCTGGGCGCCAGCACCGGCGGCACACCGAGCATCGGGGCGATCCGGGCCACGATGCGACCGACGAGCGGCGCCGCGGTCCAGCCCGCCGTTGCCAGATTGAAGGTCTCTTCCGTGGGCTTGGGCTCGTCAAGCACGACCAGAACCACATAGGCTGGATCGTTTGCGGGAAACACTCCCATGAAGGACGACAGGATCGCCCGCTGGTCGTAGCCTCCATCCCTCGCCTTTTCCGCTGTCCCGGTCTTGCCCGCCACGGGATACCCCTCGACATCGGCCCGCTTGCCCGTGCCCTCCACGACCACGGCCCGCATCAGATCCAGCATGATCCGACTGGTGGCCGGCGTGACGGCACGTGCGCAGGAGCCTGGAGGATCCATCGCAGAAATGAGCGTGGGACGGGGCAGACACCCGCCATTCACCAAAGCTGCGCCCCCAACCGACAACTGAAGCGGAGAAATGGCGATACCATGGCCGAAGGACACCGTCATCCTTTGCAGTTCGCCCCAGCGCTCCGGTGTGATCGGACGGGCGGTCTCCTTCAATTCGAAGGGCGGGCGCTCAAGAAGACCGAAACGGTCGAGATAGTCTTTCTGGGTTTCAAGCCCCATCGCGATCGCCATTTTCGCGGTGCCGATATTCGAGGAATACCGAAAGATCTCCGGCACGGTCAGGAAGCGCCGCTTGGGATGGAAATCGCGGATCTGGTGGCGCCCGACCTTGATCGGATGGGTGGCGTCGAAGCCGTCGAGAAGAGAAACGGTCGCGGAATCGAGGGCTGCCGCAATGGTGAAGGCCTTGAGGGTCGATCCCAACTCATAGACGCCGCCCACGACCCGGTTGAAATGGCGGGCTGGCCCCGCCTCCCCCGGCGCATTGGGATCGAAATCGGGCAGAGACACCATGCCCATGACCTCGCCGGTGCGGACATCGAGCACGACACCGGCCGCACTGCGGGCGCGGAAGCGGTCGAGGGCCGACGCGAGCTCCTGGTGCAACGCATGCTGGACCCGCAGATCGACAGACAGCCGGACCGGCGCATCGGCCTGAGTCCGCCCCCGGATCAGCGGGTCGAAGGCGAGTTCGGCGCCGGCGATGCCTTTTCCGTCGATGGTGGTGTAACCGACGACATGGGACAGGACCGTCCCATGGGGATAGAACCGCTTGCGCTCCCGCATGAAATCAATGCCCGGCAGGCCGAGATTGTGAACCTCGTAGCGCTCCCGCGGGGTTAATTCCCGTTCGACCCACACGAAGCGGGTCGATTTGCGCGACAGGCGCTCGAAAAGGCGATCCCGGTCCACGCGCGCCAGCACGCCGGTGATGCGATCGGCCGCCTCCGCCGCATCCCAAATGCGCGAGGGATCCGCATAGGCGGCGAAAGCCCCCACATCCGTGGCGACAAGTGTGCCGCGCCGGTCTAAAATGTCTGCCCGCGGAAGATCAGGCTCGGAACTGGCGCTGATAAAGGAATGGTCCCTTGCGCCGGAGACGGCAAGCCCGAAAAGCCGCACACTGAGCACCGCAAAGAGGACCAGGAATGTGACCGCCACGAGGACAATGCGGTTGCGGCCGGCCTCGACCGCCTCGTCGAGCCCGACAGGGCGGGTGCGCCCCTGGACCACGGATGAGGTGACGATGAGGGTCTGGTCGAGGGCCGGGTTGATCATGGCAGGCGGACCGGGCGCGCGGGCGGGTGCTGGCTGAGCGGGATCACCGGACCCATCCCGGCCCGGGTCCCCGCCCGGTCCCGTGGCGCCGGTCAGATTGTGATCATCCCGCGGTCCTTGGCGGTCCGAACCGTTGCGCCGTGGGCAAGCACCGCGGCCCCGCCGCTTCACCGCGCCCTCCAGGCCCCTTCGCGGGCGCCCGCGCCGGCAAGGCGGGAAGTGGCTTTCAGGCCGAAGGGCGAGGCGCCGTCCGGCGACGCGGCGGGGCCGGTGTTTTGGGCGAGGCGCGGGCCCTCGGCGGGCCGGTCGAGGGAAAACACGACCCGGCGGCCCGATAAGGGCTCTGCGCCGCGGTTGGCAAGGCGAGCCGGCGCCGAGGGACCGGCAGGCCCCTGCCGATGCACTTGATCCGCATCGAGCGGCGGCAGGGCGGCGTCCGACAGGGCCGGCAGTGCCAGGATCTGGCGCGGTGCGAGGGGTTCGATTTCCAGGTGCCGCTCGGCAAGGCGTTGCAGGCGCTCCGGCTGGGTCCGCATGGCCCATTCCGCCTCGAGCAGGCGCAATTGCTGACGCTCCTCCTCGATGGAGACCGAGAGGCGGCCGAGGTCCTTCTCCGTGATGCGGGCCTCGTGTTTCACACCGTAAAGGCCGGCGCAGATCATGGCCGCCAAGCCGAAGAGCCCCTGATTGAACCCGTAAATCATCGCCTATCTTCCTCTTCGATGCCCAGCTGGCTCAAATCCTCCGCCCATGGGGGCGCGGCGGTGCGTTGGGCGGCGCGCATTTTTGCGGACCGCGAACGCGGATTGGACGCCAATTCCGCCTCGCCGGGCGTGCGAACACCCTTGATGAGCAGGCGGAAGGACGGATCGTCCTGGACCGGAGCCGGCGGGGCATGGCGCGAGCCCTGGGGCGCGTGCCCACACCGGTGAGTCAAGAACGTCTTCACGATTCGGTCTTCCAGGGAATGGAAGGACACGATGACAAGGCGCCCACCCGGCGCGAGCAGCCGTTCCGCGGCGCTCAAGGCCTGGGCGAGATCGGCGAGTTCGGCATTCACGGCGATCCGCAGGGCCTGGAACGTTCGCGTGGCGGCATGGGCCTCGCCCCGGGGCGTTGCACCGAGGACGCCTTCGACCAACCCAGCCAAATCGAGGGTCCGGCTGAACGGGGTCTCGGCGCGGCGCTCGACAATGGCCCGCGCCACTGCGCCCGCCCGGCGTTCCTCGCCATAGCGGAACAGGATTCGGCGCAGATCGGCTTCGCTCAGTGTGTTGACGAGATCAGCGGCACTCGGACTGTCGGGCTCCCCCGTCCCGCCCATGCGCATGTCGAGCGGCCCGTCATGCATGAAGGAAAAGCCGCGATCGGCATCGTCGAGCTGGATGGAGGAGACGCCAAGATCGAGCACCACGCCGTCGGCGGCCGCCACGCCCTCCTGCTGGCACAGGGCCTCCATGGCCGCATAGCGCCCATGTTTGAGCACGAGGCGGCCGTCATAGGCCTTGACCATCGGAGCGGCGTGGGAAAGCGCGACCCCGTCCCGGTCGATCCCAATGACGCGGCAATCCGCCTCGCCAAGGATGCCCCGGGTATACCCGCCGCCGCCGAAGGTGCCGTCCACATAGAGACCGCCGTGCCGGGGCGCCATCAGGGCCAGCACCTCTTCGAGCATCACGGGAATATGGACACCGGTTTCGATGGTCATCATGCGCCTCCGCCTGGATTGCGGGGCCCTTGACGGCGATCGCCGGACGGCCCGCCAGGCGCAAGACCGGCCCGCGGCGTGCCGTCATGGCCCGCGGGGATGGCAGCCTTGTCCGAAGCCGGAGCGGGCGCAGCGCCCGGGCCGAATTTGGCCCGGCGATCCCGCGCCAGGGCCCGGGCCTCGGCGGCATAAGCCGCATAAGTCTCCGGGTCCCAGATCTGAAACCGGCGTCCCAGGCCGACAAAGGCGGCCTCGGCGTCGATGCCCGCATGGTCGCACAAGCCACCGGGCAGCATAATCCGGCCTTCCCTGTCGAAAGGCAATTCCATGCAGGCGGCCAGGATCGACTGGGCGAAGGCGTCCCCTTCGTCGTCAAAGGGGTTGAACTGCCCTTCCAGCCGGTCCGCGATTGCCACGACTTTCTCCATCGTCATCGCCTCAAGGCAGGCATGGGTGAAAGAGGGGAACACCACCACGCCCATGGCCCCTTCGTCCGCCAGCGCCGCACGGAACTTCGCAGGGACAGATGTGCGCCCCTTTGCATCGATCCGATTGATCACGGTGGAGAGAAACAAGCCCATCGGCGCCGCTCTTGCCTCCGCGGCGACCCCGCGGCCGACCGCACCCATGCCGCTCCGATCCTCGCCCAGCCGGCCGCTCGCCGGCCCGACCGATGATCGGGCGACGGCCGACCCGTCATCATGGGATGATTTGGGATAGCATGGGTTTAGATGGGCGTCAACGGAATAAGACGCTGTTTGACTTGATTTCACAAGTGTAAATCAACGGTTAAGAAAAGGTTAACACCATCAATGCTTGTCAAATCAGGCTTAAGATCCGTCTTGTTTTGGAACATGATTTGTCAACGGCACACGCCCGTCGGCTGTGCCGGCCCGCTCTGCGCAGGGGCGGTTCGGAGCATTGCAATGCGCCCTGGGACGGGAAATGCTGGCTCTCCCGCTAAAGCGACAGACGCAGGATCGCCATGAAGTTCGACACCCTCGCCATCCATGCCGGGCGCAGCGTGGATCCGGCCTCCGGCGCCGTCACCACGCCGATCCACCCTTCGACCACGTATGAACGCGACCCCGATGGTGGTTTTTCCAGGGGGTATGATTATGCGCGCAGCAACAATCCAACCCGGGAGAGCTTCGAGCATTGCTTGGCAGCCCTGGAAGGCGGCGCCGGCTCGGTGGCCTTCGCCTCTGGCATGGCCGCGACCACGGCCGTGATCGAAGCGGTGGCCCTGGCCCCGCAGGCCCGGCCCGTTGTGGTGATGCCGGCGGATATGTATTTCGGCAATCTGGGCCTCGTCCGGAACACCGATTTCGCCAGCCGCCTCCAATTCCACGGGGTCGACATGACCGACCTCGACACCCTGGACACCTTGTGCCGCGACGAGCGCCCGTCCCTCGTTTGGGCCGAGACGCCCTCCAATCCCCGCCTGACCGTGACGGATCTGCGGGCCATTGCCGAGATCGCCCATCGTTGGGGGGCGCGGATGGTCGTCGACAACACCTGGGCCTCGCCGGCGCTGCAACGCCCCCTGAGCTTCGGCGCCGACGGCGTGATGCATGCGGTCACCAAATATATCGGCGGGCATTCCGACATGATGGCCGGCGGCGTGGTCTGGGGCCAGGATGACGGCATGCTCGCCCGCCTGCGCGCCCAGCAGAGCTACAAGGGGGCCGTGCCCTCGCCCTTCGATTGCTGGCTGGCGCTGCGCGGGGTTCAATCCCTGAAAGTCCGCATGGAGGCCCATTGGCGTTCCGCGCAGGTCCTGGCCGAGCGGCTGGACGCCCACCGGGCGGTGGTGCGCGTCCATTATCCGGGCCTCCCGTCCGACCCCGGACATGGCATCGCTGCGCGTCAGATGGACGGGTTCGGGGGCATGCTGTCCTTCGTGGTGCGCGGCGGCCGGGAGGCGGCCTTCACCGTGGCCAACAGCCTCTCACTCATCATCCGCGCCACGAGCCTCGGCGGCGCCCATTCCCTCATCGAACACCGGGCCTCCATCGAAGGCGAGGACTCCCGGGCACCGCAGGGCCTGCTGCGCCTGTCGGTGGGCCTCGAAGACGTGGAGGATCTGTGGGCGGATCTCGAGGCCGCACTGGACGAGGCCTGACCAGCACGGGAGCGCAATGGGCATCTGGGATGACCGGGCATTACCGAGAAGGAGGAGACGCGCGACCATGTGGAAACGGCTTTTGATTGGCGGACTGATCCTGATATTTGTCGGGGCAGGGGCCGCCTGGCTGTACCGGAAAGAGGTCATCCTCTTTCTCGTCACCAATGCGGACAAGGTGGACGTGGCCGAGAACCGGCCGGTCACCTGGGATAAGGGCCCGGACTTGGCGGATGTGCCGCCCACGGAACGCCCGCCCAATATCGTCTTCATTCTGGCCGACGATCTGGGGATTAACGACATTTCGACCTTCGGCGGCGGGGTCGCCGGCGGGCGTGTGCCCACGCCGAACATCGACCGTCTGGCGGCGCAAGGGGCGGTCTTCACCCAGGCCTATTCCGGAACTGGAACCTGCGCGCCCTCCCGCGCGATGCTGATGACCGGCCGCTATCCCACCCGGACGGGCTTTGAATTCACACCGACGCCCAGAGGCATGGGGCGGATCCTCTCCCTGTTCAGCGAGAACACCCAGGCCGAAATGGGCCTGCCGCCCATGGATTGGAACCGCGAGGTCGCCGAAAACAGCCCGGACTATCCGGACATGGGTCTGCCAACCGAGGAGGTAACCATTGCTGAGCTTTTGAAGGAGCGCGGCTATCACACGGTCCAGATCGGCAAATGGCATCTCGGGCGGGCGACACCGTTCCGGCCGGTCTCCCAGGGCTTTGAGGAAAGCCTGTCCATGGCGAGCGGCCTGTTCCTGCCCGAGGACGACCCGCATGTCGTCAACGCCAAACTGCCCTTCGACCCGATCGACACCTTCCTTTGGGCACGGATGCAGTTCGCCGCCGACTTCGACCGGGCTGGCGAAGAGGCCGTGGACGACCATTTCGCCCCTGGCGGTTACCTGACCGATTACTGGACGGACGAATCCCTGAAAGTGATCGAGGCGAACCGGAACCGCCCGTTCTTCCTCTATCTCGCCCATTGGGGCGTGCACACGCCGCTCCAGGCCTTGAAAGAGGATTATGAAGCCGTGGGCGAGATGGAACCGCACCGCCTGCAGGTCTACGCCGCCATGGTCCGCTCCCTCGACCGCAGTGTGGGCCGGATCATGGACAAGCTCGAAGAGGAGGGCCTTGCCGAGAATACCATCGTCGTCTTCTCGTCCGACAATGGCGGCGCGGGATATATCGGCCTTCCCGAAGTGAATGCGCCCTATCGGGGCTGGAAGATCACATTGTTCGAGGGCGGAATCCGTGTGCCGATGTTCATCAAATGGCCCAGCCGGATCGCACCGGGCACCCGGATCGACACACCCGTCGCCCATATCGATGTTATGCCGACCCTGGCCGCCGCCGCCGGTGCGTCCCTGCCCGAAGGTGTGACCATTGACGGGCGGAACATGCTGACCGAGGCCACCGGGGAAGGCGCGATCACCCGCCCGGACGAAGCCATCTTCTGGTCGAGCGGCTTTTACAAAGTGGTGCGGGCCGGCGACTGGAAATTGCAGGTCGATGGTCGCCAGGAGAAGACCTGGCTGTTCGATCTGGCGGAAGATCCGACCGAACAGACCAATCTGGCGAAGAGCCGGCCGGCCAAACGGGCCGAACTCGAAGCGCTGATCGAGGCCCATTGGGCCAACGCCCGCCCGCCGCTTTATGCCCATACCCTCGAAAGCGCCATCCGCATCGACAAGACCAACGCGGACCCGGCAGGCCCGAACGACGAGTACGTCATCTGGCCGAACTGATCGCAACGAAGGGGGCGGTCGAGCGAAGCCACGCGCGCCGCCCCTGGCGCCCCGGCTCATACGGATGGTGCAGGTCGTCATCGCGAGCGGCCAAAGGGCTCAGGTCAAGGGCAGAATACTCAGCGTGTGCGGCTCTGGATTGCGTCGTCGCTGACGCTCCTCGCAAAGACAGTATAAGCTGAAACACCTGAATGTGTCAGTGCACTAGCGTTCCCACACTTGGCAGGCACTGGGATGCCGTGGCGAGCCGCCGGGGGGACGACCAGGTCTGGGCCGAAGCATGACGGGGGCCCTGGCCAGCATCTCCGGCGTCTGGCCATCTGACGGTCCAATGCATGCGCCGGTAAGACCCGGTGCATGACTGTCCCGACAGTCCCTTCGGCCCCGATTGGTCGATCACCAAATTCAACGACATCGTCTCCGTGGAGACGAACCATTGGGTCTTCGCCCACGGAGCGCGGGGACGACGATGATTGATTGGGTGAGATCTGCCGGGGCGCTGGGCCCTGGCAAGCGCAAAAGGAGAGAGAAAATGACCGAAGTATACGTTCTCAACCCCGGCACTGCCATAGGTGTCGAGATACCTGGGATCATCCCGATGAAGCGGTACCCGGATCCGGCTAGCGCTTTGGTTGGCGAGCGCCAGCGCTTTGACCTGGACGTGCGAGACGCTGTCGTTCTTTCCCCGTATTTTTTCCTGGGCGAGGATTTTTTCGTCAAGCCGACAGCCGGCCAAATTTTATCTTTGCGTGCCCTATGGGGCATGAGCGAAGACCAGCTACTCATTGAGGCCCCTAACCCCCGGTTCGGCCCACCGACCTGGAGGATACGACCGAAGCAGAACATCGTGACCGCCGTTGCAGTCGAGAGCTGCCCGGTTCCGGACGGCTCAAAGCCGGGCAAAAAGCCGGGCAAATGGACTATAGATGATTGCGTCTATTACTATCGGGAGCATGTGATAGGCGAAGAAATCATCGATTCCGTCCAGCTTTCATGGTGCGCCGATCTTGCCGATGCCATGGAGGAGTGGGTCGGTCCCACTCCGTCCGCCCTGGTGCGCGTGGGTCACCTTTTTCAGCGGCGGTTCCGAAGAGAACCGACATCTCGCGAGATGAAAGACCTGCGAGACCATTGGGGATCCATGGAGTTCCACCACCTCTTAGCGGAGCGCGACGGGAGCGGTGAGTGGATCGTGCGCCCGAAGCCTGACATTCCCGTCGTGGCCTCAATTAAGGTGCTGCCCACCACCTGACTCAACTCCTGCCCCGGCAAAAATGCCGGGGCTTTTTCTGTGTTGACGCCAAGAACAGGCTTTTTCAATCGCCATGTTCAAAAGCACTGTTAAATCTTGACAAGAGGATTTGATGACGGATTGCAAAACACCGTCCGCAGTAAAACACGTCGTCGCTTTATCTGGCCGAAAGGACAGCACAGCTATGGCGCTGCGTCTGGCTGAAGTTGAGCCGCGCGACTACATATATGTAATAACACCAACTGGAAATGAACTTCCTGAGATGTTTGCCCATTGGCGTCATCTAGGAGAAATGTTGGGCCAGCCCCTCACGCCGATCCTGTCAGGCCGCGAGAGTCTACAGGGCCTCATCCGCGAACAAAAGGCCCTTCCCAACCATCGAGTCTTCCAAGCGTGACATCGTGATGGGCGATGCCCCAGGCAATTTATCGCCGCCCCTGTTCATCGCCGCCCCTGTTCATCGCCGAGCACCCGATGACGTTCCTTGGCACTCTGACGCTGCTGATCGTCGGCGAGCCGGTCCGCGTGCCGTCCAACGTCGTTCTGGGCTATACGGACGTTCCCGTCGTCGTGCACGCCAGAGCCCGGTGATGTCAGCCTATCCTCGCGCCGGCCGCCACAGGGGACCGACGGCGAGCAGCAGGATGGGGATATTGAAGACCGCGTTGATGGCGGTGCCGGACGCGATGGAGCCGGCACCGTCGAGCAGGAACCAGGCAAGGCTGCCTGTCACCACGGCCTGGCGCACGGCCTCGGGCGCGGCATCATAGGCGGCGCCCGAGAGGCGCCAAATCATAACCGCCCAACCGAGCAGGAACCCGCCGGTGAGCGCGGACAGGAACCGGGTTTCCGGCGCGCTGTAGGTCTGCGCCCCGTCGAGCGGCCAGCGCAGAAGATCGATGGAAAAGCGAGCCGGTTCCGCCGTCGCCTCCATGGTTCCGAAAAAGAAAATCGGCGCAAAGCTGCCGACAACGATCGCAGTGACCTTCAACCAGGCTTTATGAAAGCCGTGAGACATGTCCGTCCTCCCAATGACCATGATAATCAAGGCGCCCCAAACAAGCCCGGGGGCGATCATGGAAACAATGACCTGGGAGGTAATGGGCACCATGCCCTGCGCCGGCTAAGCTGCGACCCATGACCGTGTTTGCGGAAACCCTCAAAACCTGGCGCAAGACGCGCCGCCTCAGCCAGCTTGACCTGGCGCTCGAGGCGAATGTCTCTGCCCGTCATATTTCGTTCCTGGAGACCGGGCGGGCCCGCCCCAGCCGGGAGATGATCGTGCGCCTGGGCGAGGCGCTGCACTTGCCCCTGGCGGCGCGCAATCAGATGCTGGCCCATGGCGGGTTCGCAGCACGCTATTCTGGCCGGCGGTGGGATGCGGAGGATATGGCGCCGATCCGCATGGCCCTTGCCCACATGCTGGATCGGCACGCCCCCTATCCCGGGTTCGCCGTCGACCGCCTCTGGACGATCGTGCGCCTGAATGGGCCGGCCCGCGCCCTGTTCGGCCTGCTCGGCATTGAGGACGGGGCGAGCCTTCTCGACCTCATGCGCTCGGACGCCATGCCCGCCATGATCGAGAACTGGGCCCAGGTCGCCCGGCATGCGGCCTTGCGTCTGCGTACGGAAAGTGCGGCCCAGGGCGGCATCCCGGCCCTCGATCAAACGGCGGATCACCTGGCCCGCGTGGGCGGCGCAGACGAAGTGCCCATCGGCCCCGTGGTTCCCACGGTCTATCGCACCGGGCCCCTGCGCCTTGCGCTGTTCTCGACCATCACCCAGTTCGGCACACCGGAGGACCTCGCCCTCGACGATCTGCGCATCGAGCTCTTCTTTCCCGCCGACCCGGAAACCGACGCGGTCTTGCGATCCTTGGAGGCCTCCGGCGCTGACCCAGCCTGAAGGTTGTGTCAGACTGCGGGCAAAGAGGAGAGGTTGGTCATGACAGCAGGGTCGCAATTTTGCGTTATCGGCGCCGGTGTTTTCGGGATGAGCACGGCCGTCGCCTTGGCCGAAGCGGGCCACCGGGTGCAGGTGGTCGATGCCGGCCCCATCCCAAACCCAGCGGGTTCATCCTGGGACAGCCAGCGCGCCGTCCGCTCCGAATATGGCGACAACGCCTTCTACACCCACCACTGTGTGGACGCGATCCGGGGTTGGGAGATGCTGGAAGCAACGGAAAGACTGGGCGTTTACACCCGAACCGGCGTCACGCTGATCAGCGATGGCGATCCCGGTTCGGACGACTTTGCGGCCCACTGTTTCGAAACCGCCAGGGACCTTGATCTCCCGGTCCGCTTTGTCGAGGACCATGGCGCCTTGCCCATCCGTTTCCGGTCGAAAACGCCGCGCGTCTATGTCAACGACAATGGCGGATGGGTCAATCCGGGCCGGTACATGGCCTATCTCGTTCACAAGGCGGACGATCTGGGGGTCGAGATCGTGCCGAACGCCCGTGTCGTCCTTGAAGGCCGCAACCGGACGGGCCAGGTGGTCCATGCAGGCCGGACTCTGGACTATGACGGGATCGTGCTGTGCGGCGGTGCCTTTGCCGTGCCCGGCGCGCCGACACCGATCAGCAAGGTCCCGCAGCGCAAGGTCTATTACCGCCCCTTCGACGGCGGCGCGCCGGCCGTCCTGCCCTCGGTCTGGATCTACAACATCGCCTCGACCGCGGGTTACGGTTTTCCGGAGGCGGAGGGCCTGTGGTCCCTTGGATTCCATACGCCGAGCCATCTCGATGAAGCGGATCTGGCGGAGCGGCTTGCGATCCTGTCTCAGGTGTTCGGGACCGACTTGACCCGCGACTGGTTCCAGCAGAAGCACTGCAACTATTCCCAGACGCGCAGCGGCGATTTCATCATCGACCGCCATCCCGCCTTCGACAATGTCTTCGTAGCCACCGGCGGCAGCGGCCACGCGTTCAAATTCGCGCCCCTTCTCGGCAATTGGATCGCAGCGCGCATCGAAGGCACGCGAATGGAGGGCCTGGAGCAGTTCGCATGGCCGCGTGTGAGCGAACAGTGAGGCGATCGTCGGCCCGCCGGTTGAATCGTCCGCAAAGATCTCGTCACGCCGTGCAGTAGAGCGGCGGGCCGTTGTTTTGCCGATCGAAAGTCGAGCGCGCCTTACAAGTCGTCAGGGCAGGTCATGGCCTGTTCGGGTGGCAGGTCGCCTGCGCTCACGGTGCTCTCGCCCTCGAGCCCGTGGCGTTTTACGTAATCGAGGGATCGGAAATCGCCGCGGTGACTCCAGAAGCGGCTACGGCCTTCGGCCACGCGGTACGCGTTCCGGTCAAAGACATTGTCCGCGTCGCGGAAGAACCAGACCCGGTCGAAATCGGCGCCCATCCCGGCACGGGCCCGGCCACGCAGGATCATGCGGTTATCGGTGATCCGGTTTTCCGTGGCCACCCAGCGTCCGCCATCGGCTTCCCGGTTCTGGTAGATGATCGAGATGCCATTGCCACCTTCTGTCAGCGTGTCGACCGTGTTGCCCGTCACCACGGTGCGCGACGAATTCTGCACCAGGATCTGCGCACCCCACAGCCAGCGATGCATGCCAAAGCCGTTATAGGCCGAGACATTGTTCCGGATGACGGCGTTGTAGGAAATCTCGTGCTTGATGCCGTCGCCGGCATTGCGAAAGACCAGATTGTCCTCATAGAGCACATTCACATTGTTGGCGTCCGTCCAAAGGCCGGGCCCATAATTGTCGTGCACGCATGTTCCGCGGACGGTCAGCCGCGTCATTTCCAGGAACTTGGTGCCGCCGGCCTCCCAGCCCCAATTGTAGCCGGCGGTATTGTTGTGGGCGATCTCCACACTCTCCACATGGGCCTGGCCGAATTCGGCCCGCAGGCCCATCTGGCCGTTGTGATTGTAGGCGCCCCCCCGGGCCAGCATGCGGTCGCCCATGTCGAGGCCGGCGCCATGATTCCACCGCGCCGTCACGTCGAAGACCCGCCAGTCCTTCGTCCCCACACCGCTGATCGCGCCGGCCTGGGCGCCGGGGATATATTTTTCCACCACGAGATTTTCGAGGGTGACGGCATGGCCCGTGGGGCGCACGGCGGTCTCCGTCACGCTCAGTTCCACAAGGCGCTCGCCCGGGTCCTCGCCGATGACCACCTGCCGGCCGATAAACGCCCAGGTGCCCGGACCGACGGCATCAAGGCTGCCGACCCGGCGCAGCATTGTTCCGTCGAGGAACAGGTCTTCGCGCTCCAGACACAAGGGAAAGTCCGGTTCGCAGGTGCCCGGCATGCTGTAGCGCCGGCGTTCGGCCGCGGCACGCCAATGGGTGCCGTCGGCGATCCAGGCATCGAGCACCACGGCCCCGTTCAGGATCGCGCGCGCCCCATCGCGGGTCAGCCCGATAAAGCGCTGGCCGTCCTTCGGCACCACGGAAACCTGGCGGTAGACGCCGGGCGCGAGGACGAAGGTCGCGTCCTCCGGCGCCTCCCGCACGAGGGTCTCAATGGCATCCTCCGGCCCCACGGGAATCACCGGCACCTTTGCCCAGGGCTGGGACTGGGCGTCGACCGGTGATGGCAACAGAGCGAGGGCAAAAAAGGCGCCCAGCGCGGTGACGATGCTCGCGCGGCACGTCATGTATCCCATGCGTTATCCTTTCCCGATCCTTTCCCGGGCCGGTCAAAGCCGAGCCAGGGCGCGCGTCGGTCCGAGCCCAGCCATTCCCCTGCCCCGGACGGGTCGTTTACCGGCCGGCACGGCCCAGTATAAGCTCAAAGCAGAGTTTAAGCCTGTCCCCTTTGCGCCGAGACCCCAGAGAGGGGCGCGCCGCCGCCACGGAGCCCATATGGACCGCCAGCGCCTTCACCCGAACGCCGCCGCGCGGCCGCCTGAACAAGACCACGCCGGCGCAGGCCCTTTCGGCTGGCTGATGCGCGCCGATGCGGGCGTCGATGCCGCCGGCGGACCGGACCGGGACAACAATTTCGACATTTTGCGTCTGGTCTTTGCGTCCCTCGTGGTGGTCCACCATTTCTCGACCCTGTCGAATTTCGGCTATGGCGGCATTTTCTTCAATCTGGGCCACTCGTCCGTGCTCGGCTTTTTCGTGATCTCCGGGTTCCTGATCTACTGGTCCTACGACAAGGGCCGGGATCTGGGCGCCTATACCATGCGACGCTTATTCCGGATTTTCCCCCTCTACGCCGTGACGATCGCCCTGCAAGTGATCATCTTCATGCAGATCGTACCGCCGCGGGACCTGGCGGAACTGGGGCGCTATATCGCCGCCAATATGGTGTTCCTGAATTTTCTTCAGCCCAATTTCGGCGTCATCCCCGACCATCTGCCCCAGGATTATTTCAACGGCAGCCTTTGGACCATCAAGATCGAAGTGTTCTTCTACGCCCTGGTGCCGTTCTGGCTGCTGCTGCCGGGCCAGCGCTTCTGGGCGGTGATGATGTTCATCGCCTCCAGCCTGTTCTATCTCCACTTCGCCTACAATTCGGACACGACCAAGCTCGCGACCCAGATCCCGCCGGGCCAGCTGCGCTTTTTCGCCGTGGGTATGCTGCTTTACATGACCGTGCCGCTGAAGGGGCTCAGCCAACGGGGTGTCCTGGCGCTGCTCGCCCTGGCGCTCGGCATCTTTTTCACCGGTGAATATGTGAAGGAGTTCAAGCCGGGGTCGATCTGGATCGAAGCGGCATTCGTGATGCTCGATCCGCTGTCCCTTGGCCTTGCCGTTTATCTGGTGGCGTTCAGATTGCGCCCGATCAGCATTCCGCTCGACATCTCCTATGGTGTGTATCTGATCCACTTCCCGCTATATCAGATCCTCATGATGTTGGAGATCTTCCAGGACAACGCCTTGGCCTTTTTCCTGACCGTGGCGGTGAGCACCTATGTCCTGGCCTATCTTTCCGCAAGATATCTTGAAGGTCCGGCCATGGAGGCGGGCCGATGGAGCGCGCGGCGCATCAAGGGGCTCATCGTGCTGCCCCATCAGACGCCGCGGGACGCGATCCCCGGCGCGAGCCGGCATTGGTGACCGAGCGGCTCCGGACGCTTCGGGATTTCCCGTTGAAGAAAATGGGTTAGAGTTTGGGCGACTGGCCCACGGCGCTGCGCTCCAGAAGCCGCGCCGGATATTGTGAGGAGGATCACCCATGCGCGAAGCCGTCATCGTCTCCACCGCCCGCACCCCGATCGGCAAGGCCGGTCGCGGCGCCTTCAACAACACCACCTCCCAGGAGCTGGGCGCCCATGCAGTCAAGCACGCCGTGGAGCGGGCCGGCATCGCCCCGGGCGAGATCGACGATGTGATCATGGGTGCCGCCATCCAACAGGGCAGCCAGTTCCAGAACACCGCCCGCCAGATCCTGGTGCGCGCCGGCCTGCCGACCACGGTCGCCGGCATGACCATCGACCGTCAGTGCGCCTCCGGCATGATGGCCATTGCCACCGCCGCCAAGCAGATCATTGCTGATGGCATGACCGTCACCGTCGGCGGCGGCGTGGAGTCGATCTCCAAGGTCCAGCTCAGCGGCAAAATGAATGTGGAAGTCGATCCCTGGCTGCTTGAGAACAAGCCGGAGATCTACATGGCCATGATCGAGACCGCCGAGATCGTCGCCGAGCGCTATGGCATCTCCCGCGACGCCCAGGACGAATATTCGGCCCAGTCCCAGGCCCGCACGGATGCCGCCCAGCGCGCCGGCAAGTTCGACCAGGAAATCGTGCCCCTGCCCTCGGTGATGAAGCTCCAGAACAGGGAAACCGGCGAAGTCACCGACGTGCCGACCCTTCTTGAGAAGGACGAAGGCAACCGTCCGGGCACGACCAAAGAGACCCTGGCCGGCCTGAAGCCCGTCCACGCCAATGGTCAGAAGGTCAAGGAAGGCAAATATATCACCGCCGGCAACGCCTCCCAGCTCTCCGACGGCGCCTCCGCGGCCGTGCTGATGGAAGCCAAGGAAGCCGAACGCCGCGGGCTCAACCCCCTCGGCATCTATCGCGGCATGGCCGCCGCCGGCACCGAGCCTGATGAGATGGGGATCGGTCCAGTGTTTGCCGTGCCCAAGCTTTTGAAGGCCAATGGCCTGACCATGGACGATATCGGCTTGTGGGAGCTGAACGAGGCCTTCGCCAGCCAAGTGCTGTACTGCCGTGACACGCTGGGCATTCCCAACGACCTGCTCAATGTCGATGGCGGGGCCATTTCCATCGGCCACCCCTATGGCATGTCCGGCGCCCGGATGGTCGGCCACGCCCTCATCGAAGGCAAGCGCCGCGGCGCCAGATATGTTGTGTGCACCATGTGCGTGGGCGGCGGCATGGGCGCGGCAGGCCTCTTCGAAGTGGTGTGATCCCTGCCCCAAACGGGTTTGTAATGATGTGGACGGGGTGCCGGCGACGGCGCCCCGTTTTTTTGGGCTCATGATTTGGACGTGACCGGGCGGCGTTTCAGGGGGACCACAGACGAACAACCAAGGCACGCTATTGCGAGCGCAGCGAAGCAATCCGGAGTGCGAATCGTCCGCTCACGTCAGATGCGGATCTTTTCCGCGGCAGTGGTCTCGTTACCCGTATTGGGCGTTCCGGCCGGCTCAATAATCACCATATGGACGTCTTCCTCGGCAACGGGGCGGTGCTCCATGCCTTTGGGGATCACCGTCATCTCGCCGGGGCCCAGGGTGATAGGACCGTCGGGCAGGTCGATCCGCAGGCGGCCCTTGAGGACGAGAAAGAAATCATCCGTCTCTGGATGGCTGTGCCAGACGAATTCGCCGCTGGCCTTTACCACCATGACATCGTGACCGTTGAAAGCGGCGACGATGCGAGGCGACCAGGTTTCGCTGAAGGTCTCCAGCTTCTCGGCAAGATTGACGGTTTCCATGGCGCGGGTCCTCTTAAACGAAAACGGGACGGCGAGCCTTGCTCAAACCTGTCCCCGGCGCCAGAGCGGGATTACCATCCCTTTGTCCGCAGTCCCCATCACGACCAGGAGCAACCACGCCATGCGAAACGCCGTCATTCTCGCCGCCCTGTTTCTCGCCTTTCCGGCCAACGCCCAAAGGGGCCTGCCCGAGGCCTTCAAAACCGGTCCCCTGATCACGGACTATGGGCCCGTGGCTGTCTTGGAGGGCGTCGAAGCAGTACCTGACGGTACGGTGTTCCGGGTCAGCTATGACCTCACCGAGGGGGCGCAGCCTGGCGCCTTGAATCGCCAGCTTGTGACTGCCGCCCGTTTTCTCAACATGCATGCGGCCGTCGGCGTGGCACCGGAAAACATGCATCTGGCGCTGGTGCTGCACAGCCTTTCCGTTTTTGACGTGACCCGGGCCGAGACCTATGCCGCGAAAAAGGACGGGGCGGACAATCCCAATGCGGCCCTGCTCGAGACCCTCCTCAAGCACGGGGTCGAGGTCATCGTCTGTGGCCAGAGCGCCGCGTCCCGCGGTCTGACCAAGGCGGACCTGCTGCCGGGCGTGCGCCTTGCCGTCTCGGCCATGACCGCCCATGCCCTGCTCCAGCAGGAGGGCTACACCCTCAACCCGTTTTGAGTTTCAGGATATGAGGCTGGCCTGAGCCCGCCTCACACCTCATTCCTCGCGGACCGGTTCAAGGGCGAAGATGATCGTGACGTCTTCCCTGAAGGTCACCCGCCCTCCGCCAAGTTGACCTCGACTTTTGGCCTGACGGGTTGTCTCGCCGCCATCCGGGGTGCTGGTCTATCCTCGTCGGCGAATCCTAAAGAGCGATAACGGCGGCTGTCCCTCCCATAGGTGATCTTAACCGGTGCTCCGAGTACGGAGCCCGCCTCATCGGCAATGATCCGGGCGACCTTTTTGGCATTTGCAACGGCTTGGCGGCGTGCCCCATTCTGGGCAGCCAGAGGGTCATCCACGCGAAAGCCAAGCAGATCCGCTTCTTCGACGTCCAATTCCGATAAAATTGAGAGAAGGGCGCCAGTCTGGGTGATGGGACGTCCCCCATAGCGGACTCTCAGGCCGCACATCGGCCCGTCAGGACTTTTGCACGCCAGCCCGGCCCCGCCGCACGGACTCCCAAAAGCCTTCCATCAGGGTACGAAGCAAGGTACGTTCTCGCACCTGAGCTGCCACATGCGTGTTGATCATGCCCGGATTGATGAAAATGCGATAATCCTGGGCACGAAGCTGACTGTGGAGGGCCACATGGGCGTTGATTTCCCGGCCCTTTCCATCTGCCCCGTCATAGCGACCGGCGATCATCGCACTGCGCCGGTAGACGGCGAAGCCGCCAAAGGCCGACTCCACCTCGATCCACGGGCTTTCCATGGGGATCTGGATCAGCTTGACGAATTGCGCAAGACGGCCGCGATAGGCGCCGCCACCATAGGTTTCGAGAAAGGCCTGGTATTCAGCGAGATCCTGGGGGCACCAGACCGGATGGCGCAGGGCATCCAGATCGTAATAGGGGCCCATCTGATTGGCCGTGCACACGTCCCAGTCCGGGGAGGTCCAACAGGACAGGACACCGCCGCGGGTGATGTGGCTGTTCAGGCCCGAAAAGTCTGCCACGACCACATAGTCGGTCTCCACATAGGCGTGCTCCACCTCGTCGAGATAGATGTTCCGGCAATGGGCATCGCGCCGGGCGTCTTCAGGCATACGCTCGGCAAAGGCCCCTAGGGAGCGGAAGCGAAAGCCCGGGACGGCGTGGGCAAGGGACTCCAGCAGGGGCACCGTGGTGTCCGTGCTGTCCGCTTCCACAAGAAACCAGGAAACCGATTTGGCGAATCCCAGGGCCCCGGCGATGCGATTCACGTCCCAGCGCAGCGTACGCGCCGCATTGCGCACGAGGCCCACAACAACGATGGTACTGTCTTCAGGCAGATGATGGTGGGCCCGGTGCTGCACCGGTCGCGATCCTTCAAGCCGCTCCCGCGCCGAGACTTCAAAATCCATCTTGGAAAAGAGTGGCTTGACGCGCCAATTCCTGGTGGTGACGGTCATGGACGCGTCCCCCGGGAACGGGCCCACCCGATTTCGGGGGGACGCAGCCCGGCGGTCCTGTCGCCGGGGGAAGGAGCGGCAAAAATCGAAACGGCCGAACGGACGAGAAACTGACGCATGACTGGGCTCACAGCGATCATCGCTCCGGCGGGGGATTGGGATCTGCAACGCCGGTTCAGCGCAACCGGCATGGTCCAAACCCCAAGGGACATGAACGCCGCGAAGTATAAACGCGTGTCAAGAGGCCTCCAAACGGTTCGATTGCCGGCCCCCAGCTCTACCCCTTCTGCGATGTTGTGAGCGAACGTCTCCACCATGCCGCGCTTCGACAGCTATATCATGGTGGACTGGTCCGCCGCATCGGTGCCACGAACCGGCGCCGACAGCGTCTGGATCGCTGTGCTGGACCGGGATCGGCTGGGGCGTCGCCGGGGCGTGCGCCTGACCAACCCGGCAACGCGGACCGCGGCCAAGACCGCCCTGACGGGATTGTTCAAACGCCGCCTCGCGGCGGGCCGGCGGGTTCTGGCCGGCTTCGACTTTCCCTTCGGCTATCCTGAGGGCACCGCGCGCCGGCTTGGGCTTGAGGGGCCGGCCTGGCAGGCCCTGTGGCAGACCATCAGCTTACGGATCGACGACGGACCCCGGAACGAAAACAACCGCTTCGCGGTCGCCGCCGAGTTGAACCGGAGGCTGTCGAATGGGCCGTTCCCATTCTGGGGCTGCCCGGCGAAAGCAGAAGGGGTTTATCTGGGCCAAAGGCGGGCGCGGACGCACGGTCCGGGGGACCTGGCCGAACGGCGGCTGGCGGACCGGGCGACGGCGGGCGCCCAACCCGTGTGGAAACTCTTCACGACCGGATCGGTCGGCAGCCAGATCCTCATGGGCCTTCCCGTCCTGCAAGCGCTGCGCCTGCACCCGATCCTGCGGGACCGGATCCGGGTGTGGCCCTTCGAGACCGGTCTGACCCTGCCGCCCATGCGCGGCAACGGCGGTGAGATCATCCTGGCGGAAATCTATCCGTCTCTATGGCTGTCGAAGGCGCCGCCGGGAGTCGTCAAGGACGCTGCCCAGGTCCAGACCGTGGTCACGACCCTGTCCGCCCTTGATATGGAGGGGAGGATTGCGGACGTTTTCGCGCCCGCAAAACCCTTGACCCCGGCGGAAGAGGTCGCCGTGGTCGAAGAGGAGGCGTGGATCCTCGGCGTTTGACTCAGGCCTGCATGGTCCAGCCTTCGACGCCCATGGCCGCCTGGCGCAGGGCTTCGGTCAGGGTCGGGTGGGGATGGCAGGTGCGCGCGATGTCTTCGGACGACGCCCCGAATTCCATGGCCAGCGCCGCCTCCGCGATGATCTCGCCCACATTGGGCCCGATCATGTGGACGCCGAGCACCTTGTCCGTCTTGGCATCGGCCAGGATCTTCACGAAACCGTCGGTCAAATCGTTCGTCTTGGCGCGGGAATTGGCCATGAAGGGGAACTTGCCCACTTTGTAGGCGACACCGGCTTCCTTGAGCTGATCTTCCGTCTGCCCCACACAAGCCACTTCCGGATAGGTATAGACCACCGCCGGAATGACATCGTAATTCACATGGCCCGCCTTGCCGGCGATGATCTCCGCAACCGCAACGGCTTCGTCCTCGGCCTTGTGGGCCAGCATGGGACCGTCAATCACGTCACCGATGGCATAGACCCCTTCGACGCCGGTGCGGTAATGCCCGTCCGTCGGAATCCGTCCCTTCTGATCCGTCTCGATGCCGACGGTATCCAGGCCCAGATTGTCCGTATAGGGCCGGCGGCCGATCGAAACCAGCACCACATCGCAGTCGATGACCTCCGCATCGCCGCCCGCCGCCGGTTCCACGGTCACCTTCACGCCCTCGTTTGTTTTCTCCACACCCGTAACCTTGGTGCCAAGCTTGAAGGTCAGGCCCTGTTTGGAGAGGATCCGCTGGAATTGCCGGGAAACTTCCGTATCGAGGCCGGGCGTGATGCGGTCCAGGAACTCCACCACGGTGACCTCGGAGCCAAGGCGCCGCCATACGGATCCGAGTTCAAGCCCGATATAACCGCCGCCGACCACGAGCAACCGTCCCGGCACGGAGGAAAGCGAGATGGCGCCGTCCGAGGAGACGATCCGGTCCTCGTCGATCTCGACCCCCGGCAGACCCATGATCTCCGAGCCCGTGGCAATCACGATATTGGCCGTGTCGAGCATTGTTTCGCCACCTTCGGCCCGCTCCACGGCGACCTTGCCGGCACCGGCGATGCGACCATGGCCGAACAGGTGGTCGATCTTGTTCTTCTTGAACAGGAACTCCACACCCTTTGTCAGCTGATCGATGGCCCGGTCCTTGAAGGCCAGCAGCTTGTCATGGTCGAGGCGCACGCCCTCGGCCACGATGCCCATATCGGCCATGTGGTGGCCGACCTGCTCGTAATGCTCCGACGCATGAAGAAGGGCCTTGGACGGGATGCAGCCCACATTGAGGCAGGTCCCGCCGAGTTTCTGCGTCGCCCGCCGCTCGACCACGGCGACCTTCTGGCCGAGCTGGGCCGCGCGGATCGCGCAATTGTATCCGCCGGGGCCCGCCCCGATGACGACGAGATCGTAACGGTCAGCCATATCCTGCCTCAATTCTTCCCTGTGCCCCACATTCCCTGAACGCAGCCCGACCCGCCGGCTCAGAGCCCCAGAATGACCCGCTGGGGATCCTCAAGCGTTTCCTTGACCCGCACCAGGAAGGTCACGGCCTCCTTGCCGTCCACCAGGCGGTGGTCGTAGGACAGCGCCAGATACATCATGGGACGGACGACGATTTCGCCATTGATGACCACGGGGCGCTGCTCGATCTTGTGCATGCCCAGAATGCCGGACTGGGGCATGTTGAGGATCGGTGTGGACATCAGCGATCCGTACACGCCGCCATTGGAGATCGTGAAGGTGCCGCCCTGGAGATCGTCGAGGGACAGGTTGCCGTCGCGGGCCTTGATGCCGAAATCGTTGATTTCCTTCTCGATGTCGGAGAAGGACTTTTTCTCGGCATCCCGCAGGACGGGCACCACAAGGCCGCGATCCGTACCCACCGCAACGCCGATATCATAGTAATGCTTGTAGACAATGTCCGTGCCGTCGATTTCCGCATTGACCGCCGGGATTTCCTGGAGCGCGCGCACACAGGCCTTGACGAAAAAGCTCATGAACCCGAGACGCACGCCATGGCGCTTCTCGAACAGGCCCTTGTACTGGTTGCGGATCTCCATGATGTGGCTCATGTCCACTTCATTGAAGGTGGTCAGCATCGCCGCCACGTCCTGGGCCTGCTTCAGACGCTGCGCGATGGTCTGGCGCAGACGGGTCATCCGTACCCGTTCTTCCACATCCTCGCGGGCCCGCGGACCGCTGGGCGTCGCCGGCTGCTGCGTCCGCGCCGGCGCTGCGGCGCGGCTCTCGAGCGCCTGGAGAGCATCGCCTTTGGTCACCCGGCCGTCCCGTCCCGAACCGGAAATCTGACCGGCATCGAGCTGGTTTTCTTCGATCACACGCCGAGCTGCCGGCATCACCGCGCCACCTTCACCGCCGCCATGGGACGGGGCGGACGAGGGCGCCGAGCGGGCGTCCGCCGCCGGAGCGTCCGCAGGCGCTTGCGCCGGAGACGGGTCGGCGGCCGGTTTCGCCGGGGCTGCGCCTTCTCCGGCCGTCAGGGTCCCAAGCAGGGCGTTCACTTCCACCGTGTCGCCCTCATTGGCCAGAATTTCCGACAGGGTGCCCGCCGCCGGGGCCGGCACCTCCAGGGTGACCTTGTCGGTTTCCAGTTCAACCAGCGGCTCGTCCGCCGCGACGGCCTCGCCCGGCTTTTTGAACCATTGCGCAATGGTCGCTTCGGTGACGGATTCGCCCAAAGTGGGCACACGGATTTCAGTACTCATGGTTCATGTCCTTTCGCTGTCTCCGGTGGCCGGCAGGTCGCGGCGTCAGTGGCCGGACGTCAGCCGCCGAGCGCGTCTTCCAGCAGAGTGTTCAGTTCCTGAATATGTTTGCTCATCAGGCCCGTTGCCGTGGCCGCTGTGGCCGCGCGCCCGGCATAGCGCGGGCGCTGGTGCACGCATTCCGCCCGGGCCATGACCCATTCGATATTCGGTTCCATGAAGGTCCAGCTGCCCATATTGCGGGGCTCCTCCTGGCACCAGACGATCTCCGCCTGGGGAAAGCGCTGGATCTCGTTCAGCAGACTTTTCGCCGGGAACGGATAAAGCTGCTCGACCCGCAGGATCTGAATATCGGTGATGCCGCGCTTCTCGCGCTCCTCGAACAGGTCGTAATAGACCTTGCCGGTACACAGAATGACGCGGCGGATCTTGTCGTCGGGAGCAAGGTCGACGCTCGAGCCCTTTTTGAGTTCCGCATCGTCCCACAGCACGCGGTGGAAGGACGACCCGGGGCCCATCTCGTCCAGGCTCGACACGCACCGCTTGTGGCGCAGCAAGGACTTCGGGGTCATGATGACCAGCGGCTTGCGGAAGTTGCGGTGGATCTGCCGGCGCAGGATGTGGAAATAGTTCGCAGGCGTCGTGCAGTTCGCGACCTGGAGATTGTCCTCGGCGCAGGACTGGAGGAAACGCTCCAACCGGGCCGAAGAATGTTCCGGCCCCTGCCCTTCATAACCATGGGGCAGAAGCATCACGAGGCCGCTCATGCGCAGCCATTTGCGCTCGCCCGAGGCGATGAACTGGTCGATGATCACCTGGGCGCCGTTGACGAAGTCGCCGAACTGGGCCTCCCAAAGCACCAGTGAATTGGGCTCCGCAAGTGAATAGCCATATTCGAAGCCGAGCACGGCCATCTCCGAAAGCATGGAGTCGATGACTTCAAAGCCGGCCTGATTGTCGGAGAGGTTGGCGAGGGGCGTATAGCGCTCCTCCGTCTGCTGATCGACAAGGGACGCATGACGCTGGGAAAATGTACCGCGCACGGAATCCTGCCCTGACAGGCGCACCGGATACCCCTCCAGCAGGAGGGTGCCAAAGGCCAGTGCCTCGGCGGTGGCCCAATCGAAGCCCTCACCGGTCTCGAACATCTTTTCCTTGGCGGCCAGAACCCGGCTCAAGGTCCGATGAACGTTGAAACCGTCCGGATAGCTGGTCAGTTTTCTGCCGACGCTTTTGAGCGTCTCCTCGTCCACGGCCGTGGTTCCGCGCCGGTCGTCGCCCTCGGGAATGCCGAGACCGGACCAGCGGCCATCCAGCCAATCCGCCTTGTTCGGGCGATATTCGTCCGCTGCCTGAAAATCCTGATCGAGCCGGGCCTGGAAATCCTGAATGGAGTCCTCGACATCCTGACGCGTCACAACACCGTCTTCGACCAGACGATCCGAATAGATGCGCAAGGTCGTGGGATGGGAGCGGATCCGCTTGTACATCAGCGGCTGGGTGAAGCTCGGCTCATCGCCTTCGTTGTGGCCGAACCGGCGGTAGCAGAACATGTCGATGACCACGTCCTTGCCGAATTGCTGGCGGAACTCGGTCGCCACCTTGGCGGCATAGACCACGGCCTCGGGATCGTCCCCGTTCACATGGAAGATCGGGGCCTGAACCATCAAGGCCACATCGGACGGATAAGGCGAGGAGCGCGAATTGCGCGGCGCTGTCGTGAAGCCGATCTGATTGTTGACGATCAGATGGATCGTGCCGCCCGTCCGGTGCCCCTTGAGACCCGACAGGCCGAAACACTCGGCAACCACGCCCTGGCCGGCAAAGGCCGCATCCCCGTGGAGCAGCACCGGCAGGACGCTGCGCCGTTCCGGATCGCCATGCTGCCACTGCTTCGCCCGGACCTTTCCGAGCACCACCGGATTGACCGCCTCCAGATGGGACGGGTTGGCCGTGAGCGACAGGTGGACCCTGTTGCCGTCGAATTCCCGGTCCGATGACGCGCCCAGGTGATATTTCACATCACCGGACCCTTCGACTTCTTCCGGATTGGACGCGCCGCCCTTGAATTCGTTGAAGATGGCCCGATAGGGTTTGGCCATCACATTGGCGAGGATGTTGAGGCGACCCCGGTGGGGCATGCCCAGAACGATTTCCTTCACGCCCAAGGCGCCGCCGCGCTTGATGATCTGTTCCGTGGCCGGCATCAGGGCCTCGCCGCCGTCAAGGCCGAACCGCTTCGTGCCGGTATATTTGACGTGCAGGAACTTTTCGAAGCCTTCGGACTCGATCAGCTTTTGAAGAATCGCCCGCCGCCCTTCAGGGGTGAAGGAGACCCCCTTATCGGGCCCTTCAATGCGCTGGAGAATCCAGTTGCGCTGCTCAATATCGGTGATGTGCATGAACTCCACGCCGATGGTGGAGCAATAGGTCCGCCGCAGCAGGGAAACGATGTCCCGCAAGGTCGCGGTTTCCATGCCCAACACACGATCAATAAAGATCGGCCGGTCAAAATCGGCCTCGGTGAAGCCATAGCTCTTTGGGTTGAGTTCGGAATGTTCCTTGCCATTGTCCAGGCGCAACGGATCGAGCTGGGCGGCCAGGTGACCGCGGATCCGATAGGCACGGATCATCATCAGAGCCCGGATGGAATCCAGCGTGCTGTTGCGCACTTCGACCGGACTTAGGCCCGGATCCTGGGCCTCGATCTTGGCCTTGATCTGGGCCGCAAGGGCGCCATTGCCGTTCTCGGCCTGGTCGAAAGCGGCCAGGAGATCCGCCTGGTCGGGTACCTCAACTTCGAGGGCCCGGCGCGTCTGACGGATCCCTTCGGACAGCTGGGCGGCGTGTTCGTCGTCGAGGGTCTCGAAAAAATCGCGCCATTCCGATGATACGGCGCCAGGGTCGTCCAGAAACTGGGCGTAAAGGTCTTCAATGAATGCGGCGTTTGTGCCGTACAGAAATGATGTCTGATCGAAGATCGTGTTCGTGCTCTGCTTCGCCATGCCATTCCGGCGCCTTCACAGGGCGCCCTATCCTCGTGTCTGGGCGGACAGCGTCACTGCCGCACGCCGTTGTGCCGCGCCTCGGCATGTCCCATGTGGTGCCCCACCACACAAGTCAGGAGTCTTGGTCCGTGAGCCCCACGGTTCGGCCGCTTCCCGGCGTGAAACGGGCTGACTGTCGCCCCTTGAACAAGGGTCGGTCGTGAAACGACGGCGGTGTCCCGCGCCGCCAGCCCCTGAGTCGCCCCGGGATGTCGAGTCCGTTCCCCACGGAAAAACGTAGAAATCCTGTCGGACCGAGCGGCAGTCAGGCCCAAAGTGATCCGCCGAACGCCAATCGCACGTATCACTCAGTTCGAGATCTGCAGGCATGTGGTACCGCGCCCGCCCATAGCCTTCAAGGCCTATCCCGCAATGAAACGGCGGCGCGCGATGCGGTCTAGCATCACGGCGCGGCAGATGACCGGGCGTACGAATTCCGCGCTTTGTTGCGAGGGTAAAAAATTTTGGACAATCCACTTAAGGGTGCCCGTCAATCAAGGGTCCCGCCTCGTCCGCAAACAAATGGTTTTGGAGGACAGGACGGTATTCGGGCTTTATGAAAACGGGCTCGGGGCTCCAACTGGCCCATCGACACGCGGATCACGGAATACTCTGCACAGATATGAAAAGAGAGCGAGGCGCGTCATACCGCGCGCTGGGCCACACGCGTGAAGGGCGGGACCTTGCCGGGTCCCGCCCCTTGCGAAAGGGATCAGCCCTTCATCGCCTCGACCAGGGTCGAGCCCAGGGCGGCCGGCGAATCGGCAACGCGGATACCCGCGGAGCGCATGGCTTCCATCTTGTCATCGGCGCTGCCTTTGCCGCCGGAGATGATGGCACCAGCATGGCCCATGCGGCGGCCCGGGGGCGCCGTGACGCCCGCAATGAAGCCGACCATGGGCTTCTTTACCGGGGACTGACGGATGAAGTCCGCGGCCTCTTCCTCGGCCGACCCGCCGATTTCGCCGATCATGATGATCGACTGGGTCTCGGGATCCGCGAGGTAGAGATCCAACACATCGATGAAATTGGTGCCGTTGACCGGATCCCCGCCAATCCCGACACAGGTGGACTGGCCAAGGCCCGCCGCGGTGGTCTGGTGCACGGCCTCATAGGTCAGGGTGCCGGAGCGGGACACGATGCCCACGGACCCCTTCTTGTGGATATGGCCCGGCATGATGCCGATCTTGCACTCATCCGGCGTGATGACACCCGGGCAGTTCGGGCCGATCAGGCGGGTCTTGGAGCCCTGGAGGGCCCGCTTGACCTTCACCATGTCGATGACCGGAATGCCCTCGGTGATGCACACCGCCAACTCGATCTCGGCATCCACGGCTTCGAGGATCGCGTCGGCCGCAAAGGGCGGCGGCACGAAGATCATGGAGGCCGTGGCACCCGTGGCCTCTTTCGCCTCATGCACGGTGTTAAACACAGGCAGGTTCAGATGGGCCGAGCCGCCCTTGCCGGGGGACACGCCGCCCACGAACTGGGTGCCATAGGCGATGCCCTGCTCGGTGTGGAACGTGCCCTGCTTGCCGGTAAAGCCCTGAGTGATGACCTTGGTGGTCTTGTCGACGAGTACGGACATCAGTTCGCCTCCTTCACGGCCTTGACGACCTTCTCGGCCGCGTCCGCCAGATTGTCGGCGGGAATGATCGCCAGTCCGGACTCCGACAGGATCTTTTTGCCGAGATCCACATTGGTGCCTTCAAGGCGCACCACGAGAGGCACCTTGAGGTCCACTTCCTTGGCCGCCGCAATGACGCCCTCGGCGATGATGTCGCAGCGCATGATGCCGCCGAAGATATTCACGAGGATGCCCTGAACATTCGGGTCCTGAAGAATAATCTTGAAAGCCGCCGTCACTTTTTCCTTGGTGGCGCCGCCGCCCACATCAAGGAAATTCGCAGGCTCGGACCCGTAGAGCTTGATGATGTCCATGGTGGCCATGGCAAGGCCGGCGCCGTTCACCATGCAGCCGATGGTGCCATCAAGCTTGATGTAGCTGAGATCGTATTTGGAGGCCTCGATCTCAGCCGGATCCTCTTCGGACAGATCCCTCAGTTCCATGATGTCCTCATGGCGATAAAGGGCGTTGCTGTCAAAATTGATCTTGGCGTCGAGGCAGATCAGGTCGCCGCCATCGGTCACCACCAGCGGGTTGATCTCCAGCATGCTCATGTCCGTGCCGACGAACGCATTATAGAGGCAGCGCACAAGGTTCACGCATTGGCGCACCTGATTGCCCTCGAGCCCGAACGAGAACGCGATGGCCCGGCCATGGTGGTCCTGGATGCCCGCGGCCGGATCCACCGTCAGGGTCAGGATCTTTTCGGGAGTCTTCTCGGCGACTTCCTCAATGTCCATGCCGCCTTCCGTGGAGGAGATGAAGGCGATGCGGCCCGTGTCCCGGTCGACGACACAGGACAGGTAAAGCTCGCGGGCGATGGCCGAGCCTTCTTCCACATAAACCCGCTGGACTTCCTTGCCCTCGGGGCCGGTCTGATGGGTGATCAAGGTCATGCCGAGCATGCGCTCGGCTTGAGCCTTCACATCATCGACGGATTTCACGACCTTGACGCCGCCGGCCTTGCCGCGACCGCCCGCATGGATCTGGGCTTTCACGACCCAGACCGGACCACCCAAGGCCTCAGCGGCTTTGACGGCGTCAGCCGGATTGAAGGCGGCCTGCCCCCGGGGCACGGGCACGCCGAACCCTTTCAGAACCTGCTTTGCCTGATGTTCATGGATATTCATGGATCACCCCGATGGAGGTTGAATCGGACCTGTCCCGGGCCTGCCGGACGCTTGATGCCGCGCCAGCCGTGGGCTCGCGACCCGCCTTGATCGCGACCCTCTGGCCGCGACCCCCTCTGGACGCGGCCCCCTTGATCGCGACGATGGCCTGATCCTCATCGGCCCGCGATGGTCCTGGGGACCGGCGGACGCGTCTCCGGGTGGATGCACGCTTAAACTTGAAACCCGGCCGACCCGACCTTTGAAGATGTCAGCCCCTGCTGGAACGCCGCGAGTTATAGCACTGCCATGCCGCAGCGCAACCAAGGTCCTACGCAGGGCGAGGGCCCATGGACCATTTTGCGGGCTCATCAGGCCGAATGAGGTTGAAGCGATGTTCAGTCTGCGGCCGGCAGGGGCACTCCGGCCTGGGTCAAGGCCGCCTTGAGGGGCTCGAGATACCGGTCATAGGCCACCCAGCGGTTCACGGACGACGTGTAGATGGGACGGCGCACCTGGGCGCGGCTGGCCGTCTGCACATCGCGGCTGGTCTCGTGGAAGTCCATGACCTGGGAATCCCATTCCAGACCGATGAAATCCAGAAGGCGTCTCGCGCCGCCCTCAAGATCCCCGACCAGGGTCGCGTAGTCGACCTCCAGCATGGGGATGCCCGCCCGGGCCCAGTGGCCCATGAGCCAGTGATACTGGCCATAGTAGAAGCCGAGCATTTCGAGATCGAAACTGTAGGCCTGGCCGGAGCGGAAATTCTGGAAAAAGCAGGACAGGCAGGTATCGAGCGGGTGCCGCCGGCAATGGATGATCCGCACACGGGGCAACAACGCATAGGCGAGGCCGAGATGACGGAAATTGAGGGGTGTCTTGTCCACGATCCGCAGGGCGCTCGCTCCTTTGGGACCGGCTCGCTCGGCCAGATGCTCCGCATAGGCACGGCCGAACTTGGCCACCAGCGGCCCTTCGAGCCGGCTGATATAGTTCGGGTATTCCGCATCCCCGCCCAGGGTGTGGGCAATCCCACGGGCCGTCTGGGTCAGGGCGCCCAATTCCCCGGCCCCCGCCACGGCCCCGTGGGAGGCGAGAATCTGCTCGACCAATGTGGTCCCGGACCGGGGCATCCCGACGACGAGCACGATGCGCGGGTCATCACAGCCCTGGCCCTTCAGGCGCTCGATGGTGGGCACATCGAAGGCGCGGGACAGCGAGGCCACTTCGTCATAGATCCCCTGGGCATCGAAGGTGACGCCCTTGGCCTTGTTGCCCTCCAGAAAATGCGGGAAGGCGGCGTCCGCATCACCCATGTCGTCATAGATCTTGCCGGCGGCGAAATGGAGAAAGCACCGGTCCGTCGGGGTCAGTTCGGGCCGGGCCAAAAGCTGCTCGATGGTCTGGGCGACGGGCCGACCCGACGAGAACGTCTTCACATTGGCAAAATTGAAGTAGGCCTCGTAATAATCCGGCTTGAGACGGATGGCTTCGCGGTAATGGGCGTCGGCCTCCGTCATCCGTCCGCGGGCCGATTTGGCCGCGGCCATATTGTGGTGGATTTCCGCCCGCGGCCCCAGGATGGCCATGGCCCGCTCAAACCCGATAATGGCTTCTTCGGACACACCCATCTGGGCCTGGATCGTGGCAAGACCGAACCAGGCGTCGCCGAAACCCGGATTGGCATGCACCAGCGTCTCATAGGCCGCCTTGGCGTCCCCCAGGCGGCCCTGGCGGTGCAGCGAGAGGGCCTGCTGATAGCCCGTCGGCAGGGCCACGGCCGTCGTGGGAAGGCCCTTTTCCGCGTTGAGCATCTTGTTCATCCTTCGTCTTCCCCCGCCGCCGTCGCTGTCCCGTTCCCTCGCCCAACCCGTTCGATCGTCTCACCGCCAAGGAGGCTAACCAAGCCTCCGGCCAGGATCCTGACCGGCCGCATCTCCCATTGACCCAAATCGGGCGCGGTCCCGGACCGTGCCAATCCGGCATTCAAGCTTCGGGCCACCCACCGCCGTCAAAGGTCCCCGCCGTTACAAGCCCCCGCGTTACAAGCCCAAGGCGTCAAAGTCGATCCCACGTTCATACACCGCCGTACCCGCGCCATCGCGAATCCCGGCGCGCACGGCACCGGCGGACCAGTCGATCGAGACGAACCCCGAATTGGCAGCGGTGAACAGACCCGACACGCGGTGGGGCCCCGGTTCCTCGATCCGCCGGTCCTTGAGGAAATCGAGGTTCAAGGAGCTGGACGTTACCTCAAGCAGCCGCTGGCCGATCACGTCTTCCCGCTCATAGAGCGCCGCCAGATGTCGATCCCCCGACAGGGCGATCAGGCCCCTTGCGCCCGTCTCCTCGATCAAGGTGTAAAGACGCTGCCTCTCCAATGGAAAGTTGCCCCAGCGCTCCCACCCGTGTCCATCGGCGAGGATCTGGATCGAGGATGCCAGGACCCGAAGCTCGGCTGGACGGCGCAATTCGGTCTCCAGCCAGGCCCATTGGGCCTCGCCCAGAAGGGTGGCCCCGGGCGCGTCGGTGGGCCGATAGCGCCGATCGGCGCCTTCGGGGTTGCGCTGCAAGGCCGACCGGAAGGTTCGGGTGTCCAGAAGAATGATCTGCACCCGGCGGCCTTCGGGACCGAGCACGGCTGAGGAATAGACGCCGGGCCGGCCGCGCCGCGGATCGTCCGGCGCCGCGTTCCAGAAATCGAGGAACAGAGCCTGGGCCTCGGCCTTGGACGGATAGTCCGCGCCGCCGTCATTCTGCCCGTAATCGTGGTCATCCCAGGTGGCCATGACAGGTACGGCGCCGCACAAGCGCTGCATGTCATTTCGATCCGCGAGCGTCGCGTAAGCGTTGCGCATCTTCGAAAGATCCGCCGGGTCGTCACGCCGATCACCGTACACATTGTCGCCGAGGAACAAGAAAAGGTCGGGGCCCGAAGACGCGGCCGCCTCAAGGGCCGGGGCGGGCCGGTCCTGATGCAGGCAGGAGCCGAAGCCGATGCGCGAAACAAGGGTTTGCGGCTGGGGTGCACGGGGCAAGGCCGCCGGCTCCGCCGAAGGGTCGGCGCTGCGCACCGAAGCCCGGACCATGGGACCTTCGCCGAGCGCGGCGACCCCGGCCGCGAGACCGAGGGCGGCCCGCCGCGTGAGCGCCGCTCCCCCTTTGGCCCCACCCAAACCGGGGCGATCGGTCATTCCGCCTTGCCGGTCGTCATTATCCGCCATGGGTCAATCCCACTGTTCGCATCCGCCCAGCCGACCTCATTCATCACGGCCCGGCTCTTTGACCCGCCCCCGACATGCTGTAACGGCGCAAGCCAACCGTTGCAAATTCCGCAGATCACCCGGCCGCTGCACCCTGCGCATCACTATGTGGTATATTGCACTGCCGTTTGACGAGAAAGGGGTGGTACCCCCTTGTCGAAGCGGGCAGGGGCACGGGCCCGCAGCGGCACATAGCGCGGGTGGCGCCGGCTGCGGGTGGCGCCGGCTATGGCCATGCGGATCGACCGGTGCGAGGCAGGCGGAGGATAAGGCATGGCACTTGACCGCTGGGACATCATTGCTGTGCCGTCCCAACTGCTCGGTCTCCCCGAGGATCGTCCCGACCCGTTCGGTGTGGTGATCTCGTCCACGGTCACGCGGGATCACGCGGACCGGCTCTGGATGCTGCTCATTCCCAATCCCGGGCCGAAACAGAATGTTTATGGGGACGTCCCGGCACCACAATTGAGTCGCGTCATTCCGGCCCGTCCTCCGGTCATCCGGACCAGCACTGTTTTTACTGTGTTGCGGCGGGATGTGGGCGACCAAGCCATCGCCCAGGTGTCCCTCGATCACCAGCGCCAGGTCCTGCGCTTCCTGGACATGTTCCTGCCCCGCCGGTGAGCCATATCAGTAGATGGCGGGGAACATCTGCCACTGTGCGAAGATCCACAGCGCAAGACCGATCGGCAGGCTGATGATCACACCACCAACGATGAGGGATCGTGTTTCCGGCGCCGTGGCCACACAGCCGATCACGTAAGCCGCGACACTGCCGTAAAGCAGCGGCCAGACGAGGTTATAGGCCACGCTGACATCGAACACCGCCGTTTCCGTATAGCGGAAAATGGCGATCTGCCCGTAGATCAACAATTCAACAAGCGCGATGAGAACAAGAAGCATGATGGCGAGCAACGGTGAACACGCAATGGTGCGGTCCCGTGCCAGACACCGGGTCTGGACATTGCGCAAGATCACGACGCCGCAATAAATCGCGAAGGCGTAAGTCGCGATGGCAATGACGACTTGAATGAGCATGGGCACCATGGAACGCGGAGCCTCCCTGCTGATCGGTTTCAACCAAATCCGCCCCGATGCGGACCCGGGACCGAAACAACCCCTGAGATAGGGTGTTGTGTCGCCCAGGAGCCCGGTCAAGACAAGTCCCTAAATCGGACGAACACGAAAACGGGCCGGGAGCAGCCCCTGTGCCACCCGGCCCGTTTCAAAGTTTTTTTATAAAGACCCTGCGCTCAGCGGGCGAGGCCTGGCTCGATGCCCTTGCACGCTTCGACCAGTCCCTTCACGGCCGTGACTGAATTTTCGAACATGGCCTGCTCTTCGCCCGTCAGCGTGATTTCAACGATGCGCTCGACCCCGTCCGCACCGATCACCGCAGGCACACCCACATAAAGGTCATCGACCCCGAACTGCCCCGTCAGATGCGCCGCCACGGGCAGAACGCGCTTCTTGTCCTTCAGATAACTGTCCGCCATGGCGATAGCCGAGGTCGCGGGCGCATAAAAGGCCGATCCGGTCTTGAGCAGGCCGACGATCTCCGCGCCGCCGTCCCGGGTCCGCTGGACAATGGCGTCGAGCTTGTCCTGGGTGGTCCAACCCATGGAGACAAGGTCCGGAAGCGGAATGCCGGCCACCGTGGAGTAACGGGTCAGCGGCACCATGGTGTCGCCGTGCCCCCCCAGCACGAAGGCGGTCACATCTTCCACGGACACGTTGAACTCCCGGGCCAGAAACAGGCGGAACCGGGCCGAGTCCAGCACGCCGGCCATGCCGCAGACCTTGTTGTGGGGCAGCCCGGAGAATTCGCGCAGGGCCCAGACCATGGCGTCAAGCGGGTTGGTGATGCAGATCACGAAGGCATCCGGCGCATGGGTGCGAATGCCCTGCCCCACGGCGGCCATCACTTTCAGGTTGATGCTCAACAGATCGTCGCGGCTCATGCCCGGCTTGCGGGGCACGCCGGCCGTCACGATCACCACGTCGGCGCCGGCAATATCCGCATAATCCTGGGTGCCGCCCATGGCGGAATCGAAGCCGTCCACGGGAGAGGACTGCTCCAGATCGAGGGCCTTGCCCTGGGGCATGCCCTCGGCAATGTCGAACAGGACCACGTCGCCGAGTTCTTTCAGACCCACAAGATGGGCCAGCGTTCCACCGATTTGGCCGGCCCCGATCAGGGCAATCTTATGCCGTGCCATGTTATCTTTCTCCTCCAGATCGCTCCGGCCGTTCCGGGATAAAGGGATAACCACATTTACGGACCGCCTGATCCCGTTGGCGGTCAGGGTTGGACATCGCCACCGGACCGCGGACAGGCCGGCCATGAATGGGCGGACCGTCACGGGTCCTTTAAGGAGTCATCAACGGTCTGGCGGTGACCTAACGTGAAACGCCTCGACCCGCAAGGAGCCGGCAAGGCCGCGGCGCAGGACGGCAAAACCCGGCGATGGTCGATAGGATTTCCCCGCGGGATCCATCGAATGTGGCGAGCCTGGGGACTTGATGTGACAGCGGGGACCCGATGTGACAACACTGCGGTCTAATGATAGTGATGTGGGTTAGAGATCCGACAGGCAGGGCTGTCGGGGCAGGAAGGGCGCAACACCGGCGGTCCCGGCGCGCGCCAGTCCCAATGGTCTGTCAGATCGATTTGCTGTCAGATCCATTTGGCAAGCTGCCAGGGTGTTTGGTTGTCAGGGGAATAAAGGTCACATGATCGCTGATCGCGAGAATGATCCGCAAAGCCCAGCATGGTCTGCCGATGCACCATCGGCGCCGGGCCACCGAGACCGGGCGCGCCGTGTGTTGCGACCCATCGCGGCTCTCGCCGTTTGCGCCTCTCTCGGTCTGGGCGGTTGTTCCACGATTATCGCGGGCACCTTGACCCTGAGCGATTTCTCGAACGTCGCAGGGATGATTTCAACCCTCTCGACAGGCAAGGGCCTTGAAGAACACGTGCTGTCCTGGGTTACGGGCAAGGACTGCAAGATCTTTGACGGGGTGGTGCGTTCTGACCGGAAGATCTGCGAAGAGAAGAACTCCATTGGCACCGATAAAGATTTCAAAGGCGTTTACGTGATGCTGTTCGGCGAAGAGCTCGAACAGACGCCGGCCCGTCGTTATGCCCAGGACGTGAACCACAAGCGCCTCGCCGAGTTGCGTCCTGAGCCGGAACAGGCGCCCTCCATGGTGCGCTCACGCCGCCGCGCCGCGCCGGCCCTGGCAAACTCCGGATCACGTTTTACAGACGGATCGACACGCTCACAGGACGACCGGCTCGGTACGGTGCTCGCCGCAGCCGCTCCAGTGGTCCAAGACCAACGCATCGTCCGAACCCGCCATCAGCCCCGGCGCGGTGCGCACGCGACCGGCGACGCCAACCGAAACCAGACACACACGACGGCGCCGGGCGCGGCGGCGACGACCCGGATCAGCGCGGCGGATCTCGGCCTTTTGGCCCGCCACCGCCCCAGCCTGAGCCAGATCACGCGCCAGGCCGCAGTCCAGCCGAATGCCAACAACACGGCCCTGGCCGACGGACGTCGTCCGCAAGGCGACAGCCTGGATCGCCTCAGCGGCCTGTGGTGGCCGGCCGATGGCAGCGAACGCGTTGTGATCCTCAAAGGGGATGAAACGCCCCCCCTGTCACCGCAACGCGGTGCAACGGTGGACTACCAGGACGGCGGCGTCGCTGTGGAATTGGTGTTTGAATCCGGCAACTGATCGCCACATGCTGCAGTGGCATACTGGTGGGCGCCCGTCACCGGGCCACAAGGCGATCGAGATAGTCCGCCGACTGCATTTCCATCAGACGCGACGCAGTCCGTTCGAACTCGAAGGATCCGTCCCCTGAGGGGTACAGAGCCTCAGGTTCCGCATCAGCGGAGGCAACCAGCGTCACCTTGTTCTCATAGAGCGCATCAATCAGTGTCACGAAACGGCGCGCCTCGTTGCGCTTGTCAGGCCCCATGCGCGGGATGGCATCGACCAGCACGGTGTGGAAGCGGGTCGCGATGCCAAGATAATCGGCCGAACCCAACGGCCGCTCGCACAAATCGGCAAAGCTGAACCGGGCGACGCCCCGGGCCGCCTGGGGCACGGGCACCCGCCGCCCCTGCACCTCGATCTCGCAGGGAAGACCCCGATCCATATCCGTCAGGGCCCGCCAGGTCTCGTTCATGCGCGCCTGGGCCACCGCGTCGAGGGGGGCATGGTAGACCGGCTTGCCGGCGAGCCGCTGCAGCCGGTAATCCCGCACACCGTCGAGATGCACAACCTCCATCCGCTCCAGGATCAAGGTGATGAAGGGCTGGAACAGTTCTCGATTGATCCCGCCCTGATAAAGCGCGCCCGGCGCCCGGTTCGAGGTGCTGACCACGATCACGCCGTCATCGAACAAGGCAGCAAAAAACCGGCCCAGGATCATGGCATCGGCCACGTCCGTCACCTGCAACTCGTCGAAACACAGAAGGGTCGCCGCCTTTGAGATCTGGCGGGCCACCGGGGGTATGGGATCGTCCCCGACCGATCCGGGCAGGCCGAGGTCGCGAAGGCGCCGCCGTTTGGCCGCCCCGTCAAGAGCGCGCCATTCCCGGATCAGCCCATGGATCTGGATCATGAAGGCATGGAAATGGACGCGCCGTTTCGCTTCGATCCGCACACTGTCATAGAAAAGGTCCATGAGCATGGACTTGCCGCGCCCAACGCCACCGCACAGATAAAGGCCCTTCGGCGCATCCGCGGCGACACGGGGCCCGGCGGAGAAGAACGTGAAAAGGCCCCGCGGTGCGGCGCCGGAAGGCTGATAGGTCGCCAGCGTCTGATAAAGCGCCTGAAGCCGCTCCATGGCCCGTTCCTGGGCCGGATCGTAATCGAGCGTGCCGTCAACGAGCAGAGCGCCATAAGCGTTCATCGGCGTAACCGGGAGATGGTGAGCGCCATTCGCGATTCCATCAGTCGCGGCCGCATCGGGGCTGCCCATGGTCATGAGCCCGGCCCTCACCTTATTTCATGGTCGGAATGACGAAATCGGCGCCGGCCCGGGGCCCCGTGGGCCACCGGGCCGTCACGGTCTTCACCTTGGTGTAGAAGCGCACGCCATCCATGCCATGCTGATTCATGTCTCCGTAGGCGGACCGCTTCCAGCCGCCGAAGGTGTGATAGGCCAAGGGCACGGGAATCGGCACGTTGATGCCGATCATGCCGACCTGGACCCGCGAGGCGAACTCACGGGCCGCATCCCCGTCACGGGTATAGATCGAAACGCCATTGCCGTATTGATGGGCCGAGGCCATGGCCAGCCCCTCCTCGAAACGCGCGGCCCGCGCAATGGACAGGACGGGGCCGAAAATCTCCTCTTCATAAATTTTCATGTCCGTGGTCACATGATCGAACAGGCAGCCCCCCATGAAAAAGCCCTGCTCATAGCCCTGTAGGGAAAAATCCCGTCCGTCCACGACCAATTGGGCGCCCTCCCGCACGCCAAGATCGACATAGTCGAGCACTTTCTGGCGATGGGCCGCCGTGACCAGCGGTCCGAAATGGGCATCCGGATCGTCCGACGGGCCGACTTTGAGTTCCTCGACCCGGGGCTTGAGGCGGGCCACGAGTTCGTTGGCCACCGCGTCGCCGACGGGCACCGCGACCGAGAGGGCCATGCAGCGTTCGCCGGCTGAGCCATAGCCCGCACCGATGAGATCGTCGACCACCCGGTCCAGATCCGCATCGGGCATGATGATCGCGTGGTTCTTGGCGCCGCCCATGGCCTGAACCCGCTTACCGTGGGCCGCGCCGGTGGCGTAGATATATTCGGCGATGGCGGATGAGCCGACAAAGCTGATCGCCTGGACCCGCGGATCGGTCAACAGCGTGTCCACGGCCTCCTTGTCCCCATTGACCACATTGAGGACCCCTTCGGGCAGGCCCGCCTCCATCATCAGCTCCGCAAGCCGCATGGGCACGGAGGAGTCTTTCTCAGACGGTTTGCACACGAATGTATTTCCGCATGCGATCGCGACACCGAACATCCACATGGGAATCATCGCGGGAAAGTTGAACGGCGTGATGCCTGCGACGACCCCGAGGGGCTGGCGCATGGAGTACATGTCGATGCCGGGGCCCGCGCCTTCGGTGAACTCACCTTTCATGAGATGGGGAATACCGCAGGCAAACTCGATGACCTCCAGACCGCGCTGCACGTCTCCTTTGGCATCGGCGATGACTTTGCCATGCTCGCGGGAGAGCGCTCCGGCAAGCTCGTCCATATGCTGCTCGACCAGGTCCTTGAAGCGAAACATGACCCGCGCGCGGCGTTGGGGGTTCACGGCCGACCAGGCGGGGAAGGCCGCTTCGGCTGTCGCGATTGCCGAGCGAACCTCGTCGGCGCTGGCGAGGTGCACCTGGGCCTGCACCTCTCCGGTCACCGGGTTGAAGATGGGCCCGGTCCGCCCGCTCGTCCCCGGGGTGATCCTGCCGCCGATAAAATGGTGGATGTCCCGCGTCATGCCGTGCCCTTCCCTGTCCCGGACACCCCATTGACGAGGACGGTGTTCGGTCTTTTGTTCCCGTGATCGCCCTTGTTTCTATCAGCCCGGCCGCCGGGGCGGCAAGCAGGCCGAGTTCCAGCGGTGATGCGATCTTAAGGGCTTCCTTACCTCGCTGCGCCAGGATCTTCGTCAAGGTCAACGCCGCGAAAAGGGAACGCCCACGATGGAATTCGACGCCCCCGATCTTTACGACCGCCTGGAGCGGTCCGGTCCCGCCGAATGGGACGAGGCCGGCCTCGGGCTCATTGCCATGAACAAGGAAGGCGATGTCCTGCGCTACAACGCCCATGAGAGCAAATTGGCCGGTCTTTCGGAGGCCACAGTGCTGGGCCGCCACTTCTTCACCGATGTCGCACCGTGCACGAACAACTTTCTGATCGCCTCCCGCTATGAGGAGGACGAGGAACTCGACGAGGTGGTCGACTATGTCTTCACGGTGCGCATGAAAGCCCGTGCCGTAAAGCTGCGTATGCTGAAGAAAGCCGACTCCGAGACCATGTATCTGGTGGTCAAGGACTGAGGGACCCGAATTCTCGGAGCCTTTGCCGTCAAGGCGGCTCTCTTCAACGATCAGTACGAAACGGCAAGGCAGATATGACGACAGACCTTGAAGCCGAACACGAAGCTCTTCTGCAGTTTCTGTATCTCTGCCCGGTCGGCATCGTACAGATCGACCTCCACGGCGTGATCGAACTGGCCAATCCGGCGGCAACGCGTCTGCTCATGCCGATCACCCCGAATGGCCAACTCGTCAATCTTTTCGATGTGCTCAGCAATGTCATGCCGGAGATCCGCTCCCTGTCCGATGCCATGGACCGCAAGCGCGGCGTGGTGTGCCAGGGCCGGGAAATCGATCTTGGACAGGTCGTCGGTGAGAAGAAGCGGGCTTGCTGGATTTCCCTCTCGGTGATCCGCATTGCCCAGAAGCGACAGATGGCGATCCTCCACGACATCACCGAACTCGTTCAGGAGCGCGAGGCCCATCTTTGGAAATCAGCCTATCTGGACACGATTTTCCGCAGCGTGAAGGATTACGCCATCTTCACGCTCGACCGGACCGGCCATGTGGAAGGCTGGAACGACTCCGTCAAGCACTTGCTCAATTTAGAAGCCGAGGAAACCGTCGGCCGGCCTTTCGACCAGTTCTGGGACGCGGAAGTCGGCAAGACCATGTCCGCCGATACTCTCCTCCAGATCGCGCAGCAATCGGGGTCGGCCAGCGCCTCCGGGTGGCAGCAGCGCAAGGACGGATCCAATTACTGGGCCGACTGCATCATCAGTGCTTTGACCGTCAAGGACGAGCCGCGGCAATCCTATACGGTCATTATGCGGGACATGACCCAGTGGAAGACGAATGAGGATCGTCTGATCCAGCTCGCGACCACGGATTTCCTGACCGGCCTCACCAATCGCCGCAGCTTCCTGCAAAAAGTGGACGAGGCGCTGAAAGAGCGGGCCGGGACGGACGCGCCGAGCACTCTTGCAGTCATGGATATCGACAATCTGCGACAGATCAACGATACGCTCGGCCACAAGAAAGGGGACGAGGTAATCAAGGCCGTCGCCCATGTCATTCTGCGCGAGACCGGTTCTGTCGGGGTCGCCGGGCGGCTCGGCGGCGAGGAATTCGCCATCATGTTCCCTGGACAGACCATCGAGGCCATTCAGGCGACCATGCAACGGATCCAGGAGGCCGCTTCGGCCGTGGACCCGAGCCTTGATGTGTCCCTTTCCATCGGCATGGCGGACACCCAGGCCGGAGGCAGCGCCGAGGACACCCTGTTCCAAAGGGCGGAAATCGCCATGTCACGGGCCAAAGCCCAGGGGCAGCGGCAGGTGGTCGCTTTCGATCCCGGCATCGACGACCCGACTGTCGCCTCGTCCGTCGCCTGACAGTCCTCCGGATCGGCGACCTTCAGGTCAGGTGCCGTCGCGTTCATAGGCGAGGACCCACAGGTCCCGCCAGGACACGTCTTGTTCGGTGCGGATCTGCCAGCGCCAAGTGAGCGAGTTGGGCGCGATGTTTTCCCAGACCATACGCCTTTGCGGATCGTTGCCGTTCCGGCGCTCCAGCGTGAGGATGAACCGGTCCCCCTGGCGTCCGCCGGTGAAGGGCAGATAGCCCCCTTCATTGTCGATCCACAACTGACGCCATTCGCGTTGACCCATGTGATAGGTCGAGAGGCTCATGCCGCGCAGGGGCAAACCGGGGCTGCCGTCAAACGCTTCCAGCACACCGCACCCGCCCAGGACCGGGCGGATCGTATTGCGGCCCTGCATGGCCTGGTCCGTGTCCGGATCGGTCCACCGGACGGTCCAGGTGCCGAGCCAGAAATCGAGATCCCGGTGGCGGGCGCTGGAGCAGAAAGTGCTTTCGGGCACAGCCGCAAAGCCGGGATCGGTGCCACCCATCCCGGTGTTCCGGCCTTGAGACACGGTGCTGCAGGCTCCCAGGGCGAAGGTCAGCATCAGGGGGAGAAAGGATGGCATCAGGCGCCGCCGGGCGCCGGGGTCCGTTCGGTTTTCCATGGGTACCCTCACGGCGTCGGTTCTGTCAGGCCCCATCATCTTCGGCCAGAAGATGCCCAAAGGCAATCCAGGCGAGGCAGGCGCCCAGAAGCTGGGCCGCTATGAAGGCCGGCATATGGGCCGGCAAGATGCCCGTAAAGGTATCCGTGATCGTCCGTGCCACGGTGACGGCCGGATTGGCGAAGGACGTGGAGGCCGTGAACCAGATCGCGGAGGTGATGTAGAGCCCCACACCCGCTGCGATATGGGAGACGCCATAGCGCGCCAGGCCCAGAATGGTCGCCAGCAAACCGAATGTCGCGACGACCTCCGCGATCAGGAGTCCGGGGCTCGACCGGGCCGTGGCCGAGATCTGGATCAGGGGCTGATCGAACATGGCATGGGCGGCCAGGACACCGAGGCTCCCCGCCAGGACCTGTATCAGCACATAAAGAAGCGCAAGACCCGGAGCAATATCGCGGCGCAAGGCCATCACAAGGCTGACAGCCGGATTGAAATGGGCGCCGGAAATCGGTGCGAAAATCAGGATCAAGACTGTCAGCAACATGCCTGTCGCAATGGCATTGGCGAGAAGCGCAAGCGCATCATTCGGCCCGGCCAAGGCCTTGGCCATGATGCCGGACCCGACGATCCCCGCCAGAAGAAAGAAGGTGCCAAGCGCTTCGGCGAGCAGGCGCCGCGACAGGTTGGGTGTTTGCTGTCGATCTGCCATGACGGTTCCCCCACACATTCAGACCGCGGTTTTGGGTCTTTGACGGTTTCGGGTCTTTGGCGGAGCATGGCTTGCGCGCCACGACCCCGCACCCGTTCCAATCTGGTTCGCTTCCCGTTGCTTATACGAAAAAGAAAAGGCCACCCAAAGGGCGGCCTTTTCCAACCGGGTCGTTTCGGGAAGGTCACAGCACGCGTTCGGCCATCATTTTCTTGATCTCCGCGATGGCCTTGGCCGGGTTGAGGCCCTTGGGGCAGACATTCGCGCAGTTCATGATCGTGTGGCAGCGATAAAGGCGGAACGGGTCCTCCAGATCGTCAAGGCGCTTGCCCGTCGCCTCGTCCCGGCTGTCGATCAGCCAACGATAGGCTTGGAGCAGCACGGCCGGACCCAGGTAGCGGTCGCCATTCCACCAATAGCTGGGGCAGGAGGTCTGGCAGCAGAAGCACAGAATGCACTCATAGAGGCCGTCGAGCTTTTCCCGGTCGTCCCGGCTCTGCGTCCACTCCTTTTCCGGCAGCGGCGTTTCCGTCTGCAGCCAGGGCTCGATCGACCGGTACTGGGCATAGACATGCTTCAGATCCGGCACGAGATCCTTCACCACCGGCATGTGGGGCAGCGGATAGACCGAAATCGAACCCGACACGTCTTCAATGGATTTCGTGCAGGCCAGGGTGTTCTGGCCGTCGATATTCATGGCGCAGGACCCGCACACCCCTTCCCGGCAGGACCGGCGGAATGTCAGGGTCGAGTCCATTTCATTTTTGATCTTGATGAGCGCGTCGAGCACCATGGGCCCGCAATGATCAAGATCCACATCATAGGTATCGGCTTTCGGGTTTTCCCCGTTTTCCGGATCCCAACGGTAGACCTTGAATTGTTTGGTCCGGTTGGGCTTCGTCCCGTCCTTGCGAAGGGGCGCCGTGTGATGCGCCCCCTTCTTGACCTGGGAATTCCGGGGAAGTGTGAGTTCGACCATCGTTTGCGTCCTTACCTTCCGTGTTCCCGATCAATACACCCGCGCCTTGGGCGGGAAATACTGAACATCATTGGTCAGGGTGTGGTTGTGCACCGGGCGGTAATCGATTGAGGCCTCCTCACCCGTGAACCAGGTGAGGGTATGCTTCATCCACTTTTCATCGTCCCGGTCCGGATAGTCTTCGCGGGCATGGGCGCCCCGGCTTTCCGTCCGGTTGGCCGCCGCAAACATGGAACAGATCGACTGGGACATCAGGTTGTCAAATTCCAGCGTCTCCATCAGGTCCGAGTTCCAGATCATGGACCGGTCCGAAACGCGGATATCGTCGATACCGTTGTAGATGTCTCCGATCTGGGCCTTGCCTTCGTCCAGGGTCGACTGAGTCCGGAACACAGCGCATTTGCTCTGCATGACCTGCTGCATGCCCAAGCGCAGATCCGATGTGGGGGTGCCGCCGCTGGCATAACGAAAGCGATCGAGCCGGTCGAGGGCGTTCTGACCCGCATCGGCCGGAAGATCCGGTTGGGATGCGCCCGGCTCCAGCGTCTCCGCGCAGCGCAGGCCCACGGCCCGACCGAAGACCACGAGATCGATCAGGGAGTTCGAACCGAGCCGGTTTGCGCCGTGCACGGACACGCAGCCGGCCTCGCCCACGGCCATGACACCCGGCACCACATGGTTGGGATTGCCGTCTTTCAGGGTGACGACTTCGCCGTGATAATTGGTCGGGATACCGCCCATATTGTAATGGACCGTCGGCAGAACCGGGATCGGATCCTTGGTGATGTCGACGCCGGAGAAAATTCGGGCCGTTTCGGTGATGCCCGGCAGGCGCTCGGCCAGGATCTTCGGGTCGATATGATCCAGATGCAGGTTGATGTGATCCTTGTTCGGACCGACACCCCGCCCTTCGGCGATTTCCAGCGTCATGGAGCGCGAGACCACGTCCCGAGAGGCCAGATCCTTCGCCGATGGGGCATAGCGTTCCATGAAACGCTCGCCTTCGGCATTGGTGAGATAACCACCCTCGCCGCGGGCGCCCTCGGTGATCAGCACACCTGCGCCATAGACACCGGTGGGATGGAATTGAGTGAATTCCATATCCTGGAGGGGATAGCCGGCCCGGAGCATCATGCCGCCGCCGTCACCGGTGGAGGTGTGGGCCGAAGTACAGGAGAAATAGGCCCGACCATATCCGCCCGTCGCGAGGACCGTGCGCTGGGCGCGGAAGCGGTGGATGGACCCATCGTCCAGATCCCAGGCCATCAGCCCACGGCACACGCCCTGGTCATCGAAGATCAGGTCAAGCGCGAAATACTCCACATAGAATTCGGCGTTGTTGCGCAGGGATTGGCCGTAAAGCGTATGAAGGATCGCATGGCCCGTCCGGTCGGCGGCGGCACAGGTCCGCTGAACCTGACCCTGGCCGAAGTTCCGGGTCATGCCGCCAAAGGCCCGCTGGTAAATCTTACCCTCTTGCGTCCGCGAAAACGGCACGCCGAAATGCTCAAGCTCGTAGACTGCTGCGGGTGCGTTCCGGCACAGATACTCGATGGAGTCCTGGTCGCCCAGCCAATCCGACCCTTTCACGGTGTCGTACATGTGCCAGCGCCAGTCATCCTCACTCATATTGCCAAGGGCGGCGGAAATTCCACCCTGCGCCGCGACGGTGTGGCTGCGGGTTGGGAAGACCTTGGTGATATTCGCCGTTTTCAGACCGGCCTGGGCACAGCCCAGAGTCGCGCGAAGGCCGGATCCGCCGGCACCGACGACGACGACGTCATAGGTGTGGTCGATAATGTCATAGGCCGCCATGGAGGACCCCTTTCACGACAAGCTAATTTTCAGAATGGAGAAGATCGCCGCGGCGCCGGTGCCGTAGACAGCAAAGCTGATCAGCAGCAGAAGCGCCACGCGCGTCCCCTCCTTCACAATGTAATCCTCGATCACCACCTGCAGCCCCAGGCGCATGTGGTGGAACGCCGCGATGACGAACAAGGCCATCAGGATACTGACGAGCGGCGTTTTCAAATAGGCGATCATGGTGTCGTAGTCGGCTCCCGCGTAGGCAACCATGGAGGCGACAAACCAGATGACCAGCGGCACGAGGGCGATGGCCGTGGTGCGCTGAACAATCCAGTGATTGACGCCGTCTTTCGCGGAGCCGAGACCGCGTGCATTGCGCAGGGGGGTTCTCAGGTCACTCATCATGCACCTCCCATGCCCATGTAAGCCGCGATCCACAGGATAACGGTCAAAATGCCCGCCGCCGCGAAGACAAAGAGGCCGGAATTGCGGGAGGTGGCAAGATCGAAACCGGCGCCTGTGTCCCAGAACAGGTGCCGGATCCCGTTGAGCATGTGATAGATCAGCGACGCGGTGAAGCCGAAGAGCATGAGCTGACCGATCAGGCTGGAGATAAATCCGGCGAAAACGGCGTAGGCTTCGGGTCCGGTCGCCGCGGCCACAAGCCACCAGGTCAGGAGCAGCGCGCCGACGGCATTGCCGACGCCACTCGCACGGTGGGCGATGGACGTCGCCATGGTGACATGCCACCGCCAGATCTGAAGGTGGGGCGACAGGGGGCGGTTGACCGGCCGTCCTCCCGTCATCGACGTCTGTGCCATTCGTTAATCCTCTCTCCACGCGGTCCTGGCTGTGCCGTGGTCCCACGACGCCGGGCAGAACCGCCTGTTTCTTTAAAATGTGTCGGAAAAGTCGGCCCCGGTAAGGGACCGCTTCACCACAACGCACAAGCACGCGACCAGGACCTCGAACCAACAATCCCGCAAACCTGGCGAACCGAGCCCCATGGCCCGCAAGCCGGGGACCCCTCTCCCCTCACCGAAAGGCCTATAAGTCGGGGCGGAGTGTAGGCGCCGCACTGGCAGTGTCAATTTCGCCGCGCGTCGCATCGCAAAGGGGGCATGACGCGCCGGGACGGGCTCAGCGGCGGGGCATGATGACCCAGTAATCAAGGTCGAGGACAATCGCGCTGAGATAGCTGCCTTCGGGATCGCGATAGGGAAACGTTGCGCAGGGCAGATCCTTGGTCGCGACGAGGCGGAGCCGCAGCGCGCCGGCATCCGAGCGTCCCGGCAGGGGTGCCTTGTCGAGAACCTCCGACCACGCATAGATGGTATCCCCGGCGAAGGACGGCGCCGCATGGCGCCCCCCATTGATGGCCGCCACGAGGCAGGCGTTGGCCAACCCGTTGAAGGACAGGGCCCGGGCCAGGGAAATGATGTGGCCGCCATAGATCAGCCGCCGGCCGAACCGCCCGGCCGCTTCCGTATGCTGGTTGAAGTGGACCTTCGCCGTGTTCTGATAGAGACGGGTGGCCTGCATGTGGTCGGCCTCTTCGAGGGTCATCCCGTCCACATGGTCGATCCGCTCGCCGATGGTGTAGTCATCCCACAGATGGGGCGATCCCGAGAGCCCCGTGTCGAAAACACTGAGATCAAGACCCGCGGGCAGTTTCAATTCGTCCGGCGCAACGGCGGGCTTGAGATCGGGAACATGGGCTGCCGGAGCCGGCGTGCCTTCGGTCCGCTTGCGCACCATCACCCAGCGGACGTAATCGAGAACGGTCTCGCCGCGCTGGTTCGTCCCCCTGGAGCGGACATAGACGACGCCGGTCTTGCCGTTGGAATTTTCCTTCAGGCCGATGACTTCGCTCTTCGCGGAGACCGTATCGCCGGGATAGAGCAACGCCTCGAACCGGGCTTGCGCATAGCCGAGATTGGCGACCGCGTTCAGCGACACGTCCGGCACCGTTTTGCCGAATACCACATGGAACGCCAGCAGGTCATCGACCGGCGCCTGGGGCAGGCCGCAGACCCGCGCGAAGGCACTGGAAGACTGGAGGGCGAAACGCGATCCGTACAAAGAGGTGTAAAGCGCACATTCGCCCTCATGGACCGTCCGGGGTGTTGGATGCCGGATGGTCTCGCCGAGTTCGAAATCCTCGAAAAACCGACCTGGATTGGTTTTGCCCACATTCATAACCGTCATGATCGCTCACCCCAAACCGTTCTTGCCCACCGCTCTGGTCAACTGTCCTTGTTCGGAGGATCCCGGATCGGATGGCCCGGGACCTCAACGTCGTGGCGCGAAATCCTCCGGCCCCAAGCACCGGCCCCAAGCACCGACCCCAAGCACCGACAATGACGCCCTTCAGACAGCCGCTTCCATGGTCTCGATCGCCTCGGCCAGATCCACAAGCCGACGCGCCTGCTCCGCGTGGAGCCGTTCAACCATCCGCCCTTCCACTTGGACGACGCCTTTGGCGGCGTTCTCCGGTTTTTCGAATTCCGCGATAATCGTTCGCGCCCAATCCACGGCCTGCGTTTCCGGCGTGAATACCTGATTGCAGGGCTGTACCTGGCTGGGATGGATCAACGTCTTGCCGTCGAAGCCGAAGGCAAGGCCTTGGCGGCACACCTCAATGAACCCGTCCTGGTCCTGGATGCCGTTATGAACCCCGTCAATGAGCGCCAGACCATAGGCCTTTCCGGCAAGCAGAGTGAGAGACAGGCCCGTCACCAGGGGCAGGCGATCGGGCGTCTGGAGGGCCCCTAGATCCTTCACCAGATCATTCGTTCCCATCACGAAAGCGGCGAGGCGGGTGTCCCGGGCGCGGGCGGCGATGGCTTCCGCCCGCAGCATGGCAAGGGGCGTTTCCATCATGGCCCACATGGCAAGCTCGGGACCGGCACCGGCCTGGGCCATCAAGGTGTCGGCGGCGCCCACGGCTTCCGGCCCATCGATCTTCGGCACCAGGATCCCGTCGGGGCGGGCCTTGACCGCCGCCTCGAGGTCGGCCGTGCCCCATTCGGTCTCCAGCCCGTTGATGCGGATGATCAGTTCCCTATAGCCATAGCCGCCGCCGGCCACGGCCGCGCACACCTGGTCCCGGGCCGTTTCCTTGGCGTCCGGCGCCACGGCATCCTCCAAATCGAGGATCAGCGCATCGGCGGGCAATCCTTTGGCTTTTTCCAGGGCCCGGGCATTCGACCCCGGCATGTAAAGCACGCTGCGGCGAGGACGGATGGGACGTGAAGGGCGCGACGTCATGGACAAGCTTTCCCAGATGGACGGGTGAGCGAACGCGATGCAACGGATGGCTGACCGACCAGACCCTATACGCACAAGGACGTTACTGCCAAGCTGACGGCACTGTCGCAGAACGGTTGCAGCGCAGGCGTTGACGCACCGAACCCCTCCACTTCCTCGGCTGCAGGACCGATCGACAATGCAAGGCGTACTCTCCATTCAATCACAAGTGGTTTTCGGGCATGTGGGCAACAGCGCCGCCCAATTCGCGCTGCAATGCCTGGGCCTGGAAGTGTGGGGTGTGCCGACGGTTCTGTACTCGAACCATCCCGGCCATGGCGGCTTTGCCGGTGCGCCCGTTCCGGCCACAACCCTGGATACACTCATCACAGGCCTTGCCGAGCGGGACCTCCTTCGGGGATGCCGGGCCGTCCTGTCGGGCTATCTGGGCGCGGCGGATCATGTGGACGCCGTCGCCCGGGCCGTTGGCAGGGCCCGCTCGGCGAGCCCCCAGGCGCTCTTTTGCTGCGATCCCGTGATGGGAGACACGCCAAAGGGGACTTATGTGCGCCCCGGCATTCCCGAGGGGCTGGCGGCGCATCTTGTGCCGCTTGCGGACATTCTGACCCCGAACGCCTTCGAACTGGGTCTTCTGACCGGCGCGCCGATCACCGATCCGGCCACAGCCCTGCAGGCGGCCCGGACCCTGCCATGCCCCGTGACCGTCGTGACCTCCGTCCCCGTGCCCGCCCAGCCCGGCCGGCTGGGCTGTCTGGCGGCGACGGCGGAACGGGCGTGGCTGTGCAGCGTGGAGCGGCTCGAGCAGGTGCCCCCGGGCACGGGAGATCTTTTCGCGGCCCTGTTCCTTGGACACGTTTTGCGGGCGGAGCCGCTGCCCATCGCCCTTGGCCGGGCCGCGGGACAAGTGGACGCAGTGTTGCGCTTCCGGCCCGGGAACGGGACCCATGGCGTCCTTCCCGAAATGCCCCTGATCGATGCCCAGGCCGCGTTCAAAGACGATCTGCACGCCGCGGTGAAGCCCGTAGAGCCATTTGAAAATTGAGTGTCCTCAGAGCGTTAATTGCCGCTGCATTGCAAAAATAGTCCCTAAGGCGCGTTGAAGAATCATGCTTACCATTGAGACGTTTTGGTAAGCACAACACTCATGAAACGGTCATTATTCGTATCCTCGACCACTCTTTTTTTTGAATGATCCCCTGAACCAACCCCATTGAATTTCAGCCATTTAGGCCTGATCATGATGACAGGCTTTCCATAAAAGCCATATTAACCGGCGAGCATTAGGCTCGCGTGCACCTGGGGGTTTTTGGATCGGAGTGACGGTGCCATGGAGTTTATTCAGGATGTCGTGACACAGACCCGGACGCTTTCCGGCCCGCTCAGCGGACCGACCGGCGTGCGACCAGCGGGTATGTCCGACGCTGTGATCCTGAGCCGTCGTTGGGGAGAGCGTCCGCCCGTGGCGCGCTCGCCCTTAAGGGAGCGGTTCCAGGATTTGGGCCTCGCCTATGTCTTGAGCGAAGCGGACTCCGCCCGATTGTCCAAATCCATCGCCGTCGTCCGCCGTCTCCTGAAATTCGCTCTCGGATCGGAAATCCAAGGTCTGCGCCTCATCGGATCCCATGTGCGTCACACGCGCGTTGCCCCGCATTTTGACGACCAGGCCTGTGTCGATGGGCTTGTCTGTTTTCGGAGCGACCGGCGCCCCCCCGACGCGTGCGTTGCTCTGATCGCCCATGTGATGGAAGCGTGGCTGCCATCGGACTTCATCGACGTCTATCGGGACAGCGTCGAGATTGACATGATGGGACACCGGCTGCGGCTCATTCCGGGCCAACAGACCCGGGACGGGCAGCTTCACGTCGCCGGGCTGAGCCGTAACCCAGAAGCGGGCACGCGGCCTTGGATCCCGTTCGATCCGGACGGGACGGCCGCTGCCGTGCGCGACAGCGACAGCCGCCACAGCAATCTGATCACGCCGGTCATCCGTATCCTGAAGACATGGAACATCCATGCCGGGCGGCCATTCACGGGCTTTGAGCTGGAAGAGGCTGTGCTGGGACAGCGTTTCCGTTCCACCCGCCAGATCACATTCATGACCCTCGAAGCCATGGCGGGACTGCCGGAGCCGAAACAGCGATCAGCGTCCGTTCACACCACGCTCAAGGATCTGAAGACGGCGGCGCGGGAAGCGGCGGCCCTGGAGCGGACCCGCCGCTTCCCGGAAGCCATGGACGTCATGACGCCCCACCTCATGCCGGAACGCGCCGTTGGCGCTCACCCATTGCTCACGGGATTTTCGTGAGGGCAGGCCGTTTCAGCGGGCCTTGCTGAGATACCGGTTGATCAGGGTTTCGGCAATCTGCACCGCGTTGAGAGCGGCGCCTTTGCGCAGATTGTCCGAAACCACCCACATGTTCAGGCCATTGTCGACGGTTGGATCGATCCGGATGCGGCTAACAAAGGTCGCGAAATCGCCCACGCATTCGACGGGCGTGACATAACCCTCGTCCTCGCGCTTGTCGATGACCAGAAGGCCCGGCGATTCCCGCAGCAGGTCCCGCGCCTCATCATCCGTAATGGGATCGTGAAACTCCACATTCACGGCTTCCGAATGGCCGACAAAGACCGGCACGCGGACACACGTCGCCGTCAGCTCGATCTTGGGATCAAGGATCTTCTGGGTCTCCACCGCCATCTTCCATTCTTCCCGGGTTGCGCCGTCGGTCATGAACCGGTCGATATGGGGAATGACATTGAATGCGATCTGCTTGGTGAATTCCCGCTTCTCGGGCACGTCCGTGACGAAGATACCCTTGGTTTGGTTCCAAAGCTCGTCCGACGCCGCCGTTCCGGCACCGGACACGGACTGATAGGTCGCCACCACCACACGCTTGATCCGGGCCCGGTCATGGAGCGGTTTAAGGGCCACAACAAGCTGGGCCGTCGAGCAGTTCGGATTGGCGACGATGCGGCGCTTCTCATAGCCCGCTAAAGCCTCCGGATTGACCTCCGGCACGATCAGCGGGACATCCGGCTCCATCCGAAATTTGGAAGAGTTATCGATCACGACCGCTCCGGCCTGGGCAATCCGCGGTGCCCACGTGGCGGCCACGTCGCCGCCCGCGGCCATCAAAGCGATGTCGATACCCTGAAAATCGAAGGTTTCCAGGGATTTGATTTTCAGGTCCCGGTCGCCATAGGACACCTCGACTCCGATCGAGCGGGAGGACGCAAGGGCGACAACCTCATCGACGGGAAATTCCCGCTCGGCAAGGATGTGGAGCATTTCCCGGCCGACCATGCCCGTGGCCCCGATGACGGCAATGCGATAGCCCATGGCGGCGTCCCTCCCTGCCCTGATGGTTTCGTACGGACCGATCGGTCCTTACTCGGACGCGGCCTTGGCCTTCGCCTTGGCGGGCGCACCGGCGCCCTTGGCCCGGTTGTCCTGGCGCTCGGCGATCCGGGCCGACTTGCCCCGACGCTCGCGCAGGTAATAGAGCTTGGCACGGCGGACGCGGCCGCGGCGCACGACCTTGATGGACTCGATCAGCGGGCTGTAGAGCGGGAAGATCCGTTCCACACCTTCGCCATAGGAGATTTTCCGCACCGTGAAGGCCTCGTTGAAGCCAGAGCCGGAGCGGGCGATGCAAACGCCCTCATAGGCCTGGATCCGCTCGCGGGTGCCTTCGACGACCTTCACATTGACGCGCAAGGTGTCGCCGGGCTGAAACTGCGGAATGGTCTTTCCGGAGGCGGCCATTTCTTCGGCCTCGATCTGTTCGATAATATTCATGGGTCTTTGCTCCTCATGGCCCAGCGGCACATCCGGCCGATGGCGTGTTCATCTCTTTTTGTTCGGCCCACGTAAGCGGACCCGATCCCGATGACGCATCCACAAATCCGGACGGCGGCGCCGGGTGATCGTCTCGGCCTGATCGCGCCGCCATTCCGCGATGCGCCCGTGATGGCCGGACCCGAGCACCTCGGGGATGGCAAGGCCCTCCCATTCGGCAGGGCGTGTATAATGGGGATACTCCAGCAGCCCCGTTTCGAAACTCTCTTCGTCCCCTGACCGTCCATCGCCCATCACACCCGGCAACAGGCGCACGACCGCGTCCATCATGGCCATGGCGGGCAATTCACCGCCCGAGAGAACGAAATCCCCGAGGCTGACCTCCATGACCGGCCGGGCCTCGAACAGGCGTTGATCGATCCCTTCAAAGCGTCCGCACAGAAACAAGGCGCCGGACACCAACGTCAAAGACCGCGCCATTCGCTGATCGAATGGCTGCCCCCGAGGACTTGGACACAGGATGGGTCGATCCTTGGGCAGGGTGGCGCGGGTCTCATCGAGCGCCGTGGCCACCACATCCGCCCGCATGACCATGCCCGGGCCGCCTCCGGCGGGCGTGTCATCGACCGAGCGGTGTTTATCGCGCGCAAAAGCGCGGATGTCCACCGTCTCCAGTGCCCAGATGCCCTGCTCCAAGGCCCGTCCCGCAAGACTAGAGCCAAGGGGCCCCGGAAACATCTCCGGGTAAAGCGTCAGCACATGGACGGTCCAGGGCTCAGGGACAGTCCAGGGTCCAGGTCGAGGCGCCAAATTCCCGGTCATGGGTCTCTCCCTGCGTCCTCGTCCGCACCCGGCCCAGCGTCGCCCTCCTCAAGCAGACCCGGCAGCGGCGCAACCACGATCCGGCCCTGCCCCACATCGACTACGGGCACCAAGTCCCGGGTGAACGGGACCAGAACCAGCCGACCCGTTCCGGCAAGGCGCAGCTCCAACAGATCGCCCGCGCCGAAATCATAGACCGCATGGACCGTGCCCAGCGCTTCGCCGTCCTCGTTCAGTGCGTCCAGACCGATCAGATCCGTCTGGTAGAAGTCGTCCTCGTCCTCCGGCTCGGGCAGCGCCGCGCGGTCCACATAAAACGCCGTCCCTTTGAGGGCCTCCGCGCCATCGCGGGTGGTGACCCCTTCGACACGGGCAATGAGACCGTCCTTGTGACTGCGCAGATCCAGGAGCGTGAACGCCCGCCCCTCCCGATCCCGGACCGGACCGTAATCGGCGACGCTCAGGGGGTCATCCGTGAACGGCTTGATGCGCACCTCGCCCTGGACGCCGCGGGCACCCGCAAAGGCCCCGAGACAGACAAGGCCGGGGGGGACGTCCTGGGGCCGTTCCAGCCGCGCATGGGGTTTTCCTGCCCCCGAGCCGGCCGGTGCCGGCGGCGAGCCGAAAGGGGCCCCGGCGCGATCAGGACTCAGCCTTCTCCTCGGCATCGCCGGATCCTTCTTCACCGCCCTCGACCGGCGCATCTTCGGCCGGAGCCGCATCGGCTTCGGCGGCCTCGGCAGCGGCGGCCTCGGCGGCAGCCCGCGCCTCTTCTTCCTTAGCCTGCTTTTCAGCCAGTCGCTCCTGGGCCTTTTTGCCCGGCTCGGCCTTTTTGGGATTGTTGCCGGGAGCCCAGGTGGTCAACTCACGTTCGCTCAGGAAGCGGGCCACGCGATCGGTCGGAGTCGCGCCGGTCTTCAGCCAGTGGCGGGCCCGGTCCTCGTCGATCATGATCCGGTTTTCATGCTCCTTGGGCAGGAGCGGGTTATAGGTGCCGATCTTCTCGATAAAGCGGCCGTCCCGGCGAGCGCGGCTGTCGGCCACGACGATCCGGTAGACGGGACGTTTCTTGGCACCGCCCCGGGCGAGGCGAATTTTCAACGACATTGTTTTCTTCCTTTTTCGAACAGAAACGATCCGATTCCGGAGAACCAAACGCGGATCGCGAACCGATCACTTTCATTACAGGGCGCTGGGTCATGACTGGGCGCTGGAGGCTCGACACGAACGCCGTGCCATGGGCCGCAGGGCCGATCTCAACCCGCCGGCAGGGCCCGCCCACACGCTCCGCATGCTGTGGACCACCCATTCGGATGGCCAAGACCGGCTCGACGACGGGTCTGGCCGGCCCTCCTCAGGGCATCTGCAATGACACCGACTCTCCTCTTCCTTACTTCTTCTTTTTCTTCTTTCCCGCTCCGCCGGACGGGCCACCGAGACCCGGCAGACCGCCGCCTCCAAGCCCCCCAAGCCCGCCGCCAAGACCGGGCGGCAGATCGCCGAGCCCCCCCGGCGGCATCAAATCCTTCCGCATTCCCCCGGGAGGCATCGCGCCGGGCGGCATACCGGGCATACCACCGCCGCCCATGGCGCCGCCCATGGCACCGAGCATGCCTTTCAGGCCCTTCTTGCCCATGGCCTTGACCATATCCGCCATCTGACGATGCATTTTCAGAAGACGATTGATGTCCTGGACTTCCATGCCGCTGCCGGCCGCGATCCGCTTTTTCCGCGACGCGTTCAGCAGCTTGGGATTGCGCCGTTCCTTGGGCGTCATGGACTGGATGATGGCTTCCTGGCGCTTGAACATCTTGTCGTCGATATTCGCCGAGGCCACCGCATCCTTCATTTTGCCCATGCCGGGCAGAAGGCCCATGATGCCCTGCATGCCGCCCATTTTCTGCATTTGGCGAAGCTGATTGGCGAGGTCGTCCAAATCGAACTCGCCCTTCTGCATTTTCTTGGCGAGCTTCTCGGCCTGCTCCTCGTCGACCGTTTCGGCCGCCTTCTCCACAAGGCTGACCACGTCGCCCATGCCGAGAATGCGGCCCGCGATCCGGTCCGGCTGGAAGGTCTCCAGCCCGTCCATCTTTTCGCCCGTGCCGAGCAGCTTGATGGGGCGGCCCGTGACGGACCGCATGCTGAGGGCCGCACCGCCCCGCCCGTCACCGTCGATCCGGGTCAGCACGATACCGGTCACCGGCAGGCGATCGTTGAAGCTTTTGGCGACATTGACCGCGTCCTGACCGGTCAGGCTGTCCACGACGAGGAGAGTTTCCACCGGCTGCGTGGCCCTGTGGATCTCGTCCACCTCCTGCATCAGGCTTTCGTCGATATGGGTGCGGCCCGCGGTGTCCAGCATCACGACGTCGTAGCCGCCGAGCTTCGCCGCTTCCATGGCCCGCTTGGCAATGTCCACGGGCATCTGGCCGGCAATGATAGGCAGGGACTCGACCTCGATCTGATCGCCGATCACCTTGAGCTGCTCCTGCGCAGCCGGGCGGCGGGTGTCGAGCGAGGCCATCAGCACCCGTTTCTTGTCACGCTTGGTCAGGCGCAGGGCGATCTTGCCCGTCGTGGTGGTCTTTCCGGAGCCCTGGAGGCCGACCATCAGTATGGGGAGGGGCGCCGGCGCATTGAGATTGAGGTCGGTCGTTTCCGAGCCCAGCATCTGGACGAGCTGGTCGTGCACGATCTTTACGACCATCTGTCCGGGCGTGACCGAGCGCACGACCTCCTGGCCCACCGCCTCGACCTTCACCTTGGCCACGAATTCCTTGACGACCGGCAGCGCGACGTCAGCCTCCAGGAGCGCCACGCGGATTTCGCGCATGGCCTCCGAGACATCGGATTCACTCAGGCTGCCCCGGCCTTTCAGGCGCTCGAAAATCGAGCCCAGGCGGCCGGCCAAGCTGTCAAACATGACGGCTCCATCGGTGATTTTGCGTGTTGGATCAGGACAATGCGGGCGGCCATGGGGCCAAGCGCTATGGCACCCGTGAGCGAACCCTCGCCGACGGGTGGAGATCCTGAACCAGGACCCTCTGGACGCACTCTGCCCGGAGGAAGCGGAAATATAGGCGCGTCAGAAGAAGCCCGTCAAGGCGCGCTGGGCCGGATCCGCGTCGGCCGCCCGACAACCCACCAATAGACCATGGCCGCCACGATACCGGGGACCGCCATGATGAGGCCGGTCATTTCCATAAACAGGGCCTCGATGCGTTCCACAATGGTTCGTCCGGGCATGAAAAGAACGGCGAAGATCAACGGGCCCATGAAAAACCCGGCCACCCCCTCGCTCCATGGACGGGGCAACCGGAAGATCCGGACCGCCCAAACCGCCGCGCAAGTGGGTACGCAGGCAAAAACAGCGACATAGAGGGACAGTGCGCCCCAGGTGGCGAGAAGATCCAGAAGGCCATCGCCGCCGAGAAAATCGAAGCCCAATATCACCAGGAGGACGAAGGCCGCCGCCGCGCTGGCAAGGCCAAAGGCCAGCAGGGGGCGGAGAATCCGGCGCCAGACGAGATTGACGGTCAAGGCCCTTCTCCCGTTTCGGTCTCGGCCGGCTCGTCGTCCGGCTCATAGGCATCCCGGGCACCCGGGCGCCCAGCCACCAACCAGTAAACAAGCCCGCCGATGGCCCCGGGAACGGCAAAGCGTGCAAACTCCGGATCCACGACAAGCCCGGCGAACGCGGCAATGGTGTGGTCCCACCCCTCAAAAAGAAACACGGCCGATGCCGGCCCGGTCAGCAGGCCGACGGTGATCTCGCTCCAGGGCCGGGGCCCGCAAAAGATCCGTGCGGCCATGACGGTCAGAACGGTCGGGATGAGAGCAAAGGCCGCGCAGGTCAGCGACACGATGATCAAAATGGTGAAGTCCACTTCGAGCGTGCGATCCGGCGGCCAGTTGTCTCCCCACACCAAAATGCAGAAATGGCCGGCCACCAGACTGGCCACGGCGAACGCAAAGCTCGGCCGAAGCACATAGGCCCAGAGTTCGCGGAACGGCATGGTCAGGCTCCATCCTTCGTGGGGGCTGGCTGTCCCTTTCGCCCGGTACGGTCCGGCGGAATCAAGGCCAATTTAAAGCGCCTGGAGCAGCGCTTCGGTCTGCGTATCGGCCGGGCAATAGAATTCCAGGCGCATTCGGCCGGTCAGGGGCCCGAAGGGCGTGCCGATGACCGTCATCAGACAGATCAGCCCGATCTCGATGTCCCCGAGCCGGTAGCGTTCCTCGAACACGGCCCCGTCGAGGGCGGCCCCCGGCGCCGGCGCGCCCAGGGCGCGGATATGGGGCCAGTCCAGAATCTCGTCGATCAGGCGGCACAGCTCCGGATCTCCTGCACCGTCCTTCAGCATACGGTCGAGCAGAGCCGGCACGAGCCGTGGGGCGTCCACCATGTGGGGAAACAACCCATCCTGATGGAAACCGAGGCGCAGCATATTGCGCGGGCCCGTGCCACAGGTTCGCTGCCAAAGCGCGTCCACCGGACCGGCCATCCCGAGCAGGGCTGTCAGGGACCGGTTCATCCGGTGCACATTCTGCGCCGTGTCCAGAAGAACGGCCGGGTAGGGATCGTATTGCGCCAGGATCCGCTCCGCGACACTCTCCACGCCATCTAGAGCCATGGCCCCGTCCGGCACGGGTGCAAAGCCCGCGGCCCTCAGAAAGCGGTCCCGCTGCCCGGGGGCAAGGGCGAGCCCTTCCGCAAGGCGCAAAACCACGGAGCGGCCCGGCTGGGACCGGCCGGTTTCCAGAAAGCTGACATGTTTCTGGGACAACCCCGTCTGTACCCCCAGGGCCAGTTGCGACACCCCCCGGGCCTGGCGATGGCTGCGCAGCAATTCCGGAAACGGACGATCAGCCATGCCCCTTGCCCCCTTTCTCGCCGGTGTCACCGCCCCGCGAGCCTGCCCGCGCCACGCCTCATTGCCTGGCGGGAATTGCCGGCGTCGTCCCATCGGGATGTCCTGGCATCCTTCGAAACGGGAGGACAGCATGGACGACATCATTGAGCGCCACGAGGCCTGGATCAACGATTTCGAGGCGACTGTTCTGGACGATCGCTGGGAGCGGCTTGAGCCGTGGTTGATGGACAATGTCCGCTACATCGTCGCCGGAACGCCCTTTGCCTGCTCGCTCACGGGGCGCGGCGCCGTGCTGGATGGCTTTGCCAAATCCATCCGCGGCTTCGACCGACAGTTCGACCGCCGGCTTTGGCTCGCCGTCGGAACCCGCAGCCTGCCGCCCAACGGGGTCACGGCGCGGATATGGGGCCAGTACGACAAGGCCGGCCTGCCCCCCCTCGGCGTGCCGGTGCTTGGCCACTGGTTCTATGAGGATGGCCGCATCGCTTGCATGGTCGATCTTTACGAGGAGGATACGGCTGAAATGGCCGCCGCCTATCAATGGCTCGCCGCCCATGGCGAAGGCCTTGATCCAAGCTATGCGTGAGGACAGCATGGTCGATCCGTCGATATCCCATGAAGGGCCTGGACGGATCCGACGGGCCCTTCACGCATCCAGTACGAGCATCAGATTGTTCCGGGTGCGGCCCATGTCACGGTAACCCGAGGCCATCAGGCTGGCGATGACATCCGTTCCCCAAAGCTCCCGGCTGCAATGCTCGATGATGATCGCACCGGGCCACAGGGCCCGGTTTTCCTCGGCGAGGAGCGGGCGCAGGGCTTTGTCTTCGTGCCCTTCCACATCGATCTTCAGCACGTCCACATGGTCGAGGCCGTGGGCTCGCAGGACGGCATCGAGCCGGCGCAGGGGCACCTTGACGCCCCCCTCGGATGCACCGCCGCCCGCCAGACGCGCCATGCCGAGTCCATGGCCGAGATCGAGCCAGCCTTCCCCGTCTCCATCGCTGACGGCACAGGCCTCTATGGCGATACGCACGGTCTGCAGAGCAAACGCGCCCTCGCGCAGCACATTACGGCGCATGCGCTCCACCATCATGGGATTGGGCTCGATACACAGGACGCGGCAACGCGTGTGGGCGTGGGCGGCGGCCGTGAAGGCGAAAATGCCGGCATTGGCGCCCACATCCACGAACACGCCGCCGTCCCGGGGCATCCGGTCCCGGATGAAGGCGAACTCCCGGGCATTGAAGACCCCGGGGCTGACCAGAAACTTCGCCTCGCTGTTGTTGTCCAGATGGAGGCGCAAGGGCCGGCCGTCGATCCGCGTGTCGAGATAGGCAAGGCCCATGGGCCCCTTGAGCAGCGACAGGAGCTGCCCGCGAAGTTTCCCCCGGCCGAGCAGACTGCGGCGGGCCGTCCAGACAAGGCCCTGGGCCACTTGGTCTTTGAAGGCCATGGCCCCCTCCTTCACGCAACGATCACGACGGAGCCTTGACCAGCACGCCGTTCTTCATGACCGCATCCACTTCAAGCAGTTCGTCGATATCGGCAAGGGGGTCGCCGTCCACAGCCACGAGATCGGCGTATTTGCCGGGCTCCAGGGTGCCGAGATCGTCCGACATGCCCATATTGGCGGCGCCGTTGATGGTGGCCGTCACGATGGCTTCGCTGGGCGTCAGACCGGCCTCGACCAGGAGCTTGAACTCCCGGGCATTGCTGCCGTGGGCGCACACGCCGCAATCGGTGCCGAAGGCGATTTTCACGCCGGCGTCATGGGCTTCCTTCACCATTTTTTGCAGCTGGGGACCCACGGCCAGGGCCTTGGCCCGGATGGGCGGGGGCATAAAGGTCGTGTCGGGCTTCGCCATGTCGGCGACGGTCGCACCGGCGGAGATCGTCGGAACCAGGAAAGCCCCGGTTTCCTTGAACAGGCGGAAGCTCTCCGCATTGGCGAAGGTCCCATGCTCGATGGAATCGACGCCGGCGCGCAGGGCCGCATTGATGCCACTGGCGCCATGGGCATGGGCGGCAACCCGTCGGCCCATGAGATGGGCCGTGTCCATGATGGCTTTCAACTCGTCCATGAAGAACTGCTGTTCCGTCCCGGCGGCGGTTTCGCTCAGCACACCGCCCGTCGCCGTCAGCTTGATATGATCCGCAGACCGCTTGACCTGGGAGCGCACGGCACGGCGGCAGTCGGCAGGCCCGTCACAGACGCCGGCGGATTCGAACAGGGCCAGGATCTCACTGCGGAAGCCGTGGGTATCGCCGTGGCCACCCGTGGGCGACATGGCAGTGCCGGCGGCGAAGACCCGCGGACCCATAATGTCTCCGGCGTTGATGGCATCGCGCAAGGCGAAAATGGCGTCGCCCCCGCCGGCGCCCATGTCCCGCACGGTGGTGAAGCCGGCCATCAGGGTGCGTTTGGCGTAGCGTACGGAGATCATGGCCACATCCGGGTCGGAGCGCTCCACGACGGTCAGTTTGCGGCGCGGGCCAAGCTCGTTCGTCAGATGCACATGGCCGTCGATAAAGCCCGGCATTACGAAATGGGCTTTGAGGTCGACGACCGCCACGTCCTCGCCCTCGATCATGTCGACATAGCCGTCCCGGACCGCTTCCACGCGCCCGTTGCGGATCACGATGGTCTTTTCTTTCTGAAGCGGCTTGTCGGGCACGGCGAGCAGGCGGCCGACCTGGACCAGGGTCACGTCGGCATGGGCCAGATGGGCTCCGGCGAAGAGAACACAAACGGCGGCAAGGCCGCCAAAGAGGGCTTGAAAAGTGGATCTCATGGAAGTCAGTCCTTTTTTTCTGCTTTTTCTTCAATCGTGTCGTCCATCAGCCGGCGGCTGAAATAGACATATTCGAGGGCTCTTTGGCGGGCGACCTGTTTCAGGTTCGCGCCAGCCGCATGCCCGCCCTCGGTGTTCTCATAGTACAGAATGTCATGGCCCTGGGCGATCATGCGGGCGGCCATCTTGCGGGCATGGCCGGGCTGGACTCGGTCATCCTTGGTCGACGTGACGAAGAAGACCTTGGGATAGTCCGCATCGGGCCGGACATTCTGGTAAGGCGAATAGGCCGCGATGGCCGCCCGCTCCTCCGGGATTTCCGGATCGCCATATTCGCCGATCCAGCTCGCGCCGGGGGGAAGCAGGTGATAGCGCAGCATGTCGAGCAGCGGCACGGCGCAGACCACACCATGATAGAGGTCCGGCCGCTGGGTGAAGGCGACTCCGACGAGCAGGCCCCCATTCGAGCCGCCGATGATGCCGAGGCGCCGGGGGCTGGTGATCTTCCGGGCGATCAGGTCTTCGGCCACGGCGGCAAAATCGTCATAGGCCCGCTGACGGTTCAGCTTCAAGGCCGCCTCGTGCCAGCCGGGGCCGAATTCTCCGCCGCCGCGGATATTGGCGATGACATTCACGCCGCCCCGCTCCAACCACAGCTTGCCGACCAGGCTGTCATAGGACGGATCGAGGGAGATGAGGAACCCGCCATAGCCGTAGAGGCGGGTCGGGTTCGTGCCGTCGAGCGCGATACCCTCCCGGTGCACCACAAAATAGGGCACCTTGGTGCCGTCCTTGCTGGTCGCCTCGAACTGGCGGGTGACGAGACCTTCGGCGGAAAAACGGGCAGGCGCCTGCTTTAGGTCCTCAAGTTTCTGCACGCTTTGGTCGGAGATCCGGCTCGACGTGCCCGGCGCAAAACGGCTCTCATAGGTATACTGATAAAGGGTGTCCGGAACGAGGAAACTCTCATAGTTCAAGAAAACGACGTCGTGGTCCGGCAGGGCGGCCGCGACCCCGGCGGATCCGTTGGACGGCAGGTCGATATCCATGGTCTCCCAGACCTCGCCGTCGAAGACCGCCATCTTCAGGACACTGGTCACATTCGACAGGGTGGTGAGGATCACACCGGAGCGGGTCGTGTCCACGGCCTGAAGCGCGCTGCGGGCATCGGGCGTATAGACCGAGCGCAAGGGCGGCAGAGTGCCGGTCTTCTTGAAGGCCTCCAGATCCATGGAGACGAGGCTGCCCTTCGCGATGGTCTGCGTGCCGACCTCCCAGTCCTCCTTGGGCAGAAGCAGCAGTTGCCCGTTGAACAGGCCGTCCACCTCCACATGGCGCGGCACGGGCAGCTTGCGCAGGGTCTCGCCGTCGGATTCCGAGACCAGGAAATACTCGGATTCAAAAAAGGAAATGCCCCGGCCGATCAGGCTTGCCGGGCCTTCCGGCCGTGCAAAGCGCGCTGAATAGACCAGGAAGTCGTCCTCCTCTCCCTCGAACAGGCTCACGGCATCCTCGATTTTCGTGCCGCGCTTCCAGCGCTTGACCATGCGGGGATAGCCGGAGGTCGTCAGGGACCCTGGGCCGAAATCCGTGCCCACGAGCAGATGGTCCGCGTCAAACCAGCTCAGATAGGTCTTGGCCTCCGGCAAAACGAAACCATCTTCGACGAACAGCTTCGTGGTCATGTCGAATTCCCGGCGCACGGCAGCGTCCTTGCCGCCCCGGGACAATGTGAGAATGCAACGGGCATAATCCGGTGCCAGGCACGTGGAACCCTTGTAGACCCAATTCTCGCCTTCTTCCTCCGCGAGCGCATCAATATCGAGCACCGTTTCCCAGTCCGGTGTGTCACTGCGATAGCTGTCCAGGCTCGTCCGCCGCAGGATGCCCCGCACATGGGTCTCATCCTGCCAAAAATTGTAGACATGGCCGCCGCGATAGACGCCGTAGGGGATCCGGTCCTGGGCGGTCAGGATGTCCAGGGCGTCCTCTCGAAAGCCGGCAAAGCGGGGATCGGCCTCCAGGACGCCGAGGCTCTCGGTGTTCCGGGCCCGGACCCAATCAAGGGCCCGCTCGCCTTCCACCTCCTCCAGCCAGACAAAAGGATCGGTGTCATCCGCCACCGCTACACCTGGGGCCACCAGAACGCCTCCCATTCCATAGAAAAAGCCGGCAAGGGCCGCCTTGAGTGTGTTGAACCGCCGAGTCATGGGCACCGGTCCGCCTCCGCAATGATCGTCCGCCATCAGGGCCCCAAGTTTAGGACCAAGACGCGCGGGCGCGCCAGGGGGCCTGCCAAGGCCTGCACCAAGCCCTTTCGGAGCAAGGGCTGTGGCCACGCGCATGGACTCGCCAAACCCCCCCGCTGCCCATATAAGCGGGTCATGACCATCCGATTTACAAAAATGCACGGCCTGGGAAATGACTTCGTCATCCTGGATTGCCGCAAAGCACGCCACGGGCTCGACAGTCCGGCCGCTGCGGGGCCGGCCGGCCTGTCCCCGGATCGGGCGCGGCGGATCGCCGATCGCCGGCGGGGCATCGGCTGCGATCAGGTCATCGTCCTGAACGCGGCGCCCGACGCGTCCGCGTGCGATGCCGTGCTCGATATTTTCAATCCGGACGGCTCGCGGGCCGAGGCCTGCGGGAATGCGACCCGCTGCGTGGCCGCCCTTCTTGGAACGGAGCTGGACCGGACGCGGATCATTCTGGAAAGCGCGGGGCGGCTGTTGAATTGCCTGCGGCTCGAAGACGGCCGGGTCAGCGTGGATATGGGCCCGCCCCGCTTCGAATGGGATGCCATTCCCCTCGCCGAACCGGTGAATACGAGCGCCCTCGATCTGGGGGTGGACACGGCGAATCTCGGGACCGGTACCGCGGTGAGCATGGGCAATCCCCATTGCGTTTTCTTCACGGAGCATCTGGACACCCTGCCCATCGAGACGCTGGGCCCCGCCCTGGAGCACCATGCCCTGTTCCCGGAACGAGCCAATATCGGCTTTGCCCGGATCGTCGACCGGCACACCATCCGCCTTCGGGTTTGGGAACGGGGCGCGGGGCTGACTTCGGCCTGCGGCTCGGGCGCCTGCGCCGCGGCCGTGGGCGCCATACGCCGGGGCCTGACGGACGGGGCCGTCGATCTCGAACTTGACGGCGGGATCCTGTCCGTGACCTGGCGGGAGGGCGGCTCGGTGACGATGACCGGGCCGGTGGCCATGAGTTTCGAGGGGATCTTCCGGGCCGATGATCATCCGCTGGCGGAGGAGACACCATGAGCCGGACCGCCCCCCTCGACGTTATCACCATGGGCTGCCGCCTCAACGCCTATGAGAGTGAAGTCATGCGCGGCCATGCCGAGGCGGCGGGCCTGACCGAGGCGGTCGTGGTCAACACCTGTGCCGTGACCCGGGAGGCCGTTCGGCAGGCGCGCCAGACGATCCGCAAAGCCGCCCGGACCAGACCCGGCGTGCCCGTGATCGTCACCGGCTGCGCCGCCCAGATCGATCCGGACAGCTTTGCCGCCATGCCGGAGGTCACACGCGTCCTGGGCAACGCGGAAAAGATGCGCGCCGAGAGCTTTCGCTTCACGCCCGGCGACACGCTGCGGGTGCAGGTCGACGACATCATGTCCGTGCGCGAAACGGCGGGCCACCTGATCGACGGCATGACCGACCGGTCCCGTGCCTTCGTCCAGATCCAGAATGGCTGCGACCACCGCTGCACCTTTTGCATCATTCCCTTCGGCCGTGGGCCCTCCCGCTCCGTGCCGGCCGGCGAGGTGGTGCGCCAGATCCGCCATCTGACCGATCAAGGCACGCGGGAAGTCGTGCTGACGGGCGTGGATATCACGGCTTATGGCCAGGATCTTCCGGGCACGCCGAGCCTGGGACGCCTGGTGCAGCAGATCCTGTCCCTGGTGCCGGACCTGCCGCGCCTTCGCCTGTCCTCCCTCGACACAGTGGAGATGGACGATCCGCTGGTGGAGGCCATTGGCGGGGATGTGCGCCTCATGCCCCACCTGCACCTGTCGCTGCAATCCGGGGACCCGATGATCCTGAAGCGGATGAAGCGCCGGCACACACCGGACCAGGCCACACAGATATGCGCGGCGCTGCGGGCTGCGCGCCCCGACATCGCGTTCGGCGCCGACCTTATTGCCGGGTTTCCCACCGAGACCGAGGCCATGTTCGAGAACAGCCTCGCCCATATCGCCGATTGCGGCTTGAGCTACCTGCACGTCTTTCCGTTCTCGCCACGGGAGGGGACGCCCGCGGCCCGGATGCCCCAACTCCCGGGTCCGGTGATCCGGGAGCGGGCGGCCCGGCTGCGCGCGGCGGGCGAGGCGCGGCTGCGCGGCCATTTGGCGGGCCTGTCCGGAGAAATCCGCGAGGTGCTGATCGAAACGGAAGGCCGGGGCCGCACGCCCTGTTATGCTCCCGTGCATATGGACAGCGCCCTCGCCCCGGGCACACTCATCCATGCCAGTCTCGACCATTCCGGCGGTCCTCGTCTTGAGGGCACGCCTGTTCCCGGAACCGCCGGCCCAGCGCCGGCGCCCGCGTCATGCACGGCCCCGAGGGGAGGTGACCATGGGTAAGGACGAACCGAAGAAGCGCCGTTTTTCCTGGTTCGGATTCGGCCGAAAGAAGAAGGAAGAGCCGGTTGCCGAAGCCGGCGAGGCACCGGCTTCCCAAACCGGTGCGCCTGAGGCCCCGCCTGCCGAAGCAATTCCAGCCGTCGAGGCCGTTCCAGCGTCCGAGGCGGGCCCGGCGTCCGAGGCGGGCCCAGCGGCCGGGCCGGACGGGCCAGAGAGCCCCCCGACCGAGGCCGCCACTCCGCAGGCCCCCATACCGGCCCCGACGCCCGCCGAAGCGCCAGCCCCGGCCGAAACACCGGTGCCCGAAGAGGCCGCGCCCGCGGCGCTTCCGCCCGCCGGGCCGGTGCCGGCCGATCTTCCGCCCGCCGATGCTCTTGACACAGGACCCGCGGTGGAACCGCCCGCGGCCCGGTCCGGAGCGGCGCCTGACGGGGTGCAGGACGACGGCGGAGCCAGCGATGCGCGCGAGCCGAACGAGAAAGAGCCAGCCGCGGAAGCCTCAGCGGTCCCGGACATCGCCGAGGCGCCGAGTGCTCCCCCCGTCCCGGAACGGACGGTCGATGACGACCCCTCCGAGCCGCCGGCCGCCTTGAAAGGGGTGGACACGGACACCGCTACGCAGGAAGCCCCACAGGACGTGGTGCCCGATGGGCCTGGGGATGCCGAGGACGGCGCACCGGACGGCGAGACGGCCGACGCGGACGATCCGGAGGAGGACGACGACGAGCCCCAGCGTCGCGGCTTTTTCTCCCGCCTGCGGGACGGTCTGAAACGCTCGACCTCCGCCCTGTCCGACGGCATCTCCGGCATTTTCACCAGAGCCAAGCTGGATGACGAGACGCTGGAGGATCTCGAAGATCTTCTGATTTCGGCGGATCTGGGCGTGGATGCCGCGCGGGACCTGACCGGCAAGCTGGCCAAGGAGCGCTACAACAAGGCCATCACCCCGGACGAAGTGCGCGGCGAACTGGCCCGGCTCATCGCCGGGCGCCTCGAGCCGCTCGCCCAGCCCTTCATGCTGGATGCGAACCAAAAGCCCCACGTGATCCTGGTGGTCGGCGTCAACGGGACCGGCAAAACCACGACCATCGGCAAGCTGGCCCACCATTTCCGTGCGGAAGGACGCTCGGTCATGCTCGCGGCAGGAGATACGTTCCGGGCGGCAGCCGTGGAGCAGCTCACCATCTGGGCCGAGCGCACGGGGTCTCCCATCATCAAGCGCGAGATCGGGGCGGATGCGGCGGGCTTGGCCTTCGACGCGCTGAAACAGGCCCGCGAGGAGGGCAACGACCTCCTCCTCATCGACACCGCCGGCCGGCTTCAGAACAAACAGGGCCTGATGGATGAACTCGCCAAGATCATCCGCGTGCTCAAGAAGCAGGATCCGGAGGCCCCCCATTCCGTGCTGCTGGTCCTCGATGCCACGACCGGGCAGAACGCTCTGAACCAGGTTGAGGTTTTCAAGGACATCGCCGGCGTGACAGGTCTGATCATGACCAAGCTCGACGGCACGGCCCGGGGCGGTATCCTGGTGGCGCTTGCGGACAAATTTGCTCTGCCTATCCATGGCATCGGCGTCGGCGAGGGCGTGGAGCATCTCCAGCCCTTCGACGCTGAGACCTATGCCATGGCCCTGACCGGCGGCGAGGCGGACTGAGCAGGCCCCATGCCGCCCTCCCGGTGGCGCCGTTTCCGGCGGCGCCGGTTTCGACCCGCGGCGGGAGTCCTCTCACCGCGTCCCCCCCTAAAGGAGCAAAGCCCGATCGCCATGACCGACACCCAGCGCACCCTCCCGCCCCTTGCCAAGCTCGCGCTCGACCTTGGCCCCCTTGTCCTGTTCTTCGTCGTGAACGGCCGCTCGGGGATCATGGCCGCCACAGCGGTCTTCATGGTGGCAATCACGGTGGCGCTCGGCATCACCTATGCGATCGAACGCAAGCTGGCCCCGATGCCCCTGGTGACGGGCGTCTTCGTGCTGATTTTCGGCAGTCTTACGCTGGCCCTGGACAACGAACTCTTCATCAAGCTGAAGCCGACCATCGTGAACCTGCTGTTTGCAGGCATCCTGATCGCCGGGTTGATGATGGACAGGCCTTTGATGAAATTCCTGTTCCAGGATGCCTTCCACCTGACGGACGAAGGCTGGCGCAAGCTGACGATCCGGTGGACGGCCTTTTTCGTGTTTCTTGCCGTCCTGAACGAGATCATCTGGCGGAATTTCTCGACCGATTTCTGGGTGGCCTTCAAGGTCTGGGGCAATATTCCCATCACGGTCATCTTCGGCCTTGCCCAGATCCCTCTGCTGACCCGCTACCGTCCGGCCGCCGAGGAAACCTGATCCGGCCGCCGGCCTGACAGGCATTTCACCCACAAGCGTTGATCAGGGCCCATCGGGCCCTTTTTGCGTTAGGGGGTGAGGGGCGTGCGCGGATCGGCCGGATTGCCGTAGGGGGCAAAGGGGACATCGCGGGGGGCCTCCCTAAACTGACGAAGCGCCCAGACCACCGTGGGGAAAGCCAGCTCCGTCCAGGGAATGTCGTCCCAATCGAATAGGCGCACCTCCAGACTTTCAGGACCCGCCGCGAACACGGGATCGGCCAGCCGGGCACGGTAGATGAGTTGTACCTGGGAGATCCGCTGAACCGAATAGACCGCCAGCAGGGCATCGATCTCGATGGTGGCGCAGGCTTCTTCCATGGCCTCGCGCCGGGCGGCGGCCTCCGGGCTTTCGTGGAGCTCCATATAGCCGGCCGGCATGGTCCAGTAGCCGAGCCGCGGTTCGATCGCCCGGCGGCACAGCAGGATTTGATCCGTATCGTAGACGACGGAGCCCGCCACGATCTTAGGGTTCACGTATTGTATGTGTCCGCAGTGATCGCACACGAGACGGTCATGATCGTCCCCGGTCGGAACCCGACGGGAGAAGGCCATTTCGATGGGAGTTTTTGGGTTCTGTGTCATGGCGCGAGTGTCTCACCATCCGCCCGGGCCGTCCAGAGAAGGTAACACTTAAGACTATTAAACGCTTCTTCAGCCCTTGGCCTTAAGTCGATCGGCGGTGTTCAGCGCAAGTATTGTCCGATTTTTGCGTTTTAGTGATGCGTAGGCCAATAAAATACATTGCCTACGGAACGACAAAATGCATATTGGGCAGCGTCAACATTTTTTTTGGTTCGTATCCACCGTTGGGAGACACACTATGGCACGACGGCCTTCCGGAGGGTCTAGCGACTTCAATCTGTCCGAAGCGCCGGGGCATCTGCTCCGCCGCTGTCAGCAATACTCCTTCGACCTCTATACCCAGGAGGTCGGTTCGAGCGAGCTGACTCCCCGCCAATTTGCCGTGTTGCTGACGGTCGAGCAGAACGAGGGCCTGTCCCAGACGGACCTGGTGCGCAAGACCGGCATCGACCGCTCCACGCTGGCGGACATGATCAGCAGGCTTCTCAAGCGCAACCTGCTGTCCCGCAAGCGCACCGAATCGGACGCACGGGCGAATTCCGTCAGCATCACGGCAGACGGGCGCCGGGCCCTGAACAGCGTGAAAGACAAGGTGATGGTCGCCGAGAACCGGATCCTCGATCCGCTGCCGGGACCGCTGCGCACCAATTTCCTCAAGGCGCTGAGCACGATCGCCGAAGCGGCCGACCGCCACGAGGAAGAGACCACGGCAGCCACGCGCCGGGCCACGCCCCGTCCGAAGGCCACGACCAAGAAAGCCGCCGGCAAGAAGGCTGCGGCGAAGAAGAAAGTGGCGGCCAAGAAGACGGCAACACGCAAGGTCGCTGCCAAGAAAACCGCCGCGAAAAAGACCGCCGCCCGCAAGACCGTGGCCAAGAAGAAAACCACGGCCAAGAAGCGCGCCGGTCGGCGGGCGGGCTGAGACACAGCCCACACCGTCCGGAACGCGCCTGTCGCGCGGGCTGGACGTTCTCACTGGACAGATCGTTCAGCCCCCAAAAGCCCTGCACCCGGTGCAGGGCTTTTTTCATGGGCGCTATTTCAGGGGCGCCAATTCAGGGGCAATGGCCCTGCTGCCGGCACGGTCAAGCAGGATCGGAATGTTGGGGGGTCAGATGCTGAGATCGATGGCGGAGCCGGGCGGTGACGGTTCGGGACGATCCAGATCGCGCAGAGCGAAGGGGGCTTCCCGGCGGGCGGCCGGCAAGGTGGCGCGGATCTCGACCGGGTCCTCGGGATCTTCCATCACCACAGGACTGTGGGCCGACGGCCCCGCGAGGCGCGGCAGCGTTTCGCCCCGGTCGCCGGCCGTGCCGGACGCGTCGCGATTTGCATCGGAAAATGGCAACCCGGTGCGTCCGGTGGAAAGCCGCGCCAGGGCATCCGGGGAGAGGTCCAGCCGGACGGCGCCGTCCCGGGCACCCACCGGATCCGGACGGTTGGTCCGCGTCCGGGGCGTGCCGGCATCCGGACGGATCTCAGGCGTCGGGGGCGCCGGCTGCGGCTTGCGGGCGACGGCTTGGCCCCCGCCATAGGCCTGGGCCGCCAGAAGGGACGATGTGGCGAGTGCTGATGGCATGGCTCCCCACGGCCCCCTGATGCCCTGGCCCTTTCGGATCGCGATGTCCGATTAACCGTGACCTTCAGCTTAGGCCCTATTCGTCACTATCCCCTGAAGACGCGGGCTCAGCCTCGGCGAAGAATTTCTTAAAGCGGCTGTCCCAGTCCTCGCGGGTCATGGGGCCGACCTTACGGGCCAGGATGCGCCCGTCGCCGTCCACCACATAGGTTTCCGGCACGCCGTAAAGGCCGAAATCGACCCCGATGCGCCCCGTATCGTCCCGGCCGATCCGGTCGAAGGGATCCCCAAGGCTGCGAAGAAAACGGCGCGCGGCGTCGGGCTGGTCCTTATAATTGATGCCGTGGATCACCGCCTCGCCGCTTTCGGACAATTCCATCAGCAAAGGGTGCTCCACGCGGCAGGGGGCGCACCAGGATGCCCAAAAATTGATCAGCTTGACCTGACCGTCCTTCATCTCGGCGCTTTCGAGCCCCGGACCCGGTTCGTCCGTGCCGGGCCGTTCGGCCAGCGGCGCGAGGGCGAATGTCGGCAGGGGTTTGCCGACCAGAGCCGACGGCAGTGTGTCGTCTCCGGCATTTTGCAGCGAGATGACGAAGAACACCCCCAGGATCGCCAGGATCACGATGGGCAGCAGAGCAACAAATCTCACGGGGAACGCTCCTCCAGGGCTTCGAAAAAGAGGGGGCAGGACGGACATGCGCGGCGTCCGCGCGAAAGAAGACAAAGGCGGAGCGGATCGCCCCTACAGGTCGTCGAAGCGTCCACTCCGACCACGGCCATCCGCAAAGCGCGCCGCCCCGCTCAGGCTTTCGCCGCTGGCAAGGGTCTGGCGACCATAGGCGAATTCCCGGACCATGGCCTCTTCCAGGTCGCAGGACCATTGTTCGTAAACGGATCGACGATCGTTCAGCATACAGGTCTGGGGGAATTGGGCGAGTTGACTGGCGAGGTCCTCGGCCATGGCGCGGGCCTGCCCCGGCGGCGCAATCCGGTTCGCAAGCCCCATGGACAGGGCTTCTTCGGCCCGCACGGGACGGCCAGTGAGGATGAGGTCGAGGGCCCGGGACTGGCCGATGAGGCGCGGCAGGCGGACGGTTCCCCCATCAATCAGGGGGACGCCCCAGCGGCGGCAGAAGACGCCCATCACGGCCTGACTGTCCATAACCCGCATATCACACCACAGGGCGAGTTCCATTCCGCCGGCCACGGCATATCCCGACACGGCGGCGATCACCGGCTTCGACAGCATCAGCCGGCTCGGGCCCATGGGCCCCGCATGGCGATGGGGATCGTTCGGATCGAATGGTCCGGGATCGGCCATGCGATTGCCCAGACCGCCGGCGATCGCCTTGAGATCCGCCCCGGCACAAAAGGTTCCGTGGTCGCCGGAAAAAACCGCCACCCGCTGGTCCTCATCGGAATCAAAGACCAGGAAAGCGTCCATCAGAGCGTCGGCCGTGGGGCGATCCACGGCGTTGCGGACATCGGGCCGTGAGAGACAAATTGTCGTGACGGGGCCGTTCCGCTCCACCCGAACAACGGGTCCTGTTTTGACGCCAGCGCTGTCATCGCGGTCCATGACGGACTTCCTTGGGATGCCGGCGCTGCTGGAGGGGTCCTCCGGCCCGCCGCGGGGTGGAATACCATGGTCGGGTGTGCGCCCGTCTGCTCTCCCCCTCGTGCCGACAATGGTGTATCACGAACGCACAAAATCGTCGCTTGGGATCGGCAAAAAGCGGGATGGACGAACCGGTGGACGCGATCACCCCGGCGTGGGGACGCAGCTCTTGCAGCGGTCCGGGCCAGAGCCCCTCCCATGGACATCCCCCATGGACATCCCCCATGGACATCCGATGGCGAGGGGTCGGGCCTCCGGCGGAGCAAAGGGGAGCCGGCCGGCCGAAACCGTGTTCGGCGCCGCGAGGGATCCTGCCGGACGCCAATCATCGGCCGCGAGCCTTCTGACGCGACCCACCAACGGCGACTTGGCGGAAGGGCAAGGCCGTTTTGAGGCAAATGACGTTGATGACGTGTAACGACAGCCCTTGCACCCGCCCGCCTCGTCTGAGGGGCCAGCCCCCGCGGAAGACCACAGTTTCGCCCCTGACGGGGCTTCACAGGAAAAGGAGACACCCGTGACAAGGACCGGTGTGAACAGCTTCAACACCCGACAGACACTTTCCGTAGCCGGGCGCGATTACGCCTATTACAGCCTTCCGGCGCTCGAAGCCCAAGGCCTTGCCGGCCTGTCCAGACTGCCGTTTTCGCTCAAGGTCCTGCTCGAAAACCTGCTGCGTTTCGAAGACAACCGCTCCGTTTCGCCGGACCATATCCGCGCCATGGCCGAATGGCTCAAGGACCGGCGCTCCAACACCGAAATCGCCTATCGCCCGGCCCGGGTGCTGATGCAGGATTTCACGGGCGTGCCGGCCGTGGTCGACCTCGCCGCCATGCGCGCCGCGATGGACGCCCTGGGCGGCGATCCAAACCGGATCAACCCGCTGGCCCCGGTCGATCTGGTGATCGACCACTCCGTCATGGTGGACACTTTCGGCACGCCGATGGCCTTCCGCACCAATGTGGAACGGGAGTATGAGCGCAATGGCGAGCGCTACGCCTTCCTGCGCTGGGGCGCCGGCGCCTTCAACAATTTCCGCGTCGTCCCGCCGGGGACGGGCATCTGCCACCAGGTCAACCTGGAATATCTGGGCCAGTCCGTATGGGTCTCGAAAGACGAAAGCGGCGCTGAGATTGCCTATCCCGACACGCTTGTCGGGACGGACAGCCACACCACCATGATCAACGGTCTTGGGGTCCTCGGCTGGGGTGTCGGCGGCATCGAGGCCGAAGCGGCCATGCTGGGCCAGCCGGTCTCCATGCTGATCCCCGAAGTGATCGGCTTCAAGTTTTCCGGCCAGATGAAAGAAGGCGTGACCGCGACGGATCTCGTGCTGACGGTCACGGAGATGCTGCGCAAGAAAGGCGTGGTCGGAAAGTTCGTGGAATTCTACGGGCAGGGCCTCGACCACATCTCTCTGGAAGACAAAGCCACCATCGCCAATATGGCGCCTGAATATGGCGCGACCTGCGGCTTCTTCCCGGTCGATGCGGACACGCTGCGTTTCTTGAGCGCCACGGGCCGCGAGGCTGGCCGGGTCGCGCTGGTCGAAGCCTATTGCAGGGCGCAAGGCATGTTCCGGGAAACCACGACCCCGGATCCGATCTTCACCGATAGCCTGGAGCTTGATCTGTCCACGGTGGAGCCGTCCCTCGCCGGACCGAAGCGGCCCCAGGACCGCATCGCCGTCGCCAAGGCGGCCGAAGGCTTTGCCGGCACACTGTCCAACGAATACGGCAAGGGCGCGGAAGCCGACAAGCGCGTGCCGGTCCCCGGCACGGACTACACGCTCGGCCATGGCGATGTGGTGATCGCCGCGATCACCTCCTGCACCAACACCTCGAACCCCAGCGTGATGGTCGGCGCGGGCCTCCTCGCCAAGAACGCCGTCGCCCGGGGCTTGACGGTGAAGCCCTGGGTCAAGACCTCCCTCGCCCCTGGCAGCCAGGTGGTCACGGACTATCTCGCCAAGGCCGGCGTGCAGGACGCCCTGGACACGCTGGGCTTCAACTTGGTGGGCTATGGCTGCACCACCTGCATCGGCAATTCCGGCCCCCTGCCGGACAATATCAGCGAGGCGGTGACGGGCGGCGACCTCGCCGTGGCCGCCGTGCTGTCGGGCAACCGGAACTTCGAAGGCCGGGTCAATCCCCTGACCCGCGCCAACTATCTGGCTTCACCGCCCCTCGTGGTGGCCTACGCCATCGCCGGCTCCATGAATATCAATCTGGTGAGCGATCCGCTGGGCACGGACAAGGACGGCAAGCCCGTGTTCCTGCATGAGATCTGGCCCACCTCCAAAGAGATCGCCGAGGCCATTCGCACCTCGGTCACCAAGGACATGTTCGAGACCCGCTACAGCGATGTCTTCAAGGGCGATGCAGACTGGCAGCAGATCGACGTGACGGGCGGACTGACCTATGGCTGGGACGGCCAGTCCACCTATGTGCAGCATCCGCCTTATTTCGAAGGCCTTGCCGGCGAGCCCGGGCCCATCGTGCCCGTGCAGAACGCACGGATCATGGGCCTGTTCGGCGACAGCATCACCACCGACCACATCTCGCCGGCCGGCGCGATCAAGAAGGACAGCCCGGCCGGTCGCTATCTCGTGGAGAACGGCGTCCCGGTGGCGGACTTCAATTCCTACGGCTCGCGCCGGGGCAATCACCAGGTCATGATGCGGGGTACCTTCGCCAATATCCGTATCAAGAATGAAATGGTGCCCGGCGTCGAAGGCGGGGTGACCGTCCACCACCCTTCCGGCGAGCAGATGGACATCTATGACGCCTGTATGCGCTATAAAGCCGAAGGTGTGCCGCTGGTGGTGATTGCCGGCAAGGAATACGGCACGGGCTCATCCCGGGACTGGGCAGCCAAAGGGACCAAGCTGCTGGGCGTGCGCGCCGTGGTTGCCGAAAGCTTCGAGCGGATCCACCGGTCCAACCTCGTGGGCATGGGGGTCCTTCCCCTGCAGTTCGCCGACGGTGCCAGCCGCAAGAGCCTGGGCCTGACGGGCGCCGAAACGGTCACCATCGAGGGCCTCGACGACAGCCTCGCCCCGCGGGCCACCCTGACCCTCAAGGTCACCCGGACGAACGGAGAACAGGTGCGCGTGCCCGTCCTGGCGCGGATCGATACGGCGGATGAACTCGACTACTTCAAGAATGACGGCATCCTGACCTATGTCCTGCGCAACCTCATGAAGGCGGCGTAAAGGTCTTGAACGAAACGGCCCCCGGCGCTCTTCTTGGTGCGTCGGGGGGCAACTCCCCCAATTGTGAGTGGCGAAGGCTCCCTCCTCCGGCTAAGTCTGGAGCATGAGAGGTTTCACATCAAAAGTGCTTTTACGCGGCCTATGGGGTTTTCTGGCGGGTCTCGTCCTCACGGTCGGCGTGTCCATGCCGCCGGTTTGGGCGGCCGAACCCCAGAGCGGGACCGATCCTCCGGCGACCCTCGGCACCCCTGAGCCGCCGCCGGTGGTCGTGGAACTCTTTACCAGCGAAAGCTGCGGCATGTGTCCGCCGGCCGACGCGTTTCTGATCGATCTCGATCAGGAACCGGGTGTCATCGCCCTCTCCTACCATGTGACCCTGTGGAATTTCCTCGGCTGGCGCGACCCGCTGTCCCATTCCCGGAACACCCGGCGGCAGAAGGTTTACAACCGGCGCCTGCGTGGCCGCTCTCCATTTACACCGCAAATGGTCCTCGACGGCATGGTTTCCGAACCCGGCGCCCGCCGGGACCGGATCCACGACTCCATCACGCGCTTGAGAGACCGGCGGCGGGGACGGTTCGTGCCCGTCGATGTTGCCTTGGCCGACGGACAGGAGCCCATGGTGACCGTCAGGATCGGCCGCATGCCGGCCGAAGCAAATGCCGCCGATCATCAGCACAACACCGACAACGATGGCCGGGTCCTCCTGGTCGCCTTCCGCAGCCATCGCAATGTGGTCGTCAGGGGTGGGACGAATGACGGGCGCCGGACCGACTATATCAATGTGGTTTATGCCATTCGGGATCTATCGGCCTGGTCGGGCGATCCGCTGACTCTATCGACACAGGTGCCCCTTGACGAAGGGCATACGCCCGAGGGATTGGCGGTTTTGGTCCAGGCCGCACGCCAGGGGCCTATTCTGGGCGCCCGCACCCTTGCGCTGGCGGACGACGCCGGGCGCTGAGCCCGCCCGGCAATTGTCTTGCATCAAGATGGGGTCCCGACGGCATCGGCCATCACGGTCTGGAGCCGGCGGGCAAAAGCCGCTGGGTCACTCACCGTTTCGCCCTGTTGAATGCGCGCCTGGTCGAGCAACAGATGCGCCGCATCCTCGATCCGGCCATCGATGCCGTTCTTGGCCCGCGCGGCAAGGGATGCGATCAGCCCATGCTTGGGGTTGATCTCAAGCACCCGCCCCGTCCCGGGCAGGGGGCGGGAGGGATCCTGGCTGCGCAGAAGCTTTTCGATATGCATGTCCAGGCCGTTGTCTTCGGCCACCAGGCAAACCGCACTCGTGGTCAGTCGCTCCGAACGGCGCACATCGGTCACGGCCTCGCCCAGGGCTTGCTTGAACCCGGCGATCAGGACGCCCATGGCCGTGTCGTCGGTTTGCGCGTCGGCCTCGGACGCGTCTTCCGTCTTGGTGCCGACGGTCTCCAGATCGGCCGCGCCGCGTGTGACCGACTTGAAGGGCTTGCCCTCGAACCCCGGAACCATCCCCACCCAGAACGCATCCACGGGATCGGACAGCAGCAACACTTCGATGTTGCGGGCCTTGAACCCTTCGAGCTGCGGGCTTGTCGCCACCGCGTCTGCACTTTCCCCGGTGATATAGTAGATGGCCGTCTGATTGTCCTGAAGATCGGCGAGATACTCTTTCAGGGAGCGAAAGCCCTCACCGGACCGGGTGGTCTTGAAGCGCACCAGCTCCAGCAGGCTTTCCTGGCGCTCCCGGTCCTCATAGAGACCTTCCTTGAGAACTTGTCCGAAGGTGCCCCAGAACTCCACGTAACGCTCCGGCTCCTTTTCGGCACAGGTCTTCAGTTCACCGAGCACTTTCTTGGTCAGGCTGGAGCCGATCGCGCTCACGAGGGGGTTGTTCTGCAACATTTCCCGGCTGATGGTCAGGGGGATGTCGCTGGAGTCGACGACGCCGCGCACGAAGCGCAGATAAGGCGGGAGGAACGGCGCCTCTGCCGTGATGAAGACCCGGTTCACATAGAGCTTCAGCTTGCCCTTGCGCTCGGCCTCGAAAAGGTCAAAAGGCTGCATGGAGGGCACGAACAACAGCGCCGTGAATTCGTGACGCCCCTCCGCCCGGTAATGAATCGTTTTCCAGGGGGCGTCGAAGCCATGGCTCACATGGCGATAGAATTCCGCATACTGCTCTTCCGTGATATCCGATTTCGGCCGGGTCCACAGGGCCTTGCCGTCATTGAGGATTTCTTCGGTCGCCTCGCCCGGTCCGGTTTCATCGTCTGCGGCCGTATCCTCGGAGGGCTCAGAGCCTGCATCTTCCTCCGGAGTGCGCAGGCTGATGGGAAAGGAGACATGGTCCGAATAGGTCTTCACCACGCGGCGCAAGGTGCCCGCATCCACATAAGTCTCCTCGCCCGCGCGCAGATGCAGGCGGATGGCCGTGCCGCGGCCCGACAGAAGCTGACCGTCATCGCTCGACGGGGTCACCGTGAAAGCGCCCATGCCGTCGGACTCCCAAAGCCAAACGCCTTCTTCGCCCGCTTTGCGACTGAGCACCTGGACCTTGTCCGCCACCATGAAGGCGGCATAGAAACCGACGCCGAACTTACCGATCAGGCTGACATCCTTGGCCCCGTCGTCGGACAGGGCGCCGAGGAAAGCATCCGTGCCGGACCGCGCGATGGTGCCGAGATTGGTAACGAGGTCGTCCCGGTCCATGCCGATGCCGTTATCGGCGACGGTCAGGATCCGGGCATTCGGATCGACGCGCAGCTCGATACGCAAGTCGGTATCGCCGCCGGTCAGGTCCGGGCTCGTCAGGGCAAGGTAGCGGAGCTTGTCGCAAGCATCGGACGCATTGGAAATCAGCTCCCGGAGGAAAACATCCTTTTCCGAATAGACGGAGTGGATCAGCAGCTTCAACAGGCGCGAAATCTCAGCCTGGAAGACATGCTTTTCGCTGGCCTCGCCTCCGGTCTCGACAGTGGCTTCGCTCTCGCTCATCGGAGAAACCCTCTTCTTGTCATGACATGGTGTTCGACGGGGAAGGCGCGACGGGCGGCTTAGCGCCCGTCCGGATCCTCGGGATCGGTCCCGCCGTCGCGCTCCGGCTGCTCCGGATCCTCGGCCTCTTGCGCTTCGTTCTCGCCGGGCGTGGATGTGTCGGGCTGCCCCGCCCCGTCGACCGCGTCGCCAGTATCGTCTGTGGGGGCACGATCGCCTGCGGGGCCACGATCGCCTGCGGGGGCGTCGGCGTCGGCCTGGCCATCGCCTGGCGCGGGTTCGGTCCCTTCACCCACGGTGTCGGTGGGCGTGAGCAGTTCGTCCAAGGGCTTGGCCATCTGTTCCGCCGTGTAGGAGGCAAGCCGGAAGACCCGCCCCTCGGCGAGGCGGTTGATCCGGTTCACCAGGGCGCCGACTTCGGCGGAGATGACCCCGGTCTGGGGCGCTTTTTCTGGCGCAGCGGGATCATCCCCCTCCGGCGCGGGGTCATCGGTAGAGGCTGCGGTCTCGTCTTCGCCTTGTGCGTCGGCGGCGTCCGGTTCGGCAGGGGGTGCGGGTGGTTCGGCCCGCGCGGCCAGCGTGACCCAGCGTTCCGCCGGGGCATCGCTGCCCTCTTCCGCCCCCTCCTCAAATTGGGTGACCTCGACCACCAGACCGTCAAACGTGCGATAAATGGCCGTCGCGACCGGGTCCGGCTCCGCCGCGCCGTCCGTCGTCAGATCGTCCCGCGCCATCACATCCTCGAAGGTGAGCCCGGCAATGGCGCCGGCCACCCCGTTGATGATGAATGGAGAACGGGTTTCTCGCCCCTCCGGAATGGCATCGAGGGTGTAATCGGGCGTTCGCCGATCGGCGCGGCTGGCACGGTAGGCCGGTCCTTCGGCCGGTGTCACCTCGACGCTGCGCACCGCTTCCCGGTCCACCTCGACCAGCCGGGTGTCCAGCCAGGAGGCCGGATCCGTGTCCCGCGCCACACGGCCGGTGACCAGCCAAGTCTGGTTTTCGCCGGGCCGGCGGGCATGGAATCGATCGCGCCCCGAGACCTCGCCGGTTTCGTCCTCCTTGCCGACGAGAAGAGCGGCAATCTCGCCGCCTTCCGCATCGGTCAGACGCAGCTTCACCGCCTTGCCGTCCCGCTCGGGCGCTTTCAGGTCCAGGTGACTGTGCCAGCCGGCGTTGGCGGTCTTGGGCGCCAGAATGTCGAGACTGCGCAAGCCTTCGAACACTTCGCGCAAGGGACGAATATCGGCCGGATAGCCGTCCTTCTCCGGAACGATCCAGACCCCGTCTCCGTCCCGCTCGATGGTGACCGTGCCATCGACACTGACGATTTCGACCTTGGCAACGGACCGGAGTTGGCCCGTCAGGTCCGGGAAAAAAGCGCGGCGCTCGAACGCCGGCGCCTCGCGCTCCGTCGTGCTGCCGAGGGTAGCGACGGCGCCAAGCACCGCAAGACCGGCCGCGCCGGCCAAAAGGATCACCCGCCGGGTGCGGCGATCATAGCCGCCAAGGAACTCCGCCATTATCGGCCTCCCGTTCTCAGGCGCTCGGCCCGCCTTTTATGGCGCATCCGGGCCAGCGCAATGGCAACCACGGTGAGCACCAGGGGCACGAGCGCGATATTGATGAAAGCGAGCACGCCGCCAAGGGTTTCGATATCGGCCCGCAGCGAGCGCTGCACCGAGCGCAACTCCCGCCGATCCTCGATCATCTGCTGGCGGAACTGTTCCACGAGGCGCTGCTGCTCCGGGGACAAAAGGGCCACCGCATCGGGATCCGTGGGATCGCGCTGGCCCTCCAGTTCGGCGAGCCGGGCTTCGGTGGCCTCCACGCGGCGCATCAGCTCCTGCTCGCGGGCGAGATAACGCCCTTCCGCCTGGCGGCGCATATTTTCGACGACGGTGAAAGGCCGCTCTCCGCTTGCCCGGCTGCGCAAGGAGATGAGGTCGTTGGAACCGGTCAGGTTGTCCACCGCGTTGACGACGAAATTGGCATTGTCCGCGGTCGGAATGGCGAGGCGCTGGCCCAGCAGATTCTGTTCGACCACCCAGAACCGGTCATCGAACAGGTCGGCGTCCGCCACCACGATCACATTGATCGGACCGTCGGACGCGGCCCGGTGTGCCGGCATGGGGTCGGGATCCGTGTCGTCCCCACGGTCCGCATCCGCATCAGCCTTGTCCGCATCGGCCTTGCCCTCGCCGGCTGCCTCCCCGTCGGCCCCATCCGTCTGCGCCCCATCGCTGTCCGCTTCGGCGCCGGGCGTGACCTCAGGATCCACGGCGCCGGGCGCGCCGTCGGGATAGGCGGAAGACGCCGTTCCCGTGATGCGCACCGCCAGGGTGTAGCGCGTGCCGGTCTCCACGAATTTGCGAAGCAGGTCCTCCGGCTGGGGCTGGAAGGCCACTTCGAGCCGGTCGAACAGCATGCTCTGGCTGGAGGACAGCGCCAAAGGCCGCACGGTCGTGGCCGCATCCTCCAGAATTTCCAAATGGCCGGCGGTGGCAAGGTTCAGGCTTTCGATATCAGCCGTCACCAGATCATCCGGATCCACATCGCCGCTCTCGAGGCCGAGCCAGATGGGATAGGACGCCCGCGCCTGGCGACCCTGGATCTGTGTCCCAACCACCTGGGCGTTTTCCAGATCGCCGACCACCTTGCCCGGGTCGAATTTCACGCCCCAGGTCTCCAGCAACGGTCCAAGGTCGGAGCTTTCCGGCGGACCGCCGGGGGCCTGCTGGCCGAACTGATTGCCCTGATTGGCAAAGCCCGACTGGGGATCGACGAACACCAGAGCCCGCCCGCCGCGCAACACGAACTGGTCGATGGCGTAGAGCGTCTCTTCGGTCAGCGGCCTGGGATGGGCGATGAGCAGGATGTCGACGGTTTCGGGGACCCGGTCGAAGGCGTCGGGAAGGGTTTCGATGTCGAACCGCTCCTGCAGCTGCTGATAAAGGATCAGCGGCTGGGAATTGCCCTGGAGCAGGGCCTGCATGCCGCCGGGTCCAGTCTCGAGCGGCAGGCTGCTCAGCACACCCAGCTTTGGCTTCTCAAGGGTGTTCAGCTTGTAGATGAGTTCGGTCAGATCGTATTCGAGGAACGGCGCCCGCTCCTGGGCAAAGAACGGAATAACCTCCTTGCCGTCGATGGCATTGGTGCCCACGAGGCCGAAAAACAGCATGTCGCCGCCCTGGGTCTGGGCGCCGGTCAGGCCGTGGGCACTGGCCAGATCCTCCGACTCCGAAAACGGCTCGGGCTCGATCACGTCGAGCTGGATATTCCCGCCGGACCGGGTCTCGTATTCCTCCAGCAGGTCGCGCACCCGGCTCGCATAGGCGCGGATGGTCGGATAATCCGCCCCGATCTTCTCCGAATAGAAAAACTGGAGGTGCACCGGTTCTGCGAGCGTGCGGATGGTGTTGAGGGTGCCCTCGCTCAAGGTGAACAAGCTGTTCTCGGTCAGGTCGACCCGAGCGTTCCGCAGACCGACATTCGAGATCAGATTGACCGCCAGGAACAGAACGACCAGAAGCGAGATGGTGACGGCGGTCGCGGACCGGGCGTCGAGCCGGGTCGGTTCCGCCATTGGGGTCTTGGTAATCTCCGACGCCATGGGATCAGCCCACCCTTTTCAGATCGAGGACCAGCGTGTTGATGGTCAGCCAGAGGATGATGAGGCTGGCGAAAAAGACCACATCGCGCATGTCGATCACCCCATTGGTGATCGACTCGAAATGGCCGAGAAAGCTGAAGGACGCGATGGTGTTCACCAGGGCCTGGGGCGCCCAGCCGCTGAAAAAGTCCAGCACCAGGGGCAGGCCGCTCACCGTGAACAGGAAACAGATGACCACCGAGACCACGAACGCGATGACCTGATTGTTGGTCATGGCGGAGATGCAGGAGCCGATCGCGAGATATCCCCCGGCCATCAGCAGGCTGCCGAGATAGGAGGCGAAGATCACGCCATTGTCCGGATCACCGAGATAATTGACCGTCAGCCACATCAGGCAGGTCAGCGACAGAGCGATGCCGGCAAAGGCCCAGGCGGCCAGGAATTTCCCCGCCACCGCGGCCCAGACCGGCACGGGCAGGGTCATTAGCAATTCCAGCGTACCGGATTTTTGTTCCTCCGCCCACAAACGCATCGAAACGGCGGGGATCAGGAACAGGTAAAGCCAGGGATGGAAGCCGAAAAAGGTCTCGAGATCCGCCTGGCCCCGGTCGTAAAACCCGCCAAGATAGAAGGTGAAGGAGCCCATCGTGAACAGGAAAATCACGATGAACACATAGGCGAGCGGCGTGGCGAAATAGCCGGCCAGCTCCCGCCGGAAAATCGGCATGATCTGGTTCATGGCGTCTGCCCCCTCAGGCTGCGGTGGCGGCGCCGGAAGCGGTGCTTTCGGGCGCGGCATCGGATGTGGTCACGGCACGGAAGACATCGTCGAGACGACCCGGCTCGGCATGCAGGGCACGGACATTGACGCCGTCGGCGTCAAGCGCCGCACCCACCGGCCCGGCGAGATGCATCTCCGGCTTTTTCGGAAATGCGGTCAGGCGGACGGTGCCGTCAGCGTCCCGCACCTCCTCGATTATGTCGACACCCGTGACGCTTTCCAAAACGGCCATCGTTCGGCCGGCCGCATCGGAGTCGACCACCACCGTGACGGCGTTGTGGTAGCGCGAGCGCGCATTGAGCTGGGTCGGTGTCCCGTCCGCGACAATCCGCCCGCGATCGATGATGATCGCCCGGGTGCAGACCGCCTCCACCTCTTCAAGGATGTGCGTGGAGATGATGATCGCTTTGTCTGCGGACATTTCGGCAATGAGGTCGCGAACCGCATGTTTCTGGTTGGGATCGAGGCCGTCGGTGGGCTCATCCATGATCAGCACCGGGGGATCGTGGAGGATGGCCTGGGCGAGGCCGACCCTGCGCTTGAAGCCCTTGGACAGGGTTTCGATGGGCTGCTCCAGGACGGCACCGAGTTGGGTCCGCGCCACGGCGGTCTCCACTTTCTCGGCCACTTCGGCGCCCCGCGCGCCGCGGATTTCAGCAATGAATTCCAGATATTGCCGGGGCGTCATCTCCGGATAGGCCGGCGCGCCCTCGGGCAGATAGCCGATGCATCCCTGGGCCGGCAGCAGGTCGTCGGCGAGATCGAAACCGGCGACATGGATCCGCCCGGCGGTGGGCGCCAGGAAGCCGGTGATCATCTTCATGGTCGTGGATTTGCCTGCGCCGTTCGGCCCGAGAAAGCCCAGCACCTCGCCTTTGGACACGGAAAAACTCAAACCGTCCACCGCACGGAAAGGGCCGAACTCTTTCACGAGGCCTTCGATCTCGACAAGGGGTTTGCTGGCGGCTTGCGCGGAGGCAGGCGTCGTTTCTGGCTTGGTCATGACCCACCCATTCAACAGCGTGTTCGAAGGTCCTGGAAAACAGACTTCAGGTGTAACCCGCAGGGTACATAGAAAAGCGCACCGCAAAACTCAAGCACCCTGAGGGCGGGCGCTCCTCAAGAGGAGCCTCGCCGGGGTGGACGGAGCCGGTCCGCCCGAACCTCAGACCCGCAGCATGAGGCCGCCGTCGACATTGAGGCCGTGCCCCGTGATGAACGCCGCCTCGTCCGTCGTCAGAAAAACGATACCCCGGGCCACGTCCTCCGGCGCGCCGAGCCGGCGCAGTGCCGATTTCCTGGCCCAGACCTCGGCCACGTCATCCCGGGCAAAGCTGTCCCGCGTCATTCCGGTCAGGATCGCCCCCGGAAGGACGTAATTGGCCGTGATCCCGAACTTGCCGAGTTCAAGGGCGAGAGTCCGGGTCAGGCCTGCGACACCGGCCTTGGCCGCGCAATAGGCCGCAAGTCCATAATCGGTGCCTTCGGCAATGACCGAGGCCACATTCACGATGCGGCCGGCGGGCGAGGCCTTGAGGGCGGGAATGGCCTCCCGGGCAAGACGGAACGGGGCCCGGACATTGACGCCGAGGACGCGGTCCCAGTCTTCATCCGTATGGGTCTCGACTAGGGCACTATGCCCGATGCCGGCATTGTTGACGAGAATGTCGAGCCGGCTGAACCGCTCCAATGCGGCACCGATGATGGATGACGGCGCGTCCTCCCCAGTGATGTCGAGGGGAAACGGCTCAATAGAGTCGGCGTTCAGGAACGTCTCGGCGACGCCGCTCGCCGGCAGATCCACGGCGAGCACCCGGCCTCCATCCGCCGCGATGAGCCGCGCCGTCGCCTCACCGATCCCGGATCCTGCGCCCGTCACGATCGCTGCCCGCCCTTTGAGCCGTGCCGTCATGGGTTTTCTCCCCTTGTTGCCGTCCGACCGCATGCCGCGCTCCGCGCGACGGCGGAGACCAAGCGGCGGTTCCGCTCGTGCAGGCCCGGCGAAGCGTCAGGAGCGCGCCGCGTGGCACGGGTCACGATGCGACCGATGGTATCGCGAAGCGGCGGGCCCGTCTTGTGCCCGGCGCCGGACCATCCCGCAAATGATGGCAGACCGCGCATCGATGTTGCGGAGACCTTTTGGGAATACCTTAACAGGCGGGATGATACTCTTGCACCGGATCATCTCCGATTTCGAGGTCACCATGAAAGCGTTCCGATATTCTCTGTTCGGATTGAGCGGACTGTGGATGCTGGTCGTCGCCGGGCCGGCTGGGTCCCACGAAGTGGGACAGGGCAGCCCCTCATCCATCCCAGCCAAGCAGGTGGTGGCGTGGAACAACCACGTCTATTACATCCAGATCGAAAATGAGGACACGGGCGGGGCGGTCGGCGCCGTCGTGACGGATTTTCCTTTCGGGGAGGCACCGCCCCGTCATGTCCATCATGACGCGGTCGAACTGTTTCATGTGCTGGACGGAACGATCGAGCTGGAAATAGACGGTGTGCGCACCCGTCTCGGTCCCGGTGAGACAACCTTTGTGAAAAAGGGATGAAAGCTGGCTTCGTCGTCACATCAAAGGGCGGGGCCCGCATCCTGGCGACATTCACGCCGGGTGGGTTCGAGGGCTTTTTCGCAGCGGTTGAGGGCCTGGAAATGCCCAAGGATCTGGGCCGGATCGAAGACATTGCCGCCGATTACCACGTGTCGATCGTCGGTCCGCCAATCACGGCGCGACCAGACCCGGCACAGTAGAGCGCCACAGCATTCCGAAAGATCGTTGAGGAAGGGGTGTTGACGGCCCGGGCCAGTTGACAAGACACCCCGGTGGGGGCTGGGGGGCTGAGATTCAAAGCCGGAGTATCTCCCGGTCCGAACCGCCAACGATAGTAAATTGCTCGGGCTTTGGGGCGTGTCCTTGACTGGAAAGGGACCATTTCGTGACTTGGCTCACGGACCCGCGCAGACCCGCATTCGGCAAAAACAGCGGCAGCGCAGGCCCGGGAAGACAAGGATTGCGCGCCCCCTCCGATCGGGCCATGATTCCTTGATGGACAAGGCAGATTCATCACCGGACGCGGCGCATGCGGTTGCGGCCCGGCCCCAGCCGGACATTATCTTTTTTCAGCGCCAGGAACTTGACGCCATTTTGCGTCTCTACGGGTTCATGGTCGCGTCGGGCGAATGGCGGGACTACGCCATCGACGGCACACGGGAGGCCGCCATCTTCAGCGTCTTCCGCCGAAGCAGCGAAATGCCCCTTTACCGCATCGAAAAACGGCCGAAACTCGCCCGGCGCCAGGGTGCCTATGCGGTGATCGCCGCGACCGGTCTGGTCCTGAAACGGGGACACGATCTGCCCACCGTGCTGCGCGTTTTCGACCGCAAGCGCTTCCAGGTGGTCGAATGACGGGGCGCTCAAAACCCCGCACGTTTACGAGTGCTTCTCGCAGTGCTGTTTCAAAATTGGCGAATAAAGATACCAACTGTTCATCAGGCGTGCCGCATTTTGCCAAAATTTGGTCATCGATCTTTCCCTGAAATTCAGTGAACAACAATGGGTGTCCAGCCTTTGACAGGCCGGCACCTAAATGAATGTCCACAAATAGCACAGCACGATTTCGCCGTGTCTCGAATCAAGAAATTTTTGCCCGTATCGGATCCGCTCCGTGCCGTTCCAATACCTATTCGTGAACAGGAGGTCGACGCGTGACAGGACGCACCCAACCGCAAAGCAAGCCCACCATCGTCACTGTGTCGGACCGTACTTACCTGCCCGCCGCCTGCTGTCAGTTGGTTTCGACGGCGCAGCACCTTCCCCATGCGGATGCGGCCGATCTAACGCTCGTGCTGTGCGATGTTGACAAGGCCGATGTCGAACATGCCAGGCGGTTCTTTCAGGCGCGGACCCTGCCTGTCCGGGTCATCGAGGTCGACTTTGCAGACGAGATTTTCACCATCAACAGCCGTTGGACCCGCGCGGCCTATCTGCGTCTCTATTTTGATCGACTGTTCGACGAGCGGGTGGGACGGCTGATTTATCTCGATGCTGATACACGGGTGCGAGCGCCCCTCGCGCCCCTTTTGTCCACGGATTTGAGGGGCCGGCCGGCCGCTGCCGTGCATGATTTCATCTATTACGTCACCGGCCATATCTACCGGCGCCGGCGCGACCTGATGCTCGGGCAGGATGGGCCCTATCTCCAGTCCGGTGTGATGGTCTTCGACTGGCCCCAGATGTTGGCCCAGGACTATCTGGGCGCGGCCCGGCGATTCCTCGAAACCCACCCGGACCGGTGCTATGAGGCGCCCGATCAGGACGCGCTGAACCATGCCCTGCACGGCCACTGGACGCCGCTCGACCCCCGCTGGAACCTGCACGAGTTCTATCTGCTGTTCGGCGGCCGTCGGAAAGCGTTTATCGAGCACTACACATCGACCAAACCCTGGTCGCAAAACCGCCAGCCGGGCTGGCGCCATGCCGCCCGCTGGTACCGTGACCTGCTGGCCGATACGCCGTGGGCGGATTTTGTGGAGCCCCAGAGCCTCGCGCAGGCCTTTTCGGTTGCCCAGAAATTTCACCGCTCCCGGATCAGTCCTCGCCGGAAGCTTAAAGAAAACGTCCCCTTTCTGCTCGACGCGATCGGCATCGACCACAGCACCTGGGACCAGGACGTATCGTGGTTTCCCCGCAGCAGCCGGGACATCAACACCATGGTCGATGCCATGATCGAAGAGGCCGCGGGCCGGCGCAATCTGCTGAGTGCCCCCGAGGCGGTGCTGACGCCGCCCATGCGGGACCCCCGTCACCAGGGCCTGAGCCCGGTGCCCGTAACCTGACGGATCGCTCGACATGGCCGATCAGTAGCTTGTGACTTGATCCGGCTCCGGTTGGTCCTCAACGCCCCGTGGCGGCTCAAGCTCCCCCCGGATGCCGCAAGCTGCGGCGATCCCCAGGAGGGCTAGGCTGAAGAGGAGCCTGCCTGTCGAAACGAAACGGCCCGCCCGCAAGGGGCGGCCAAGCCGGCTTGCTTGTGTGGGTTCCATCAGCGGTTCTCCTGAAACGGCTCATCGCCGAAGCCTGACGCATGGGCTCGGCTCACCATCCTGATTTGACGGGGTCCGGCGCGGCGCCGGGCGGCATCGGGACAGTCCTTATCATCGTGCATTGCGTGACGGGCCGAGCGATGCGGCCGACAGCTCCTGGCGCCCATGGCCCAATCGGGTCAGCCACCAGGCGATCTGATTGCGGACGACCGACGGGGCCGTGCCGCCGAAACTTGTGCGGCTGGCCACGGACCGTTCAACGCTCAGCACTGAAAAAACGTCCCGTGTGATACGCGGCTCTACGCTTTGGTAGTCGGCGAGGGGCAGGTCGGCGAGGGATGCCCCTTGTGCATCGGCCAGGGCGACGATGCGGCCCGTGACATGGTGAGCCTCCCGGAAGGGCAGACCGAGAACCCGCACGAGCCAGTCGGCAAGATCCGTCGCCGTGGCATGGCCGCCGCCCGCTGCCGCCGCCATGGCCGCCGGATGGACGGTCAGGCTTTCCATCATGCCGGTCATCACCTTGAGCGACAGGGCATAGGCGTCGAGGGCGTCGAACACGGCCTCCTTGTCCTCCTGCATATCTTTCGAGTAGGCGAGCGGCAGCCCCTTCATGACCATCAGAAGGGTCTGGAAATCACCTGCAATGCGGCCCGTCTTGGCACGGACCAGTTCCGCCGCATCCGGATTGCGTTTCTGGGGCATGATCGAGGAGCCGGTGGAAAAACTGTCGGGCAGACTGACGAAGCCGAAGGCCGGACCGGACCACAACACCACCTCCTCGGCCAGCCGGGACAGGTGCATGGCGCCGATGGCGGCCGCACCGATCGCCTCAAGGGCAAAATCCCGGTCCGATACGCTGTCGAGGCTGTTGCGCGTTGGGCCGTCAAAGCCCAGAGCCAAGGCCGTGCCGTGCCGGTCGATGGGAAAGGACGTGCCGGCGAGGGCCGCCGAGCCCAGGGGGCAAACGTTGAGCCGCCGGCGTGCATCGGCGAACCGTCCCCGATCCCGTTCGGCCATTTCCACATAGGCGAGGCAATGGTGGGCGAAGGTGACGGGCTGTGCCGGCTGCAGATGGGTGAAGCCGGGCATGACCGTGTCCCGGTGCTCGGCCGCGCGATCCAAAAGGATGGCCTGGAACCGGGCAATCGCCCCGTCCACGGCGTCGAGCCAATCCCTGACCCACAGCTTCAAATCCGTCGCCACCTGGTCGTTCCGCGACCGGGCGGTATGCAGCCGCCCGGCGGCCGGTCCGATCAGTTCCTTCAGCCGCGCCTCGATATTCATGTGAATGTCTTCAAGTGCCCTGGAATAGGCAAAACGCCCTGCCAGGATCTCCTCACGAACCCGGTCCAGCCCGGTCCGGATGGCCCGGGCATCCGTGTCGGCGACGATCCCACAGGCGGCCAGCATGTCCACATGGGCCTGGGAGCCGGCGATATCCTGCAGGGCGAGACGCTTGTCCACATCGATCGAGGCGTTGATCTCCTCCATAAGAACAGAAGGAGACGCCGCAAACCGTCCACCCCACATGCTATGACCCGGGTGGTCGCCGGTCGGTCCGATGGGCGGGTCGGTGCGATCAGTCATGGGGACATCCATTCAGGCTGGGCCGGCGGCGCGGCGGACCGACGCAGAGAGTTGCGCATTCGCGAAGAGGAGATCAGGGGTCATGGACCGGCTCAAGCTTTTCGGGCTCATGCTCGCAGGCACCGTGGGGGGCTTTGCCATCGTCCTCGCCATGGCCACGCTTTTGAAAAGCGGGGACCCGGCGCGGCACCTCGCGACCGGCGAAATGGCTGGGTTTCAGTTTCAGACGAACCCCATTCCCGTCAACACATCCGGCTTTGTCGATGAAACGGGAACAGATCTCACCCTGGCGGATTTCGAAGGGCGCACCATCCTGGTCAATCTGTGGGCCACCTGGTGCGCGCCCTGTGTCGAGGAACTGCCGACCCTCGATGCGCTCCAGGACAGTTTGGGATCAGAGCGTTTCGAAGTGGTCACGATCAGCATCGACCGGGGGGGACCGGACAAGCCCAAGGCCTTTTTCGACCGTCTGGGCCTTTCCTCCCTGACCCTTTACCGGGACCCGAGCACGAAGATCGGCGTCGGTCTCGAGGCCACGGGGCTGCCCACAACGGTGCTGATCGACGAGCGCGGACGGGAGGTCGGACGCTATATGGGTCCGGCGGACTGGAACGCCCCGGAGGCGCGGGCGTTGATTAAATCCTTCATCCCGGCGCAGGATAGCGAATCATCGGCGGATGATGGAGCCGCCGGGGACTGAACGGCGTTCCTGCCCCCATGGCCCTATTTTTGTGAACCCGATGGGACGGGCGAACGAAACGAGGCTGACCATGCGTTTCAACCGGCGAAGCTTTCTGATTACGATCGCCGCGGCGGCCCTGGCAGCCGCCGTCGGGTTCGCGATCGTCGATGCCCTCCATGACACGACATCCGACGCGCCCATCATGCTGGGTCTGGTGGCCGTCATTTCGGCGGCCCTCGCCGTTGTCGGCGGCCGGGGCCGGGGCGAGTGAGAGCCGAAGCCCTAAGCGTCCGGCTGGATTAACTGGATCAGGTTGCCGCAGGTATCGTTGAAAACAGCGATGGTGGCATCGCCGGCTTTCACGGGGCGTTGCGTGAACACGACTCCGGCGGCCTCAAGCCGTTTCACCTCGGCCTCGATGTCATCGACGCTGAACGCAGTAAACGGAATGCCGTCTTTCACGAGGGCTTCCTGGAACGCACGCGAGGCAGGGTGGGCGTTGGGTTCCAGTAACAGCTCCACGCCGTCGCGCTCTTCTGCCGACACAACCGTCAGCCACCGATACGCCCCGGCAGGACGATCGTGCTTGACAACAAATCCCAGTGTTTTTGTGTAGAAATCCAAAGCTTTTTGTTGGTCGTCGACGACCACACTCTTGGCGTACATTTTCATCGAGCACCTCCCTAAAACAAAAGTTGTGGCCAAGGAGTCGCGAACCCCTCGGACACAACAGATGTACCAGGAAAGGGCCTGAAAGTATCCGATTTAGCCCCCTTTAACACGTGAAAGAGGGGTTGCGTTCTGGTTAGGCCAGGGGCCCCGCCTGGGATGCGAGGCCATTGTCGGAGGCATCCTTCGTGAGCCGCGACGTGCGGACCGGCGGATAGCGCCCCAGGACAGCACCGAGATCGGACCAGCCGTAAGCGGACAGTTCCACGGGCATGCCCGCGATCCGCTCGATCTTGCGCGCCACCCGCTTGGCACCCATGGCCTCGTAGAAAAAGCGGTGCGGACTGAGGGACAGGGTCCAGACCAGGGCCGACGACATGCCGGCATCGAGCAACGTGGCGAACATGTCCGACAACAGCGCGGCTCCGGCGCCCTGGCCGATATGGTCCGGATCCACATAGAGGGTGAAGATTTCCCCATCAAAGGCGAGGTCGAGATCCCAGTTCGGACCGAAATTGCCGATCCCCGCCAGCGCAGAGCCGGCCTCGACCACGCGGGCGCCGCGCCGGCCGCCGGCGGCCCGGATAGCCGCTTCCCAGCGTTCCGATGCCACGGCCGGGCACATGGCAAGCAGGGTCTCGTTGGGAATGATCCCGGGATAGACGTCCTGCCAGACGCGGACATAAAGCGCCCCCATCGCGGCGGCGTCTTCCACAACGGCCCGACGAACTGTGATCATCTCTTCACCTCTTCCCGACCAAGCGATGCGGCCCGGCCCGGCACGCCTCCGGGTGGACACCGGCGGCGGGCGGGCGAGGCCGACGCGTTTCATCCGGGATGATTGCCATCCCGATATGGAACACTCGGCGACCCGAGTTCCAAACTACGGGGGAATAAGGCGAAGTCCGTGCCAGAATTCGTCCGCTTTGCGGTAAAGCCCCTCGAAACGGGCCCGCGCCCTGGCATTTCGGCGCGTCCCATGCGCGGTTGCGCCGGCGAGACGGGCGCGGGACGCCAGGCCCGGCTGTCCCGCCACGGGCGCCGCGGCATGACCCTGTTCGCTTTGGAAACGAAACCGGCCAACCGTCTTTAGGAATTTATTCAGCCCCGTGAAAGTCCACGGGGACGGGCCCTTGCCCTCTGCCGCAGCGCGGCATCACCGCTTTGCACCGCATTAGGCCGATCACGGAACCGTCCCGGCAGGACACGCCCTTGTGCATTGGTCGCAGGCGGAATCTGGAAATCGTCCGACGCCTGCCATTTTCGAGCCATTAACCGGCGTCAACCTAATCTGCGCAGCGGATGGTGGATGCCTTGATGTGCGGCGTATACGGCGGATCCCCGAGCGCACGAGCGACGGATCCGGTGTGGAGGAGGACGACCCATGACGACGGATCTGGACGTATTCGACCTCTTTTCCGAAACCTATGCCCGGGAAAAACAGGACGCCATGTCCCTGCGGGATTACCTGCTGGGCGCCCGGGACGATGCCATGATGGTAGCCAGCGCGCCGGAGCGCATGGTCAAAGCCATTGGCGAGCCCGTTCATGTGGATACGGCCCAGGATCCCCGCCTGTCGAGGATCTTCTTCAACCGCACCATCAAGACCTACAAGGCCTTTGACGGCTTTTTCGGCATGGAGGACACGATCGAGCGGATCGTGGGCTATTTCAAACATGCCGCCCAGGGCCTGGAAGAACGCCGCCAGATCCTGTATCTGCTCGGCCCCGTCGGCGGCGGTAAATCCTCGCTTGCGGAACGGCTGAAGGACCTGATGGAGGTCCATCCCATTTACGTCCTCAAGGCCGGCGACCAGATCAGCCCGGTCTTTGAATCCCCCCTGGGCCTGTTCCCCCGCACGGGGCCCATGGCCAATCTGCTCGGCGACAAATACGGCATCGAGGCCCGCCGCCTCACGGGGATCATGTCGCCCTGGGCTGTGAAGCGGCTCGAGGAATTCGGCGGCGACATTTCCCGCTTCGAGGTCGTCCGTCTGCGTCCTTCCAAGCTGCGTCAGATCGCCCTGGCCAAGACTGAGCCGGGGGACGAGAACAACCAGGACATCTCGACCCTGGTGGGCAAGGTGGACATCCGCAAATTGGAGCATTTCGCCCAGAGCGATCCGGATGCCTACGCCTTTTCCGGCGGTCTGTGCCGGGCGAACCAGGGCATGCTGGAATTCGTGGAGATGTTCAAGGCACCGATCAAGGTGCTGCATCCCCTGCTGACGGCCACCCAGGAAGGCAATTATATCGGGACGGAGGCCCTGGGCCCGATCCCGTTCCAGGGTACGCTTCTGGCCCACTCCAACGAGGCGGAATGGTCCCTGTTCAAGGCCAACAAGAACAATGAGGCCTTCCTCGACCGCATCTGCGTGGTCAATGTGCCCTATTGCCTGCGGGTCACGGAAGAAACCTGCATCTACGACAAGCTGCTGCGGGAAAGCGAACTGGGCGCCGCCGCCTGCGCGCCGGAAACCTTGCGCATGCTGGCCCGCTTTTCCGTCATGACACGCCTGAAGCCCCACGAGAATTCCGGCCTTTATTCCAAAATGCGGGTCTATGACGGGGAAAAATTGAAGGACACGGATCCCAAAGCCAAATCCGTTCAGGAATACCGGGATGCGGCGGGCGTCGACGAGGGCATGCGAGGCACGTCCACCCGCTTCGCCTTCAAGGTGCTTTCCGAGACCTTCAATTTCGACACGCCCGAAGTGGCCGCGGACCCTGTGCATCTCATGTACGTACTGGAACAGGCCATCCGGCGCGAGCAGATGCCCGAGGACCAGGAACGTCAGTATCTGGAATTCATCAAGGCCGACCTCGCGCCCCGCTATGCGGAGTTCATCGGCAAGGAAATCCAGATGGCCTATCTGGAGTCCTATGGGGAATACGGACAGAACCTGTTTGACCGCTATATCGCCTATGCGGATGCCTGGATCGAGGACCAGGACTACAAGGATCCCGATACGGGCCAGCTCCTCGACCGGGACACCCTGAACCAGGAACTCTCCAAGATCGAAAAGCCGGCCGGGATCGCCAATCCGAAGGATTTCCGCAACGAAGTCGTCAAATTCTCCCTGCGGGCCCGGGCCCAGAATGGCGGGCGCAACCCCTCCTGGACCTCCTATGAGAAACTCCGGACGGTGATCGAGAAGCGCATGTTCACCCAGGTCGAGGATCTGCTGCCCGTGATCAGCTTCGAGTCCAAAAAGGACAGCGAGACCCAAAGCAAGCACACGGACTTTGTGGAACGCATGATCGCCCGCGGCTACACCCAGCGCCAGGTTCGCCGCCTCGTTGAATGGTATATGCGGGTCAACAAGGCGGGTTGACCATCGTGCGTTCCGTGTAGGGCGGGTCGTCACCCGCCACCTTGAGTCCAACCGGCTTCAGAGCTCGCGGATCGCTTCATTGGCGGGTTGAAACCCGCCCCACGGACGGATCATCACCGTTCAGGCGGAGGGTTCATGGGCACCCATTTCATCGACCGGCGGCTGAACCCGAAGGGCAAAAGCCTCGCCAATCGGCAGCGTTTCCTCCGCAGGGCCCGGGCCCAGATCAAATCGGCCGTCGAAGAGGCCATGAAGGGGCGTTCCCTGAAGGAGTTCGACTCCTCCCAGAACATCACCCTTCCCGCCAAGGGTACAGCCGAGCCGCGCTTCTCCCTGTCGTCCAAGGGCGGCGTCCAGGACACGGTCCATCCCGGCAACAAGGAATTCGAGGTTGGCGACCGCCTGCGCAAGCCGCAAGGGGGCCGCGGCGCCGGCGGCAAGGCCGCCTCCGACCAGGGCGACGGGGAAGACGATTTCTCCTTTACCCTGTCCCAGGAGGAAATCCTGGACATCGCCTTTGACGGCCTGGAACTGCCGAACCTCGCCGACACAGCGAGTCCGGACCTGACTCGGCCGATCTGGCGCCGTGCGGGCCTTGCGCCCACGGGCACGCCCAGCCAGCTCAATCTCATCCGCACCATGCGCCGCGCCTATGGCCGCCGCATCGCGCTGGGCCGTCCCCAGGCGGAGGAGGTGGAAACGCTGAAAGCCCGGCTGTTTGCGCTGGAGTCCAAAGCCGATGCGAATGAGGCGGACCATGCGGAGCGCCGGCGTCTGATCGCGGAACTGGAGACGCTTGAGGCGCGGCGCCGCTGGATCCCTTTCATCGATCCCATTGATGTTCAGTACAATGCCCTGGAACAATTCGACCAACCGGTGACCCGCGCCGTGATGTTCTGCCTGATGGATGTGTCGGGCTCCATGGGCGAGCGCGAGAAGGACCTCGCCAAGCGCTTCTACATGCTGCTCTACCTCTTCCTGAAGCGCCGCTACGAAAAGGTCGAGGTCGTCTTC